>JAUHQG010000044.1 GCA_030408475.1 Candidatus Amphrikana amoebophyrae
GTTTAATATCCTCTCTATTTGCTCAATCGAACCCATTAGTGACTCAAACATCCAGTCACTGATGCATGGAATCTGTATTACCCTCAGGGGGTCAACTTTTACCTGTGCTTTTCTGTAAAGATAGGATTAATCGCTTTAATAAAAATGTACTTATAGCTAAGATTTGAATTTGAGGGATGAATAGGTACTACCCTATTTTCTATAACCATAACCAGTTGATAATGTGATAGATAAGCCGCATCAACATGGTCGCCTAACAAGCGAACAACTTAAAGTCGCCATGCAAGATGAAAGCGAAAGCTTTCATACTTACTACCGTTGGCTCGAAGATCATATGCACCCCTCTTTTTTCGATAATATTGAGCAGTCCCAACTTATGCTCATTGCCCATAATCTACTCGGCTTCCCCCTTCAAGAATATCGCTCTCAAATTCACTTCAAAGACTCAATCGTCATCTTATGTCTAGACTCACCCGATGCCGATATGAACATATTAAAAGAATTTAAATTTGTTGGAGTAAAAAACTACCAATCATTTATTTCAAGCGCTCCTCCCCCTTTTGAAGAAATCACAGCTAACTTGCGCATCGCTTTGATCCATTTTACAGAATATAATGCCAGTATTACCGATGTCGATACTATCATATTGCCAAAAAGGCGGCATGAAATATTCACCATGATCAATGAAATTAACCCTGAACTAGATGAAAAGGAGTTTGAAACACTTCTTCAAGGGATGAATGCTAGATTCTTAACCGCTCTTTCTGAAGAAAGGCTAATTTTAGCATTAAACCTATTTTTTAGAGCAAGAACCCGCGATCACTGCCAATATGAAGTGCGCTACAATGAAGAATGGCAGACAGATAAAGGGGATATCCCTTCCATGCAGATCATTTTAGCTTGGAAAAATACCCCAAAGCATCAGTTTTTATTCCGCTTATCTAAACTCGTTTTTCGCCATAAACTCCTAATGAAAAGAGTGAATGCCACCTATGTAAATCCCTATTCTGACAATAGCATTTTACTTATGTCAATAGGCCTTCACGGCCAACATGAAAAAGCGGCTTGGGAAGAAGCTAATATTCACGACTTTTTACAAGAACTCACCACTCTAAAATACTTCATCGAATTCCCCAAAACAGAACTCACGTTCGTCGACTCATACATGATTTCAGGGAACTTAGGTAACTTCTTAAAAGCAGCGATACGATTTGTCCACCAAATGCTCCTTCATGCAGATCCTAACCTCTACTCGCTTGATAATGTAGAAGAAGGTTTTTGTCGCCACCCAGAACTCACAACTCAGCTATGTAAAATTTTCGAATTTCGCTTCCACCCCATTAAACACAACAAAGAATACTACGCCCAATCGAAAAAAAAATTCTTAAATAATGTCCAACAACTCGATACGGGACAAATGACAATCGACTCTAGAAGAAAAAATGTCCTCTCCATGGCCCTGCATTTTATTGATAACACATTAAAAACCAATTTTTTCCGTACTAATAAAAGCGCCTTTTCTTTCCGAATAGATCCTGAAATCATGAATCGCTTACCTTATGAATTCTTGAATACTTTTCCTCAACTCCCCTATGGTATTTTCTATATTTCTGGTCTTTGTTTTATCGGCTTTCATATTCGGTTTGAAGATTTAGCTAGAGGAGGTCTTCGCTCTGTAATGCCAAGGCGGCTCGAACAAATGGAAGTGGAGCGCAATAACGTATTTTCTGAGTGTTATAACCTCGCTTATACTCAGCATAAGAAAAATAAAGATATCCCTGAAGGGGGCGCTAAAGGGATCATTTTCCTAGACACTTTCTCAATTTTAAAACCTGCTGAAAGAATTTTTGCTAATGAACTTAAAAACGCAAAAATATCCAGTGAAGAAATCGAAAAGCAGCTTAAAGCATACAGAGAAGAGCAACAAATTGTCTACTTATACCAAAGTCAACGAGCTTATGTTCATAGCTTATTAACCATTGTCAATTGCAACGATGACGGCTCTTTAAAAGCTAGAGACACACTAGACTATTTAAAACAACCCGAGTATCTCTATTTAGGTCCCGATGAAAACATGCACAACTCGATGATAATTTGGATCGCAAATTACTCTAAATTAACAGGTTACAAACCTGGGCCCTCATTTATTTCTTCTAAACCCACTACGGGAATTAATCATAAAGAGTATGGAGTTACATCATTAGGTGTAAATGTCTACATGCACGAAGTGTTAAAATACCTAGACATTAACCCTGAAAAAGACCCATTCACAGTAAAAATATCAGGTGGACCCGATGGCGATGTAGCGGGCAATCAAATTCTCAACTTACGCAAATACTACCCTAACACTGCCAAAATATTAGCTATGACCGATGTTTCAGGAACTATATATGATCCTCAAGGGCTAGATTTGGATCAATTAGCTGAGCTTTTCCATAATGTGCAACCCTTGCACTATTATCCAGCAGAACTCTTACATGATGGTGGCTTTTTACTCGACACCTTTTCTAAAAGAGAAGAGAGTCAATACGCCACTCAAACGCTATGTTGGAAAAAAATAGATGGCAAACTGATACAAGATTGGATCTCTGGAAATGAGATGAACCATATTTTGCGTCATAATTTACATCAAACTATAGTTGATATTTTCATCCCTGCCGGGGGCAGGCCTAGAACGCTCAATATCGATAACTATGAAGACTATCTAGATGAAACAGGAAAGCCCACATCAAAAGCAATAATAGAAGCTGCCAATTTATATGTGACACCTCAGGCTCGTTATGCTTTAGAAGAGAAAGGGGTGATTATCATTAAAGATAGCTCAGCGAATAAAGGTGGAGTCATTTGTTCTTCTTGTGAAGTGCTAACGGGACTCACAATGAGTGAAGAAGAATTTTTAAGCTCAAAAGAAGAGATAATGCCCCAAATATTGGATTTCATTCGGGAAAAGGCGCGGCTTGAAGCGCAATTGATCTTAAAGACCCACGATGAGACTTTAGAGTCCTTAATAGATATATCGGACACAATATCAGCTCGCATCAACGAATACACCTATCAAATATTGAATTTTTTAAAAGAGCAAACTTTACCGACTAACCCAAATTCCCCTATGAACAAGTGTATATTTGAATATATAATACCTATTATTCGGAATAAATTTGCCGATCGGGTTATGAAAGAGATACCTGACATTCATAAAAAAGCGATTATATCATGTTACATCGCATCCAAGATGGTCTATGAGAAAGGAGCCCACTGGTCACCTACGATTGTAGACATACTACCCATCATCTTTAATGAATCTTGACTTTGTTTATTGAGATATAGTACAATTTTCTCCTTAAGAACCCAAGTTGAGTTAAAAAACCTAGGAGAGACAACATGGCATCTGCAACCGCTGCTACACCAATTAGTAGGGACGAGCCCAAAATTACTCTTGGTGAAAATCGATTTTCTCAATTTGGTTTTGGCAGCGCTGTCCCCCCTCTCCCTACTTTTAATTCTTTTTTACCTTGGAAATTTGAGTGGTTACAAAACTTATGTGAATCAGTGTTGGGCTCCTATATTTTGCTAGATGGCAAACGCAATCCGCATAGTACTCCGTTTGATTATAAACAGTCGATCGAAGTAGAACTCGTTGCTAGAAGAATATTAAAAACAGTTGCTATTTGTATTGGGGCTTCAGTACTATATACAAGATCTTTTAAGCCTATATTATTGGTAGGATTGGTTACAATTACAGCTATTTTTACTTCAGTGCTATATTTAAATGCAGTTTACCAACCCTATCGAATGTATACCGAAGACTTACTCGGAAGCAAACCTGAAAAAGTTGAAAAGGCAAAAAGTATAATAGCTTTTGCAGCCCTTTTTGAAGCAGCTATTAAAGCCAACAAAGATCAATTATGGCCAAAAACAGCAGAAGAATTTAAGAAGAAAGAGTATATCTTCGCATATGGCTCCTATGAAAAATATAAGTGTCTATATATCAAAGCGCAAACTACTACAACTCGAGCATTATTTAAAGTTATGGTTAACTCTGACAATACAATCACAGTTAATTTATATACGAAATACAAGGCTGAATATTTTGATCACAATATGGGTCCTATTCAGATTTCTGATTTTCGCTCACAAAAATTTACTCCTGAAAGAGATGGAAATTTTTTGGCTGAAACCGAGAACCATTATTTATTACACGCTAAAATGGAAGCTATTGGGGCTGAAAAATCAAATCTCTCTCTTATGCTAAAATTGCTCGAACTCATTCAAAAAGGGAAAATTGAAGACGATGAAAACCACTCTTGGACCCTAGGGGATATCCAAGAATAAGAATACGCTCTCATTTGATTTCAAACTCGAGCTCAATTCTATACAAGGTCTTAACAAATAAGCTGAATTAATCTACACACAAACGGCTGCGTGAGTGCTAGCCGCCAATGTTGCCCATTCCGGAAATCATTCCTCTTACCCAGTCTGGTGTAACTCGCTTAGGCTTAGGCACTTGGTCAGTCGCTCGGCCTGTTATTGGCTCGGCTGACCCTTTCCATGGCCCTTTGATGATTTCCGCTCTATCGCGCACTTCACTTACTTCATTATAGTCTTCCGCTGGATATTCAAAATTCGGTGCTGCTGATCCTTCTACTTTTGCCATATCTATTCTCCTTTAGATATTAAATGTTCACGTATTTGTTTAAGCTTATCAGACTTAGATGTTCTTCCTATCGAAACTCTTTCTCCATCTAATGGAGTATGACTCCCCCCAACTGGAATCGCAGTAACTAAAGCCTTTACCCCACTTGATAATTTATTTAAAACAGATGACGGCCTTTCTTCTACTTCTTCTGGTCCACCTGCTAAGGGCTGATATCCTTCTGGCGGTCTCACTCCACTCATTTCTTTCTCTCTTTGATGTTTAGATTTTTCCTTCACATAACCACATCTTACTAGTTTTTGAAAACAGTTTTGTAAGTAAATATTTTAATCCATGTGCCTCAGGTTTTTACGCTGCGCTAATATTTGTTTTCAGCACTATCGGCATTGGAGTGCTAAAAAACCTTGCATAGGTTTGCTTTATTTGCTATGATCTAGCTTAAATTAGCAATCAGGTTTGTAAATTGCCACGAAACAAAGTATCACAGTCACCTAAACTCTCTAAGAGTCAACGAGAAAGAGCCGTTCTCTTTGGCCTAATCGAACTATATATAGAGAGCGGCACTCCCGTAGGCTCCAATACATTGCGTGATTATCGCTTCAAAGATTTTAGCTCTGCCACCATTCGCAACTATTTTGCCACTCTTGAAGAGGAAGGCTATTTGATTCAACATCACTCTTCAGGTGGAAGAATACCCAGTGAGCACGCTTATAAACTTTATGCCCATAATCATAAAAAAAATCGTGAAATTGGCAAAAATGACCTCAATTTACTCACTGCTGTTTTACAAAAAGAGCAAAAAGAACTTAAAACTCACCTTCAGCAAGGACTAGAAACTTTATCTGAGCTTTCAGGTTGCGCTTGCTTTATGCTCGCTCCAAGATTCGATCAAGATATGATCAATAATGTGAAGCTTGTCTCTTTAGATGCTAACCGTTTTTTATGCGTCTTAATGACCAACTTTGGTTTTGTCCACACAGAAACTATTTTCTCCCCTGAAAAATTAAGCCATTTCTCATTAAAAAGAATTGAAGATTTTTTCCTCTATCGCATTATCAATAGCGCGCAACCCAAACTCAGTGATAAAGAACTCAGCTTCGCTAACCAAATTTATAACGAAGTCGTTTTACGCCATATAATCGCCTATAGTAATTTTGATCGCGAAGATGTCTATAAAAGCGGATTCTCTAACTTACTTAAACATCGCGAATTTAAAGATTTAGCCATTTTGTCTGCGTCACTCTCTTTGTTTGAAAGTAGCTCATTTATTAGATCGCTACTATCTGATTGTTTCAGATCAAAAGAATTAAAATTTTGGATTGGATCAGACCTAGACCCATATATGAAAACTTCAGGCGGAACTTCACTTATTGCCATCCCCTACTTCTTAAATAATGCCGCCGTTGGCGCTATTGCCATTTTAGGGCCAGATCGTCTCGATTATAAAAAAATATTTGGCCTCTTGAAAAATTATTCCAAAATCTTAAGTGAAAGCTTAACAAAAACTCTTTGTAAGAATAAAATAACATACCGAAATCCCCATCCAAGTCATTCGAGCATAACTTGTGATGGTAATCAAATGCTCATCGAAAACCAAACCCCATAAGATAGTATGAAAGATAAAAAGCCTGCCCCTAAAAAACCGAATAAAGAAAAGATCGAGCCAATGACAATGTCTGATCTACAAATGGAGCAACTTAAAGCTGCTCAAAAAGAGGCGCGTGAATTTAAAGAAAAATACCTACATTCTTTGGCTGAACTCGAGAACACGCGTAAAAGACTCCAAAAAGAAAAGGGCGAAATGACCAAGTTTGCCGCGGAAAATATCATTTTAGAGTTTTTGACTCCCATTGACAACTTTGAAAATGCCCTCAGCTTTACCGATCAAATGAACGATGAAACAAAAAATTGGGCAATGGGTTTTAAAATGTTAATGAACCAATTTAAAGATGTCCTCTCTACTCATGGCGTTGAAAGTTTTTCTTCTGAAGGAAAACAATTTGATACTGACATTCATGAAGCTGTCGAAGTAGAAGAGACCAACGATATTGCCGAAGGCACTATTGTTAAAGAATTTTTATGTGGCTACAAACGGGGCGATCGGATCTTAAGAGCTGCACGTGTGAAAGTAGCCAAGAAACCTAAAACTGAAGAACCTGCCCCAGAAAAAGTTTAAATAAAAAAAGCTAAACAAGGAGACACTATGTCTAAAAAGAAATCAAGCGGAAAAATTATCGGAATTGACCTCGGAACAACCAACTCTTGTGTGGCTGTTATGGAAGGCGGACAAGCAAAAGTTATCGCTAACTCTGAAGGAACAAGAACAACCCCATCTGTCGTAGCTTATAAAGGCTCAGATAGACTCGTTGGTGTGCCTGCTAAACGTCAAGCTGTAACTAACCCAGAAAGAACTATCGCGTCTTCAAAGCGTTTTATTGGCCGAAAAGCTACTGAAGTTCAAGAAGAAGCAAAAACAGTTCCCTACAAAGTCGTAGCGAACTCAAATGGCGACGCTGTTATTGAAGTGGATGGCAATCAACTCTCTCCAGAGGAAGTTGGAGCTCAAATTTTAATCAAAATGAAAGAAACTGCTGAAGCTTATCTTGGTGAAGAAGTGACAGAAGCTGTGATCACAGTTCCTGCATATTTTAACGATTCACAAAGGCAATCAACTAAAGATGCTGGTAAAATAGCTGGACTAAACGTAAAACGTATTATTCCTGAGCCAACTGCCGCTGCTTTAGCTTATGGACTAGATAAGCAAGGTAAAGATCAAAAAATTGCCGTATTTGACCTTGGTGGAGGAACATTTGACGTTTCTGTTTTAGAAATTGGCGATGGCGTTTTTGAAGTATTATCAACTAATGGTGACACTCACCTCGGTGGTGATGACTTCGATATCGCAGTTATTAACTGGCTTTTATCCGAATTCAAGCAAGAACATGGCATCGATCTTTCAACAGACAAGATGGCTCTTCAACGCTTAAAAGATGCCGCTGAAAAAGCTAAAATCGAACTTTCTGGAACAGCTCAAACTGAAATCAATCAGCCATTTATCACAATGGATGCTTCAGGTCCTAAGCACTTAAATCTAACTTTAACAAGAGCAAAGCTTGAAGAACTAACAGCTTCATTAATCGATAGATGTGTGGCTCCGTGTGAGAAAGCTTTAAAAGATGCTGGCGTTACAGCTGATAAGATTGATGATGTCATCTTAGTGGGTGGAATGTCACGTATGCCAAGAGTAAAAGAAAAAGTGATTGAGATCTTTAAGCGTGAGCCACACCAAGGGGTTAATCCTGATGAAGTTGTAGCGATTGGCGCTGCTATTCAAGGTGGAGTTTTAGGTGGAGACGTTAAAGACGTTTTACTTTTGGATGTTATCCCTTTATCTCTTGGAATTGAAACTTTAGGTGGAGTATTAACTCCAATCGTTGAGAGAAATACAACAATCCCAGTTCAGAAAAAGCAAGTTTTCTCTACTGCAGCAGATAACCAGCCTGCCGTTACTATCGTAGTACTACAAGGTGAGCGTCAAATGGCTGCAGATAATAAAGAGATTGGCCGCTTTGATTTAACAGAGATCCCTCCATCACCAAGAGGATCACCACAAATTGAAGTTGCATTTGATATCGATGCTGATGGTATTATGCATGTTTCAGCCAAAGATCTTGGCACTAATAAAGTGCAAAAGATCAAAATCGAAGCCAAATCTGGTCTTTCAGATGATGAAATCGAGCGCATGGTAAAAGATGCTGAAATCAACAAGGCTGAAGATGCTAAGAAAAAAGAAGCTGTTGAAGTAAAAAACAACGCTGATGCTCTTGTTTTCCGCGCTGAAAAAGCTCTGACTGATTACAAGGATAAAATCCCGGGTGATGTAGCTAAAGAGATTCAGGATAAAGTTGAAGCTGTGAAAGCTGCCATTGGAGCCAATAGTGTGGAACAAATGAAAGCTTCTACTGAAGCTCTTAACACAACAATCCAAAAAATTGGCGAGCACATGAATCAAGGACAAGCTGGCGCTGGACCTCAAGCAGGTGGACCACAAGCGGCAAACCCTGGTAATGCTGGTGCCACTGCAGGCAAAGAAAAGAAAGACAATATTGAAGAAGCTGAAGTTGAAATCGTTGAAAAAGACGATAAAAAATAAGCTCTCTTAATTCGTTCTACACCATTAAGCGTAACTGGTTAATTACTAACTGGTTGCGCTTTTTTCTTACTCTTGATCTATTTTTTGATTTAGCGTATAATGTACCCAATTTAGCTCTAGAGGGAAAAATGGCACTTTTAGCAACAATATCACAACCAAATCAAGTAATCAGTGACTATTTTACATATAAAGAGCAGTCAGACTTAATGCAAGAGCTTCCAACTCATGAACTATCCTTAACTGAAACAGCCACAAGGTATAATCTAGACACAGTTGCAAAAGAAGTTTTAATGGAACAAGTGGGCAAGCCCACTCTTATAAAACAATCTTATATTAACGATGCGAGCTATCATGAAAGGTTTACAATTTCAGAAAATGGGATCCATTTTTTTTCAAATCATTACTATAATAAATACAAACTCCCCATAAGGCTTCTCAACCCAACTCAAGCGATTAAATATATTATGCAGCACCATAAATCTGGATCAAAAGAGAGCTTTACTATAGTCGTATCTGAAGAAAATTTTTCTCATGTGGTTCCATTGTATTGTCACTACAGCCAAAAAGACTCAAAACTCTACATTTTAGTGATGGATTCTATAGAACAAATTTCAAGTGCAACAGAAATTGGAGAAAAATTAGCCATACTTAATATAGCAGAAATAATCCCTATTTTCTCAATAGGGTATCGACAAATAGGCTTTGTAGGATGCAAAGTCGATGCTTTAACTACTCTCAAGACAACTCATTTTGTACTTAATAATATGAAGGTAGTTCATCTGCTTGATTTTATAGGAAAAACAGAAAGCCATCCCCTTTGTTATTATGAGGATAAAACTTGGCGCAAACACACTGTTGAAGTGATCTGCTTTAAGATCCCCTCTTGCTTTGTCCCCGCTGCTGAAAGATTAGACGATCTAGCGAGGGGTGCTTTTGAAGATATCGCCATTAATCGTAAAGGGGTTACTGCAAAAGAGCAAAGAGCCAAATATTCTCGAACTTACGAAAGAACCCTCAGTATTACTAATCAAGCTGCAACTAGATCTTTCTATATTGAGACTAAGCGGAAAACATTTTATCGATATGGCGCTCTAAAAGAGCATAAAATGATCAAAAAAGCTCAACAATTATCGACAAGTCTTAACTCTAAACAGAAATCCTCGCGTGAAACAGAAAGGGATGAAGATGAGACCTCTCTGGCAAAATTACAATCTTCTCGTAAAACTGCAAGAGCTTGAGAAAGTAGACAAAAGACCCATGTAAAGCCGCTTTACATTCAAAGAGATAAGTGACTTCTAATTAATAGGTTACGCTTATTTTCTCATACGCAACGCTTCTCATAACATGCTTATTATAAGCTTGTTACACGTTGTGAAATTTCTTTTATAATTCCAAAAAACATGTTATACTATATAGATATAATAGGAAAAAAAATGGCTTCACCAGTACTAAATATAGATCCCTTAACTGTAAGACACATCGAAGAAGTAGAAGAATCTCATCTATTTGCCGGCGAAATCGAAATCACAGCTTTAGTAGAAAAAATGGGATTATCTATGAGTCAAAAGGGTGACTTAGAGAGCTACATTGACTGTGATAGCGGGTTAATAAAACGCACAGAAATATTAGATCCAGATGTATACATTAGAAACTCTCCTACTGAAACAGCGATGAGAATTTATAGTGAGCACTACTATGAAAAATATGGGTTAGAAATCAAATATTGTTCTCCTGAAGAAGCAATGAAAGTTATAACAAAAAGAAAAGACTTAGGCGCTTGTGGCAGAAATTTTGCCATGATTGTAACTTCACCCGATTCACCCCATGTCGTTCCAGTGTACTGCCATTACAGCTTAGAAGATGATCAATTATATGTAATAGTCATGGATAGTATTGATCAAACTCAATTCCCTTCACACTTTGCACTAGCACTAGCAAAAAAACCACCAAAGGGAGTCATCGCTCTTTTTAGTGAAGGAGCAAGGCAAGTGAGCAATTTCGGATGTAAGATTGATGCTCTTGCCACACTTAAATATACTCACTATGTGCTGACTCATGAAAAAGTATCACATATACCCGATTTTATTAGCATAGAAACGGGTAAAATAGAAGAGTGGAATGAAGAGCGAGGAGAAGACAGCTATATTCCTTGTCAAACTTTTAAAGTTCCAAGTTGCTTTGTTCCAGCGGCCCAGACCCTAAAAATGGTATCAACTGATCGCTATGATAAGATAGTAATTAATAAAAAGGGTGAAACCATCAAGCAACTTCGTGAACGTTATTTAATCACTCGTACAATTCAAACGACAGTTTTAAATAGCAAATGTGTAGTTGTTGTCTCTACTAAAGAAACTAAAGCTCTTAGAAGTTATTTATTGATGAAAGAAAGAAAAATTGCAGATAAAGTGCGTTCATTTAAAAAGAGTGATCATAAATAACAAAATAGGCTTTGTCAATTGCAAGAATTTATCTCAACCTATATGTTGGATGAAATTGCAAATTAGGTGATACTTGGGCATACCTATTTGCGATTTTCTTGAAAAGGCGATGCTCAATTAGCTAGACTTGTTTTTCGACAAACCCTTTAAATGGCCACCTGAGCAATAGTGGGAGTATCATTTTCTAAATAATCAATGATGTGCTCAACATATAAATCTGTTTGTTCAACAGAGACTGCATGGCCAGATTGAGGAATAATCATCAAATGAGACTGCTCAATTTTTTCATGTAAATCAAATGACTGCTCAATAGGACAAATCAAGTCTTCATCTGCTCCAATAATGAGAGTGGGATTTTTGATTTTAGCAGCCCAATTCGTCGAATTAAACTCTTTTAAAGCTGCAAACTGACCACGATAACCAATAGCTGTTTGAAAATGGGGGTGCTCAATCATCGCTGTATAAGCTTCTTCCGATTTATACTTATCACTTAAAAATTTATCTCCATTAGCAATTGCCATATGCATTTTTACCATTACTTCTCGAGGTGCACTTATCGCATATAAATCACTCAATACTTCAAACATTTTCACAGTTGGAGCTAGAAATTTCATACATGTTGTAGATAATATAAGCTTTGCAAAGCTTTCAGGATTATCATAAACTAACCTTTGCGCAATAGCTCCCCCTAAAGATGATCCCAATACATGAGGTTTTTTCCATTTATGCTTTTGAACTAACTCAAAAATATCTTTAGCCATCATCTTTACTGTATAATCATCTTCAGGCGCACTACTTAAACCAACTCCTCGTGAATCGACTAAAAGCACTTCAAAGTGTTGAGTTAATTCAGGCAATAAAGCATCAGCCCATTTGTGATCACAAGTAATACCAGGAATAATAAGAAGCGGCTCTCCTTTCCCTTTTACTTCATAAAAAAGTTCTATTTCATTCACTTTACTAATCGGCATACTATTTCCTCTTTATGATGGGTAATAAAATAATAGCTCCTATCGCCATTAAGACAAAAACCGCTGACATTCCTAAACGCTCAGAGTGCGTAATTCTAGTTATTGTTGCAACAAAAAATGGAGCAATAAATGAGGTGACTTTCCCTGATAACGCATAAAGTCCAAACATTTGAGTCATCATTTTTTTAGGTGCCAGATGAGCCATAAAGCTCCTTGAAGCCGCTTGCACTGGACCAATAAAAAGTCCTAATATTAAAGCTATCAACCAAAATATCATCTTATCTCGCGTCACTATAATCCCCATACCAAAGACAATAATGGCCACTAATGTTAGCAATATCATCTTAGCAGAACCAATCTTATCATCAAATTTAGCCAAGACAAATGCCCCAAATCCAGCTGAAATATTCATCGAAATGCCAAACATTAAGAGCTCTTCAAACGGCATATCAAAAATAATAGCCGCAAATACTCCACCTAAACTAAGTAATGTATTAATACCATCTGTATAAAGTAGGCGCGCTATTAAAAAGCGGAACATCTCTTTATGTTTTCTGGCTGCTTTAATAGTGGTGAATACATTTTTAATCCCCGATTGAACTACATGTTTTTCACTTTTTTGTAAAAAGTAGTGATCTTTTACAAAGATAAAAAAGGGGGCACAAAAAAGAAACATCCAGCCTGCCGCCAGTAACATTGTCGAACGAATATTGAGTGAGTTTTCATGTGAAATAAAGTGAGCTTGAACAAATAAAGCTAAAGCAATAACAAGAGCAAAGAGCCCACCAATATAGCCAGACCCCCAACCGAATCCTGAAATCGCTCCTATCTTTCTTTGAGGAGCCAATATGGGCAAATAAGCATTATAAAATACTTGAGTCATTTCAACAATTGTATTTGCTAAAACAAAAAGTCCCAGCGCTAAAAATAAAAACTTTGACGAGGGTTGTACAAAAAACAAAGAGGCTGTGGCGCAAATACCCAAAAGTGTAAATGTAAAAATCCACGGTTTTTTCTTTGACGTGTGATCAGCTATAGCGCCTAAAAATGGTGATATTATAGCAACTAGTAAACCAGAAAAACTTAGCGCCCAACCAAAATCAGAAATTCCTTGCACTTCTGATGGCGCTACCATTTTAGCAAAATAAGCGCTGAAGACAAACGTGACAATAATGGTTGAAAATGCCGATTGACCAGAATCAAACAGACACCAAGAAATTATTTCGCGACGTCTCGCTTGATTCATACTAGATTCCTAAATTTACCTCCTTATGCTCAAGCACCATAAATATTGCAACCCCTCTCTTGCCTAAAAAACAAAGTTTCATGGTATTTATGATAAATTGTTCATTAACAATGATTTATGCATTTGAATGTAAAGCCGGCTTTACATTCAAATGTGTAGGTCATATTAGGAGTGTGTTTACAAGATAAGATTTTTTAGAAAGTAAACGAAAAGGCGATGCTCGACTAATCAAACTTGTTTTTCAACAGGGCCATTAGGTAAGGGTATCTTGGTAAGGATCATAAACAGGTTTACAATGAGTCTCTTTTATAAAAAATGTACTCATGATTAGCCCTATAAGGAAACAAAGTGGCACAACAAATAAAGCTAAATGGTAATCCTTAATCGAATAAACGGGCACGCCATTAATACTTTGACCATCCCATCCTTTATCGAGCATAAAGCCAACTAAGGGTTGAAAAATAGCGCCTCCAGCGACATTTGCCATATTATTAAAACCAATAGCTGTTGAAGTTACAGATGGTCTATTAATATCTTTAACTAAGGCAAAACTTAAGATTTGACCAGCAGAAGCTACACCAAATAAGAACATCAGCAGATAGTTTATCCAAAGTGGCAATGTTGGCACATATAACATAGTTAATGAAGCGACTAGACCAAGAGCAGAAGCCGCGCGAAGTAATAAACACCGTTTTTTTAATTTGTCTGAAAACCAACCAAGAAGTGGAGCCGCAACAGCGATACCCACCCAAATCATGGCGACAATAAGAGCGGCATGAGTATTAGTTATGCTATATCTACGCATCAAGTAGGGCACTCCCCAAAGTGCAGCAAAAACAGCAACAGGAGCCCAACCACAAAATGCATACATAGCAATAGGATAGGTTTGTCCTTTTAAAAAGATCTCTTTGAGTGACTTTCCAATACTAAAGTTTGATGAGAGATGGTCTTCATGTAAATCAGTAGGTCTATCGCGAACAATTAGAGCAATAACTACGGCTAAAAATATACCACCAATAGCTAAAGCATTAATAGTCCAGCGCCATCCATGAACATTAACAGCGCCAGCAAGTGGCAACTCACCACCCATAGCGCCCATGGCAGCTAAAAACTGAGCAACACCTACTAAAAAAGCAAAATATTTGGCAGAAAACCATCTTGCCGCAACCGTTAATACTCCGATAAAAGCAAAAGCAGAGCCTATTCCCATTAAAAAACGACCCACTGCAGCAAAATAGGCAGTCGTTGTTAATCCGAAAAATAAGCCCCCGGCTGCAATGACTAAAGTGGCGCAAGTGAGTAATATTCTAGGACCAAATCGATCAAACAAAAGGCCTGCTGGAATTTGCATAAGAGTGTAGCTATAAAAATAACAAGCCGACATAATCCCTAAGCTTTTTGCATCAAGCTTGAGATCTTTCATCAGATCAAAAGTCATAACACTAGGAGAGACTTGTAAAGCCATCTCATAAAAAAGAAATAGAGCCGCTAATATATAGATTATAAGCCCAATAGGGCTATTGCGTTTACCGTTCAACTTTTTGCCAAGAATATGAATAAAAAAGCTTATTTTAGATAATTCATCAATTAACTACAAGCTTGTACAAATATAACGTTTTACTACAATAGATCCAATTTCAATAAATAGGAGAGGAAATATGATAATATGTGAGGAGCGTGTTTAAAAAGTAAGCTTTTTTAATTGAACATCGACTTTTTCTTTAGAGATTAGTCAGCAGTTTTCTTAACAAAATCACCTAAAGTGGGTTGCACCACTGCAACCAAGTCTTCCCCTTTCATAATCACTGATTCGGTCAAAAGTCCGCAGTTGAAGGCTACTTTAGGTTGCGTAGTCAATACTTCATCAAAGTAGGTTTCTAAGTTGAGTAAGTTCCCAAAAGGAGGAATTGATCCAATCACCAATCCAAATCTCTCTTCGATCACTTTTGGATCTTCAAATTCACACTTTTCACCAATAATCTTAGCCACAGCTTTCATGTCAATGCGCTCATCACCTGGAATGTTGATTTGGAAATTCTTCTTACTTTTTTTGCCACGCACAATAATCGCTTTTACCCCTTGGCTTAGCTCAATACCGCGCACTCTCGCCGAATCTTCAGATGTAGGTGTTTGTTCATGCTCTTTATGATCAAACTCAAATTCAGCCGCTTTAAGAAGTCTAATGATTTCATTGCGCACATTTTCAGAGCCAAAAAACATTTTCTTGCGAATGCGATTTGAAGCTATCCGTTTGGGGTCAGATGGAAATAGCGAAGCTTCTCTAATATTTTCAAGCTTGAGCAATTTCATCGTGAGACGCTCTAAGCCCATGCCAAATCCACCATGTGCCGGCATACCCCCTTTAAAAATACTTAAGTAATCGCCAAAGTTTTCTGGATCCATCTCTTTTTCTTTAATCCCTTCGACCATTGAATCGTGTTTATGTCGCCTTTGACCACCAGAAGTGATTTCAGAACCAGCGCAAAGCAAATCAAATGTATTTGTCAACGATGGATCTTTCTCATTAGGGAATGAATAAAATGGGCGCTTTTCTGTGTGCCAATCAGTGATAAATATAAAGTCTGTTCCAAACTCTTCACAAGCGTACTTACACAATTCTTTTTCAGCTTGAGGGCTTAAATCAGACTCCCCTCTCTCATCAATACCATTTCGTTTAAAGCAAATTTCCAAAGCTTCTTTAAAAGAAACGCGCGGAATTTTAACATCTACCGGCGCCTTAGCTAATTCAACATCTAATACTTTAAGTTCAGGCTGACACACTTTTTCCAAGTGAGAGATGATCGATTTCATAACCCCTTCTTGAACATCTAAAACTTCATGCCAATGATCAAAAAATCCCATTTCGAATTCAAACTGTTTTCCTTCAGTCAAGTGTCTAGTTGTATTAGAATTCTCCGCTCTAAAAAAGGGCATAAGGCCAAATACTCGCTCATTAACTCCCACCATCATTTGCTTATAGAGCTGAGAGCTTTGAGCTAGTGTAGCTTGATAACCAAAATAATCGACATTGAAAAATTCCGATCCCCCTTCAGAGGAGGCGCCAATAATATTAGGAGCAAAAAACTCAACAGCTCCTACCTCATCATGCATATAAAGTCTAAAGGCGTGAACAATTTCAGCTTGGATTTTAAATACAGCTTGGATTTTACGGTTGCGAAGTGATATTGGGCGATTATCTAAAATAAATTCAAGATCCGACGGTATTTCAGGCTTATAGTATTCAATTTCTGGAGGCTCATTAACAGCCACTTCAATGATAATCTTAGGATTAATAATTTCACAACCAGAGTCAAGTTGATCATTTTTAGCCACTTGACCTTCAATTTTGACAATTGAACCAGGATACAAATAGCGCACTTTTTGAAACTCTTCTTTTGACTCAACAACAACTTGAATAAATCCAGAGCGGTCGCGAATAATAAGAAAATTCAGCTTACCCATAGCTCGAACATTATTAATCCATCCAGAAATGGTAACAGTTTGATCTATATGTTTATTTAAGTTGCAAGAGATAGTGCGAGACATAAAAATCCAAAATTATTTTGGCTCAATCATCGCACACAAAGCAATTTTTAGCCACAGGCAATAGGCTTATCTTTTCCTTTTCCTAAAAGACTTATTCCTCATAAAACAGTCTATTTAATTAAGCATAAGTAGATTACAACTTCTCAGTTGCTAATTAAATATGTGGAGGGTATCTATGGAATTTTATGGAGAATTTCAATTGGCCCTAATTATCACCATTATCTTAGCTCTTGTTGGCATCGCACTATTATATGGGGGCGCTAAATTTTTAGTGGTAGGAGCTTCAAATATTGCTATATCACTGGGGATAAGCAAGTTAGTTGTTGGGCTTACTGTAGTAGCTATAGCAACCGGGTCGCCAGAGTTGCTTGTCAGTTTATTTGCCACAATTAAAGGATCTGATACGATTTCTGTTGGCAACATCATTGGTTCGAATATCATCAATACCCTCTTGATTCTAGGGATTTCTCTCTTAATTAGTCCCATTAAACCTGATAAGCGCCTACACAAAATCGAACTTCCTATCATGCTAATCGCTTCAGTGCTTTTAGCTATTTTTGTTTCATATGGAGAAATTCCAAGATGGGGCGGCGCAATCTTAGTAGCAGGTATGATTGCCACAATGTGGATTCAAATTAAATTGCGCCATACCTTAGGAAGACCACAAAATGAAGAAAAAAAAGAGAAAACATGGATTCAAATTCTGTGGATAGCTCTAGGTGCAATTTTATTAGTATTTGGTAGCAAATTGTTTATAGAATCCGCTATAGCTATTGCGAAGACTTTTTCTATACCAAATAGTGTGATCGCCGTTACTTTAGTCGCGCTAGGCACATCATTGCCAGAATTAGCAACTTGTATATATTCAGCAAGAAATAGTCATCCTGATTTAACAATGGGCAATTTAATTGGTTCCAATATTTTTAATATATTTGGAGTTTTAGGAATATGCGCACTTGTTTACCCTCTTGATATTTCATCTAAAGCTCTTCAAACTGATAGTTATATTTTATTAGCCACCGCCATTATTCTTTTTTTCATGATGAAACTAAAAAAACAATTATCCTGGGGATCGGGAATATTTCTTCTTCTCTTATATGTGGGATATACAATAAGCATTATTTAAGGACAAACTATGAGTAGTAAAAGAATTGAAACCGACTCTATGGGTGAAATTGAAGTTGATGACTCAAAATATTGGGGCGCTCAATCACAACGATCTCTCCACCATTTTCCAATCAGCACTCAAACGATGCCCCCTTCTGTAATCAAAGCGATGGCCACTTTAAAAAAAGCTGCCGCCGAAGCAAATCTCGCTTTTGGAAAATTACCAGAAGATAAAGCGAAATTAATTATGCAAGTGGCTGATGAAGTGATCGAAGGAAAATGGAATGATCAATTCCCACTAAGAATTTGGCAAACAGGGAGTGGAACTCAAAGCAATATGAATTGCAACGAAGTCATTTCAAATAGGGGTATAGAAATTGCGGGTGGAAATAAAGGCTCTAAAGATCCCATACATCCCAATGATCATGTCAATATGTCTCAAAGTTCCAATGACACTTTCCCAACAGCCATGCACATCTCTGCCGCTTCTGAAATCACTCATCATCTTCTCCCCGCTCTTTCGATGATGATCGGTGCTCTTGAAGAAAAAATGGTCGAATTCAAAGGGGTCATTAAAATTGGGCGCACTCACCTTATGGATGCCACCCCTATTTCATTTCCTCAAGAATTTTCAGGTTACGTAGAGCAATTAAAACAAAGCAAAGAGAGAATTGAGCAAACACTGCCTCATCTTTTTGAGCTCGCTTTAGGAGGAACAGCCGTTGGAACCGGCCTAAACACTCACCCTGAATTTGCCACTAAAACGGCTGAATTAATCGCGCAATATACAAAATTACCCTTTGTCACTGCTCCAAATAAATTTGCAGCCTTAGCTGCGCACGATCCTATTGTTCATGCAAGTGGCGCTCTAAAAACTTTAGCCACATCGCTTATGAAGATCTCAACTGATTTAGCCTTCCTCGGATCAGGACCCCGCTGTGGATTTTTCGAACTAGAGTTGCCGGCAAATGAACCAGGATCGTCTATAATGCCAGGCAAGGTGAATCCCACTCAGTGTGAAGCTCTTAATATGGTTTGCGCTCAAGTGATGGGCAATGATCTAGCGATCACAATTGGCGGATCACGTGGTAACTTTGAGCTCAATGTTTTTAAAACGATGATGATTCACAACTTAATTCAATCGATAGAATTGCTATCAGATTCAATGACATGTTTCACCAAGTTTTGTATCCGTGGCATGAAAGTGAATAAGAAAAGAGCCGAAGAGTATTTACAAAATTCGCTCATGCTTGTCACTGCGCTTAACCCAGTGATTGGGTATGATAATGCAGCTAAAATAGCGAAGCTCGCCTTTACTGAGGGGACATCACTAAAAGAAGCAGCGATTAAACTTAATCTACTCTCTGAAAAAGAGTTCGACAATGCGGTAAATCCAAGCAAGATGATAGGACCTAAGTAACTGATTACAAATAACTTAAATTAGCTAAAACTTGAGCCCCTACTTAAAAAAGGATGTTGCTCTTTCGATGCTATTTTGCAAATCTCGAAAATCGGATAGTGTAGATACACATCCATTTTCGAGATTTGTGAAAGAGCGCGAAAAATCAATATCCTACTTAGATTCGCGGATGATTCTAACATATTCGCGTGATCCCTCTCGGAGGGTTGGTCTGTGAGTCTCAAAGTCGTACTCATATAACCCAAATTTCTGTGAATATCCTCTATCCCACTCCCAATTGTCATTGAGCGTCCAATAGTAAAATCCTCTCACATCACAACCATCAGCAATCGCATCACTCACTTGCTTCAAGTGGTCACGTATCCAACGTCCTCTGAATTTGTCCTCACGATCAGGAGCTCCATTCTCTGTTATATATATAGGAAGCCCAAGCTCTTCATGACACTCACGTATCACTTCACCAAGTCCTTGTGGATAAGCTCTAAATGGCATGTCTGTCATATACTCGCCAGCTTCTTCATCACAAGTTGTATTTTCAAAGTTCATCTTCATTTCAGCTTTTACAAGTGGCATGGTATAGTAGTTTATACCGATGAAATCCATCATCTCTTTTGCTTTTTTGATCTTCATCTCTTCTTTTCCAAGTCCAAAACGATAACCAAATTTAAACTCGCCACTCTTTAAGAATTCAAATATTCCCTTATGGTAGACATAAGTTAAATGCGTCGTAAAAGGCTGAGTCAATATATTGGCCGACATAAACTTTAAAAATTGATGCACTAATCCAATTTGACACTCACGACCATTAAGTTCTCTTTTCATCGTTCCATACATCGAAGCATGTGCCATCATTAAATTCTTAACCACGGTGGCTGTTGGCTTAAATACTTGTCTATTGATCAATTTTTTTCCAGGAGGAAAATCTGCCCAATAATAACCTTGCGCCGCGTAAACTCCAGGCTCATTAATCGTTACCCAAAGCTTTACTCGATCGCTTAGTCGATTGAACATCTTTTTAGCAAAAAGAACTAAAAACTTGTTGTTCTCTGTCTTTTCAAAGGCTCCAAGCTCTTCAAACCACTGAGGATGAGAAAAATGATGCAATGTAATCATTGGCTCAATTCCATTGGCCAATAACTCATCAACAAAGTCACTATAATGATCAATCACTTCTTCATTATATTCACCTTGAATAGGTTCAATTAAACTCCACTCCACTGAAAAGCGGTAAGTATTACAACCTAAAGCTTTAATCTGCTGAATTGTTCTTTGTTCATTATCATAATGACAAGTTGATTCACCCGATATCTCACCTGTTTTAATCGCCCCCTCTTGCTGCTCCCAATGTGCCCAATTTGAATCAGGACACTTGGTAGATCCAGAGTTTTGATACTCACATGTGGCTACTCCCCACTTAAAATCTTTTGGAAATTTCAAATTTTCCTCGCCGTTTGCTATAACGGTAACTACTGAAAATGCTACCATTATTAAACGCACTACTAGTCGGTGCATAAAGCTCCTCCATAAATACTTATTTTCAAGAGGTCAATAAGATAATTTGCAAAGATTTTAAAAACAAGAAGAAGCATTATTAAAATAATTGCTTACACTGTTGCCATTATTAACTATTAAAGCTATTAGTAAAATTTTAATTAACTATATAGTAAGTATTATGACATCATTTTATTCTATCCTCAGCTATAGTTTTGGTAATGAAGATTGGCGTACAGAACAAAAAGCATTACAAATTAAGAGTGATAATCACATTGTTTGCGTTACAGCAAGTGGAGATCGCCCACTTAATTTACTCTCTTTAGATTGCGCTAAGATTACAGCTGTTGATGCTAACTCGACTCAAAACCACTTACTTGATTTAAAAAAGTCAGCGATGAAAAACCTCGATTACTATAGTTATATTGAATTTTTAGGCCTCACTTCAAATCAGAAAAAAAAGATACTACCTAGAAAAGTTTTTGAAGATCTTAACCCTGAATCTAAAGAATTTTGGATTAAAAATATGAAGATGATAGAAAAAGGGATTATCTATCAGGGGCAATTAGAAAAAAGTTGCGCCAATTTTTCGAAATTTATTTATTTAATGAGAGGGATGCGAGCTTCCAAACTTACTTCATTTGATGATATCGAAGATCAAAGAAAGTATATTATTAAGTCTTGGGATAAACCTTTTTGGCGCAACACTTTTAAGCTCTTTTTAAATCCTAAATATTCAAAATACTACATCGATGATCCAGGACTTTGCGCATATGTTTCAAATGACATTAATCCTGGTGAATATATTTATGATAGAATGAACCAAAGTTTAAAAAGCTATCTAGCTAAAGAAAACCCCCTCTTTTCACTTGTACTCAATGGACGAGTTGAAAAAGCGGGTTACTCTCCTTATATTATGCAAGAGCATTGCGTAAATATTAAAAAAAGACTTGATAGACTTCATTATAAATCAGAAAACATGATTGATTTCTTAGAATCACAAGAAGAAGGTTCTATAGATCGCTTCTCATTTTCAGATATCGCTTCTTATATGGATGAAAAGAGCTTTAATAGAATGCTTCGAGCCATGATTAAAGCTGCTGCTCCTGGCGCTCGATTTTGCGCTCGTCAATTTTTATCTGATCATAGTCTTGATGACGATGTTAAAGCTTGTTTATATAGAGATGAGCAACTTGAGCAAGAGCTTGAAAAAGAAGATCGCTGTTTCGTATATCGATTTATGACAGGTGAGATATTGAAGGCAAACCAAGGGGCAGTTGACCACTCAAATGAAAAGGATGAGAAGATACCGTTTCATAAAGAAGCTGCTGCGTAACTGGATTGTTTTCATAAAAAACAAGTGTAGGAACTCTCTTTAAATCTTGCAATACATAGGGACTTGTCATAACAATGGCTATTTTATGATCACATAAAATGTCATTAAATCTTGCAATCTCTTGCTTATCGTGACTTAATACTAGGCCAACAACGATGTCATATTTATCTAAGTCTGGAAGTAGCGATCCCATTTTAGAAGAGTCAAAAGGTAAATTATAGCTCCCCTCACCAATCTCAAGAATTAATACTTTTTTTCCTAAGAAACTAGGGACATTGCCAATAGGGGTAATCGCTTGTTTATAAAGCTCTTTACTCAACTTTTTGCAATCAATTTCTCCACTATATATTGTAAAGTCAGCTTTTTCTCTAGCTAATCGAATTCTGCGAATTGACTGATCAAGTCTGGATTCTGGAATTCTTCCATCGTAAACTGCAGATAATACAGCTTCATATGCTTTAGGTACTTTCTCCCGAATAATCTCATCGATCATATCAGAGCAGTGATCTCCATAAAGGAGAATATCATGGCCTGCTAGTACAGCATTAACCGCAATTTCTTCATCGCTATAGTTATTTGTAAGCGCTTTCATATTAAGCGCATCACTAATAATAAGCCCTTGAAAACCCCATTCAGAACGCAAAATATTTTCAATAATTTCAGAAGAAAAAGTGGCAATTTGCTTTCCAATATTGGGATAATAGATGTGAGCCGTCATAACGGCTAAATCGCTTCGATCTTTAAGAATTGAAAAGGGTATAAGATGAGATTTTTTTAATTCTGTTATCGTATCACTACATATAGGTAAATCATGATGGGGATCTATTTCAACAGCTCCATGACCAGGAAAATGTTTCAAAGTGGGAATCACTCCCGCTTCTTTTATTCCCAAAGAGACTTTGTCGACAAGTTGCTTACATCTTATAGGGCTATCGCCAAATGAACGGGTGCCAATGATAGGATTATCGGGATTGATATTGACATCAGCTACTGGGCCAAGACAAATTTGAGCTCCTAATAATCTCACTTCTCTTCCAATTTCTCTTCCTACTCTTTGATGAACTGAAGTTGGAATGGCTCCTAAAGTCATATTTCTTGGCAGTGGGGTACACTCTTTCATACGCATATTGACTCCCCACTCGGCATCAACTGATACTAAAAGAGGATTTTTCCGATTATATTGCAATACAGCCAATACTTCTCGATGCTTTTGAGTCTGCGTCGCTTTAGTAATAAGGCCACCAATATGATATTTACTCACTACATCATTCACTTCAGCAACATGTTCAATCGTTCTTGAGGGATCAAAAGGGATCATAAAAAGTTGACCCACTTTTTCTTCAATTGACATCTCACTTGCAAAAAGTGGAGAAAATAGCATCATCACCCATAGCCACTTCATTTAAATATCCTCAATACATCTTGGAATGTGACAAATAAAATAAGGCAGATCAAAAGTATTGCAAATGGCAATACCATTCTTTCCATGACTTTAACGCTCACTTTCTTTCGTGAAATCATTTCATAAAGGGAAAAACCAATGTGACCACCATCTAAAGCAGGAATAGGAAGTAAGTTAAATATACCAAGTCCCATGCTAATCACTCCCATCCAATAGAGAGCTTCTTTATAACCAACGCTCCATCCATGGTGCATAACTTGAACAAATCCAACTGGGCCAGAGAGCCATTTTGGACTTAAATTTCCAGTTACTAGCGATGAAAGTGTGCGATAAGTATCAGCAAAAACATGGCCAACCATGTTGAATGGATTAGGATTGTAAATTACTTGTCTATCCTGAAGAGCAACTCCAAGCATACGCTGATTTTTCATTGCCTCAAATTGTGCTATCGCTACTTGCCTTTTCTTTACATCTTTAATTTCATTAATTTGCTTTTGAACTTGAGACATTTTTTCATCGTAAATAACTTTTTGCTCTTTTGAATATACAAAATTACTTTGAGAAAGAGGCTCTATTGGATTGAGTAAAACTAGGTTCCCTTTAGATTTTTCTGCTCCAGTAACATCCATCATAGCCACAAGTTGAGTTAAGTCTTTATAGTTCACTGAGTCAATGAACCGACGATCCTCACTTTTCCAAGAAAGTGGGGGATACTTTTCATTTCGTTGAACAATGACATTAGCCATTTTCTTCTGCATATGAGCTAATACTTGATAAGATTGGTATACCTTTTGAGAATCAACCGCTATGATTTTATCTCCTTTTCTAAGAAATTTACCACTATCTAAAGCCAATTCATTTGAGTTGTCATCTATATAGTGAACTTCATTTTGAACGACACCATTTCCATTTAACGAATAGGGAATAAAGTAATTATCTAAGAAATCACCTTTCAAGTTGAGCTCATGTTGCCAATCGTCAATTTCAGCCATTTGAGAGCGAGTAAATCTTAAATCACGAAGTCTAAACTTTGGAACTTCGACATTAATTTGTTTTCCATCGCGAACAACAGTGATTAAAGTGGTTTGCTTATTGAGTATTTGAGCTAGTTGTTCAACTGAGAAAATCAAGTTTCCGTTAACCCAAACAATGCGATCTCCACTTTGAATTCCACTGCCAAACATAGGAGAGCTTTCAGCAATAAGATTATCTCCCTTACTAGCAAAATCATCATAAATTAGGTAGCGGGCAGGATGTAAAATTCCAAATGTTTTAAAAGAGGCATCGTTCATTCTAGGATCAGGATAAGAAGCGATTGACATTTCAAATGGGGTTTTTTGACTAGAATAATAGTTAATATCTTGCCCTTTTAAAGTGACTTGATCTTTAGCTGTAACAGCTGAATACATGAGATCTTGAAATCCTCTGAATTTTCTCCCATCAATTTGATCAATTTCATCCCCTGGGCGAATCCCATTAATAAATAGTTCACTGTTAGGATCAATATAGCCTACTAATTTTGTATGTTTAGAGAAAGGCTGAGCTCTTCCACCGCATAGCCAAATAATACCAAATAATATGAAGGCGAAAACAATGTTAACAATAGGCCCCATCGCAGCTACTTTAATTCTAGCCCAAGGAGTGCTATGATAAAATCCCCCTTCAACATCATGAGGATCAACATTCCCTTCTCGATCTAAACCGGCAGGCTTAACATACCCTCCGAATAATATCCAACAAATGCGCCATTCAACTCCATCCATTTTCCATTTGATAATAGGCCTGCCAAAACCAACGCTAAAAACTTCAACACGTATTCCATTTCGGCGAGCCACAATATAATGACCAAGCTCGTGTATCAAAACGAGAAAGCTTAGCGCTAGTCCTGCCAAAATAAAATAGATAATACTCATGATCATATTAGTAACCCGGGTTGCACACTTTCTGCGATTTGTTTTGCCTGCTTATCAATAGCTAAAATTGACTCTAGATCCATATTATGGACTACTTGGTGACTATTCATCAACTCTTCTAAGAAAAAAGCGATGTCACACCACCTGATTTCACGATTTAAAAAACGCTTTACCAACGTTTCATTCACCCCATTCATAAAACAAGCCATAGACCCCCCTTCTTTCAGAGCGCTAAATGCGAGATCTAAACATCTAAATCTTTGATTATCAACAGGCATAAACTCAAAGCTCATCGCTTTTGTAAAATCAATTGATTTCACTTGAGAGCTAAAGCGATCTGGATAAGTAAGAGCATATTGAATGGGAAGATGCATATCATGGGCTGAAATTTGAGCTATCATACTGGAATCGATGAACTCAACTAATCCATGCACCAAACTTTGAGGATGGATAACGGCTTCAATTTGATCTACTTTTAAACCAAAAAGCCAAAACGCTTCAATCACTTCAAAACCTTTATTCATTAAAGTAGAGCTATCAATTGTCACTTTGGATCCCATAGACCAATTAGGATGTTTAAGAGCCTGATCCACTGTAACTTGCTCAAGTTGCTCTTTAGTATGGTGTAAAAAAGGGCCGCCTGAAGCTGTGACTACCATTTTTTTTATTCTTTTTAAACCTGAAGAGTCGTGCATACATTGGAAAAGTGCGCTATGTTCGCTATCAATGGGTAAAATAGTAGCTCCATTTTCAGCCGCTACTTTCATAATAAGACTTCCAGCAGCTACTAGAGACTCTTTGTTTGCAAGAGCAATAGTTTTACCACATTGAGCCGCATAATAAGTGGGCTCAATTCCTATTGATCCCACAATAGCAGAAACTACTATGTCACTGTCGCTATGGGTGGCCAAAAAGCAAAGTGCTTCCATTTTAGTGATCACTTCAACCCCTTCAGGGACCAATTTCTCAAGCTCTAAAGCGAGATCACTGTTATATATCGCAACATACTTGGGTCTAAAACGCTTTGCCTGCTCTGCTAATTTTTTAATATTGGAGTGGGCAGCGAGTGCGAAAATAGAAAATTGCTCGGGGTAGGCAGCGACAATATCTAATGTTTGCTCACCAATAGATCCTGTTGATCCTAACAAAGTAATTCTTTTCATAAAGTGGCCACTTTTCTTTTGCTTAAAACAAAAGTGAGTGTAGCGGAAATAATAAAAAATAGCAGTAAAAAGAGTATATTAAGTGCAGAAGTTGAAGAGGCCACTTTAGTGACAGACAAAATATGTCTTGATAATGCAACAGAAAAAAACGAGGCTAATACACTAATCGCAATTGAAAAAAAGAATAGTGAATATAGACGGTTAGTAAAAAGTCGAGCCGTGATCACAGGAGCCGTAATCATAGCTAAAATTAAAATGACACCAACAGCTCTAAATCCTCCCATAATCGTCAAAGTTGTTTGCAGTATCAAAATAGTTTCAATAAGCCCCACTTTAATGCCGAAACTTTTAGCCAAATTCAAATCAAACGTGGTCATCTTATACCACGAATACAAAACAATCGTCACCGCCACATTGATAAAGCAAATAGCTAAGCTTAAAAATAAGTCATTAGGATGAAGAGCATCCACATTCCCCATAATAGCTTCCACTCCAATATGCATGTTGCGCGTATAAAGAGTGACAAGTAAAATGCCAAGAGCAAAAAATAACGAAAAAACAAGACCAATACTTGCATCTGTTTGAACTCTCATTTTCTCTTGTAAAAAACGGGTGAAAAACAAAGTAGCAAAAGCTGTAATAAGAGCTGATAAAATAAGCTTAGTTAAACTGAAATGAAAAAACTGCCCCGTTTCATTCGTAGTGAAAAAACCGTAAAAAATCACCACCAAAGTTATTCCTAAAAGAGTGGTATGTGAGAGTGAATTCGCTTGCATCGTAGATTTTCTAAGCACTAAAAACACGCCAATAATAGCGGTTGATACTCCTATTAACGAAAGGGTAAAAATTTGAAGCTCATCAGGCGCTAGAGGTAAATTTCCTGTTATCACACCAAAAAACCGTTTGAAAAAAATGGCTAAAAAAGAGACGAAATTTTGGCCCCAATATGGATTCATGAAACCTCACCCCTAAAGTTTGTTTTAGGAATCGGTTGAGAGTGAGGATCTCGCTTAGGATCAGAGAGCTCTTGGGTTAATTCTTTTTCGAGATCTAAAGTAATGTAGTGCTCCATTTCTTCTGCAATTTCGTGAATCATATCCCCTTTCACATTAAGCTTAGATGAAAGATAAAGCTCAAACAGGCGATGAACTCGAACTATATGGGCTGCTCTCTTCTTCCCTTTCTCAGTCAGTCCCCAATTTCCCGCTTCTTTAAATAGATCTTTTTTTTGAGTTAGCAAAAAAAGCAAACACCAAGTTTTCAACTTTGGGAGATGAAAGATAGACATTGCTTCAGATAAAGTAACTTGCTTGGTTAATCCATTTTTCCAAAAACTCTTTACAAAATTTTCTTCAACACATTGCTTTTGAAAATTTTTCACTCTGCAAAAGCGATAAACAAGCCCTTTTTTAGGAGCAAAAAATAAAGAAAGCAAACTAAATAGGGCCGCTATTAACAGTATTAATGGGCCTGTTGGCAAACTAAACGATCCACTATAATATTTAGGGATTTCATAAGAGAGGATATTGCCTAAAATTGCACTTAATATCCCAAAACATGAGCTTAAAATAAACATGATGGAAAGCTTATGAGTCCATGCTCTAGCAGCTAAAGCTGGAGCAATTAACATTCCAGACATTAAAACAACGCCAACAGCTTTTATTCCGATAACAACTGCAAGTGAGAAAAATACCAATATAGCCAGATTGAGTCGAATCACTTCTAAACCCACACTTTTAGCAAATTCTGTATCAAAGTTAGCGATTTTTAGCTTAGGGAACGTCATAACTACAAATAATAAAATAGATAATGATAGTACAGCATAAGAGACAACATGAATATTCATTAACGTAGCCGCTTGACCATAGAAAAATGAAGATACTTGCCTAAACCAAAGAGGATGCAATGTTTGTAAAATAGAGGCAATAAAAACACCCACTCCAACAAAAGTAGAGAGAACAAAACATAAAGCTGAGTCTTCTTTAAGTTTGAACTGCTTTATTAACAAAACAACAACGCCCATTCCCAGTAAAGAGAATAAAAAAGCGGAAGCAATTAAAATAAATAGAGAGGCGGTGTCATTGCTAGGGAAAAATGTCATAGATAACATCACGCCAATGACAGCTCCAGGAAAAGCAGCATGGGAAAGTGTCTCGCCAATAAGAGACTCGCGCCGAATAAAAGCAAGCGTACCAATTAAAGAAGTAGAGAGACACATCAATATAGTGCCCCACATTGAACTCATCAAAAGTGGATCTGTAAAATACTTTAATAACATTAAGCTAATCCAGATTTTTTCTCTTTTTTCACCCCAAGAAGCTTGCCCAATATAGAGTCGCTATGACCGTAAGCTTTTCGCAAGTTTTCAAAATTGAAAACTTCTTTACATGGGCCACATGCCACCAGTTGAGTATTGAGCAAGATCAAATGATCAAAGTTAGACTCGACAGTAGATAAGTCGTGATGAACAACTAATAGAGTCTTGCCCTCTTTAGCCAATTTTTTAAATATCTCTAAAATCTGCTTTTCAGTTGTGTGATCGATACCAGCGAATGGCTCATCAAAAAAATATAAATCAGCTGACTGCATCAAAGCTCGAGCTACAAATAGTTTTTGTTTTTGACCACCTGAAAGTTCACTGATATGACGATTAGCTAATGATTCTAATCCGAGCTCTTTCAAAAGATTAAGCGCTTTTTTTCTACTACTAGCTTTTGGCCATTTTAAAAAACTAGATTGGTGATAGTCTCCCATAATGACAACTTCTATTGCAGTAATAGGGAATTCCCAATCAATAGATTGAGTTTGGGGAACATAAGCTATTTTTTTTCTAGCCTCTTTTAAACTCATCCCATCAAAAAAAGTAACTTCGCTAGATAAGGGTTGAACAAATTGTAAAATAGCTTTGATCAATGTGCTTTTGCCCGCGCCGTTAGGCCCTACAATAGCAACTAGTTGACCACTTGTCAGTGAAAAGTTAATATCCCAAAGAGCTGGATAGTTGCCGTAATTAACAGTTAGGTCCTTCACTTGCAGACTATTTTTCATTCAAAAACCCATCAATCACTTTAGCATTATGCAAGACCATTTCTTTATAGCTTGAAACACTTGTTTCTTCTCCACTCATTGAATCCCCAAAAAGAGGTGTCTTAGAGAAGTGTATATCAATTCCTTTAGCTTTAGCTACAGAATGTAATTTCTTTAACGAGTTCAAACTCACATTTGACTCCGGAAATAGATAGTGAATTTTATATGTTTCAAGATGATTTAAGATTTGCTCTAAATCATGCAGTCCAAGTTGACCATCTGGGGCGAGCCCTTCTGGAGCTTGAAACCTCTTTTGCCAACTATTAGTTTCTAGCTCTTTAGGCGTTGCTAAATAGTGTCGAGCAAAATAGTTAAACGCATCGTGACTGGTGACTAAATAGCGATTAGATTCATTAATCGCCTGCATCATTTCATAAACTAAACGATCTGCCACTAAAAGCTCTTCCCTGAGTTGATCACCCCTCTTTTTAAAAATATGACTATAACTGGGATCATGTTTCGATAGTGTTTCAACTATGGGATCTATTGTTTCTACAAATAAATTGATATCCATCCAGATATGGGGATCAATAACGCCATCAATTGTGAGTAATCGCTCAGGACACTTGGTTGAAAGAACATCACCAACAGGAGTAGCCAACTTGTTATGAGTTAATGCATAGTGAAGAGAAGCTCCATGTTCTAGCCCAAGTCCATTATAAAAGACTAAATTAGCGCGACTCAGTTTTTCATCATCGCCTTTAACTAATTCATAACTATGAGGATCAACCGTACCATCCATTAAAGTGAGATGAACTATACGATCTTGACCAATTCTTTCGACAAGATCTCCAATCATCGATGTGGTAGACAATACGCGCAGCTTACCCTCTTCTTCCATCCAAAGATCGAGCTGAGATTTATTGCTGTTTTGTTTACCACATCCTACAATGAGTAAAGCTGTCGCTATTAAATATAAAAAAGTTTTAATGAGCCGTTTCATGTTCCAATCGTTTCAAGGTTTGAAGAGAAAAAATACCATTTGAGCATCCTGATGAAAATTTTAGCTTGATAGCATATTGCCCCACTAAACTCACCTCAGTAGCTTCAACTTTGGGATCAACACCGCTTCTCCCTTTAGCACATCTTGCGCATGGACAGTGAGCTTGTAGATCACTGACTTGATACAGCACTTTTTTCCCATCTCTTAGGTTAAGTTCAAGATTATACGGATCTACTAGTTTAATTTCAGTAATCATTTTGTCAATTTTGTTTATTTCACTACAAAAAGAGTCCACTTGAGCCGCTATATCTAAAAACAGATGACAAATGAGAGATTCTGGCGCCACATTATATAGCGACTCCCCTCGATCTGAGCACTCACTAAGTTCACTTGAAAGTGGCAACTTAGCCATTATTTTCATATCTAAATCTCCAACAAAACTAAGTCCAAACAAATTAGTATTGGTAGATTCCAAATAACTCATATTCTCCACCACACCACAAATGGGAATTTCCATATCTCTTGCCATTTCAACAGATTTTTTAACATCCATTACAGCTACTTTTTGAGGAGTTGAAACAAATAGAACTGCTGTAAACTGTAGATGCTGCATTAATGTGAGTTGTATATCTCCAGTACCCGGTGGAAAATCAACTATTAAATAGTCTAATTCACCCCACTGAACATCATTAATAAATTGAGAGATTATTGAATTAGCTATAGGAGCCCTAACTGCATTACTCATCTCTCCTTGTTTAAATAAAGAAAGCGAAATGAGTTTAATTCCTGAAGTTTCAACGGGGATAATCCACCCCCTTTCACTTTTAGGTGAATCTTGAGCGCCCAACATGAGTTTAAGCGAAGGACCATAAATGTCCGCATCAATAACACCCACTTTATAACCCATCTCCTGGAGTGCAAAAGCGCAATTTGTTGATACAGTTGATTTACCCACTCCCCCCTTTCCAGCCATCACTCCTAAAACATTTTTTACTTTAGTTAAGCCATTTTCATCAGTTGATTTTAAATTCATAATTTTAATCCGGGTTGAGATCTTATAATCGGATTAATGAGTAAAAATATCAAGTATTAATGCTAAAGCTGTGGGTTAATATAAAAACTAAAATGTAAAATTTTGAATATTAATATAAATATAAAATACAACTTTTTCTTGCTTTTAATTTCATAAAATACGATACTTTACAGAAATTAACCCGAAAGGGATCGGTCTATGTTCTGATCAAAATTAGAATAAAAACTGATTGAAATTAAATTCTTATTAGATTTATGGTAATACCCATCTGTTATAAGAATAAAATAGTTATTGAAATATTTAAATTAAGGAAAAACCAATGAGCATTGCAAGTGATCAAAAAAAAGCACTCGATGCGCTAGAAAGCGTAATAGAAAGTGCTATTAAAAAAGTTGGTGGAACAAAGGAAAATGATCTTTGTAAATATATTCCCGCTTCTTCAGGTGGATATATGCACCACTTTACTCTGCGCAAAATGAAAAACAAAAAACCCCAAGAATTGTCTGACTTAATTGGGAAGTTCATTATTTCTCCTAACAAACCTCAAGTTGTTAAGCCTAAGCAAAGAGCTGCTCGTGGTTCTCGCAAAAGAAGAGATCAAATCACTTTCACTAAAAACCAATTAGAGCGCCTACTTAACATTGCTCGTCTAGCTGGTGACAAGGAAATGATTTCAGTTTTAAGCCCAAAAAAATCTTTGATCACAATCAAGCGTGAGCTTATCCAAGCAGTACGTCAAGGTGTTGTAGACCAAGAACTTTGGAATAATTATGCTGAAATAGCTTCTACTCAAAGCGATATGGGTTACGAAGAGATTAGAAATCCTTTTGAACAGCTATACTAAAAATTACTTTAAAGTCGCCATAAACACTTTGGCGGCTTTTTTTTCGTCTATATAGTAAAATATTTACTACCATTTTAATTGTTAATACTTTTGACGAAAATATACAACTTATTACAAAGTGGCATAAGTTACTTAATATCAGCTTTTTACAAATCGACTTTAAATTACAATTTTATTTGAAAGTAAGATTACACTTGAAATCATAAGCAAAATTTGTTATTATGCTCCTTAAACTAGAAAAACAATCTGTCTAAAATTAAAGGTTAGAAAACTATGTCAACTAAAACTGCTGACACATCTGCTTTCAAAGGACTAAGAGGGATCTTTTGGCCGGTTCATGGATTTGAACTCAAGAAATTCCTGCCGATGGGAATAATGATGATGTGTATTTTGTTTAACTATACTATCTTAAGAGATACAAAAGATACAATGCTTGTTACAGCACCTGGTGCTGGAGCGGAGTGTATCTCATTTTTGAAGCTTTATGGAGTAACTCCATGCGCTATTCTCTTTATGGTTGTCTTTGTTAAACTTGCTAATATATTTACTCGAGAAAAATTATTTTACGCTGTACTGACTCCATTCTTAATATTTTTTGGCGCTTTTGCGTTTATTATTTATCCTGCTCGTGAATTCTTGCATTTGAGCTTACCAACAATCCAATCGCTTCAAGCATCATATCCTAATTTCCACTGGCTAATTCCTATAATTAGTAACTGGAGCTTTAGTTTATTTTATATCTTGTCTGAGCTTTGGGGTAGCGTTGTACTTTCAATGCTTTTTTGGCAGTTTGCTAACCAAATCACTAAAATTAAAGAAGCTAAGCGTTTCTATGGCTTGTTTGGAATGTTAGGAAATGTTGGTCTTCTTCTTTCAGGCCCTACTATTATCTATACAGCTAAATATGCAGCTTCTTTGCCTAAAGATATCGATTCATTCGGCATCAACTTAAAACTGCTTATGACTGCAGTTATGGTTGCTGGAGCTATAATTATGTTTACTTATCGCTGGATGTATAAACATGTTTTAACTGATCCAAAGCTCTACAATCCTGAAGAATCTTCTAGTTCTAAGAAAAAATCTAAGCCAAAATTATCAATTGGTGAAAGTTTCAAATACATTCTTAAAAATCCGTACCTAATGATGATCGCTGTTTTAGTATTATCATACGGTGTTGCTATTAACTTAGTAGAAGGCGTTTGGAAAGGCCAAATTAAAATTGCTTTCCCAGATAAGAATGACTACAACATGTTCATGGGTAAATTCTCTACCATCACTGGTGCTATCACAATTCTACTTATGATTGTGGGTAACAACATTTTAAGAAATTTCAGCTGGTTTAAAGCTGCGATTATCACTCCAGTAATGGTTATCATTACTTCTGGTATCTTCTTTACTGTTGTATACATTGGAACAAAAAACTCAGCTGATGCGGCTACAAGTGCTGCTTTAACTGGCGGATCATTCGTTATGATGGCAGTTATCATTGGTCTTATTCAAAACGTTTTGTCAAAAGGGACAAAATACTCTTTATTCGATTCAACTAAGCAGATGGCTTACATCCCGCTTGATGAAGAAAGTAAAGTTAAAGGACAAGCTGCTGTTGAAGTCATTGGAGGGCGTGCTGGAAAATCTGGTGGCGCTTTGATCCAATCATCTCTACTATTTGCTATCGGTGGAAGCGTATCACTTGCAAGTTTAACATACATTTTAGGACCTATAGTCATGATTGTATGTGCTGCTTGGATCGTTTCTGTAACAGGTCTTTCTAAGAAATTCAACGCTCTAGTTGCATCTAAAAATGAAGACTCTACTGATTCAAAAAAGCCAGAAACTGAAAAAAACGAAGAGAGTTCTGCTTCAGCTACTGCTGAAAAAAAAGAGACTGTTGAAGTTTAATTCTTAAGCAAATCTTTTTTAATAAAGCCACCCTTCATAGGGGTGGCTTTTTTTTTGCGTTGGTGATATATTATGCACATACTTAGGAGCAATCTTGAAACACAAATACGACATTGATAAAATCCGTAATTTTTCGATCATCGCCCATATCGACCACGGAAAATCTACCATTGCAGATCGACTTCTTGAAGAAACTCAAACTGTTTCTCAAAGAGAAATGCAAGAGCAACTCTTAGATGATATGGATCTCGAAAGAGAGCGCGGTATCACTATTAAAGCTCACCCAGTTACCATGTATTATACATCTCCGGAAGATGGTCAAACCTACCAAATTAACTTCATCGATACTCCAGGTCACGTCGATTTCTCTTATGAAGTTTCTAGATCTCTCTCCGCTTGTGAAGGTGCCCTGCTCATTGTAGACGCTGCTCAAGGGGTTCAAGCTCAAACTTTAGCTAATGTCAATTTAGCTATAGATAAAAACCTTGAAATAACTCCTGTCCTAAACAAGATCGATTTACCTGCTGCCGATCCTGAAAAAGCAGCTAAAGAAATTGAAGATCTTGTCGGAATCAGCGCTTCAGGTTGCGTTAGAGCTTCTGCCAAAACAGGTCAAGGCATTAAAGAAATTCTAGAAGAGATTGTTTATTCATTTCCAGCGCCAAAAAAACCTACATCTCATCACTTACAAGCTCTCGTTTTTGATTCTCACTACGATACTTATCGCGGTGTAATGGCTTATGTTCGCATTATGAGTGGAGAAATTAAAAAGAAAGATGAGATTCTCTTCATGCAATCTGGTAAAAAATTCGAAGTATTAGAAGTGGGGATTTTTACACCCAAAGAAGTTGCTATCGATGTTTTAAGACCTGGTGAAGTGGGCTATATAGTCGCTGGCATTAAAGACCCTGCCATTGTTCAAATTGGAGATACTATTACTCTTGCTAATGATCCAACTCCAACTCCATTAGAAGGCTTTAAAAAGATTTCTCCGGTTGTTTTTGCCGGTATATATCCTGTTGATACTTCTGATTTTGAACTCGTTCGCGACGCCTTTAAAAGATTACGACTCAATGATTCTGCCCTTCAAGTTGAGCAAGAAAGCAGCTTAGTTTTAGGAACAGGGTTTAGATGTGGATTTTTAGGATTGCTCCATTTAGAAATTACATTTGAACGCTTATCTCGCGAATTTGATCTCTCTATTATTACGACGGCTCCAAGCGTTTTATATAAAGTGAAGATTGCCGGTGGCTCATTAATTGACGTTGAAAGTCCTATCCATTTTCCAGACCCTGCTACGATAGAATATATTGAAGAGCCTATGATCTTAGCCAATATAATTTCACCAAGTGATTATCTGGGTAATATCATGAGCATAGCTAATGATAAAAGGGGTGAACTAATTCATACTGAATCAATTGATTCTACAAGATTGATGCTCAAAATTCGATTCCCCCTTAATGAAGTCATCACTGATTTTAATGATAAACTAAAATCGATGACTCAAGGTTACGCTTCATTTGATTTTACTCCAGATGGTTATGAAAGAAGCAATATTGTTAAACTCGATATTAAAGTAAATGAAGAGCCTGTAGATGCCTTTTCTACTCTTGTTCATTCAACTAAAGCTGAGACTAAAGGGCGCGCTCTTTGTGAAAAGCTTAAAGAAGTGATCCCCCGCCAACAGTTTAAAATACCTATTCAAGCTGCTATCGGAGGAAAAATTATTGGCCGTGAAACTATAGGAGCCCTTTCTAAAAACGTAACCGCTAAATGTTATGGTGGCGATATTTCCAGAAAGCGTAAGCTTTGGGAAAAACAGAAGAAAGGTAAAAAGAAGATGAAAGAATTTGGCAAGGTGAGTATTCCTCAATCTGCTTTTATTAAAATTCTTAAATCAACTTAAATTCATTATAGTGTCTTTTTTAATTATTTAATGTTATATTATAAATTAAAGTTGCTTTAATTTGTCATTTTATTTATAATTAACCTCTTATTTTAAGGGGAAATTTATGAATAGACCAGAGCCAGTAGGGACCACACTTCCTGCAGTGTGGAGTTTTTTAGACAACGTTGAACAATTTTGCATTGCCTCAATAGTAGCAAATACTATTAATCAACTAATTAACAAATCTAGATTTTTATTGTTAACCTGTAAACTAGCCAATGGACATTACCAAATACAAAACTCTGAGCGCGATTCAAACTATAATTTGAATCATGCCAGAAGGATTTTTTCTTCTGGTATTGCCGTTGTCCCTACTACATATTTATTCTCAAATATTGTACTGCCTTATTTTTTGATACTAAGCGTAATAACCTATGGCGCTTGCATGTTAGGAAAAATGACACTATCTGGTTCTTTTCCCGATTTTTCGAATTTATTATGTTTTTATAGTAAAGATGATTCATTTTACATAAGTAATAAATTTAAACGAAATCTTGCCGTTTCAACGATCGCTCAATACTATTTATCTAGATCAAGTGAGTTAATTAGCAGTTTAGGTTTAACTGGGGCATATTTGAAATATCGTGAAGGTATTAATAATCTCTTTAATAGCGTATTTACTACTATTAAATTACAAGATTACGATACGGATTTTGATACTGTCGATTAAAATTTGACAAGTAGAATTGTTTCATCATATAGGTAAGACTTAGCTTTACCTATATTTTTTATGAAATTAATTAATTTAATCACTCTTATTTGCTTTCCCTTCAGTTTCGTTGCTGCGGATACTATTACTTTAGACAATGGCAGCCGATTTGAAGGAGTCATAGAAGGATATAAAAATTCAATATTCTCGTTCGATATTTCAAAAGTCAAATCGGTTTCTATAGAAAATAGCCATGTACAGCAACTTAACATTGATAATATTGTCTACGTAAAGCTTAAAGATGGCAGAGAAGTGAGCGGCAAACTTCAGCTTAAAGAAGATAACGATGTTAATATAGAAGTTTGTCTAATGCCAGATAGCTCACCTATTGCTAATATAGAGACAAAGCGAGATCAAATTAAAGAGATTCAAAGAACCCCTTTTGAAGTTTCAAAAAACCTTTGGGACGGTTCGATCTCTTTAGGTGGCCAATATATGACAGGAAATACTAAGAAAAAAGAGATCGATCTTTTACTTAATGCTTCTATGAAAAACTACTACCATGAAGAATTGAAAAATCAAATCGATTTTTGGGTTCAACTCGACTATTTAAAAACACAAGGGCAACTATCTGAAAATGATGGACTTGAGCAGGTTACATTTTCCCATTTTTGGACTAATCAGTGGAGCTGGTACGCCTTAGAAAAAGTAATGTATGACAAACCAGATGGCGTTCGTCTGAGAACCAATGTAGAACTTGGCCTTGGCTGGAAGCTTTGGGACTATAAAAACTTTAAAGTCACTTTTAGAAATGGGTTGGGAAGAATTGATTCCAAATATATCACTAATCCAAGATCTTCTGATGGTTTCTTTACCTACTCCCCAGGATTTTTACTTTGGGCCAAAATTCAAACCGTATACTTTACGAGCTACACTGACTTCCATATAGACATTGGAAATTTCAATAATAATTTACTAACCTCGATTAATCGACTATTTATCCCATTGAATACATGTTATGATGTAGAAATGAGATATGAAATTAACAATAATACCAGGCCACCTCTTGGACGCAAACCTTTAGATACCAAAATAACTCTAGCTCTTACCTATAAGTGGGGAGCCAAAACCCCCTAGATAGTGATTGATAATAACCTTATAAGTGAGGTACAATATTTTCGAACCTAGGAGACCAAATATATGTTCACTCATCCCATACCCGATGTTTTTAAAACTTATCAAATTGCCCTACATGCAGCAGCTACGACATGTGGCGTGCTTCCTGTTGCAGAAGATTATTTCTCACCAGACTCTGCAAAAAATAAATTTAACTCTGGAGATCGATTACAATATTTAGCCCAAATGCATATGGCAGTACTTGTTTTTGGAAAATTTCCTTTATTTCAACCTAATAGCATTATCAATCAATGCTGCAATATTGTCATAGGCATAAGTATTGGAATTTCATTGACACATCTATTTATTTCAAAAGTTTTCAAACTCAAGAGTTTTATTCAAGATGATCCTCAGATGGAAAATTTCATAAAAAATGTATTAGTATTAGCTCCAATTGCCTATGGGTGTAAGCTTATAACATCGATAAAAGCATAAAAACAAGCCCCTGATAAGGGGCTGATTTTTTTATTTTGCAGATTTTACACAAAATTTGTAGAAATTGGGGATTCATATTTTGATGAGATTTTGCTGTTACTTAAGCTAAAGGGGCTGATCTTTCGCGCTCTTTCTCACCTAAGCGTTGTAGGTGGAGGATGATATATCCCCGCCGGTGCCTGTCCAATTAGTGTGGAAGAACTTCCCTCGTGGCTGATCCACTCTCTCATACGTATGCGCTCCAAAGAAATCTCTTTGCGCTTGTAACAAGTTGGCAGGCAATCTAGCTGTTCTCAATCCATCAAAAAATGCCAATGAAGAACTAAAGCAAGGTGTTGGAATTCCATGCTCAATCGCTAAGGCTGCTGTTTTTCTCCACCCCTTTATAGACTTTTTAAGCTCTTTCATAAAAAAGTCATCTAATAATAAATTGCGAAGCTCTGGATTTTTCACATACGCTTCTTTAATCTTCCCTAGAAACTTACTTCTAATGATGCAACCACCACGCCACATGAGCGCTATACCACCATAATTAAGATGCCAGCCCATTTCATCAGCCGCTTCTCTTAAAAGCATAAAACCTTGTGTATAACTAATAATCTTCGATGAATATAAAGCGTCTTTAATATCTTGAATAACCGATTTAGTATCACCTTGAAATTTACTATCTGTAAAAGGAAAAACTTCTTCCATTTCCTCTCGCTCTTGTTTCAAGGCTGATAAGCAACGCGAAAAGACAGCTTCACCAATTAAAGTGAGAGGCATGCCTAAATCAAGTGCGCTCATCCCTGTCCATTTCCCTGTCCCTTTTTGACCAGCCGTATCGAGAATTTTTTCAACAAGTGGTTCGTTGTTTTCATCTTTAAATGAGAAGATTTGACTTGTGATTTCTATCAAATAGCTATCGAGTTCGCCCTTATTAAATTCACTAAATACTTTATGCAACTCATCAGAATTCAATCCTAAAACTTTCTTCATAAGATGATACGCTTCACAAATAATTTGCATATCACCATATTCGATTCCATTATGTACCATTTTAACATAGTGACCCGCGCCACCTTCACCAACCCAATCACAACAAGGCTCGCCATCTTCACTTTTAGCCGAAATTGATTGTAAAATTTCTTTCACATGAGGCCATGCTTCAGGGTTTCCTCCAGGCATTAATGATGGACCATGTCTTGCCCCCTCTTCTCCACCAGAAACACCGCAACCCATAAACAAAATCCCTTTTGCTTTAAGATCTTCATAACGTCTCTCAGTATCAGGAAAATGACTGTTACCACCATCTATAATGATATCACCCTTTTCCATAAACGGAAGGCACTCTTCTATCATAGCATCAACTGGTTGACCCGCCTTAACCATAAACATCACTTTTCGAGGACGTTTAAGAGTTTCAAAAAACTCTTTTAACGAATGAGCTCCGATTACATTAGAACCTTTAGCCAAATCGCCTAAAAAGTGATCCACTTTTTCAACAGTTCTATTGTAAGCAACCACTTTATATCCGTGATCATTCATGTTCATTATGAGATTTTGTCCCATAACCGCAAGGCCTATTAAACCAATATCTGCTTCTTGTGCCATTTTAACTCCTACTTGTAATGTATATCTTTTTTAAGTATACTCGATCCGTAAATATAAACACAGGATCGACTCCTCTGTTTCTTTTAGTCCGCGTAGCTCAGTTGGATAGAGCGACTGCCTCCTAAGCAGTAGGTCGCGTGTTCAAATCGCGCCGTGGACAATTTACCCCTTTCTAGTCTATCAACGAATTGTTTGGAAATATTTATCTACCCCTTCGGCTATTCCCTTTGCCAATTTATCTAAATACTCACTATCTTTAAGAAGCTTGCTCTCTTTGGGATGGGTCATAAACCCCCCTTCGACTAAAATAGCAGGCATAGCTGTTTCACGAATAACGCAAAAATTAGCAAACTTAACCCCTCTTTTTTTTGCCCCAGTATGATGAACAATATGATCGAGCACTTTAGAAGCTAAATGCTTGGAATCTTCAAGCCTTTCTTTTTGAGCTTTATGATAAAAATATACTTCAACACCTGAAGCTTTAATACTTTTAGCTGAGTTATAGTGTATACTCACAAAAGCTTCACACTTAGATCGATTGGCTAAAATAGCCCTATCAATTAACGGAACAAAAACATCACGATTTCGAGTAAGCAATACCCGATACCCTTTGCTATTGAGGTGCTTTTTTACATATTGAGCCGTAATTAAATTGAGTTGCTTTTCATCAGAATTATGATATTGAGCCCCTCCATCATGATCTCCATGACCTGGATCTATCACTATTAATGGCTTAGACTTAGGCATAGAAACAGACTTAGTTCTTTTTGCAATATGAACTCTGGAGCTTTTTTTTGTCTGGGTGCGGGCTAAATCAGAAGAAGATGGAGCGTGACCACATGAAGTGGTTAATAAAAAAATAGGCAATAAGAGTAAAAAACGTTTTTTCATTTAACTTTTGATAGAAGCATTTGTATTGATTGATCACTTTTAGATTCTAAATGATGCGAAATATCTTTTGCAACATCACTTAATCCTATTTCCTTTGCACTTTTTTTTAGCACTTCTAATAAAGCATAATTTCTGACATCTTCTTCCATGTAAATTAACGACTTATCTTCCGGTATTTCTAAAGCGTAACGGGAAACTAATAGAGCAAGTAGGTAGTGATTTTTATTAAAAGCATAACAACTTAATAAATACAAAGGCTCCACTTGCGTTGGGCCATATTTAAATGATTGAGAGATGTATTTGATTATTTGATCAAAAGAGTCATCTTTTTCAACCAATATATTGGCTATGCGATAAAAGGAAAAAAACTTTAAAAATGGAGCTTTATTTTCACTCAACTGTTTATATCTTTGTATCGCCTGATCATATTGCTTAGAAGCTTCTAGTGTTTGAGCTAGATGATATAAAATTTCTATACTACTTGGATTGTGCAACAACTCTTTTTCTAAAATTTGAGCATCAGATTTATAAGTAGACATCTGATTTTTTGCCCGAAAGCCATCCATATGTCTTGAATCGTATTGAACCTCTCGCACATAAGTTTGGGTGCTATTTGATTTTATAGAAAGAATTTCATGAATAGGATTAACCCACTTTAAGGCACTTTTATTCTTAACCAAAAATTTTCGCTGACACATACCTTTAGGTAAAATAACATCAATTAAATACGCATCACTATTTAGTTGCGCCTCTTTTAAATTCAGATCAGACAGCATCACTTCATCTGCATCAATAAATAAGCTATAATCGCTCTTTTGTTTAGAAATCTCCAAAGCTTCATTGCGATTATACCCAAAATCAACCCATTTAGAATGATGCAGTTCACCCGGAATCCCTTTCAAGACTCTCTCGATAATTTCACAAGTGTTATCGCTTGATCCAGTATCAAAAATCACCCAATAATCAATGTGATCTTTTACAGAGTTTAAGCAACGCTCAATTACAGGCGACTCATCTTTAACAATCATTGAAAGGCAAATAGTTGTTCGCTCTCTAGATATACCTAAGAGAGAAACTAGGAGAAACAGAAAAGTAAATAGGCAACGCATTAAATTTTAGAAGTAGAGGTTGATAGTAATAATAACTCTTTTACAACAGCTATATCATCAAAGTCAATAGTTCGATTACGAAGCGATTGCCCCCTCTCATGCCCTTTACCTGCAATTAATAAAATATCCCCTTTTTTAGCCAACTCAATACCCTTTAAGATGGCGGCAAGGCGATCCACTTCTTCAATTACTTGGCACTGATTTTTAACAATACCCTTTTTGATATCTTCTACTATTAAACTAGGATCTTCTCCCCTAGGATTGTCAGAAGTAATAATTGCAATATCACTCAAGCTAGTCACAACTTCACCCATTAAAGGGCGTTTTAATTTGTCACGATCTCCTCCCGCTCCAAATACTGTGATTACCTTCCCCTTGTGATTCTCTCTTAAAGCTTTTAAGACATTCTTCAGTGCATCAGGCGTATGAGCAAAATCAACAAATATATCAAATGGGGCCCCTGAAACCCTTTGCAATCGTCCTTCAATGCCAGGAAATGTGGCTAGTTTAGCAGCTATCTGCTTAAGGCTAAGTGCGTTACAACTAAGCGCAATCAAACTAGCGGCAAGTGCATTAACAACATTATATTCCCCTTTCATAGGGAGCTTAACATGTACACACTCCCCTAAATAGTTCAAATCAAACTCTACCCCACGACTACTATATATAAGAGAGGTGGCGAAACAGGTAGCTTTTGAAGTTAATCCATAGGAAAGAACCTCCCCATTAAATTGGGATAAAATCTCTTCTGTTTCAAGAGCATCATCATTAACTATCGCCTTTGCACCCTCTTTAGCGTAGCGATTCGTAAAAAAAGATTGTTTAGCTAAAAGATAGTTTTCCATTGAGCCATGAGCATCGAGATGATCTCTTGACAAATTAGTAAAAACAAGGCGATCAAAGCGAGTAAGATTTAATCGATCTTGCACTAATCCAATAGAGGTCACTTCCATAATTGAATAGTGGCAATTATTAGCTAGCATCTCTTTTTGTAACTTATGAATAGCAATACAGTCTGGTGTTGTTAATTCACTGGGTCTATTATGCTTACCAGTAGCCGTTTCGATTGTACTGATCATACCGACTGGTTGATCACCACTGAGAAGGTGGCGCAATAAATAAGAAATCGTTGTTTTTCCATTTGTCCCTGTAATCCCAATATTAAATAATTGCGAACTTGGCTGATCATAAAACCTAGAAGCAATAATAGACTCTAAGCCATCTACGTCACTCGTAATAATTTGAGAGATTCCAACCAAAAATGGATTATAAATATCGGTAACAATAGAGGTAGCGCCAGATAAAACAGCATCCGCAATAAAATCGGTTCCTTTAAAAGACTTCCCCCTTTTAGCAAAAAAGAGATCACCAGGAGCAACTCTTCTTGAATCAGAGCAAAGACCCATTACTTCGGTCTCTTTTGGCCCTTTTAATTGGATTTTCGAAATCCCTTTAAACAGCTTTTTGATTTTCATACGGTAATAATTCTAGTTGCTATTCCATTGTTTGTAAAGCTCCATGAGTTCTTTTGATTCAAGAACCCAGTCGGCCAATTCTTCATCTCTGCGAGGATCTTTTGGAGCATAACCATATGGATCATCAGGCTTTACACCTAAATAAGCAAGAGATTTTTTAGCAATTTCACGAAATATTGGAGCTGAACATTTTCCCCCAAAGTGTGTGGTACCAAAACCTGGAATAAATCTTTTCTCTGGCTCATCAACTGAGATAAAAAGGACAAACTTAGGTTTAGTCGCAGGACAAAAGCCGATAAAAGTAGAAAAGTGACGCGTTTTATCATATATACCATTGAGCAATTTTTCAGAAGTTGAGCTTTTAGCCGCTTCGGTATAACCAAAAACATCACCCAACATTCCTCCGCCCCCTTTTTTAGTCACAAACTTTAAAGAGCGGGTCACCCGATCACAAATATCTTGATCCAATACCCTTTTCGGTGGGTGAGAATTAATATTAGCTGCAACAATTTCACCTTCGGGATTAACAATTTTCTTAACTAAAGTAGGATAAACTAAATACCCCCCATTAGCAATAACACTAAATGCTCTAGCCATCTGAATACTGTTAGCCATTAAGTTATACCCCATTGCCAAGGAAAATGGAGTAGGAGTTGACCATTGTAATTTACCAGCTCCATATGTTTTACCTGGAGTGGGCAAAAAACCGGGATTTTCATATGGAAGTTCAATGCCACTTTTCACTCCAAGACCAAATACCTTACTTAATTTTGAGCGGTACCAGCTAGCTCCAAGTTGATTAACCATAGCGCCAGCGAGTTTAGCCACATAAATATTTGAAGACTTTTGAATCGCCATATCCATATTTAAAAAATTGTGTTTTCTCACATCTCGAAGAGGCCCTCTTCCAGGAAAAGTGGGGTCATCAACGGCAATAGGCTTATCAGGATCAAAGATAGGCTTTTTGCTTTGAGCGCTCAATTCCTTATTCGCAAGCAATCCCAAAGCAACAGTAAGCGCTTTAATAGTAGAGCCTGGTTCAAAACATTCAGAAATCGGCATAATACTAGTCGCGCTTAAGCTTTCAGGATCGTTATAATAGTCACGATAATGAGCAGGATGAAAAAATGGATACTGAGCCATAGCCCACACTTCACCAGAATGAGGATCCATTAAAACAGCAACACCCGATTTCCCCTTAACTTTTTCAACACCTTTCTGAAGTTCTTCTTCACAAATAGCTTGTAAGTAGTGATTAATCGTAAGATAGACATCACATCCATCATTGGCTTGCTGAATCACTTTTTTTGTTTCAATTTGGTTGCGACCCGACCGTAAAACAACCCTTTTACCCTTATTTCCACTTAAATAATCGTCAAAAACTGATTCTAATCCGCCAGTAGGAATTGCCCTTAAAGTGATCTCATCTCTACGGTCTCTAACAGTATGAAGAGCTTGACCTAGTAGTTTACCAAAAGGATAAACCCTTTTATAATCTTTGATAAAAAAAAGGGCATTGGTTGGAATTTTACACTGCTTAGCAAAACCAATAAACCAATTTTGAATCAAAGCTTTCTCTTCAATGTTAAGCCATTGAATAAGTTTTCGAGAGCGTGATGTACGATTGATTTCTTTTTCAATGAAAGCTTTTTTCTGAGCATCGAGTTTTAAAAACGAAGTGATTACATCAGCTACTTGAGCTTTGTAAGGCTCACTAATTGCATCTGAATCGACATAAAGATGATACTTTAATACATCATAAGTAAAGGGAGTAGGTTTTTCAACATGGCCAAATTTTATTGAGGAGTTAGAATAAATTTTACCTCGACGAAAATTGTCTTTAACCACTCTTAAATGTTGATGATTTGCGCTCGCAACCCATTTTTCATTTTCTCTTACTTGAAGACGATAAAATTGAATAACTAAGAGTGAAAAAAAGACAAATAAAGAGAAGGCAACAGCTAATACACGTCTACTCTCTTTGGATGGTCTTAAAGTCATAAATTATCCTACTTGGACGATCCAATAATCGTTTTCGTTTCTAAAGAAAAGCGCTCATAAGTAGGCGCTTCAATAGAGGCATAAATAAAATTGGGAGTGGTCATTGAAATAACAACAATATCATCTTCATAAGGATGGCAAAGATGACTGTATTCACACTGCTTAGCGAGTTGCATTAAATTACCCGGCGATTCAAACTGCTCAATTTCAAGACTAAGTCTAGCGTTTTTTTCCTCAATAGCGATTAATTGTTTTTCTAATTTGGGGATAAGTATACGCAATTTGGTCAGCTCGTTCTGCTCCTCCAAGTAACCATAGGCAGCACTTGCAAAGCTCACAACACAAATAGCTATTTTGACAAGAGTAGATCTCATCACTTTTTTCGCCTTATCCATCTCAATTTTGCACTTCGTGCTCTTTTATTTTTTTTCACCTCTTCAAATGAAGGGGCAATTGGTCTTTTTCCAACTAACTCAAACGGAGAGTCAGCTACTTTTTTTCCTCGATCATCTCTAATAGGGGTAGAGGCATCGCGAAATATGTTTTTTACAATTCGATCTTCTAAGCTATGAAAAGAGATAACACCAATCATCCCCTCAGGAGCTAAGTGATCCAAAGCTTGTAAAAGCCCTTGCTCTAAAACTTCTAACTCACGGTTGACATAGATACGAAGAGCTTGAAAAATTAAAGTAGCAGGATGAATTTTCCCTCTACCTCCAAGCATGTTAGTAATAATGTCAGAAAGTTGCTTAGTCGTTTCAATTGGTTGAGTTTTTCTCACATGAGTAATTTCTTCAGCAGCTCTTTTCCAAAAAGGGACTTCGCCATATTCTCTAAAAATTTCACCCAACTCTTTTTCCGAAAGCTCTTCTAATACGTGAGAAGCTGACCTTCCTTTGCTTTGATCCATACGCATGTCCAAAGGGGCATCTTCTCGAAAGCTAAACCCACGATCTTTTTGATCAAGCTGCATACTTGAAACACCAATATCAAAAAAGAAGCCGTCTACTTGCTTAATTTTATGCAATTTAAGCTGATCACTAATATGAGCAAAGTTTGAGTGAATGTAGGTCACTTTATTTTCGAATGGAGCTAAAGTTTGTTTAGCGATTGAATGAGCTGATAAATCTTGATCGAACCCTAAAAAAGTTTCTATTTCTGGATGAGCTGAGAGTATAGCATTAGCGTGACCACCCGCTCCTAAAGTGCCATCACAAAAAACTTTTAAATTAGATTCCTTGAATCCCTGTATCACTTCCTCCGTCAGAACGGATATATGCAAGCTCTTGGTCATCACTTATTATTTCTTCTTTTATTGGGTCTGGTCTTGGAGTTATCATTTGAGTTGGGGAATAATGAGGATTCATAATTTCTTCTGTCACATTGAAAAGGCTACCCTCTTCGTTATCATCACATGACAAGAATCCGTCTAAGTCGAACTCATATTTTTCTCGGGACCAGATTTCTATTTTATTAAGTACACCGGCCACTATGATTTCATTTTCAATCTTAGCAGCGCGTTTGAGTATTGAGGGTATAAGTACACGTCCAAGCTTATCACAAGATGTGTGGTAAAGAGTGGAAAAGAAGAGAGTAAAGAACTTTCTGTATTTAGCTTGGTGTAACTTAGGTCTAAGGCGTTTAACGATTTGCTCAATTTCTGAACGCTTATAAATAGCAAGCGAACCACCTAAACCTAGGCCTAAAATAAATTCGAGCGAGCCATTTTCAATAAGGCCATATCGCATGTTTTGAGGGAGCACAAATCGATTTTTCTCATCGAGTTTTGTCGTTGTAGCGCCTGAAAAGAAAAAGTGTTCCATTGCTGTGCCCATATTAACTTGGAAATAGATTTCCACCTAATTCCACATACTACCCTATTTTCTCTATGGAGGCAAATAGTTTTGCACATTTTTTTTACTACATAAAGATTGTGTTAACAAGTTGCAATTAGTTAAGACTAAATATGAGTGACTTAAAAAGAATCCACAATAAAAAATCAATGTGGGAACAAGTGGTAATTGACTTGTTATTAATTACGATTTTATTAAAAAAATAGAAATAAACTCTAATTAAGAATTGAAGAGTTAAGATTTTGCTTCTTTCAATATTTAGCGGATTTTGATATCCAGAAGCTATTACTATATTTTTTAACGGTTTATTATATGGCTCACGGAAAAACAATTGATGACCTTGGTCAAGATGCATACAATCGGTATGCTGCGGCAAATTCCACAGGACAAAATTTATCAGACGCCTCAGTCGTCACCATTCAAACTTCTCAAGATCGAAATACTCCAGTTAGCCAATCTCATCTCAGTGTAGTTTTGCAGACTGAAGAGAAAAATAAACCATTTGCAGACACTTCCCCTCCCCCAGGATATTCATCTAAAACAAATAAAGCATTTATGAACCAATTTGTACCAAGTTTAGGATCGACCGGAAAAATTGAGGCAAGTATTCATAGACTTGAAAATAAAATTGCCAATCTTAAAGCTCAATATGAAGAAGATGAAAGCAAAGGAGCTGCAATTGAAGCAGCTGTATTAAATTATATTGGAAATGAAATTATTCATGCCGAAAATGTATTGCATCTGTTACAATTAATTCTCGAGATGTCCAAATTAAAAGGACAAATTGAAGGCTCTAGAAGAAGCAGCCAAAAAGGATAATCCTCTTAAAAGAGACAAACTATGGAAAAAATAGATTGGAAGCAAGTTTTAGGATGGGGAGAGAATGAAATCTCTGATCTCACTTATGTTGGTTATTCTTATGTAAAAGAAGGTCACTACCATATTGCATTGAGATTTTTTGAAGCTTTAGTCGCGCTAGAACCCGATAATTTATATTGCATGCAAACGCTAGGCGCCCTTTATTTGCAAACTGGAAACCACCTATATGCCCTTAACTATTTAGAAAAATCACTTAAAAAAGATCCCCTCCACATTAAGACTCTTCTTAACCGCGCTAAAACTCTTTTTTTATTGGGATATAAAAAACAAGCTACTGCTCAAACTCAAATCTTACTTAAAGCTGATGACAAAACAATAGTAGACCGTGCAGAAGCTCTTTTGATGGCTTATTCTTGATCCTTTAACCCAAGTTAGTTATTAATTTGGGCTTAATTGAAAGTAAAAAATCTGGCTAGTCTGGCCTAATTTTTGAAATGACTGTTACACACAACTAGGGTTTTTATATTTTTGTTTTTTTTTCCACATCGGCGATTTTGATCTTCAACGAGTTAGTGATTATAAACACGTTTTCAACAGCAAATTTTCTTGCCGCCTTAGTCAAAATAGTGTTAGAGTTGCGACGTAAATTACACTACTCAAGATGTTTGTGGAAACGTTGTTCAAAAAACTACAACGAAAAAGTTATGAACAAAAAGATGGGAAGTGTTGTAAGAGTTAAGACTTCAAGTTTAGGTAGTAATCCCTTTTCTTTTGGTTCGCATCTTTTTGAAAATAGCTTAATAGCAATTGAGAACGATTTGTGAACATGAAAATGGAAACCGCCTAATTTGATGCATTGTATTTTTAAACACTTTCACGATTGAACAAGGAACGCTTAATGCTCGCAGAATTGAAGACAGAAGAATGTTGGACACAGTTTTTAGATTTTATATCCAAGCAATGCAGCGCATCTGAATTTCAGAATTGGTTTGCACCAATTAAAGTGCTGGAATTAACGGATCAACAAATTACTCTGCAAGTTCCTAACATTTTTGTGCGCGAATATTTACTCGATAATTATCGAAGAGAACTCTCCTCATTTATGCCAACGGACGAAAATGGTAATCCTTCAATTGTCTTTAAAGTAGCGGAAGTAAAAAAAGAGAGTTTTGTCCCTGAACAAGCGATGATTGAATTTCCAACTATTGATCCAGGCAATGAAAAGTTTGAGAGTCGATTAAATCCTTCATATACTTTTGATACCTTTATAGAAGGGCCATCTAACCAATTTGTAAAATCGGCAGCTTTAGGCGTGGCGGCACGCCCAGGGAAGTCGTATAATCCCCTCTTTATTCATGGTGGAGTTGGTCTTGGAAAAACTCACCTACTCCATGCTATTGGCCACACTATTCAAGGCGAGAAGAAAAAAATGCGGGTTCAGTGTATTACAACTGAAGCTTTTATCAATGACTTAGTCGATAGCTTACGCAATAAATCGGTTGATAAAATGAAGCGCTTTTACCGCTCATTAGACGTTCTTATTGTCGATGATATTCAATTTTTACAAAATAGACTCAACTTTGAAGAAGAGTTTTGTAACACATTTGAGAGCCTTATTAATCAAAGTAAGCAAGTGATTATTTCTTCCGATAAGCCGCCAAGTCAACTCAAACTTTCAGAGCGTTTAATTGCCCGAATGGAGTGGGGTTTAGTGGCTGGAATAGGAGCGCCTGATTTTGAAACTCGCGTTGCTATTTTACAATATAAAGCAGAGTCACGAGGTTTACGTATTCCTGATAATATTGCCTATTTTATCGCTGAACACATTTATGACAACGTGCGCCAACTTGAAGGGGCTATTAATAAACTGAGTGCCTATTGCCGATTAATGGGCTTAGATGTTTCATTAGATGTAGTTGAAAGAACATTAAGTGAGATGTTCCAAGTGGCCAATCACAATAAGATTTCAGTTGAAGCGATTTTAAAATCAGTGTCCGCGATGTTTAATGTTAGAATTAGTGATTTGAAGGGTCAATCTCGATCTAAAGAAATTGCACTGCCAAGGCAAGTCGCGATGTACTTAGCCAAAGAGTTGATTAATGAATCGCTGATTAAGTTGGCCTCATCATTTGGTGGAAAGACTCACTCTACACTTTTACACTCTTGGAATAAGATTAAAAAAGCGATGCAAAGTGATGAAATCTTACGTCGCCAAGTGCAGATGACTAAGCAAAACTTAGGTTCTTAAGGCGCAGCCATGGGGCAAAACGTCGTAGACGTTTTGCCCCCTCGCGTTTGTTGAAGCCGTTTTGCCAAAGGCAAAAAGGCAAAACATGCGAAAAAACCGAAGGTTTTCAAAGCATTTCTCTTGCCATAAGCAACTTGTTATTAATCAGTTAATTGTTATTTAGAGCTTTAGCGACTGTGGCAATAGAACCAAAGTGGAATCCGCCCCGAGAAGTGATCAGTAAAAGCTGCGAATCAATGTACAGCAGCTTTACATTGCTTTTTATCTATATATATGTTATTATTTTTCCTTTCCTAAGAGGAAATAATGCAAAGAATGACTATTGCGCCAAACCCAGTTTCACAAAACTTTTCACAGTTTTTATTTCTTGATAAAATTTTTTTTAGTCTTAAAGTTGCAACTATATCAATATTATGCATTTCCGTACTTATAAAGTGTTTTATCAAATGGAATCAACCTCCCCCATCTAAACCTAAAAAAGATGATGTTCCTTCCTCTCAATTTAGTGCCGAAATATTAACCGTAGAAACAGTCAATAAAGCTAAATGGCCTGAAGTTATAGAAATTATGAACATTTGGATAAAAAAATCCAATGATTTTTATAGAGATATTCATAATAATGATCTAAATAGTATGCTAAGGGCTAAACGGTTAAAGAATGACCCTGCTGAAATATTTGTGATAGCTACTCATATTTATTGTTCTATAGAAAGATGTTTAAAAGCCAAACGTCCATTAACAGAAAATTCTGAAGAGAATTGGGACACTGTATTGGTTTGCAGAGATAGATCTACCAAGATTCAGGCTATTGCTTTACATGATCAAGAAAATAATAAACTCGCTTATTTAGCCACTCATCCAAATAATTTAAAGCATGTTAAAACAAAAAAAACCAGAACTAAAGGTGCTGGATCCAAAATTATGTTGCACTTGATTTCACTTTCTTTAAAATTGAATAGAGCTCTTTTATTAGATTCCACTGACATTGCTAAAGAATTTTATAAAAGATTTGGATTTGAGGTTATTCGTACTAGGTATTATTACTGTGACCCAATGAAACTCACTATGCAAACAGTTAAAAATCTGATCCAATCAAAATCACCTGTTTATAGAAATTTTCGTTATGCATGATAATGGTTAAAAACCCAGGTTTCCAAAGGGAAAATCCCTTTGGCGGGGTTTGGGGCAGAGCCCCATAGATCTGTCTAGAGCCAAACAGCAGAAAAAGCAATAACATCAATGCTATTAGGAAGTAAAGCTCTAATCCTTTTTGAAGCTTCATTAATATAGTAAGGATTTTCAACAAATGGCAATACCATGAGAATATTGGAGTTCACCTTCACTCTCATTTTTGAAGTGTGATAGGGAATTTCAGCCAGATGGCTTACCATCTTAGCCAAACGCCTTGACTCAGGAATCTTAGGGATATGACAAATGAGATCATAATCTTTATCAAAAGTAGTAATCATCAAAGTGGCGATTAACTTAGCTAGATGATCATTAGCCTTTTTCATTTTAGAGGCTAATATTTTAGGAATGATATCACAGTGGACGACAGGTAATATTCGATCAAAATGAACATTAGATCGCTTACAATTGGGGCAAAACTCCTCTTCATTTTCAAGCATGCGGCAACATTTTTGACAAAGGGCAACTGATCTATCTACAACTTGTAAACTATGGAAACAAGTGACACATAAAATTTGATCAACTTGAGAGACGGTTTGATCACACACTAAGCAGCTTGTAGGGTATAGAGTAGCTAAAATAGACTTAATGAGCTTGTTTAGAAAATAGGCTTTTTTAGATGAACATCGTCTTTCCGTGATCTTTCACGAAAAAAATAGCAACTTACTGTACCAAACGTACAAGTTTCGTTGCTATTTTTGAGAA
>JAUHQG010000045.1 GCA_030408475.1 Candidatus Amphrikana amoebophyrae
AAATATAAAGCAGCAATGTTTAAAGGCCGTAGGGACTACGGTTGTAAAGCTTGTGGAGCTGCCCCAATAGGGGAGCTATGAAACAAGAATCTCTAGCCTTTAGGCGAGAGTAGTTCAAATATGTAAGATCATACTGAATTCCTTCTTCATGTTTACAAGCCAATTCGAAATAGAGATAGCATTTTCTATATTCTTGAAGAGCTTCAAGGTAGTGTAAATTAGCAAAAGATATACTTTTGCTTTCTTCGCATTTTTTTGTAATTTCTTTACACCAATTTTCACCCCTTTCTTTTTTTTGTTTACCCTTTATCTCATTGATAATAGTGTTATAAATGAAAATAGCTTGTTGAGTCGAAGAAATAGCTTCGTGGATTTGCTGAAAAGTATTAGGTTGTCTAATATTAGTTTGAATTTCAGTAGATTGTAGATACAACTGATTACACTCTTTTTGATCTAATGATTCAATAAAAGGGTGTAAAGAGAATAAAATAATAACTATAAACAATTTTAGTTTCATAATATGTGCAACATATTCAAGGAAACTAAAATAAAAAGCAACACACTAATTTAACTAACAACCCAAGTTGTGGCGTATTCATAAAGCTTGGCAAATTGCTTTTTACGCAATGGACTACTCTCTTGTGAATCTTGAATGAGGTCCATTAAATCTAGAGCATAATATGTTTTAAAGAGATCTATCTCTTCATCGGAAAGCAAATCCCTTCCGTATCCTTTAAAAAAGGCTTCTTCGATCTCTTTGATTTCATCACATCTATATCCATACACATAGGCTACTGATTGCAAAGAAGTTAGATATTTCATCGCATCTGCCGCTATGGGATCACCTTTCATCGTTTTAACTGGATTTGTTAATGTTGAAAAATCGATGAATGTGACTTCTTTTGATTGATCGTCATAAAAAACATTGCCCGGATGCAAATCACCATGGACTTGGCCAAGAGTGAACTTAGTTGTCAAAAAGTGATCTTTCACTTCTTTTATTCCAATTGAAGGTTTATCGATGAACTTGTCAAAAAGCTTGGCTCTATTATATTTACGAGCGATGTTTTCTTTTAATGGGCGTTTAATAAGTCTAGAATGAAACTTACGAAGCGCCTGACCCGACAGTTCGACTCCTTCTAATAGTTGATCTAGCGACCCCTCTTTTAACCAGTGATATAGATTTTCGCCTGCCGCTACCGAAAGCATCAAATAGTAATGATCGCTATCTTCGCCACTTTTAAGCAGTTTAGGAGTATTAAAAAAGTTATTAGATGATTTTTCTAAAAGATAGTAAGCGTTAAGTTCTTTTTGAAAATCGCCTTGAGAGTCTAGCCCTTTATCAAATTCTTTAACGACTGCAATAGTTCGATTATTCGCTGATATGACATAATGAATATCGGCAATTTTGCCTTCATTGAAGAGGTCATCTTCGCTCACTTCTCTTTTAATAGCGCTATAATTATCGCCAAAATTTTCTTTAATAAAAGTGTTGCAATCCGCTGATAATAAGAGGGTAGAAAAAGAGAGAAAAGTAGTCAATAATAGCTTCATCATGGCAAAGATTATACTATAAATCGCGATTAGGCACAATTGATGACTTTTTCAAAAGATAAAGCTTGGGTTTTTAAGAATTTTTTTCAACGGGTGATAAAGTAAAGAAAACCGAGGTTTTAGGTGAATTTGAATCAAACAAATAAGAAATAGCACTTTTTAACTCTTTTGCATCATCTTCAGGACCACCACTGGAATCTATAATTGTCATTTCATCTTCCTTTATGTCTCTTAAAGTTTGGCTTTTTAAATACTGGGGGGCTCTGATATTATCTAAAGATGCATGTGGGAAAGCTTCATGTTGAGCTAGGAATACAAGTCTTGTCATGGCTCTGTTTGCCATAGATAGCGTTTTAAAAGAGTTTTCACTGTAAATAAAAGGTTCTGCCAGTCTAAAACTCTCCTTAAGATCATCTCGAGCTTTTTGCCAATCAGATCTAATGAAAGGAATATAAGTTAAGACAAACTCTGTAACTCGATAACAAGTTCCCCAAATATAATAAGATCGACTATCTCGGTATCTATTTAGGGTATTTTCTAAATGCAAAAAACTCTCAGTTCGTGATTTTTGCCCTAGAGGGATCGTTGATTTATCATCACTAGTTTTGAATAGTTTATCATCTTTTTTGAGATGAATGAATTTTGCAAAATAGTGTGTTTGATTTTCTAAAGAAAGAGAAGTGTTGCTAAAAGCGATCATCAAAGAGCGAAAAAGTGGAGTGATAATAGCATTTTCTATGCCTTGAAAGCTTTCTAATCGATTGCGCTTAAAGTGGCTCAATTTATATGCTTTCTCTTGGGATTGAGAGCACAATTGTGGGTTGGAATCGAATTTTGGGTTTTTTTTCAAAAATAGAATATGCTTTAAAAGTGATACTGCCTTTTTGTGTACATTTTGCGTTGTCACTTGAAATGGATTTGGTTTTCCGAAAATTAGAGTTGAAACATTTTCGCCTTGTGTTTCAGTGAGTAGCGTAAGTTCTGAATTCTCATTTAAGTGTTGCACAAGTTTTGCTTCTATTAGAGATGTTGCTTGCTCAAATTCAGAAGTAAAAAAGGGAGTATAATAGCAAAAAATTTCCCTTATTCGTCCTAAGAGTGGTAGGGTTGTTGCTCGATCTATTAAATTTCTTATAGCGAGTGTGCTATCGTCTATTGATTCACGGTCCCAAAGAAAATTAATCATTTGATTCGATAAACTGATTACAGCCATAACATGCTCCTTTTTCACATCTCAGCCAGCAGTATAGCAAATTAAATCTAATAAATCACTCATTTTTTTTAATAAGAATGGTTAAAAAAAATGTAGCGTAAAACAATTATTTTAAAAGAAACGAGATAGTTTGATAAGTTTGCCTAGAATTTGAATTTCATGAGGACGCACTATTTCAGCTGGAGCGTATGAAGTGGATGTAATCCCTTCTAACTTAATGAATTGTTCTTCTGGATAGTAGCGTTTTAAGAGCGTTGCGCCACTGGATAGTGCAAAAAGGCCCACTTCTTTTCGTTGTAGTTGGGTGCAATTTTCAATGAGAAGGAGGTCTTGGTTTTTTATTTGTTCATGTAAAAGGGCGTCTCCTCTTACTTGTAACAAATAGGTGTGATCGGGGTTTTCAATTTCATCTTTATGAAAAGGGTACGCCTTATCTATAGTGGAGAAAAAGTCCAAAGGGTGGCTGGAGGCAAATTGGCCAACTAATGGGATGTGAATTATTTCTGAAGGGATAGAGGTAATATTGATAGAACGGGCATAGTTTTTTTCAGAAGTGATGAGTCCTTTTTTCTTAAGAGAGGAGAGGTGTTGATGAACAGTAGAGAGCGATTTAAAGCCAAAGTGATTTTTTATTTCACCAAGACTTGGTGAATAATGTTTGGTTTCGATAAACTCCTTGATAAAGTCTAAAAGCGCTTTTTGTTTTTCAGTTGTCCCTTTCATACGGAGTTATTATGATCCTTATTATTCTTGGTTTAATTTGCATAGCGTTGCTTGTTTTATATTATAGAGCAAGACTTAAGATGCATCAACTTGAAATTGATAATTCCCGATTACAGGTGTCACTTGATGAGAAAATAGCGGCATTTGAAAATGAGAAAAAACTGTACCAAAAGAGTGAGCAAGAGCTCAAAGAGTCGTTTCAATCATTGTCTTTTGATGCACTTCAAAAAAACAACCAATCATTTTTGGATTTAGCGAAAAAGAGTTTTGATCAATTACATGAACAAAGCAAAGGCAATTTAACTCAGAAAGAAGAGGCGATTAAACATTTGGTTCAACCGATGAAAGAGTCGCTAGGCAAGCTCGATGAACATTTACATAGTATTCAAAAAGAGCGAAAAGTTGACACGACAACTCTTTCTGAGCAAATTAAACTGTTGATGGAATCAGAGAGTAAGCTTAGAGAAGAAACATCGGGTTTGATTAAGGTTTTAAAAGCGCCTAATGTTCGTGGGAAGTGGGGAGAAGTGCAACTTAAGAGAATTGTTGAATTGGCAGGAATGTTAGGCCACTGTGATTTTATTGAGCAAAAAACTTTGGAAGAAGATGGAGAGATTCAAAGACCTGATATGGTGATTCAAATGCCAGGAGATTGTTGTATAGCTATTGATTCTAAGGCACCATTTGATGCATTTTTAGAAGCGACAAATGAGCAAGACGAAGAAAAGAGAGAAAAGAAACTATTGCTCCATTCTAAACAGTTGCGTTTTCATATTTTAGCATTGGGAAAAAAGAGTTATTACAAACACTTTAAAAGAAGCCCTGAGTTTGTTGTGTTATTTTTACCTAATGAGTCGTTTTATACAGCAGCTTTAACGGCAGATCCAAGCTTACTTGAATTAGGGGCTGAAAAAGGGGTGATTATAGCAACGCCATCTACCTTGATTGGACTATTAAAAGCGGTTGCTTTTGGATGGAAGCAAGATCAGCTTTCTAAAAACGCGGAAGAGGTGTCTAAATTGGGGCATGAGCTTTATAAAAGATTATCCGACATGAACAAGCATATGATGCAACTTGGGCGCAATATTAAGAGTGCAACGCAATCTTATAATAAAACGGTGGGTTCATTTGAGAGTCGCGTTTTAGTGAGTGCACGTAAGTTTAAAGAGCTTGGAGCGGCCACTCATGAGATTGATTTAGAGAGACCGGAAAGTTTGGAAACCATACCTAAAGAGTTAAGCGTGAAAGGAGAGCTTGAGCCGGAACCTCAAGAGGTTGTATAGCAAAAGCGAGTGGCAGTGGAATATAGCTTTTAGCGACTTTCGCTTAAATTGCGCAGCTCTTGAGATTTGAATCACAGCCTTTGCAGCTCACCCCTTCTGGGCGGATTTCGCTATGCTGCATCTGCCAAAGTCGCTAAAGCTCCATTGATCCGTAAGATCATAAGAGCTTAAGCAACAAGCCCTTAATTAGGTGGTTTTTCTATTAAAAATCGCTTAAACCTAAGTTATTATTAGAGCCATTCATTAAAAACAGTACTGCACAGCAATTCTAGTTAATTATTATTAACCGATTCCTCAGACTTTTATTTACTAGCACCCCTAACCACTTTATTTGCAATCACTTATAGTAAAGTTATTATTTGACATTTTTAGCTGTCGTTAAGTATAATAGATACTATAACTGTCCTGGGAGGGAAGTATGGCCACTGTTGCGCCTGTGATTAAAAATACAGATATATCTGAATATCAAGAGTATGTGTTAATTGCCAAAGATGATCAACCTCATTATAAACTATTAACAGAGCTTAAAACAGATGAGGTTTTTAAACGATACGGTCTGTCTGGAGATGAATACTCAGACAGAAGAGCAAGACTGATAGCTTTTGGCGCTGAAGAAACTACAATAAAAACAGAATATGCTGAAAAGCATTATGTTCCCACTCTTTCTGGTATGCAAATATTGACTCAAAAGTATGAAAAAAAATACGGACTTAAAATATATCTATCTACACAGGAAGATGTAGTGAAAATATTAGTTGCAAAATCAAAAGAAAAATTAACAAAGCCGTTTGGTATAATTATCTATCGTAATGGTGGAAAAGGGCATATGACACCTATTTTTTGCCATCAAAGCAAAAAAAATGGAAAACTGTATGTTATGGAAATGGATAGTACTAGACCGATAGAAGGATCAAATTTAAGACTCTATCTGGATTTCATCGATAGGAAAAAAGATGAGTGTAAAGATATTATTTATGTGTCTAGTAATGCCCCAAGACAAGCGTCAGGTTTTGGATGCCATATTGATGCCCTCGCAACTCTTAAATATGCATTTAAAACATGTGAATATGAAGCCGTTACACATATTCCTGATTTTGTCACCATTACAGAAAAGGTTTGGTCAACACCTGAGAAAAATAACTCTATTCTTATTATGGATATCCCATTTTGCTGGATACCCGCTATGCAAGTTAGTCAAAAAGGAGAAGAGAGACACATGAAGGTGGTTATTAATGATAAAGGCGAAACAATGAGCGATCTAGTCAATAGGCATAGAGTTGCTATTACTTTTCAAAAAAGGTTGTTAGATGTAAATGATAATTCATCTAATAAAGAGGCACTTACTAGAACAGAGGTTCGAAGTATTCGAGGTTATATCAATAAGAAAGAACGAGAATATGCAAAAATTATAAAAGAGTTTGCTGATAGCTTAACTAAATTATAAGAGCTTAAGCAAAAGCCCTTAATTAGGTGGTTTTTAGAGCTCTTTGAGTGAATTTATCCACTCTTGTGGTACGCGAGCTTTTTGCCGATTCTCTTCTTGAAAAACAAATCCCTTCGCTCTTTTTGGCCGTAATATGGGTGGAAGCGATGCGGCGTAAAGTTCAAAGTCGCTTTTCTCATCTTCTGGCTTAAGCTTGTTAAACCAATGCATCCCAAATGAGACGTGTGAAATTTCATCTTTGATAATTTGCTCCATCAATTGCGCTGATACTTCATCGCCATGGCGCCTGAATGAATCTCGATATAGGGGGGCAAAATCTAAATTGGCCATTTCAAATGTAAGTGCCATCACACTAAGATATTGAAGAGGTGTCTTCAGAAACGGAACTTGCTTCCAAAAGTGCTTAAAGAGGGGTAAATCCCCAAACTCAACTCCTAATAGTGTCATATGTTCCATGTAAAGTCGAACATGCTCTTGCTCTTCTTTCAGTGTGTTGGCAACTCCTTTTCGAAAGCCTCGAGGGGCGTTAGGAAAGGCTAAAAGGGCATATGCCATAATTTCAACAGCTAAAAGTTCATGGCCGCCAAATCGGTGTAGACATACCGCACGATTTTGCTCACTATTATGAAACTGAAATGTGGGCAACTTGTCTTCTCTATTATGGCGCGAAAATGTCATACCTGTTGGCCGCGTAGGTTCATCCCAAAACAGTTCTAATCCAGGTTCAAAATCAGTTAAAACATCAGGGCGAAGTAGTTTTTCATCCATGGTGTCAGCAGATAGAATACGTGTGGCCCATTCGCGAATTTCGATAATTACTCCTCAAAAATGAGGAGTATATCACAATTAATGAGTTATATCAAATACATAATAGGCAGGGAAAGCAAAATTATTGTTAGGTCTTTCAGCAACAACAAGGTTCACTTTTTTGCCTACATATTGATCCAAATCTAGCTTTGTACTGTAAACAAAAGCAACTGGAATATCGCGATATTTTACAACATGAGATCCAGGCTTATTTTTAATTGGATCGGAAAAGAGCTCTAGAGTACCTGTTACTGTAGAAGTATTAACCATTTGCGCTTCGTAAAATTCTGAGATGTTTTTAGCTTCATGCATTGATCTCCATGTAGAGAAAAGTGCTTGTTCTAAAGGCTCCCACATTTTCATCTTAGTGCTTTCAGTTTTCTTTACGATTACAGGCTCGACAGGGGTTGATATAGGAGTTTCAGATGGTGTAGATTCTAAATTAGAATTAGCTAGTTTAGAATCGAGCATTTGAGATCTTTGCTCTAGATATTGTAATTTCTTTTGTAAGTAAGTTTCTTGCAAAGCAACCAATTTTTTAGCCGCTTTTTGTGTCTCTTGAGGAAAGTCTTGATAATCGTTAATAATAAGCTTGAATTTAGATGAAATTCTCTCAAAGTTCATCTCTTCAAAAGGTTTATGCATTTCAGCATCGCCAGAGTAATAGGCGTCGTTGCAAAGTTTAGTTAGATCCTTACTTCTCTTATCGTGAATCTGTTTTAAATCGGCTCCACCAGCATATTCGATAAATTCTTTTGCGACATAAAACTTAGCGTTAGAAGGGGGATCAATTTCAAGCCATTTTGAATTGCGCTCAGAAATTTTACCGTTAATTCGATCACCCGTATTTAGGTTTCCAATAACAGGAGCATCTAGATCAGGAGCAAGTCTTACATTGACTCGATTTCCTTCTACAATATTATCGAGTATAAAACTTCTGAAAACATAAGCTTTTACATCAGTTGGAGGAGTAATTTCGTAAAAATCGTTATTTTCACCTGTTACGATGAGAAGTTCATCTTTGTTCACTTCACGAACAATGGTAGAGTCAACATCAGCTTGAGATCGAAGTCTAACATGGTTACCAATAACTTTACCGGTAAAGTTTTTGTAATTACCAGATTTTACATTGATACTTTTATTGCGACCTGTTTGTGAGTTGCTCAAAGAAGAAAGTTTCAAAGCTTCTTTCTTAGAAATGAGTGTATTTTGGCTATCTTGAGCGCTAGCTACAGCAGTGGCGCTTAAAAGTAATAGGCAAAGAGCTTTTGAGTTGATCATATTAATGACTCCAAATGGGCTAACAATGTGTAATTTTGCATTCTAAAAATAATGAGGATTTATAACCAGGGAAATTTTAGCTTAAGCTTAATCAAATTTTAAAAGCTTGGTTGAGGCTGTTTACAAAATAGCCTTTTTTAGATAAACATCGCCTTTTCGGGATCTTGCGCGCGATAAAAATTGCAACTCACTGTATCTAATGAGCCACTTGCAAGATTCTTAACAAAAGGGCGCAGCTTTTGAAATTTTTCTAACGAAAAATTCCTTCAAGCGACGCTGGGGTGGGGTGCAAAATGCCAACGGCATTTTGCACCCCACCCCCTTCTTTAGCTCGAGATTTGATCTGTAGGATCAAATTAGAGATTAAGTGCAAAACCGTTAGGTTTTGAACAATTTCTTTCATGTTGTTTTTAACAGGCTCTGGTCGAGTGATGCTATCTAAACGAATGTTAAAAAGGAATAACAACGTCATATTAGTGTAGGGAGTTCATTTTTAATATATGGTGCATCAAATTAAGTAAATAGATAGAATGACTCTTTAAAATCGATACCTTGGTTTATATATGAAAAAGTTAATACTAATTTTGGTTCTAGCGATATCAGCAAACTTAATTGCAGAAGAAGAAGAGAATTCATTTAAAAAACCAGAAAGTCCATTTCGCAATGTACCTATAAACGAAGTTGCACACAATTTTTTCTATTCGACAAAAGGTGTAGTGACGATGGAAGGGAATGGTATTCCCAATTATAATATGGGGTTTGGATTTCGTCATCAGAAGGGTATTGGAGGATTTGATCTCAATCTAAATGTAGATAACTGTTTAGTTATAGTTAACGCACAAGCGTCTGCGCAAGGATCAATTTTGCAATATATCAAGCCAAAGATGGATGAGACACAATATTATATTGGAGAAGGGGTTTCATTTACTTATGGGCGACAAATTTTAGAAAGAGAAACGAGAAGAGCGGTTGGTTTTAATTTGATGTGGGGAAGAGAGGCTCCGCTGAATTGGCAAGAGCGCAAGTTTTTCCAAATCAATATTGATTTACCTGTGGCGAAAAAAATAGCGCATGAAGATTGGATCTTATTTGATTGGGAGTTACCATCGATACAAATCAAATTCGGCCGCTCATTCTAAATTATCTTGTTTTTGCAATACATATCTAGTAGCTTATAGATGTATTTTGCTAAAGCATTCTTTCCCTTTAGCCGAGTTTTGCTATCGTTTAAAAAACGATTTGAAACAATGCCTTTATTCCTCAGTATGATGTAACTTGTGATTTAAAAAAGCTAACCCATGTTAAATCTAAAAAAGAGATTACCTATAAAGTGGATCCCTTTGGATCACATTTAATAGGTAGGAGATTTGTGATTCCTTGGGTTTTTCAAGCGAAACATTTTGATCAAGAAACAGCCTTAGTCTATTTTGGTCATAGATATTATGACCCAGAGCTGATGAGATGGACATCGCTTGATCCTTTAGGTCCGGTAGATGGGATGAATCCCTATTTGCAGGAGGTAATCCAGTGTGCAATATAGATATGACGGCAGGATCTTTTTTATTGCGATTCCATAATAGCTGGGATTGTTGCGATGGTAAAAGCTGCATTGATAGAAGGAGGCTTGACAGCAGTAAAAGTAACAATAAAAAGAGGAGTTAATCAAATACCTTCATCGTCTCGAGTTTAATATTTCTTGCTAAGGCACCTCTTGCAATTGTACCTATATTTCCAAAAACACCTTTTATCCCTATTGCTAAGAAAATCTGCGTTTCTAATGAAAGAATCGAGAGTTCAAGAAAAGGGGCTCCTTCCATATTTGATAACAAAATGAATACTGCTATCACTGCAATTCCAAAAGCAAAAAGAATGGAGTTTTTTTGGCTGTAAACATCTGAGATTACGCCTTGGATAGGCCCACATATAGCCTGAGTTGTTAATAGCAAAATAAATATGAGCTCCTTAGAAGTTACTATTTGCAGAGCTCCATATACCAAGAAGGCATCAGTAAAAAAATCAACTATAATAAAGACCATGATTATGAAAACATGGGCATCAAAAAATGAACGTTTAGAAATAATGCTTTTCCAATTTTTTAGTTCACGAAATGAATCCATAGAATTGGAAAAAAGAGTAAAAAAGACGTAGTCGCCTAATATTTTGGCGATAATTGTGAATCCAATAATAGGTATAATTAAAATAGAGTTCTTTAAGAGGATTGCCACTATAATAAATATTGCTTGGGCAAATAAAAAAATAGCCGTAGAAATGCCACTTCTAAATCCAAATAGTGCTGGTCTGTGCATGTAGATATCCTTTTTTGTATTTAGCATGATGCTACATATAGTAAATATAATTTTCAATAATCTCATTATATATGGATAGATTGCTTAAATAATTTTGACTTTAGGAAAAAGCAATCTCCTTTTCGTGAGTTTTTTTAAATTTTTTGAGTAGTGAGTGGCTTTTTTGTTTATCAAGAGGATGCGTATTACGAAGTGGATTTGATTTTTTTATGAGTTCTATTATACTGTGAAGATCTCACTAAGGCGTTTCATGGAAGTTTATTATGGGGAAGTGGAAGAAAAGAAATTAGATCGGTTTGTGAAATTAGCTATTTGGCTCCAGTGTATATGGTTTATTATTACGGTTTGTATTTTCTTATTCAAACCTCTACATTATATAAAAATAGTACAAGGTTTTGGTTTTTTTTGCTCTGATCGCTTCATTCTTTACTTCTAGGCTTCTTATTCGACTTGGAAAAAAATTGGAAAATATTAGAGAGTTTATGGGTGATCATTGTGTGTTTTACCTGAGTCGTTTTAACACCGTTTCCTAAATTCCTATAGTGGCAGTTTCAAGAGATATCTGGATTGCTACATTACACGTCAGAGCTTGAGAAAGCTTTTGATATTAATCCATGATTTTAGCTGCAGTTATAATTTTCTCACTTTTAACTATTATAGCAAGCTCTTCTAAGTATGGAGTTAGGCATGTGTCATTATCAAGATATGGAATAGATTCCCTAATTAGATCAAATACAGCCTTTGTTTTCGAAGATAGATCAGTTTTTCCTCGAATATCAGCAGCTTGAGCAGCACATAACAGTTCGAATGCTATGATATAGGATACATTGTCGTAAAGTTCATTTACTCTTCTTGCTGCAATAAGACCTAGGGATACAATGTCTTGAAAATCGCCTGTAGAAGTAAGTGATTGAATAGAAAGAGGGGTACATAAAGAACGATTTTCTGCAGTAAGAGATGTTGCCATGAATTGTCCTCCCATCAAGCCGAGTCGTAATCCTGGGTTTTCTTTACATAAAAACGGTGGAAGGTTGTTATTGTTGCTTTTGTCCATGAAACGATCGATTCTTCTATCAGAAAGGTTTGATAATGTTGTGAGAGAAATTGAAAGATAATCCATGGCCACGGAGATATATTGTCCATGAAAATGTCCATTATGGAATACTTCTTGATGCTCAGTAAGAATAAGAGGATTGTCATTACTGGAATTGATTTCATCTGTGATGATGTGCTTAATCCATTTTATTGTATCTCTTATAGGGCCAATAATATGAGGGGTGCATCTAATAGAATAGGCATCTTCAATTGGGGTTTCTGTTTGCATAGTAGCAGATGCATGGTGGCTTTGTAATTGATGTTCAATTTCAAGTTCATCTTGGATTAATTTACTATCGGATAGTATCTCCCATATATTCTTAGCTGTTTGAAGTTGACCTGAATGAGGTTTTTGTTTGTGAACAATTGGATCGAAGGGTTTTTTCATGGCTTTTAGTCCTTCAAATGACAAACAAGAAATTATTTCGTATGTTGTTATGAGTCGCTCACATTTCTCAATTAGAAGTGCTCCATACGCCGCCATTACAGAAGTTCCATTGATAAGACTTAATCCTTCTTTAAAAGAGAGCTCCATTGGTTCAATATCAGCTTTGATTAGTGCTTCTTTTCCTGTTAGGATTTCTCCTTGAAATTTTGCTTTCCACTTTCCTATGGCCACCAAGGCTATAGCTGCAAGAGGACCGAGATCACCACTTGCACCGAGTGATCCTTTTGAAGGCACACATGGAATAATACCTGCATTGAAAATGGCTACTAACTTGTTGAAATTCTCTAGTGAAATAGCAGAGTTTCCTCGAGCTAAAGAGTTGATGCGAACTAACATGCTTGCGCGTACTATATCATCATTGAAATATTCACCTACATTTGTTGCGACAGCTGAGATTAAATTTTCTTGTAGTTCTTGAGCATTAGAAACAGGAACTAACCAGTTAACAAATCCACCCATACTTGTATTTACACCATAAATAATCCGCTTGTCATTAACGAATTTTTCTAGCAACTCTCGTGAGCTTACAATTTTTTTTAAAGTGGTTTCTGGAATAATTAGTTGGGAGTTCATGGATTGAGAAATTCTAAAAACTTCTTTTGTGGTCAGACCTGATCCAGATATTTGTAAAGTAATTGAATTTTTAGAATTCATAATAATACCATAGTTTAATGTTTCTTTAGTATGTTTTAAGTTATACAATCAACAACAATTATTAGATGGGTTAATTAACTACATGCAATTAGATGTCAACAATGTGTTAATTATGATTTTTTAGCCTGTACTACAGCAGAAGTAGAGAATGAATCATAGTAAAAGGTACAGTGTTTAAAACCCACCTGATTTAGCATCTTTTCCATTTGCGGAGACGAGCTAAAGTTCGTAAGTTTAAGGTTCAAAATATCTTCAAATATGATTCTATCTAGTAAAACTGTTTGTGGATCCATATACTGTATTTTCCACTCAGAAATTTCTCCATAACTAGGGGGATATGTTAGGAAGTGCAATAAAAGGGTGCCCCCTGGTCGAAGTGATTTAAAAAAACATCGGTATAGTTCAAAGAGTCTTTTAGTAGATGATTCATAAATATTTAATCCGCAACTAGAAATCACATCAATTTCTTCTTGAAAAGGCAATTTCCATGCATCTAGCATAAAAAGCTCTGTGCGTTTGGTTAAGCAATATGATTCTGCTAGGACAGAAGCTTGTTCCAGAACATTTGGGTCTAAATCAATACCTATTAGTCTGATATTCGTGCTTTTGGAAAAATCTAGCGAAAAAACATCTCGCATTATTCCACAAGGTATTGATGCGAGTGACGTGCATTTTTGAATTTTTGAGGACATCAGGTCTTGAAAGATAATGAATATCTCTTTCCAGCGTTTAATAGAGAAAGAATTTTGCTTTAAAAATGATTCAATAAAATTATGAGAAGAGTTGTTGGGTTTTTTTTGGGTTATTATGTCAATCCAGTATGAACTAATTTCACCTGTAGCAAGCAGTGATTTTCCCAATGGAAATTCACATAACAGCCTTAAGTATTTTAGCTGCTGTGTAACGGAAACATGTTCTAAATCTCCTCGTTTCGTAATAGTAAGTTCTTTTTCTTTTATATAAGGTTGAACCTGTTGGTTATTTTCGTGTTGCATAATTATGCTTTTGAAGCCGTAGTTAAATTATTTTTAATATGTTTGTTTATAACCAATTCAGTATTTACTTTTCCATTTGGAGTAGTGGGGAACTTAAAATATTTTACTATCTTACTTGGGACCATATGGCTAGGAAGTTTTTTTTCTAGAAAATCATACAGATCATCAAGAGATATATCCCCCAACTGTGTAAAACAAGCCATAATCTTATTTCGTTCTTTACTAGGGATTACAAAAACAACTATATTTTTAATATTTGGGTGCTCATAAAACACGGATTCAATCATTCCAAGATGGATTTTTTGCTTGTTTAAATAAACAGTTTGCTCTTCTCTACCTAGATATTGGATCTCCCCATTGTCAGAGTAACATCCCATGTCTCCAGTCATGTAAACCCGTGCTTTTAGTGAGGGTTCTATTGAGATGTTGTTAAATTTATTTTCACGTGTAGAATTATTGTTAAGGTAACCTTTTGTGAGACCAACTCCTGCAATACAGATTTCTCCTATAGTGTTAGGCGGAACTAATTTTCTATTTTTGTCTACAATGTATACTTGAGTGTTATCGAGTGGTTTTCCGATATATGGGGGATTTAATCCAGTCTTGGGGCAATATACAATGCCAATAGTAGTTCCTATTGCACATTCGGATGGACCGTATTCATTTAACAACACTGCATCGGAAGCGCATTTTTTATGCAGTATAGTTAAGCTACGAGAGATAGGCTCTCCTGTGAGGCTGACGCATAAAAGTGCATCAAATCTTTCCTGTGTTTCAAGAAAACTAAAGTATAGAGAAGGAACACAAATCATAAAATTTATTTTGTTTGTTTTAACAAATAATCTGAGATCGCTTAAGTTTTTATCTAATTTAAAATTAGGTATAAATAGGCAACCTCCGTTGGCTAAAGAGTAGAATATCACTAAAAGACTTGCATCAAAACAGACTCCACCTGAAAGAAGAGCTTTAAAGTGAGAGGGGTAATATTCTTTTCTTGACAAACTTATATTTGGTAAGCTTCTGTGCGTGATAACAATCCCTTTAGGTGCTCCTGTTGATCCAGATGTATAAATGATATACGCTTCATCCTGTGGATTGATATTCACACATTCAGGCTGTGCTTGTATGCTAATTTCATTTTGATGCTCTTCTATTTTAATAATGTTTTTATTTGAATTATCGAATATAGGAGCAAATTCATTCGATGTGATAACTACTTTAGGGTTGGTAGTTTTTAGCATCTGGTCAATTCTATCAGCTGGGAAGTTTGGGTCGATTGGACAGTATACTCCTCCCATCTTTAAAATTCCTAACAAGGTAGTAATCCACTGCGCTCCATTAGGTAAGCAAACGCTTATATAATCACCTTTTTTTAAGTTTGTAGATTGTAGAAAGGCTGCTAGCTTATCGGACTCTTCATCTAGTTGTTGGTATGTAATAAAGAGCTCTTTCTCACAAATTGCATAGTTTTTGGGAGTAGATTTGACTTGATTTCTAAATTGATCAATAAAACTTGTGGAATAGTTAAAATTTATTGGATTATTCCAGTTTTGTAGTGATTTATTTGAGATATGCTCATTTTGTGCCTGATAGCTTGCCATCTTTTGAATTAAATCCATTTTTAAATCTCCTCAAGAAAATCCATGATAGTAAAAAACTTGCAAAAGAAAAGCATGCTAAATGGATAAACTGCAGATGGAAAATTTTTACAGACAATCCAAGTCCAGTACCAACCATAAATGCCATATTATCTGATGAGTCAATCAGGCCATAAGCAATGCCTTGCTCCTCAGGGTGCTTTTCTTTTGCTATCATTGACATAAACGCAGGTGATAAGAATGCGTTTCCTAAAGCATGTAAAAAATAACATATTTGAAGAATAATTTCAATATTATTTACTATATTAAAGAATATAAAATAAGGAATCAAAGAGATAGTTGATATGTAATAGCCATATTTAATTACCTTAGAATCAGTTAATTGAGGTATAAAATAAATTACACTAACTCCTGCTATATAGCCCCCCATCATTGATATAGAAAGGAGCCCTGTCCCTTGATAAAGATTAAGATCAACAAGCGCAATTATTATGCTATACATAGAAACTTCCCATAAGAAATAAGCGAATAATGCTTGCTGCATACATTTTTTTTTAAGTTCTCGAATAATTGACGCCGGTTCATGGTAAATTTTTTCAATAAAAGTCTTTTCTTTTTGAATAAGACGTTTTTCATGCAGTAAACTAACAATTTCTGGTCGTAGATCTTCTTTGTCAAAAAGCATTAGTACTACTACGATTATAGAAATAAGAACAGCTGCTGAGAGATAAATATCAAATCGAATAGGCCCAAGAGAATTTCCAACCAATTTTAGGATAACAAATGAAAGGGCATAAGTCGTGGAAGATCCTATAAAAGATCTTCTATAATGTTTGTTTTGAGTGTCTGCAATGGTAGCTAAAGCTAAAGGAACTGTATTGCCTAATATAGATTTCATGCAGATTAACCCAATAAGCCAACCTATACTAAATGTGGATAAGTATATACTTGCAATCCCCATGCAGACAAGTGTTATTAATAAAGAAAATAAGATGCTAAACTTTCTTCCAATAAAATCAGAAACACCGGATTGCAAGGGAGCAAAAATAACTTGTGCAAACATATAACCAAATAATAAATAAATACTTATGTTACCTAAAGGCTTTATATGAAATAGAGAAACTATAAAGTTGTCTGCTAATAAATCGATAAGGATAAGAATGAGGATGATTAGTAAAGAGCGAATAGGAAAATTTTTAGCCATTTTAAGCTCCATATAAGATTAATGTATTAAAAATAAGTATATTTTTAAACCATGTTTTTAGATTGTGCCATATATCTCTAATTTTATATATTTTATTTTATATGGTTTTCTAAGCAAGCTAACATCAATTAGTTAGAGTGATAACGGTCTTGTTGAAAAAGATTCTTCTGTAATAGTTTTTGCTGCTTATTCTCTTATTCGATCCTTCGGATCATGGGAGCTTAAGCGATAAGATGGATGCAGCATAGCGAAATCCGCCCAGAAGGGGTGAGCAGCAAAGGCTGCGGATCAAACTTCAAGCTTAAGAATGGGCAAAACGCGGGACGCGTTTTGCCTTCTCGCGTTAGTTGAAGACATTTTTCCTTGGAAAAATGGCAAAACTTGCGAAATTTAAAATTGATAAAAACACACACGGGTAAATTGGTTTGACTAAAAACTCTAACCCCGTGGTGATCCCATGAAACGGAACTGGACTAAATATAACAAATCTTTGGCAAATAGAGGAAGCATTACTTGATGTCCAGAAAACCTCTCGTTTAAATTAGGAATTTAAGACTGCTTTAATATGTTCACAGTCTTTTTTACCACAGGTGCAGCCTACAGGTGAACCTAAATAAACTTGAAATTGCTCTGATTTATCAAGAGGATTGGTCACTTCATAGAGTTTATCACCTTTTTGATCGATGTCAAACTCGCGAAATTTAAGATCTTCTTCTGAAACAGCTTCTACTTCTTCTGTTTCTAATGTTGACTCTTTCTCATTGCCGGTCATCGCCCTCGCCACTTGGCAAAACATACAGTTACAATGAGGCTCTGCTGCTGGAATTGCCAAGGCATCATCTTCTACCCCAAGTGCACTCGCCACTTGAGAGATCTTTTTTAAGATTTCAGGAGGTAAATCTGGAGAGTTTGCTTGCTCAGGGTTGTGTTGCATCCCACCTATACCTTGTAACCCATCAACTCCAAATTGAAGCGGAATTCCAAAGTTGGGTATCGCTTTTTGTAAATCGATTGTCCCTTGCGGTATTGAAGTTGAAATCGAGTTTGACTCTGTTGAGCTTTCTTTTTCTAGGTACTCAGAGTGGTGTAAAAACACCAAGTTGATTATCTCTTGCGCAAGACCAGGTATACGTATAATATGACCATCTTTCAAGATAATGGCTAATGATTCGACTCCATTGTCTTGTACCACCTGAATGGAGGTGATATTTGACCAAGAAGTTGATATGTGGGGGGGGAGTGAGAGGAATTTTGCGTTGATCTTCATTGCTTTGTCCTGGTTTAATCCTAATGTATACTGGCTGATATGACCATTTTAGTCGATATTTATTCATTTGTCAACAATTTAGCACTCTTTGCAATTGATTGCAAATTTTTATCTAATTCCTTGAAAATGAATAACTTGACGAAATCTTTACATTAAAACAAGTGTAAGTGTCTTATATTTAAGCGATTGCAACTTTTATCACAAATACCTAGCACTTATTTACTTAAATCCATATGTTGAAGAAAAAAGCAATCACCCAGGAGTTTTTTCTTCCTACATTCTTAATAGTTAGATAGTTACACATAAAAAGAGTGCTGAATGCCAAGAAACACATATGTATTAGATACAAACGTTCTGCTTCACGACCCAGAAGCTATAGAGAGATTCATAGATAATGATGTCGTTATCCCTCTCGCAGTCTTAGAAGAACTCGACAAAATGAAAAAATTTTCAGATGTGCTCGGGAAAAATGCCAGACAAGTTATTCGTTATATTGATTCCCTTGTTAAAGAGGCTGATCTCAAAGTAGGCATACAGCTTGCTGGAGGTATAGCTCTTCGAATTGTTCTTGATTTTAAAAATGGTGAGAAGAAAGCATTTCCTCTTGCTATGGATAAAAGTAAAAACAAAGTGCTTTTGGTGGCTCACCATTTAAAGGAAGAGGGTGAGCATGTTGTTATTGTCTCTAAAGACTTTGTCATGCGAGTTAAAGCTTTAGCTATTGGCATTGAGGCGCAAGACTACGAGTCGATGAAAGAGCCATTAGACACGCTTTATAGAGGGTTAATACAAAAGAATTTAGATAAGTCTGATTTAGATAAGTTCTTAGTTGAAGGGGTAGTTGAGTTTGATGAGGGGCAAGCTTTTCATCCAAATGAGTTTTGCCATCTTACATCTAAATCGGAAGAAGAAGGGGTAGAAGACACTACGGTATTGGCAAAGTTTGATAAAAAATCACAAGTCTTTAAGGCTATAGCGCCTTTAAGAAAAGACATTTGGGGTATACGGCCACTTAATGTGGAGCAACAATGCGCTTTAGACTTACTGATGAATGATGATATTAAGCTTGTGACTATGATTGGAAAGGCGGGAACAGGAAAAACCTTATTAGCTTTAGCCACTGGGATGCGTAAGATTTTTGATGATGGAATTTATTCACGCATGCTCATAACAAGGCCTATAATGCCTTTAGGAAAGGACATTGGTTACTTGCCGGGTAGTAAAGAAGAAAAGCTTTATCATTGGATGCAGCCTATTTTTGATAACTTGAAATTTCTATGTGAAGAGACCTCTGGAGGTGAAGATGTTGGTCAGGAGACAAAGAAATGGATTTTAGAGAGCAACAAGATTGAAATGGAAGCGGTTACCTATATTAGAGGGCGCTCACTTTCGAAAATGTACATTATAATCGATGAGGCTCAAAACTTAACACCACATGAAGTCAAAACGGTGATATCCAGAGCAGGTCAAGGGACAAAGATCATTTTAACGGGTGATCCGTCACAAATTGACAATCCATATTTAGATAAAGATTCTAATGCGCTCACCTATATCGTGAACCGCTTTAAGGATCAGCCTATTTATGGTCACATGTTCTTACATACGACTGAGAGATCAGAGCTATCTGCACTTGCAGCGGAGCTTTTATAAATTTCAATAAAAAGGGGTGTTTCACCCCTTTTGTTTCATTCGTTAATCGCTAATATTAAGTCAATTAAGAAAGGTTGACTTTTAATCAACATTTACGATATACTGTCCCTCTATCTTGGGAGGGATAATGGGAACAGAGTCTACAATGGCTATTTTAGTCAAACATATCGAGTCATCATCCGCTTTATTTAATAGAATTGTAGCCTGCGCAAGTGCTGCTGTACTTGTGGCAAAGCTATTTCCTCCGATAGTCAATCCGATTTTTAACCTTTTGGGGTCAATATTTCATGGTTGCTCTTTAGAAGAGCATAGAGCTTATTGGAGTCAATCAGAGCATAAATTTGCTTTAGACCCAATTAGGCTTTCTTTTAAAAATCAAATATTTGAGAAAGTAAAAGAGAATGGACTAGGAAAAGGGATTTTTTTTCAGCTTGTGGTAGGAGATAAAATATTACCACCTTCCAAAATGTTTACAAAGGATATTGGTATAGAGTCATCTATTGCACAGCAACTAAAATCTATAGATGTATCAAGTAATATGAACATCAAACTACTTCAAACTATTAAAACAGAAGCTGGAGCGGATCTATACCAAACAAGATTTGTTCGCCAAAGTAGTTTTATAAGGGTTAAAAGAAATGTTTATGATGAACCTGTAATAACAATTAATTTTACATTTATTGCCGCACTATCTTTGATCAAATTATGGGATCCTGATAGTTTTATATCCACAAGGATACCTAATGGTAGAATTCTTTGTGATCACTATTCCTAGGAGATATAGCCTGTTTCAACATTATTAATTGTATAAAAGGCTTTAATATCAAGCAACTTAAGCTCTTTGATGAGAGCTGCAATTTTTTCAGGCTCACTGACGGCAACGATCATGATGGTGTGTTTAGCGCTTATTTCGAGTAAATGTTCTTCGTGTATTTTCTTATCTCGCCCAAAACACTCCATGGTGCGAAAGAGTGAAGCTCCTTCAATTCCCTGTTTTCTCGCTTCTTCTATAATATAATGAAAAAGGGGGCGATGGTTTTTCTTGTCTTGCTCTTTGACAAATAGGTGCAGTTCTTGCTTCATGTCATTATACTCCTAATCACAATGGTTCCTAATAGTGTCATGATGATTGATCCAGCTACATGGGCAAATATCCCAAAAGTCATCCATCCAATATGCCCCTCTAAGAGCATCATGGTCATTTCACCTGAAAAAGTGGAAAATGTAGTCAAACTTCCTAAAAATCCAGTGATAAAAAAGAGCTTAGAGTAGTCTGAGATAGAGAAAAAGTGTGCTCCAACAGGTAAAACTAGTCCAATTAGAAAACTACCTAGCCAGTTAGCAGCTAGCGTTCCTAAAGGAAGAGAGAAAAATAGAGGTGACAACAAGAGTCCAATGCCCCATCTTAAAGAGGCTCCAACAGCTCCACCACACATGACAATTAATAATTTGAACATAACTTACCATGTAACAACTAACTAAATAATAAATAAATAAAATTTTGTTTATTATTTAGTTTTATTAACTATTATGTTATTATATTGCCATAATTAACCGCTTTTTAGGAGTGTACATTATGGCAGCAGCAATCATAGCTAGTTTACCAGCGATCACAGCAGAAATGGCAGGTGTTACTTCTTTTTTACAAGGTGTGGGGGCTTTTGCTGGAGCGACAACATTAGTGTATAACTATTTCCCCAATATTTTGAAGCCTATTTTTGAAGGATTGGGTACTCTTTTTTATTGGTGTAACAAAGATGAGTTTCGAGGCTACATGAATGGAAAGAATGCGACTAGTGATCTAGGAGTGATTAAATACGGTCTGGTTCAGAAAATAATGGAAGCGACTAAAGCTGAATTTTCAGGGACAGTGCAGTTGAAAATTGATGGTATAGAAACAGAAACTTCATCAGTAGTAAGCAAAGAAGCAGGATTAGAGAGTTACTTAAGAGATGTTATAAGGCCTAGAAAATTGTCAGGAAATTACAGTGTTGAAGTAATTTACACATCATCACTTTCAGGCATAGAAGAAAAAATTGAGACAATAGTATGTAACAGAATGGCAACACTTTTTTCTTGTGAAAGTTCAAATTTATCGAAATCTTCAATAACAAAACCTAAAAAGCTATCTGCTGAAGTACAACAATGTGCTATGCTAATATATACTGTGCTATGTAGCGCTATTTTAGCAACTGCAGTAGCAAAGGTAGATGCCACTTCTAGCGCTATGGATTATCCACAGCATTATGCGTAATAGTGACTGGTTGTTTCCTATGTTGGATATAGAGGATTATATTAAGTAAGATCAATACTATAATACCACTTGCTCCTGTAATACCTGTTAACAGTGAGTTAGACCCTCTAAATATCAGTATAGAAAGACCCGAAATTCCATTGATTGCTCCATGAAAAACAGCCGGGACATAGAGGTTGCCACTTTTTTGTTTTAAGTGAATCATTATGGGACTCATCAAGATGCAAAGCAAAATCATCATGGCTGATCCGATATAAGGAGCAGTGGGGTAGTTATATTGAAATAATAATATCAAAGGGGCATGCCAAGCTCCCCATGCAATTCCAATCACAAGTGATTGTTTCCAAAAAGAAAATTCTTTTAGCTTTTCAAGCAAATAACCGCGCCATAAAATTTCTTCTCCCAATGAAAAGAGGGCATTTATAGTAAAGATAACTACGATGACAGCTAAAGTTGCTGACCCTAAAGATAAGATCTGCCCCGTTATGGGTAGCGATATAAAACTGGTTATTGAATGTGCCAGTTGAGGCGTCATTTTCATAGGAGAGAAAAGCATGTTCATTCCTAAAATAGCAACGGTAATAACAAATGGAACAGCTAAAGCTAAAAATAGATAAAAAGGAGTATTTCCAATGAATTTGAGTTTTATATTATCTTTTTTAGCTAAAATAAGGCCAACTATGCCCGGTATCCACATCGTAATAAAGAAAAAAGCCGACACATAATAGCGAGCAATATTCATCGGTAGTTTTCCCGATTGAAATAAGAAAAAATTGCCCACTACCCAAGCAATTGAAAATGTGAAAGTATATATCAGCGCTTTTTTAATCATGAATCACCTCTGAGGTAAAATGGCATGTTAGGAAATAAGCTTTTTTTGATAAACCTCTTATTTGCCGAAATAGAGCTTTCTAAACTTTAAAGGTCCAATTTTAATTATTGTTTCTCGAGAACTTACATAACCTAAAAAGAGCAATATATACCATAGCTGAATAGCAAAAAATTGCGATAGATCAATGGTTAATAGAAACTGATTAAAGCCATATTGCAAGCTCTCAGCTTCAATTGCATAAGGGCCAAACCGTAATAAAAAACGAACTATAAGGCTGAATATGCTGTAGAGAACGGTTTTCCAAAGTATATTATAGATGAGCGGTCTTTTGGGAAATAGATCTATAAAAGGGAGGTGGTCAACTAATGCTAACACTTTAGCTACAATCGCTGATGCTATGAGTAAAGAGACAAAGCTAAATGGAGGTATCCCTTTATGGTGTAACATAAGAGCTTGAGTCATATTAATTATATTAAACATGACAAGAAAAAAAATATAGGCGGGTAAAATTCTTAAAACCTCACCCTTTATCCATAATAAAGCGCGCATAGTTTCTCAATATCAAGAGGGTAGAATAAAATCTACAAGTGACACTTTTTTTAATGATGATACTATGAATCGATTTGTTTTTTAGCCGCTATACTGGCTATTTTGGCTACAAACGCTTTTGGGTTTTTTTCAATGGCTTTGTTAAAAGCAATAACCCTTTCATTATAACGAATTTTTTCAGCGCTTACTTGTTTATCATGGCTATTAAGTTCTTTTATTAATGTTTTAATAGAAGGGTTGGATTTAAGATCAGGATCATTTTGGATTGTAGCAATAAATTGTAAAAATTGATCTTCAAGCTTATTTGCCGCTGTATGCTTTTTTTTCTTAGATGACGCTTTCACAAATTGCTCTCTAGCTTTAGATAACTGTTTAGAGCTATCTGGCTGTTGATTTTTAACTAAAACAGTTAATTTAGGGATCAAATCAAAGCGGTATTGATTGATCCTCTCAATTTGAGCGTGTTGGCTTTTAACGTGCTCTTCTAAAGTAAGAATCGAGTTATAGGTCGATAGTATATAGAGAAGGCAAGCTCCAAGAAGGAATATGGGAACTAAAATCTTATTTTTCATAGAGTCATTATAGATTGTGTTGCATGTTTTGTCAATGGATGTTAATCGGGTTATAAATGTGAGGTCTTTATGAAAAAAATATTTTTACCACTTGCTTTAGCTTTAGCGATCAATAGCTATGCTGATTTTAAAATAGAAAGCTCTGCTTTTAAAGATATGTGTTGCTTCCCTTCAAAGTATAACCTTTGCTCAGCGGCTAAAAAAGGGCGCATAAAAATGAGTAATGACATCAGTCCACCTCTTTCTTGGTCAGATGCTCCACAGCAAACTCAATCTTTTGTTATGCTAATGACTGATCCAGATGCGATTAATTCTCCCAATTTTGACTTACCTAACCACTATTTTGCTAAAGATGCTCCAAGAGTTACTGTCTATCAGTGGATCCTGGTTAATATCCCAAAAGATTTAACTTCTCTTCCAGAGGGTGCAGGGTCGAAAGGGTACGTATTAGGGGGGAAGCCAGTTGGGCAAACTCCATACGGCTTGACTGGAATGAACATATATACTGAAGCTACCAAATCTCAGTACGCTTCTCGCATTGAGCCAGGAGTGAAAGAGCCTAAGAAAGCGGAAGGGATTTATGGCGGATATGATGGTGGATGTCCCCCCTGGAATGATGCGATGCCTCACCATTACACGTTTACAATCTATGCCCTTGATGTTAAAGAGCTTGATCTTCCTAAAGATGGTATGTTTAAGGGAGAGGATGTTTTGAAAGCAATGGAAGGGCATGTTTTGGCTAAAGCTGAGATAGTTGCTTTGTACTCAACTAACCCAACTGTAGTTAAAAAAGAGCGTTGTCCTTGTAGGCGTTATAAATTAGACCAGAAGTAACTGATGGTAAGTTAGTTATACGGTTTAGAATGACCTTGTTAAATTATATTTATATATGTTATAATAATTTATATTTATATGATTTCGGGAGGAAATTATGGCGGCTGTTGGGTCCAATTCATACTCAGATAATGTGATTTTGATGGAAGTAGATTCAAAGTCGACTAAAACTCATCTTGAAGTGGATCCGCGTGACCCGACAAGGCTTTGTATTGAAGCAGGTGAAGCTTCAGGTCTATCGAAGGATGTCTTTTTACTCGTAAAGAAATCCCTTTCTCCTACAAATCATTTATATAAAGCTTTAAATGCAAAGTATGATCTAGATGGAATACAAGATAAAATAAATGAAGAATATAAAGCTAAGTTCATTCCTGGATATGTAAAGTATGAGAAATCAAAAGAAACACCAGATCAAACAAGGCTAAAAGCTATTTTTGAAGCGGAAGCAGCTAAAGATTGGATTGAAATGGGGGACGGTGGCGCTCTTAAAAAACATAGCGGAATTAACGTTCAATCGATGTCATATTTTGCCAGATCAAGCGCAACCTCGGCAGTTCAAGCAGAGATTAACTCACATAAACTAGTCTATTTAATTAGAATTGAAAGGGAAAAAAGTCCTCAGGCAATAGCGTTTATTAAGAAATACCGATCTGAAATATCGAGCTTTTTAGTAGATTGCAAAGAGGGTAAATTGCTCGATAAATTAAATCAAAAAGTTCAAAGTCATGATTTAGCTGCAATTAAGCTCTTTATGAGCTTGTTTAGAAAATAGGCTTTTTTAGATGAACATCGTCTTTCCGTGATCTTTCACGAAAAAAATAGCAACTTACTGTACCAAACGTACAAGTTTCGTTGCTATTTTTGAGAA
>JAUHQG010000046.1 GCA_030408475.1 Candidatus Amphrikana amoebophyrae
GAAAGGGGGCAGCAGAGGGAAGACAAGCTGGACAATCCATGGGTGATGCAATCGAAGAGGAGGGAGAAGAGTGGACTGGTAAACTTTGGGCTTAGGTTTTACGATGCTAAGGTAGGAGGGTTTATCAATCCGGATCCGAAGGGGCTGGCAGACATACCGAATCCGTATGCGTACATGTACAATAATCCGAGGAGTGGGTGTGACGTCTATGGCTTGGATCCTCAAGATTGGAATGATATAAAATTAAAGCACCCAGAAGAAACTTTTGGTCCTATGACAGAAGAACAAACTAGGGCGATGAATCAGGTAAACCAAATGTTATATGAGAATAATAATAGAAATAGGCCTAAGACATTTGGCTTACCCACAGATTATACAAATGATTTTGATAAAATACCGGAAGGGCAAGCATATTATATGCCGAATTTGAATGACACAGAAAGTAGATGCTCTAGTATTGGGATTAGAGAAGTCAAGGGCGCTTATGTGATGTGTATAAATGGCATAAGATGCTCATATGTAGACTCTTTAACAAATGCAATGTCTATTTTTGCAAAAGGTAATGGTATAAATGTTGATTTCATATACAATGCCACATATGGCGGAGTAGAGGATGTCTGTGAGTCTGCTGATAATTTGAGCCGTATAGCAACAAAACCATCTGCTTTGTTAATGTATAAATGGGTTTTAAAATTACAGGACACGTCATGGAATTCGAATATATTGCAATTTGGACATAGTCAAGGTGTTTTAATGATTAGGAATGCATTGAGAATGAGTCCGGATTGGGTGAGAAAAAGAGTAAGCGTGGTTTCGATAGCTGGAGCGGGTACAATTAGTGAGTCTATATGTCATAGCGTAGATCATTATGAGCGTTTTGGGGATATAGTGCCAGGTTTTGATACACTAGGTCGGTTGCGAAATTCTCATACTATTACAAGAGTCCCTAGACATCCTGATGCACCAAGATGGGGGGATCATGCGTTTACAAGTCCCTCGTATGCAAATGTGATAAAACGCTCTCTTGACAGCTATTTAAATAAATACGAACCAAAACTATAGAGTGAGATATGAATAGAATATTTGTTTTTGGCATGCTTGTGTTATTAGTTGCTTGTAATAAAGATGGAGTGGGCATAGACAAAAGGCAAGCATATTCAGATCAGGTAAAACTAGCCTTTGCTAAAAAATACCAAAATAAAGGGTTTTCTCTCATTGGTATAGGAGGATCAGAGCTGGATGGAAAAACAACAGGGTTTTCACTAACTTTTGAAACGGATAAATTATATGATATTAGCAAAGCAAGACAGTTACTTCTCGAAATGGTACAGCAGTTTTGGAAAGAGATTAATAGTGACATCAATCTGAGGTCTTATTTATGTGAAATACCGTTTCCTTTAAAAAATATTCGCATTGGTGTGATAAGCATTGTTCCTGATGCTAACGCCAAGGAATTTGAAAATATTTTTTATTGTGATCATGGTGTATTGGTTTTTTTGAAAAAGCAAGGTGTTGTAGTGTATAATATTCCAGTTAAGCATGTAGAAACCTATGAAGAGGCAGTGAGAATCGAGGCTGAATCTAAGATGGATAAGTTAAATTCTGTTTCTGATAAATAAGAACTCCTGCTTAATCTTTTATTCGACTCTGCGGATCATAGGGATGTGGATGACGCAGATACAAAAACTACCTAAAGAAGGATATTTTTTACAAATTTGCCACAGTCAAGGAGCAATAATGGTGAGAAATGCATTAATGATGTGTCCAGATTGGATTCGTAATAAAATCAGGGTAGTAGCGATTGCTCCAGCAGCCTATATTGATGACCATTTATGCAAGAGTGTAGTGCATTATGTGAGTCAAGGAGATATGGTGCACAAGTTTGATTTTGAAGGTAGAGAAAGAAATAAACATACAACAATAGAACTGGAAAAGCGTGATGGAGCAAATAAATGGTTAGACCATGAGTTTAGCAGTCCGACCTTTCGAGAGTCTATTTCAAACGAGATGTTTATATATAGTGAGGTTATTAAGACATGGAAAAAATAAAAAATATTCTATTAGTTGTATCAATGTTTTTTAGTTTAAATGTTTTTGCTATTGATGATAGCCAGGTTTTGAAGAAGCAACGGCTAGCTAATGAAGCAATTATGGATTTTGCAGATAGTGTTAAAGGAAAGGGCTTAAAATTGTCGGGAGTCGGTGGTTCCTGGCGTTGTTGAAAAAGATTTCTCTGTAGTAGTTTTTGCTGCTTAATCTCTTATTCGATCCTTCGGATCATTGGAGCTTTAGTGAGAAGACGGATGCAGCATCGCGAAATCCGCCCCTAAGGGGTGAGCAGCAAAGGCTGCGAATCAAATTTCAAGCTTAAGAATAGGCAAAACGCGTCCCGCGTTTTGCCTTCTCGCGTTAGTTGAAGACATTTTTCCTTGGAAAAATGGCAAAACTTGCGAAACATAACAATTTAAAGTTGATAAAAAGAAAAAACCACGGGTAATATTTGTTCGTCAAAAATCTAACCCGTGGTGATTCCGTGAAACGAAACTGGTGTAAATGGTAACTGGAATAGTTTAGCTGACAGTCAAGACAATGGTAAATATTGTTCAGAAAGAATGGGTGGAACTGAAGTGTCTTGTGTATATAATGCATCAAGAGGTAAATTTGGCGATTTATTGAAGTCTAAAGATTGTTCCAGAAATGGAAGAGCAACTAAAGCTTCGGCAATGCAAATTTATAATTGGTTAGAATATAACGAGGGTTTAGCCCCTAAAGGATATATTTTTCATGAGTTCCATAGCGATGGGGCTATTGTAACAATGAATGCCCTTAAAATGTCACCTCCATATTTGAGGGAAAAGATAATGATTTTAAGTACTGCGCCAGGGTTTCATATAAAAAATGGGCTGTGTC
>JAUHQG010000047.1 GCA_030408475.1 Candidatus Amphrikana amoebophyrae
CAAAACACCATGGTTGATAGCAGAGCAAGATCACCCCCATAATAATTTAGCCTCTATCGCACAATCAGTTCAAGTGATAGACTTAGAAGCAACTATTTGTTCAGTGGAGAGGGGTCAACCTTTACCTGTTCTTCCCGTCTTAAAATAAGACTGTTTGTTTAATTCTGCCATTAATTTTTCATCATTATCGACACCTAAATCAGCATCTATTTCAATATTGCCTACTAATCCGCTCTTTGAAACAAATTCTATATCCGTTGGGCAAGAACCTGGATACTTGCGTAAAATTTCTTTAAATTTAAGTACATCCGACATTTTCATTTTATCGATATCGAGAGTAATATTTATGGGTTTTACATCATCAGTCACAACTTTTTCCTCTTCTTTTTTAGGAGCAGCCCCACCATTACGAAAGGGCCTTCTCATATCTTTTTGCGCTTGTAAAATGGCGAGTTCATAAGCAGCTTCAATATTTTGTTTCCCTTCTTCATTCAATGTTGAAAGATCTTCTAAAGCTTTTACATTTATACGAGGAGGGTCGAGTCTTTGATCAATTACTAACACAGCTAAAGCCAATTGATTTTCAATCAAAAAGTGATTGAATTTATCATATTGATCGGCCCAAAACAATAATTCATAACTTTGATTTTGGTCACTAACAGTAGTGATGGCAAATTTTTTCCCATTTTTTTGAGAAATTTTAGTCGTAATAATTTCAAAAATAAAAGCTGCTTTTGTTGCAAAGACATCATCTACCATATCTGGCATAATAGGTCCTGCTCCTACAGCATTCACTTGCGCTTTACATTCTTTTAAAGGGTGGCCTGTGAGATAAAAACCTAAGAGCTCTTTTTCTCTTTTCAAGTTACATAGTTTAGGAACAGCCTCAAATTCAACATCTTCATTACAAGCTAGAGCTGAATCAGCGCTAGAGGCAAAGAGATCAAAAACACCTTTTGCTTTCTCTTTTTGTAAAGAAACAAGACCATCATAATGTTTATGTAATATAGCTAATAATTGTGCTCTTTGCATCTTAGTGAAATCAAAACAACCAGCTTCTATTAAACATTCTACAATCTTTTTTCCCACTTTTTTAGTATCGAGTCTCTTAATAAAATCAATCAAAGAGTGAAAATTTCCATTTTTTTCTCTTTCTTCTACAATAGAATCGACAACACCTTCACCTATACCTTTAATCGCCGCCATAGCAAAGCGAATTCCCTTTTCAGTAGCAACAAATTCAGACCTAGATTCGTTGACATCAGGAGAAAGCATAGAAATGTTCATAGATCGAGCTTCTCTAATGTGCTTAGAAATTTTAGTCAAATCAACAATATCACAAGTCATCAAAGCAGCCATCCACTCTCTAGGGAAATTAGCTTTTAAAAAAGCGGTGACATAGCTTAAATATCCGTAAGCAGTTGCATGAGATTTATTAAAACCGTAAGAAGCAAATTTTTCTACTTTATCAAATATGTGCATGGCCAGTTTTCTATCGAGCCCCTTTTTATGAGCGCCGTCACAAAACTTCTTACCTTCTAATTTCATCACAGCAAGATCTTTTTTTCCCATCGCTCTACGAAGAACATCTCCTTCTCCGAGGCTATAATCGGCAAGAGTTTGAGCAATTTGCATCACCTGTTCTTGATAAACGATAATACCATACGTTTCTTGTAAGATATCTTTCATCCAAGGGTGATCGTTCTCAATTTCCTCTGTACCATGCTTTCTTCTACAAAAAGACGGTATCATTTCCATAGGGCCTGGTCTATAAAGAGCTCCTACCGCAATAATCTCCTCAAATTTATCGATATGAAGTTGTTTAGCTAAATCTTGCATACCAGAAGATTCAAGTTGAAAAACACCAGAAGTTTTACCATGGTTAAGCAAATCAAAAGTGGCTTTATTATCTAAAGGCAAGTTGACCCAATCTATTTTCTTTCCACTTGAGATTTCGATAGCATCAACAGTTTTTTGAATAGAAGTTAAAGTCTTCAAACCCAAAAAATCAATTTTCAACATTCCAACTGCCTCAACAGGCTTCATAGCAAATTGTGTTGCAGCCAATTCACCATCCTTAGAATTACAAACTGGAATATTATCCGTTAAATCATCTCCGGAAATGATAAGTCCTGCGGCATGAATTCCAGTATTACGGACAGTTCCTTCTAGCTTGAGTGCATACTCGATAATTTGACGAGCATCGCTATCATTTTCAACCATTTGTTTAAAATCAGGATCAGTATCAAGCGCTTTTTGAAGTGTGATATTGAGATCATCTGGAACAAGCTTAGCCAACTCATTTACCTTTGAAAGAGGTACGCTCAACATACGCCCAATATCTTTGATTGCCATTTTGGCTTTCATAGTACCAAACGTAATTATTTGGGCCACTCTTTCACGCCCATACTTGGCCAGAGTATACTCAATAACTTCAGAACGTCTTTCCATGCAAATATCAACGTCAATATCGGGATATGATAAACGCTCAGGGTTGATAAATCGCTCAAAGAAGAGGTGGAATCGCAAAGGTTCAATATCGGTAATACCGATTAGATATAAGATAATAGAGCCCGCACCTGAACCTCTACCGGGGCCTACAGGAATTTCTTGCCCTTTAGCCCAAGCAATAAAATCATGAACAATTAAAATATAGTCGCACATTCCTTTAGAAGTAATGATATTGAATTCGTATTCAAATCGATCTTTAACGATATCCATTGGCTTTTTATCAGGAAAAATCTCACGTAACTTATCAAGAGGTTTTTTTGTATAGCGAACTTTCATCCCCTCTTCACAAAGATGGCGCAAGTAATTTTCAGCTTCTTTTTGACGAACATTACTATCAAACTCTTTTCCCTCTAATGAAGGGGGCACAAAAACAGGATAAAATTTCTTATTAAAATCGAATTCCACATTACATTGATCAGCGATTTTTTGAGTATTTGAAATAGCTTCTGGCATATCGATAAAAAGCTGACTCATTTGATCATGAGTTTTAAAGTAATATTCGTGAGAGAAAAGAACCCTGCGTTTAGGATTTTTGATTTTTCCCTTACGATTCCCCATGTGATCAGTATCAAATATTTCACAAGGTTCACCAGATTGTACATTCATTAAAATTTCTTGACACTTCCAATCATCTCTTTGTAAATATTGGATATCATTAGAAGCGACACAGGGAAGTTTTTGCTCTTTGGCAAACTGGATAATCTTCTCTTCTTTTTTGATCAAAGTTTCATATTCTCTAAATAGCCAAGATTCTTGCTTTATTTGGTCACGCAAAATATCTTGATCATTCATGATATGTCGTTGAACTTGAAAGTAAAAATCAGAGCCAAAAACCTCTTGAAACCAAGCAATTTCTGCTTTAGCTTCATTAAATTGATCATCACAAATCAAAGAGCTAATTCTACTTTTTACTGGGCCGCTTAGGCAGACCAATCCTTTGGAATATTTTTTTAAAACCGCTTTACTCACTCTAGGTGTATAATAAAAACCTTCTAGATAGCCAATAGAAGAAATCTTACAAAGATTTTGATATCCTTGTTGATCTTTAGCAAGCAAAACAATGGGATAAGCAGGTTGAACCCCAAACTGTTTCTTTTTCTCTAAATGATCTCCTGGGGAGATCATCATTTCTAACCCAATAATAGGTTTAATACCTTTAGCTTTACAAGCTTTATAGAAGTCGACAGCTCCAAACAGATTGCAACTATCGGTTAAAGCAAGCTGAGTGAGATTATTGGATTTAGCTTTACTAACTAAGTCTTTAATAGAAGGTGTTGCATTCAAAATAGAATATTGAGAATGAACATGTAGTGGAATCCATTGAGTCATAGCCAAAAACCAAAGTAAATTTTAGCTGGCAGCTTCCTCAAGCTTTTGCTCAGAATCTCTTTCGCCAGCAGATTTAATAGACCATAACGGAATTAAGATTAAAACGGAAAGCAAAGCAGCGGCAGCGAGTCCAATAAAAAAGCCCTGCCATCCCCATTTTGTTGCAATTAAACCAAATGGATAAGCGCCAGCGGCTGCACCAGCGTAACCAAACCAACCGGCAAAACCAGTAGCAGTACCAGCTGCTTTTTTATGTGAGAGCTCAGCTGCAGCCATACCAATTAACATTTGGGGGCCAAAAATCAAAAATCCGATAATAAAAATTGAAGTAGAAGCGAGCCAAAAGCTAGCATTCGGGATAAACCAGACAAGAGCTAAAGCAAAGATAACAGAAGCGCTGTAAATAACATTCACCGGCCCTCTTCTACCATTATAGACTCGATCAGACATAACACCCGCAACTAAGCTACCGCAAAGACCACCAATTTCAAATAATCCAAGAGCGATACCCGCTTTCAAGTGGGATAGCCCCTTTACATTGATAAGGAATAGAAGACCCCAATCGTTAACAGCTGTCCTAATAACATAGATAAAGAAATAGGCAACAGCGAGAGTCCAAATAAATTTATTTTTCAAAACATATTTAAATAAAATTTCTTTTGTCGACAGTTCTTTTTCTGGCGCAATTTTTTCAACATCAATGCCGTCATCGACTTGATTTCTTTTTTCAATAGGAGGAAGGCCTAAAGATTGAGGGGTGTCTCGCAAGCAAAATAAGAGAAAAAATCCACCTAAAATACAGATGACCCCGGGCAAATACATAGCTGCTCGCCAGCCAAGCATAATTGAAATAGGAGGAGCGAGCCATAAAATAATGAGACCACCCACATTATGAGAAGTGTTCCAAACCCCCCACCAAGCACCTCTTTCGGATTGGTGGTACCAATGCGTAAGCAATCGGGCGCACGGGGGCCACCCCCAGCCTTGGAATATCCCATTTAGCCCCCAAATGAAGGCAAATAAGAGAAAAGACGAGGATGCCCCAAATACAACATTGAGAACTCCAGTCATAAGTAAACCGATTGACATGAAGTATCTAGGATTAGATTTATCCCCAATAATGCCGCTCAAAAATTTACTCAAGCCATACGTTATATATAGAATCGATCCAAAAAGACCTACATCAGCCATAGTCCAGTTAAAACTGGTCATTAATACTGGTAAAATATAGGTTAAACTTTTACGCGATAAATAGAAGAAAGCATAACCAATATACATTCCAAAAAAGATACGAAGACGCCAATAACGATACTTCTTACGTACTTCGTCTTTATCCTCAATCAAATTCACATGGCTAGCAGCCTTAAATATGCTAAACATTTAATCCATTCATAATACAAAAAGGTGAATTTTATCGTGATTCTCTCTCTATGTCAACCTTTTTAATGAGCAACACTTGATAGGAAAAAATAAATACTATAATACAATTTATTGATAACCCTTATCCCAAGATAGCAGAAATGCCCGATGTAAATACAAATCTGACAAATCATTATGAAGATTCATATATGAAATTTGATGCTGCGGCTCACATGATTGAGGATAGGGAAGATAAAAATAATTTTCATAAATTAGAAGCGACGACTCAAATATGCTCCATACTCTATGTTTTTGTGAATAGAGGATTGCAAGATTTAAGAGATGATGTTGATTTATGGGAAACAGTGCATATAGCAGATAATGTGATACAACATCTTAGAAACTTACGCACCTTATTTAGAGCCCATTCAGATGAAAACCAAGCAACAAGTTTAGAATTTGCATTGCAATTGTCAAAATGCTGGCACGGCATATTAAGTTATCAACAATTAGCTACCTCTAAAGAAATGAGAGCAGAAGCATATGACAGGATAACGAAGCTTATTAATCTTTTTAATCGTTATCCAACAGCAGATGAGCACTCCCTTGGGCACTACCTTTCAAATCACGCGGGTGAAAATTGGCTACCCTTTCCGTTTATGGGCATATTAAACGATTTATTTGATGAACAACTAGAACTAAAAGACAAATCGAACTTGATTAGTGTGATCAAAATTATTTCTCATATAATTGAGTCATTTAACGTCCATTCATAACAGCTTAAAAGTAAAACCGGTCTTGTTGAAAAAGATTTCTCTGTAGTAGTTTTTGCTGCTTAATCTCTTATTCGATCCTTCGGATCATTGGAGCTTTAGTGAGAAGACGGATGCAGCATCGCAAAATCCGCCCCTAAGGGGTGAGCAGCAAAGGGTGCGAAACATAAAAATTTAAAGTTGATAAAAAGAAAAAAAACAAAAAGTGGATAATATTGCAAAATAGAGTTTTTCTAAACTTTCATCTTGGATGAGATTGGTTTTCACTTGAAGAAAGCAAGGTCGCCAAAAAGATACTCATCTACTTAGACTTGTTTTTCGACTAGTTTTGCAACTTTAATGGGTCAATCACTCTCACTATCGCTAAAACTAAATGGCTTATTTCGATCTGTGACATCTACTCCATCATACTTACTCAATAGACTAAGGAGCTCTTCACTAAAAAGTTCAATCTCCCCTGTTGCACCTGATGCAGGAATAAAATGGAGAATATGATCAGAGTCATAAACCCTAAAATTCTTGATCGAAGTAGGTTCAATTCTTAGTAGTTCATGGCCATGTCTGACTACTAGTTCAGTTAGCATAGTGAACGTAGCCGGTATAACTTCATTAGTAGCACTATCCAATGATAATTTTTTGATCTTCGGGCAATGTATCGCAAGTTCATTTAAAAACTGTTGATCTACTCCAATCAAATTGATAACACGCAAATTTTTAAAATAAGGCAACATTTTTCTTAATTTATTATTTATCACTTTGAAATCTCTCCCATAATTCATAGATTGAAGCGGTAGCTCTATTTTAGTTATATGAACAAGGCACTTCAAAAAAGGAGATGAGGAAGGGTCATCACAAGTAAAAATCTCATGTAAAATAAACTGATTCAAAACCCCTTTTACCCGGCGAGACTTTAATAATTTTCCGATCCAATCCTCACCTTTTTCTCTAGATTTATTATATGACTGCCTTAAAGTTTTTTCAGAAAACCCCTTTGTAATTAAAAAATCAAATACTCTCTTTTCGCTATAGCCCTTAACTTTTTGTAAAGCGCCATCGATTACAGAGTGTGTTAACTTAAAAGCCATATTAGATGCTTCAACTTGCTTGCTAACAGCTCGATTAATCGCCAATGTAGAAAAACGTTGAGCATTATTAACGATATCTAGAGAGGCAACATCAGTCACAAGATTGCTATGATAAAGCTTCTCCTTATCGTTTAAATAAAATCTGATTTCTTTTGAAACCACTCCTTTGGCTGACTTTATTCTTCTTGAATGAGCTTTAATCACTTGCATAACTGTTCGTCCTTCATCATCCACCCGTTTAGCCAAATGATGCGGCTCCATAGTTTTGGGCAAGATCTGCACAGCTGGAGTCCAATGGATGGGAACTAAATAGGTTCCTTCAGTAAGAGGATCCATAGTAATTTCATCCAAAATATGGTCTATATCCTTAGTAAATCGATAGGTGAAAATGAGCGTTTCAAAAGCATCAATATGACAACCAAAAGGAGACGCCTGTCGAGCGGTACGATTAGTCAAATAGACAATATCTTCATCGCCTGCAAGCTGCTCTTTAACTCTTTCTAAATCTAAAGCTTGAGGCCCGTGCCCCACACTATCTAATTCCAAAACATACAACTTACCATCCTTTTTACTCATATGACAATACAAAGGTATGACATGACCATTCCAACAACTAGTATAAATTAATGCAAAAGGCTCTATGCTAGTTGCTTTTTTCGCTTTTAAAAGCCTTTTTACAATGGTCTCACTAGAAACTATTTCAATTAAAAGACCTTCCTCTTTCTTAACTCGAGTAGCATGTAAAGTTAACCCTTTAGTAGTTGGAACATAATGGGTTTGAGATAAAATTGTCTGAACGCCATCCACAAAAAATCTTATTTTTGAATGCGCTTGAACTTCAAATTCACAATAACTGCTTTTGCTTAAAGCATGACGTAAACGGTTAATAGATGCCAAAATTCCCCCCCAGGCCAATTTATATAATTATAACATATATAATGAAATTTGTCAAGTTTGTTTTTTAACCCATCCCCTTTATTATTAGCACCATATGACTATCAGTGTTTATTAATAGTTAATTTCATGCTATATTCCCCTATAGAAGGGTTGCCATCTAAATAGAATAGGTAGTAAAATCAAGAATCTTTCAAAGAATTGGAGAACCAATATGAAATCAAATAGATTTATTAGAGCTACGATGTTGGCTCTTGGAGTATCTATTCTACCTTTATCTGGTCAACTGAACGCGCAAGAGCTTCAAATTGAAACAGTCGAAAGCATAGATAGTATCCAAAATTTAGATGTGAACCAAGTATCAGAATCTTTCGGACATTTGATCAAAAAAAACATTGAGTCTTTAGGACTAGATTTTGATGTTGAGCTAGTGATTAAAGGAATTGAAGATGCTGTAGCTGGTAAGCAATCCCCATTAAATGAGAATGAGTGTATACAAGCTATTTCACTTATTCAGGAGAACGCTTTCCAAAAGCAATCTACTATTAACCTACAGCTTGCTGAAGAGTTTATGGCAACGAATCGAATGAAAGATGACGTTGTTGAACTTGAAGATGGAAAGGTTCAATACCAGATTATGGAAATTGGATCTGGCGAAGCTGTAGAAGCTGACTTCACACCAACAATTCGCTATACTGGTGAGTTTGCGGATGGAAGCGTTTTTGCCTCATCAAAAGACGATGAAGTACTTCCACTTTCAGAAACGATTCCTGGTTTAGCTAAAGCTATCATAGGAATGAGAGAAGGTGAAAAAAGAACAGCATTTATTCACCCTGAATTTGCTTATGGAGATTCTGGATACATGCCACCTAACTCTTTATTAACATTCCACATTGAGCTAGTGAAAGCTAACACTCAAATGGATGAAAATGAAGAAATGGTAATCGACCAATCTTTAGAAGAACTAGCCCTTCAAGAAGGCGAGCAAGCTCTTCGTTAATCAAATCAATGACCTCGGCATAACGATTTAAAAGTTAAAAGCCGGGGTTTTTTTATACCCAAGAATAATCAATGAAAATTTTACTCTACCAACCTCAAATTCCACAGAACACAGGCAATATAATTCGCACCTGTAAAGTTACAGGAGCGACTCTTATATTAATTGAACCTCTTGGGTTTGACATGAGTGAAAAATCGCTAAGAAGAGCTCAATTAGACTACGCAAAAGATATGGATATACAAATATTCCCTACTTTTAAAGAGGCATTAAAAACAATAGATGGGCCTATTTATTTTTTATCAAGTAAAGGGACAAAAAATTTATTCGATGTAAAGTTAGATCAAAATGTGACTCTTGTATTTGGAAATGAAAAATCAGGATTATCTGAAGAAATTATGTCTGAGTTTAAAGACTACTTGGTAAGACTACCAATGAAAGAAGATGAAAGATGCCTCAATTTATCTAATGCTGTAGCAATATCAACTTATGAAGTATTGAGGCAAAATAACTTTAACTTTAAATATGAGGAGTGATAAACTCTTTGAGTTTAGCTGCATCTCTTAGGCCAACAATACGGCCCACTTCTTTACCATCTTTAACTAAAACAATAGTAGGAACAGAAGTAACTTCATATTTAGAAGCGGTTTTTTGACAAGTATCAACATCAACTTTGATGAAATTAACTTTATCTTGTAATTCCGTAGCCACTTCCTCTAAAACAGGAACAAGCATACGACAAGGGCCACACCAGTCAGCAAAAAAATCAGCTAGCCAAAGGCCACTTGTAGTTTTAGTTTCAAATTCTTCATCCGTTACAGGATGGATCAAATTACTTTCAGCCATATTAATACCATTTATTGTTTGTAAATTTATATTCTAGCTCATGAAGACAATTATGGCAAAGGTCCTTTTCTATCGCCTTCGACCCACAATTTTAATTCAGCCACTTTTTCATAAACTTGTTTAGAAATTTTATCGTGGAATCCCTTTTCGGTAAGTTTTCCTTCACGAGGAAAATAAAGAGGTTTACCAAAAACACAGGTTATTTTTTTAAAGATAAACGGCAACTTACGTTTTCTAGGCCAAGCTTCAAAAGCTCCATCTAAATATACGGGCACAACATGTGCTCCTGTGCGAGAAACAATCCAACCAAGTCCCCTTTTAAATGGTTGAAGTTTTCCATCTCGTGAGCGCCTACCCTCAGGAAACATCAAAACATTCTTCCCTTGAAGGATCAATTTCTCAATTTCATTAAACAAAGATACATCATTAACGCCACCAGAAATAGGATGAGCATTTAGATATTTAATGAACCTTCCAAATAAAAAGTGTTTAAAAAGAGTGGCTCTTGCTAAAAAATGAAGAGGTGTAGAAGAACAAACCGCTAAAATGGGAGGATCTAAAAAAGAAACATGATTCGAAGCTAATATAGCAGATCCTTTTGGGATTGTGTTCGCTCCATAAACTTTAACACTATATAGCAAGCGCATAGCGCCTCTGATAATAGAAATAACAGAGCGGTAAACAAATTTTTGAATAATACTGTCCTTTTGACCTACCAATTTGCCATATTTAACAATCTTCTTTACAACATCGTCAATCGCTAGATTAGAAGTATCAATTTCTTTAGCGTCATTTGGACAAACAAGAGGTGAAATATCACGATTAATATCATTGCTATCGCGAATAGATTGTTGATTTAAAATTTCTTCTACAGAGGTTTGAGCCGCTTGATCTGGATATTTTTCACAAATTTGAGCATATCTTCTTTTTGCTCGAACCATCGCATTGGCAGTGAGAAATATTTTAAGTTCAGCGTGGGGGAAAACAACAGACCCCAAGTCTCTTCCCTCCATTACAGTATTTTGTGATTTAGCAAATTTACGCTGTAAATGAACAATATGATGCCTAACAGCAGCAAATTTTGCTACCTCTGAAGAAGCTTGAGTCACCTTATTAGAGCGAATTTCTTCTGTAATATTCTTACCATTAACAATATACACCTTTTCTCCAGATGGAGAGGATTGCACATCATAGTCAAAATTATCAAAAACCTCAGCTGTCAAAGCGTCTTCAACAAGCGGAATTTTTTTATCGAAAAGATACCACACAAAGGAGCGATACATAGCTCCAGTATCAAAATATGTCATTTGCAGCTCGTGAGCTACACGTTTGGCAGTAGTAGTTTTTCCTGTCCCTGAGGGACCGTCTATCGTTATGATCATAGCTTCCTAAACAATCTTCATAAACAAGAATAACGCAGGCGTAGTAAAAATTAAAGAGTCAAATAAATCTAATATACCTCCAAAACCTGGTATAGAGTTGCTGTCTTTAATATTTGCATCTCTTTTAAAGAGAGATTCGGTTAAATCACCTAATTGGCCCACAACACCTAAAACAATTCCCATACATATTGATTGTAAAAGAGTTAAAGAGAAATTAAGAGAAGGCATTAGCCAGCCCATAATGAAGAAAACCACGGAAGAAATAAGAGCTAGAACAAGTCCACCAATGGCACCTTCCATAGTTTTATGAGGGCTTAAATGAGGAGCCATTTTATTTTTACCCCACATTTTGCCAATAAAATATCCACCCATATCAGTAATTTTAGTGACGATAAGAAGGTATGCAAGCCACATTCTTCCATTATCTGACAATGCAATTGATTCTGGATATACTATATATAGCATTAAGCTAAGCGGAACTACTACATAGACGATGCCAAAGAAAGTAGAAGCGACTGTAGCTAAAGAGTTTGCAGTGTATCTAAAGCTAGAAAGACAAAGTAAGAAGAGAAATAACGCTACGATAAGCATGTTAAAAGATGTCATATCAAAACTCAATACAGAGAGATAAGTAGAAATCATCCAAATGATAGCAAACCCAAAGACCAATTTTCTAGCTACGCGTATACGCTTTTTTTCTAATAATAGAACCCACTCGTATAAAGCTATACCTATAAAAGCAGTCAAAGCTATAGATAATATCACTTGAACAAAGCTATTTTGAGCAAAGTATATTAATACCAAGGCAATCAGTCCAACGCAGACAGATACCCACGCTCTATTTTTTAAATCTCTAAATGGAGACTGTTTTTTTCTATGCTGTTTATTAACTCTTTGTTTAGTCATCTATTCTCCTAATCTGCGCTGTCTATTTTGATATTCAGATATAGACGCTATCAAATGATTTTTAGTAAAGTCGGGCCATAAAATAGGAGTAGAATAAATTTCTGCATAAGACGCTTGCCAAAGCAAAAAATTACTCATTCTCTGATCTCCTCCCGTGCGAATGATCAATTCCGGATCTCCATAATCAGCTGTATCTAAATGACTTGCCAACATCTCCTCTGTTAAGGATTCGATGGATTGGTTGTTGTCTTGAAGTTGCTGATATGCTTTAATCGCTGCACGTCTTACTTCGTCTCTTGAACCATAGTTAAGAGCGAGGATTAAATTAATCTGACAATTATCTTGATCAGTGACCCTTTTAGTTGTCTCTATCGCTTTCTTTACACTATCTGGAAAAGGATTTAAATCGCCAATAGTTTCAAACCGAACCCCATTTTGAATCATTTTTTTTCGCATTTTGTATAAATTTAGTTCTAAAATACTCATTAGAGCATCAACTTCGATTTTGCTCCTTTTCCAATTTTCGGTAGAAAAAGTATATAGTGTGATCGATTCTACCCCAAGTTCTAAAGCAGTCTCAACAATGCTATCTACAACATTGCTCCCTTTCCAATGACCAAACTTTGAAGGTCTATTGCGCAACTTAGCCCATCTGCGATTTCCATCCATAACAATAGCGATATGCTTCGGAATATTGGTCAAATCGAGTTGACTCGCATAACATTTAGCTGGGAGTTTATGAAATGCAGGTTGAGGGGAATAAGTCATAAATCACCCTCTAAATAAATAACACTATCTCTATCTGGAGAAGTGGAAACCAAAACAAGAGGGATCTTCAACTGTGATTGAATGAAATTACAATATTCTTGAGCAGCTAAAGGCAAATCCATGAAATTTTGTATATTAGTTGTGGAGGTTTTCCATCCGTTAAGTTCAATATATTGCGGCTTTATAGAGTCAAAATAAAAAGTGGAATGAGGAGGCAACTCATGTTTTTCCCCATTTATGAGGTAGTGGGTGCAAATCTTTATTTTATCAAGCTTATCTAAGATATCAAGTTTCATTAGGGCAAAAGAAGTTGCATTGGAGACCATAACGCCATATTTTGCTAATGGCAAGTCAAACCAACCCATTCGCCTATCTCGCCCAGTAGAAACTCCAATTTCACGAGCTTCAACTGGAGATAAAAAGTTACACGCTTCTTCTTTAGAAAATTGAGTAGGAAAAGGCCCCGAGCCTACACGAGTTTGGTAAGCTTTTAAGACACCTAACACCTGATCTACAGTAGTAGGCGCGACAGAGCACCCCGAAAGCATACCATTAGTAGTTGTTTGTGAAGAGGTCACGAAAGGATAAGTACCATAATTAACATCTAATAACGCGCCTTGCGCACCTTCTATTAATATAGGCTCTTCTCGCATTTGAGCCTCTCGTAAAAGCACTTCTACAGGGGCAACCATTGGTTTTAATCGTATCGCTAATTTCTTATACTCATTTTGAATAGCTTGAGCATCTACATTCAAACCATAGTGCTCGAAGAGATCCTTTTTCATCAACAGCGCTCTTTTCAAAGCGAGATCAAAACAATCTGGATCAATAAGATCACACACTCTAATTCCAATGCGATCAACTCTATCTACATAACAAGGGCCAATTCCCCTTTTAGTCGTGCCAATAGAATGAACCCCTCGCACACTTTCTTTCGCTTCATCTAACTGGATATGATAAGGCATGATGATATGGGCATAAGGTGAAATAAAAAGTTGATTAGGCTTTAGTTTAAAATCTAAAGAGTCAATTTCCTTTAAAAGTTGAGGAGGGTAAAGAGCTACACCAGCTCCAAGATAGCAAGAACAATTTGAGTTTAAAATCCCTGAGGGCAGGAGGTGAAAGTGGTACTCTTGACCTTTTCTAGAAACGGTGTGGCCTGCATTATGTCCACCTTGAGCGCGAACAACATGCAAAGCTTTTTCTGACAACAGGTCTACTAATTTTCCTTTCCCTTCATCACCCCAAGAGAGACCTGCGATAACAAGTGTTGACATTCATCTTCCAAACATTCGCTTCGGTCTAGTAAGTGTATAACTATATTGAATTGATTTCAAGTGAGACTAGTCAAAAAGAATTGTAGACAGATACTCTCAACATTTAGTATTCTTCTTTAGAACCCGTGTAGAGAACACCTCTCTCCTATGGGATAAATAAATTATTGACTCTCCTTCAATCTTAAAAGGAATGACATGGAAAAAAATAAACGCTGGCAAATTTCGCTAATCGTAGTCGTATTACTACTTACTCTATACAATATTTTACCAACGCTCTTTTTCTATTCCAAGCCATTAGACAAGCCTATTGGCCAAAAGAAATCGATGGAAATAGCCAAAATGGCAACTCAACGAGTCAACAATCTTGAGACAACTTCAAAAGAATGGATACAATCTTTTGCGAAGTTGCTCAAAATTAAAATTAAATCGATTGATATTCCAAATGATGCTCCTCAAGAAATTACAGTAAACTTTGTTACTGATCATGATGCTGCGTTATTTAAACAATATCTTCCTGCGGCTGGACAAAGCATCCCCTTTTATCCAGCAAGACTAGCTCTTTCTCAATCTCCAGACGGAGTTGATACAAAAAGTGTTGTAGTTCAAAGGAAAATACCCATCCATTTTTCAAAATCACTTGAAGGTTTTGATTATTCACAGCTAGTAAGTAAAGAAGGTGAAATTGATTCACTTTATAAAACGGTCACACAAGATCGATTACTTCAACTTGTAAATATTATGGGTGGCATAAGTGATAATGCTCAACTTGTTGACTTAGTTCTCCATGAACAGCCCTCAGCAAGATCAGACGAACTTTTGTCGATGATTTCAAGTAATATTTTAAATGTTACAAAAGTTTTTGGCGAAACATCAACAATTACTAAACGTTATTTTTCCAACTTTACTCAAGGTAATTTTAAAAGCAAAAGCGAAGCAATAGCAACGCTTATTGGAAGAATGGACAACTTAAAGGAACGAGTTAAGTTTGAAAAAGTTTCTCTAATAGATGAAGAGAAAGGATTACAGAAAGCTGGTGGCTATTTAGAAACCGCAAAAAAACAACAGCTAGAGCATTTCCAAGAAAAAGAAGAGGATCTATTAAAATCAACTTCTCTTCTTAAAAAATATAAGGCAACTTTTGCTGCTGGAATCTCTCCTTTAACTTCAGAGCAAGCTGAAAAAAACATTGAAAGTGCTACGCTTAACCCAAACCTTTCAGAACAACAAACTTTATCACTCTCAAGTCACAATCCACTTATAGACAAAATTTCAGTAGATTGGAGCAACTCACAAATTGCTCTATTATTACACGCTGACATTGAAAATCTTCGTAAATCGTATCAGAATAACCCCTCTAAAACACAAGAAAAAGACTTATTAGATCAACTTATTTTTAATGAAATAGCAAGGGTTTCAAGAGAGTCTGGGGAAAACTTCATCCCTAATAAGGAACAATTTGTTGTACAAATTAATTCCCTTTCAGATGCTAAAAGTATGCTAGTTCTTGATTTAAAAGAAATTGCAGAAACTGAAGTAACGAATATTACACATTTTCTAAAAAACAATTGGAATTCTCATTTTAAAGAATTATCCTCCGATGCCTTTCCAATTGTTAATCTAGAAGAGTATAATAAACTTTCATCGCTTGATAAAAAATACTCACTCTTGGTCACCTCACCCCTTTTAGAAGGGAAGACCCAAGAATTTGGTTTCCGTAATAGTTCTATCTATATTATTGCTAAAGGCCTTGGATCAATGATGGCTAAATACTCTCAAGATCCTAACAGTGAAACAGCTCAAGAATTTGCTAAAGAAATTAATGCACTAAACTCTAAATTAAGAGATCTAGGATTTTCAGCTTACCCTGGGACAACATACCCCCTACCAGCTAAGTATGCAAATGACTATATTTTTGAAGCAGAAAATTATTTTAGACCTATATTACAAGCTACTCGAGAAGAGTTTAATGTTCACGGGACAAAAAGATATGCTACTTTAGAGTTTACCGATTTAAAGCAGCGCATATTGCGTACCAATGCCATTGAAAATGCCGAGCAAGAAGAGCTATTAAAATGGAGAGACGAGTACTATAGCTCTACTTCAGATCCAGCTAAGCAAGCTAAATTTGAAGTGCCCGCACCTACTCGCAACCCACTTTGGACTAATTTAGCTCTAAGCGCACGCAAATATTTCCGAGGAGATGATAGAAAAATCTTAAACTGGGGTTTAGATCTTTCTGGTGGAAAAACGGTTCAAGTAGAACTTCGTGATCACAAAGGTAAACTCGTTACCAATGAAGACGATGTTAACCAAGGTATTAACGAACTCTATAATCGCGTTAATAAAATGGGCGTATCAGAAGTTGCCATTCGTAAAGAAGGGACCAATATCACACTTGATTTTCCAGGATCACAAGCTTTATCAGCTAAAGATTTAATCAAAGCATCTTCAATGTCTTTCCACATCGTGAATGAAAAATTTTCAAATCGCAATCCATTAACACGTGATGCAATCAATCGATTTTTACAAGAAGTTTGGAATGAGGCTATCGTAACAAACAAAAAAGACGTTGCTAGTATTAACGCTATAGCATGGAATCATTTATATGGTGACCCTCTAGATTCTGAGTCAGCTAATCCAAGAAGCGAAGCGGCTAAAACGCTATTTAAAAATGGATTAAGACTTGTCGCCCCATCTGACAAAGACAGATCATCAGCCTTTAATGATTCGCTATCAAAGATAGCTATATTTAGAGGAGAAAGTAGCTCAGATTGGCAACAACAAGCTCACCCACTATTAGTTGTATTTAATAACTATGGTTTAGAAGGGTCAAGCTTAACTGGCATACGCTCTGGATTTGATCCAGCAGAAGGCAACTTCCTCTCCTTTGAAGTGAAAGGTTCTCATAATATCAGAGGGACAAAAATTGACCCTCAAGATGAACTTTTTGCATGGACATCTGTTTTTTCAAAAGACAAAGTCAGTGGAACTCCTTTAGAAAAGTATTCTGGTGGAGAAGGTTGGAGAATGGCAGTGGTCTTAAATGATCAAGTTGTCAGCGCACCTCAACTCGCTCAGCCATTAAAAACTAATGGAAGAATTACAGGAAACTTCTCGCAAAGAGATATTGGAAGATTAGAGTCAGATCTAAAAGCTGGATCTCTCACTTTCACTCCACATATCCTTTCAGAGAAAAACGTAAGTCCTGAGCTTGGAATAAAAGAGCGACATAGTGGAATTATAGCAACAGCTGTAGCCCTTTTACTTGTCATAGTCGTAATGGTTTCTTACTATAGATTTGCAGGATTAATCGCCTCAATGGCAGTATTGATCAACTTGCTTATCATGTGGGCTACTCTTCAAAACATACAAGCTACGATCACTTTAGCTACAATTGCAGGCATCATCTTAACGATGGGAATGGCCGTTGATGCTAACGTTTTGATTTTTGAGAGAATTAGAGAAGAATTTGCACTATCAGGTAGAATAGCCCATGCTATTCAGACTGGATACAAAAAGGCCTTCTCAGCCATTTTAGACTCTAATATTACAACAATAATTGCAGCTCTTGTTTTACTTAATTTTGACTCAGGCCCTGTTAAAGGTTTTGCCGTTTCATTGATCATTGGACTAGTTTCATCAATGTTTACTGCATTATTTTTAACAAGATGCTTTTTCAGAAAGTGGGCACAAAACCCTGAGAGAAAAAGCCTTAATATGCTCAACTTAATTAAGTCTGTAAACTTTAACTTCTTAAAGTTCGCTAAAGTCGCCTTTACATTAGTAGCCATTATTGCTTTAGTTGGTGGATTTATGCTCAATAAAGAGAAAAACACCATTATGGGCATGGACTTTACTGGTGGATACGCTTTAACTTTAGAGGTAGAACCAACATTTGATTCAAAAGCTGAAAATAGTTACCGCAGTTCTCTTGAGACTGCCCTCGAAAAAGCAGGACTTACTAGCCAAGAGTTTCAAATAAGAGAACTTACTCCTTCAAACCAACTGCGTCTATTTTTAAGTAAAAGTTTAGAGTTACCGGGCCACGCATTTGCTTCATTAACTTTAGAAACTAGTGATGAAGTGGAATTTGGATATCAAAATAATCCGAGAATTTCTTGGATTGTTAATGCATTGAAAGTCTCTGGAGTTCAATTAACTGATACTTCCGTGAAACAGCTTGAGTCAAATTGGACAAGCGTAAGTGGTCAAATGTCAGATAGCATGAGAAACAATGCCATGATCGGCTTAGGCGTAGCTCTGCTCGGAATATTGTTATATATCACATTTAGATTTGAATTTAAATTTGCGATAAGTGCAACTTTAGGTTTAGCTATAGATGTATTAGTTACAATGGGTCTAATTGGTATATTACACTCTCTTGGAGTGCCTGTTCAAATTGACCTCAATACTGTAGCCGCTTTAATGACAATCATAGGATACTCATTAAATGACACAATTATCGTTTTTGATAGAATCAGAGAAGATATGAAATTAATGAGAAAGAGCTCACTATCAGAAATCATCAATCATTCTCTTAATATTACTTTAAGTAGAACAACGATGACTTCATTAACAACATTAGTTGTTTTGATAGCTTTGATAGCCTTTGGCGGTCAGTCTATATTTGGCTTCTCACTCGTAATGGCAATTGGAGTAGTTGTTGGAACTTTTTCAACACTATTTATAGCAACTGCCCTACTTTTGATTTTTCAAAAAAAAGAGTCTACAAAGCACTCTAAATCAATTTTAAGAGTGCAATAAACGTAAGAAAATGGAAGATAAATGCCAAAGCAAAATGAATCAATTTACAATCCAATTTGGATTGACCCCCCTCAAGATTCTGAGCTGTGTCAAAAAATTGTAGATGATTTCCATATTCATCCAGTAACTGCACAGGTTTTGGTATCTAGAAAATTTGAATCAGAAAAAAAAATTCATGATTTTCTTTATGCCAAACTTCCAAATTTACTTGATCCCAATTTATTTCCTGAAATGGGCAAAGCTATTGAACGCATATTCAAAGCGCAAAATGAAAAAGAGACCATCTTAATATACGGTGATAATGATGTAGATGGTATGACCGGCACAACTTTGTTAACCGATCTTTTTCGATATATCGGATTAAGTGTCTTATTTTATGTCGCTTCTCGTGGTGGGAGTATGGCTAAGAGTGGCTATTTAAATGCTTTAGATTATGCCAAGGCAAAAAACTGCAAGTTAATGATTACCGTTGATTGTGGAATTACTGCTAATGAAGATCTTAAAACGATTACTAACTCTGGAATAGATGTTATCATAACAGATCATCATGAAAAAGCAGAATTAGTACCAAAAGTGACTGCTATTATTAATCCTAAGATGCCAGGATGCTCATATCCCAATCGTGAAATCACTGGAGTTGGCGTTGCTTTTAAATTAGCCCATGGATATTTAAAATTTCTTATTTCTGAGAAAATTATTGAACCTAGTCAAGTTGATTTAAAAAGATATTTGGATTTGGTGGCCCTTGGAACTATCGCAGATATGGGTGGATTAATTGATGAGAACCGAATTTTAGTACGCTATGGATTAATACAGCTACATCGAACTAAAAGAATTGGCCTTGTCAAATTAATTAAGGTTAGTAATTTAAAACCTTATGACATAACTGTTGTAGATATAGCATCTAAACTCGCGCCAAGACTCAATAGCTTAGGTCGAATAGCCGATCCTCAAAAAGGGGTAGAACTCTTATTAACCGAAGATCCACATGTTGCTGAAAGATTAGCCAAAGAGCTTGATCTTAAAAATTTAGAGCGACAACGGATAGAGAAGAAAGATTCAGAAGAAGTGGAGATTCTAATTTCTTCTTTTCCAGACATTTTAGACCAAAGAGCAATAGTTTTATATTCACACAATTGGCACCCTGGGATCATACCTATTATTGCTGCAAGGCTAGCAAAACAGTATAACCGCCCTACCCTTATCATTACAGTCGATGAAGGGATTGGAAAAGGCTCACTTCGAACTATACCGGAATTTCCGGTTTTACCTATTTTGCAACAACGTGCTGATTTGCTTCTTAATTTTGGCGGTCACGATTATGCTGCTGGGCTAACCATTAAAGAAGAAAATATTACAGCTTTTAAAAAGCATTTTATAGATGCCGCTAATACAATGCTGCACGATCAAGATGTACTTCCTAAAATATACTTAGATGCTAAAGCGAGTTTCTCGGACTTAACTTTTGACTTTTTAGAGTCATTAAACTTACTTGAACCATTTGGCAATGAAAATACTGCTCCTATCCTTTATACTACTGTTAAGCAAGTATGGCCCCCAAAAGTGATTGGAAGATCACACTTAAAATTGTACTTAGAAGAAGGTGGGAGGTTTTTAGAAGGAATAGCGTTTGGCTTGGCTCATCGAAAACCCACTTTAAGCAAGAAAAACTTAAAGATGAAAATCGCCTTTACGCCTACGATAAACAACTATCTTAATAAGACTAGCATTCAGCTCCAAATTCGCGATTTCAAAATACTCGATGAAGTATAAAAAAACCCAAAACCATCAGCTTTTGGGCTATAATTAAACTGAAATATACACTATGTAAAAAGCCATTGAAGTTGAAAAATTTAGAGTTTTTCAGTTTCACTAAAGCTGATTACATTGCTTCAATCCCATGATCGCTTGAAGACTTCTGAGAATCAATATAATTCTCTTTATACGACTTGATTTCGTTAACATTAACGACCCAAGCAGCACCTTTTCTTGAAGCCTTTAAAAGACCAATACGTGTAGCATAATATATTTTCTGAGCTGGAACACCTAACATCTTAGCAACTTGGTTAATTGAATAATAACCTAACTTGTTGTCATAAAGAAGTTCACCTTCAAATGTAGACTTAGATCTAGAATACTTTTGGTTTCTATAATCTTCTAAGTCGTCTAAATGAATAGTCCAACGAGTTGTTTCTTTTTTTGCTTTAAGCTTGTTTTGCTTAATTGCGACATATATCGCCTGTCTCGTAACTCCGTTGATGCGAGCAGCTTCTGTTATAGAAACCACCTTTGGGTCATCTGATTCACAGATAATCGCCTCAGTACGGTACTCATCATTAAATTGATCAGTCATTTTATTTCTCCATAGTTTATGTTTACGACAAAATTTATTCTAGACCTTTGTTTTTCATAACATTGGTCTTTTTACTAATTTTGAAAGGACTATTCTTACATAAAAAAGAATTGAAATCAATCGATTTTCAACAATTTCAGCAACTTTTTATACATTTCACTATATAGAGTTCAAAAAAACAACTATAATGAGCTTAAATATTTAATTATAAGCACTTTAAATTTTTACTAGAATACCTACATCTTTTTATTTAAAAATGGAAGAGTATTGATTTAATTCCTTTTTTGATAGATCGAAAGAGTCAGTTGAGCTACCATAATAATTTACGCCCAAGGGGAATTTAATGAAAAAGCTAACTCGTTTATTCTTAATTGCTTTCATAATTTTACTTCAGTTAGTTGTTGAAGCCAAGCCACCTGAACTAACACCTAAAATAGCTAAGGCTAAGATAGATGAGTTTTTAACAGCTCACATAGTTCATAAAACTCTTAGTGATGAAGTTATTAAAAGATCGCTTCAAAACTACATACAGGAATTAGATCCAGGAAAAGGCTATTTTTTAGATCATGAAATAGCTCATTGGAAAGAACCTGACTCAAATTTGATAGCAAACGTTAGACTTGGCATAGAAAAGCATGATTTTACCCACTTTAAAGAGATGTACGAGCAAATGCTTGTTGCTATAGAGAGAAGAGATAAAATCGAAGAGCAACTTAAAAAAATGGAATTTCCTAAGGATGTCAAATTAAGCGAATTCACTGAAATGACCTGGGCAAAATCAGAAGAAGAACTGTTAACTCGATTGCTTAGAATCAGAGGGTTACAAACTGAAGCTGCAGAAAAAATTGAAGAAGGGACTAAAGAGTTGCTACTTAAGCGCTTAGAAAAAATAAGATTAAGTAAGCAATCAGAGTTCGTAGAGGCTGATAAAGCCGATAAAGAGCGCTTATTACTTTCATACTGTCTGAAGTCGGTAGCATCAGCATTAGACACTCACACGGCTTATTTCACCCCTCAGGAGGCAAATCAGTTCATGATTCATGTCCAACAAAGGCTCTATGGAATAGGCGCCGGCTTGCGAGATGACTTAAATGGATTAACAGTTGTGAGTTTAGTGGAAGGTGGACCAGCGGAGCAGAGTAAATTATTAAAGATGGGCGATCGAGTGATTGGGGTAAATGGTGAGCCAATAATAGGGCTTGAAATTTCAGAAGCAGTGGAATTAATACGTGGACCAGAAGGAACAGAGGTGAAGCTCACATTAATGAGAGAAGTGGAAGGAGATGAAGAGAAAATCTCGAAGAAAATTGATATAGACATTACAAGAAAAGAAGTTGTCCTGAGTGAGTCTCGCTATAATACCCATTTAGAGCCGTTTGGAAATGGGGTGATTGCATCGATACATTTACATTCTTTTTATCAAGATTCAAAAACGTCCTCCGCACTAGATTTGCGCAAAGAGATAGCAAAAATTAAGAGTGAACACAATTTACTAGGAGTGGTACTAGACCTGCGCTTTAATGCAGGTGGTTTATTAACGCAAGCTGTTGAAGTATCAGGACTTTTTATCAATCGAGGTATAGTTGCCTCTATAAAAGATTACATGGGTAATATTCAACATTTACGCAATTTTGAAAACAATCCAGCATGGACGGGACCATTATTAGTGTTAACGAACCGAGCTAGTGCATCAGCAGCAGAGATTGTAGCGCAATCGATGCAAGATTATGGTAGAGCACTAATAATTGGAGATGATTTTTCCTATGGTAAAGGGACCTATCAAACGTTCACCCTTGAAGCTAATCATTCAGGCAACATTAATCCTGAAGGAGAATTCAAAGTGACCAGGGGAATGTACTTTACAGTTTCTGGAAAGAGCCCACAAAACACTGGGTTAAAAAGTGATATTGAAGTACCAGGACCTCTTTCTGCAGCTGACATTGGAGAAAGATTTTCAAAAAATGCAATATTAAATGATTCGATAAAGTCTAACTTCAAGGATGATTTAGCTGATATCCATCCTCTTCATAGATTTAGAATGAGAGCAATTTACTCAAAAGAGCTCGAAGAGAAAACCGATAAGTGGCAGGCGCATATACCCTCACTTCAAGCTAACTCAAGCAAGCGCATGAAACTCAATAACAATTACAAAGCATTTTTAGAAGACTTAGTAAAAATGAAAGATGATGATTACCCTCGAGAAAATCGGAAAAAATATGGCCAAAATGATTTACAACATGAAGAGAGCCTCAACGTGATGAAAGACCTCATTATACTCGAAGCTACTAATAAAATAGCAATGTAAAGCGGCTTTACATGTCTATGAAAAGTCCAGAATTTGCCTCACTTTTTGGATCCCAAAGAACCTAGCTCTTTAGCGGTGATGCAAGGGGCTCTGCCTCATAGGCATCAAGCTAAGGATTTTCAAGTCATATTTTTCTATGAAAACCTTCGGTTTTTTCGCATGTTTTGCCATTTTACCTTCGGCAAAAATGTCTTCAACAATTGCGAGGGGGGGGGCAAAACATCGTAGATGTTTTGCCCCATGGCGTTGCCTGAAGGAATTTTCCGTTAGGAAAATTTCAATGGCTACGCAGTAAATCTCAAAACAAATTAAAAATCTAAGTTGATGTTTAACAGAAGTTTAGGCATAAAAAAAGACCCTCATCATGATCAAAATCAGAAGGTCTAAAATGCATTTGTAAAAAAGAATTTTTCTGGACCTGCCTTTTGGATGAGATTGCTTCTCGCTTGAGAGGAGCGAGGTCGCCGAAAAGTTGTACAGAAAGAGTATTCAGGCCGAAGTTTTAGCCGTAACTAAGGTTTGAATACAAGCTACTTTTCTACCCCATTGAGATGGATTTGTTTTTGCAAACTTGTCTAAACGATCAATAGGTGGTAATTTGATATCGCCACAATTTTTTAACCAATAGGTGAGTTGCTCTTCACTTAAAAAGTCTAAGACTCTTTGCCAAAACACCACTTCAGGAAATTTTATTTTTACAACAGGAATAGCTCTGGCAATAAAATAAATTAAGGGTCTATCGGCAAAATGGACCACGGTTTCAATATTTTCCTTACCATTACTACAATTCCATAAAACATCAGCGATGTTGTCTTCCACCTCTCTATAAGGATCAAAACTAGTTGTATACGCATGAAAAGAAACATCATGAAAGTATATAGAATAAAGACTTGAAGCTTTTCTCCCATGAATAATATTGGGTTGAAGAAAATATCTACAACTGAGACCTAAAGTTCTTAAATGTGGAATACCGATAAAGTCTTTCATTTTATTTGAGAAACCAAATGTGGGAAAAAGTGTCACATAATCCTTTGGATCAATTGCCTTCAAAGTAAGCTGAATAACTGCTGGACTTGCAATAACATATATATCGGACTGGGATGATTGATCATTAATTTTAATATGAAAAGGAGTATATTTATAGCTGCAAAATACAAAAGCATCATACTCTCTACCCATCTTAGCAGAGTCGATTTTATCAAAAATCACGAGTTTTTCAATACCGGATAAATGGCTAAAACTTAAGTGGCTCACATCCTCTCTAACTGAACTAAAATAAGATTTTCTAATAGTTTCATCGTCTAATGATCCAATAGCATCTAGCCTGCTAGGATGCTCAGCCATCCATTGATCTATATGAGAAGCAACACTCAATTCGCTAGCAGAAATCAGATTTTTATTATATCCCATGAAAGCAAAAATGAGCCAATCATCTTCTTTAAATACCTCATTACTTAAATCTCCGCTGCGAATAGCAACACATTTTTTTGCCAACATAGCATCAGTTATAGACATTTTTGATGCGATTAATTCAGCTAATTTGTTTTGATCTTTTGCACTCATTCTAGAAAATATAGATGGAATTTCTGTGCTACGCTTTAAAGACTTTGTCTCTGATGGTTCATGAGCACCCATTAATACATTTTTAGCTATTCCATAGGCTAATGACGGGTTTTCCTCTTTTGGATCAACAGTCGTTGTAGCAATAGCTACAACACCAGTCATATCAACAGCAGTTGCCATCATGCCTCCCAGGATGCTTGACTTTAACTGATTATAACACAATTTCATATCATAATGTAAGGACTTTCTTCAATTCTAAAAATCTCATAAAGCGCTTATTGTAAGCACCTTAACCATTTGAATGTAAAGCAGCTTTACATAAGGTTCTGGCTTTACACATGAATTTAGAGCTTTTAAAGGAAAGTAAAGAGGAGAGGAGAAAGCGTGGTTTAGAAAGACAAAAATTATTGATTAATGTATGTTAGAGCCTCAAAGAACAGAAGGAAATAGCATATGACACCTCCTCGCGTACGAATAGCCCCATCACCTACAGGGGATCCTCATGTAGGAACAGCTTACATGGCAATATTCAACATGATATTTGCCCGTCATTATGAAGGGGGCAAATTCATCTTACGCATAGAAGATACAGACCGCAAACGATCTAGATTGGAATATGAGAAGACTGTATTTGATGCATTAAAGTGGTGTGGTATTGAATGGGACGAAGGCCCTGATATAGGAGGTCCATATGGACCTTATCGTCAATCAGAGCGTTATGACATTTATAAAGAGTACTGTCAAAAGCTACTTGATTCTGGCCATGCTTACAAATGCTTTGCGACGGCAGAAGAGTTAGCAGAAATGCGCGAAGTGAATGCGAAATTAGGAAAAAAGATTGGCTACGATCGTCGTTATCGCAATTTATCCCCTGAAGAAATTCAGAAGCGCTTATCAGAAAATCAATCCTATGTAGTTCGCTTAAAAATACCCCTTACAGGTGAATGTGTTTATGAAGATGCAGTAAAAGGTCGAATGACGACTCCTTGGGCAGATGTAGATGATCAAGTTTTGCTTAAATCAGATGGGTTCCCTACCTATCATTTAGCTAATGTAGTGGATGATTATTTGATGAAGATTACACATGTGATTCGCGGAGATGAGTGGATGAGTTCAACTCCAAAACATGTCTACTTATATGAAGCTTTTGGTTTCCAAGCGCCTATATTCATGCACATGCCACTATTACTTGGAGCTGATGGGCGTAAATTATCAAAGCGCAAAAACCCCACCTCAATAGATTATTATAAAGAAACGGGCTTTTTACCTGAGGCTTTTGCTAATTTTCTTACATTAATGGGCTATAGTATGCCTGAAGATAAAGAAATCTATACCGTAGAAGAGATAGTCAAAAACTTTGATCCGAAACGGATTGGAAAATCAGGCGCCTTTTTTGATGTGAGTAAACTAGATTGGCTAAACCAGCAATACATAATTAATCACTATTCTGAAGATCAACTCATGGCAAAACTAAAAAGTTGGGCGTTTAATGATGAGATGTTCTCTAAGTTAATGCCATTATGCCATACTCGTATCAAGCGATTGTCGGAATTTATGGAACTTTGTGGATTTTTCTTCATCGATATCCCTGAATATAATGAGCAATTTCTTTGCCCTAAAGGGTTAACTCCAGAACAAACTAGCTTTATTCTTCAATCATTTATCTGGAACTTAGATAATCGAGAAGATTGGGGAAGGGAAGGAATACAACAAGCTTCATTTGAAATAGCAGAGCTATTTAAAGTGAATCACAAAAAAGTAATTATGAAAATTTTATTTGCATCTGTCACAGGCAAATTACAAGGTCCTCCATTCTTTGATTCCTTTGCCATTTTAGGTAAATCAAGAACGCGAGCTCGCCTCTTAAAAGCGATTGAGTTTTTAGGCGGTTTGTCTAAGAAAAAACTGACCGATTTATTGCATCACTACGAAGCATCAACTTGTAATGAATTAGTGGGCAAATAGCCCACTAATTGTACTCCTTTCCCCCTTTGGTCGGAACTAACTTGGTTGTTGTTTTGATAGGTTTATCATTTCTAGATATAGCGTAGCTTGAAGATTGATATCCCCCTGTACAGCCAGCTAATAAAACCAAGCAAATGGCTAACCCCAAAAATGCAGCTCTCATTGAACTCCCCCTTTTTTCTTAACATACCAAATCTCTACTGTTTTGTAAAGAAATAGATAGATTGTAACTCACTGCAACTAAGTTAGTTAGGAAGCTCCCAAGAGGTTTTTATTTGATCATAGATGTGAATAGGGAGTTGAATAATCAAAGGGTGATGATCAGGTTTAAGCCAATTAATGATGTAAGTAATTTCATTGGCATTCATAGCAGTAGATCCACTGGTCCCGAAATCAACAAACTGCCACACCTGCAGGAAGCTACAAGAGCCTCTTTTTGGCAATCGCCCTTCATTGTGATCAATGACAAGGCCTCTTAAATAGAAAGGGTTAAGGCTCATGATTTCAGATTGAGTCCAATCTGGACTTGCGACCATAGTGGAATCAATAATTTTATTATAATATAGGGATTTTGGATCATTTATAGCGAGAGTTGAACAGGTGATAGAGATATAAGGCCACCGCAATTCTTTAATATGCCTTCTATCGGTATGACCAAAAGCCGTTCCGAGGGTGAATACACCTGCTGGAGATTTTAGATCCCCCTCCTTTTTGACAGGTCCTCTCATCTGAGGATGGCGGCCGATGCCCCAAGCCATCCCTTTTTGCCCAACGACAACATTAACTCCTCTATGAACATTTTTCCAATTACCATTGTTATCTCGTTCAAACAAGTTGAGTTCGCCCTGTTTTTGATCCCAATTTTCAGTTTTTACCACAATAATTTGCTTTGCTTTAGCAATAGAATTAACAACTTTTGGTAGAGCTGTAAAGCCAGAAACAGAAGTTAGACAACAAATTAATAAAAATAAATATCGCATAGAGAATCCCTCACTTTACATTCATTAATTTTGGTGTATAATACTCTCCATATTAACGTCTATAAGAAGAGAATATTATGGAGACTTCGCGCTCTAATCCTTTTATTTCCAAGATCAAATCAAGAACTTTGCTTAATAAAGAAGGCTCTTCTAAAAGTACATTTCATGTAGAGCTGAGCGCCCACCCAGACCTTTTATATTCTCCTGGAGACTCATTAGCCATATTGCCTCACTATTCAAAAGAAAGAATCACCTCCCTTTTAAAACTTTTTAACTCAAACGACTCTTTCCAATATAAAGATGAAACCCTTCCTTTAGAGCAACTACTAAAATCAAAGCTCAATCTTGATACATTTACAAAAAAATTTCTACGAGCTCTCTCTTCACAAGACATAGACAATCAATCTGTTATGCAAGAACTTCTAACGGATAGTGAAAAATGCAAAGCATTTATAAGCGAACATATATTAGAAAGCGCCCTATCTTTTTTTAATCCTAAAAACCCTGACATCCAAGAATTGATTTCCTCTTTAGCGCCTATACTGCCAAGAATGTATTCAATAGCCTCATCAAAACTGGAACACCCCAATGAGATTCATCTCACGATAGCCACCTTTACTTATAGAAAACAAGACAAAGTGTGTTCAGGTCTTGGATCAAATTTTCTCTGCTTTTGCGCAAAAGAAGAAGAAACAGATATACCGTACTATATCCATAAATCACCTAATTTCAAGCTACCCTTATCCCATTCAACAGATATCATAATGGTAGGGCCTGGAACAGGAATTGCGCCATATCGCGCCTTTTTACAAGAGAGGCGAGCTCAAAACTCAACTGGCAAACATTGGCTATTTTTTGGAGATCGCAATAGAAGTACAGATTTTTACTATGAAGATTTCTTCGATCAATTTAAGTCAACTCACCATCTTGATATAGATTTAGCATTTTCAAGAGACCAAAAGCAGAAGATATACGTTCAAAATAAAATGGATAAGCAAAGAAAAAAACTTTGGGATTGGTTAAAAAACGGGGCTCATCTTTACATTTGTGGAGATGCGAAGCAAATGGCGCGAGATGTGCAAAATACTATACAATCGATTGCACAATCTGAAGGGAAACTCTCTGAAGCTGAAGCCAAAGAATTTATGAGAAGTTTAAGAAAAGAAGGAAGGCTTAATCTAGATGTTTACTAAATAGCATTTTAATTTCCTATTTCTTTTCTACAGACATTAGCTTAGTAAAAACTAAATCCAGATGCCTTATTTCTAAGTCAAATAAACCCTCATCAAGTTGAAGAGCTCTGATAAGCAGAGCCAGGCTTTCTAAGCTCGGAAGAATTGAAGAAGTTTGCATATTATACCAAGTAGCAAATGCATCTATTGACCGTCCAACATCAAAACACCTATCAAGAGAGCGCCCCACTACATTAAACCAAAACCTTTGATCGTTAATCCCTTTCGATGATTTAAAATGAGTAGGAAAATGGGGTGCATTAAGGGGTTCATATAAAAATGCTTTATCTGCTAACTCGATGACGACTCCCTTAAAATACTCTTTATCGAGATCCCATAAATGATTGGCTAAAGAAGTTTCAAAATCTCTATAAGGGTCATAAGAGGCTAGTAATGCATGAAAGGCAGAATCATGTATGGTCGTTGATAAGCCACTACATTTTTTTCTTCCATGTAAAAGAGAATTTTGCGGCAATACGTTGCTATCGACAGCAACAGTACGCATACTAGGATCGCCAAGAAAATCACTCATTCTCATTGAATATCCTAAAGTTGGATAAAGAGTTACAGGATATGGCAAAACTGCATTATAGATCCTTTGAATAACAGGTATGGATAAGCTAATAAAACAGCACTCATCTCGTTGAATAAAAGGTATGAAAGTTAAGACTTGGAACTCTTTCCATTCTAAAGATCTATCAGCTCTAGACCGAATTGGAACAAAGCATACTAATTTTTCCAAACCTGAAAGATCATCAAAAGTAAGATCAATAATACTTTTTTGTCCTAATGACATAACCACATGATTAAAATCATCTTTGTTATCAACTGAGCCAATAGTTACTTTGCTCTCCCCTGATAAACATAAATCGAGATGGGATGCTGCTGCTAATTGCATGGGAGTGATTAATTTTTTCTCGTGTCCATAAAAAGCAAATTTCATCCAATCTTTAATTTCAAAAAGGGGATTAGATAGATCACCACTTATAATAACAGTACAAACATCTTTTAAAACCGCATCACTTATCCCACGTACACTTTCCACATATTCATAAAGCTTTTTATTTTGAGCCGCGGTTATTCTAGATAGAATGCTCGTTCTTACTGGCGTTTCATCACTTTGTTTTTTTGTAGCGGTATCTTGTAGAGCGCCTACGCTCATTGTAATTGCAGCCATTTTTACTCCATTTTGAGCAAAAATATTAACCTAAATCACTAATTTTTAACAACTAAAAAATCATTCAACTGTAGTAATGATAGCAAAAGCTTGAAGTCCATCACCTCTAGCAAAATTCGATAATTCATCCCCGGAAGTAATAGTGAGTCCTACAGCATCCACTTGAATTCCCATTAGATTAGCCACATTTTGACGCATCTCCAATACTCTGTTTTGCATCCTGGGCCACTTAGCCTCAATGGTGACGGCTACATGGACAACCTTCTTATTACCAAGGGATTGAAGAGCTTTTTCTAAATAGACAGAAGAATCAGTAATCCCTTCATTATGGCATAATTTAGGGGCAACCTCCCCTAATATATAGACATGAGTAATAGAAGAAATTGCATTGCAAATGGCGTGTAAAACGACATCGCCATCCGAGTCAGCATCTAGACCGTTGGCATCATCAAAGTGAAGGCCAGCGATAGTGCATTTTTTTTCTGTTTTCTCTTTAAGGAATCTATGAGAATCTTGTCCTATACCTGCTTTATACATGGCAAAGATTATACCAATATACTACTCTGGATGCTATGAAAAAGTTACATATAGCCAATATTCAAATAGAAATGGAGCAAGAGGTTACAAAACCTCAAACCTTAGAATCGTCATTTTTACTTCATCGTAATTTACTTCAGTTGCAACATTTACCCTCAATTTATAGCGATGACGCCTATTATATTTTAGGAGAAGAGTTTAAAGAGCCTCATATATTAGAGCCATGGGGCCATTCACCTCTGATTGCAGATTGGGCAAAAAAAAATGGTCATCATTATGATATGCCGAATCCCCAAGTGATGCGGCTACTATTATCAAAGAGATTTACCTTTGAGAATTGCCCACAACTACCTAACTCTAAGTTAATCCATTCTATTGATGATCTACACTTTGACCACTACCCTATTATTCTTAAAACAGAGTATGGCTTTTCGGGGATTGGTAATAAAGTGTATCATGTAAAGCCAGAGATTAATGATCCTTTCATTGTAAAGGAATTATCAGCAGGGCGAGTATTAATAGCTGAGCCATGGGTTAATATATCACTTAATTTTTCGACTCAATATGAAGTTGAAAGAGATGCTATTACTTGTTTAGGTACAACAAGAATAGAAAATAATAAGAGAGGCAATTATATCGCTACATATACGGGTGAAGAGTTTAAAAATCTCGATAAGCATTATGAGGAGAGTGAAAAATTAATTAAGAAAATGCAACAAATGGGCTACTTTGGAAATGTCGGAATAGATGCCTATTTTTATGAAGGGAACCTTCACCCAGTTTGTGAAATGAATCCAAGAAAAACAATGTCTTATGTTGCTTTAAAAAAATGCCAAAATGAAAAAATGTGCTTTAGATATAACTCGCGAGGAGATAATGGTATAAAACTATTACCAAATCGATTAGAGTACGCAAATAAAGAGTATCACTTCAAGTTAAACTTCTATGCATCAAAAGATTGGAACACATTTCAAGATAGAAGGGGGCACACCCCTTAAAGGCTCAATCAAAGTAGCTGGAGCAAAAAATGCCATTACAAAGTTACTAGTAGCCTCACTTATTTCGGATAAAAAGTGTCGATTTACGAATGTACCCAATATAAGCGAAGTAGAGATCAGTCTCCAATTATGTAGCGAAGTAGGAATGAAGTATGAGTGGGACAAGAAACTTGGAACACTAGAAGTGATCACAAAAGAATTAAAATCGACCTATGTGTCGCAGCGTTTTTCAGGATCTAATCGAATTCCAATTCTTTTACTTGGCGCTCTATTAGGAAGAACAGATGAAGACATAGTAGTGCCTACAGTTGGTGGTTGTAATATTGGTAAAAGGCCTGTTAATTTTCATATTAAAGCTCTTGAAGACCTTGGTGCAACGATAGAATATCGCAAAATGAAAAAAGATGGAGCCTATTTTGCTCATGCACATTCTGGATTAGAAGGCGCTCTCATTAAATTACCTTATCCCTCTGTTGGGGCGACTGAAAATGCAATCCTTGGGGCAGTGAGTGCTAAAGGGACAACGATCATTAAAAACGCTGCTATAGAGCCGGAAATAGTTGATATTATTCTCTTTTTACAAAAGATGGGAGCTATTATCCATGTTGATGTGAATCGAACGATCATCATCCAAGGAACCAAAAAATTTAATGAAGTGGACCACAAAGTTATTTCGGATAAAATTGAAGCAGCATCTTATGCTATTGCAGCGATAGCAACAAAGGGTAAGATCTTTGTTGAAGGTGCTAATCAAGCTGATTTACTCATCTTCTTGAATCATTTAAGAGAAGTGGGTGGAGGATTTCGCGTCAAAGAGAATGGAATAGAATTTTTCTATCAAGGGCCATTAAAAGGTGGTATTCATATAGAGACGGATGTTCACCCTGGATTTATAACCGATTGGCAACAACCATTTGTTGTTTTATTAACGCAAGCAGAAGGGAGTTCTGTTGTTCATGAAACGGTTTATGAAAATAGATTTGGCTATACAGAAACGCTAAAGGAGATGGGAGCAGATATCACTCTCTTTAATCAATGTCTAGGCAATAGACAATGCCGATTTAATGCCCATAATTTTGCCCATAGCCTTATTGTAAGAGGACCAACACCCTTAAGTGGTCAAATCATTCATATTCCCGATCTTCGGGCAGGATTTGCCTATATATTAGGGGCATTGATAGCGAAAGAGCCTTCAATAGTGACTAATACTCACTTTATAGATCGAGGCTATGAAAATATTGAACATAAGCTAACATCGCTTGGTGCTAAAATAGAAAGAGTATCAGCCTCATCTAGTAAAGAGATAGAAGAAATCCTAGCTCCTAAACTTCCATCTCTTGTATAATAGACGTCATGAACTGGCGTCAAATACAAAAAACAAATATTACCAAGTTAGAAGAGTTAATCAACTATTTAAATCTTGATCCTCTCAATAGAGCTCGCTTAATAAAAAAGCCCAAATTCCCTCTTAACCTCCCTCTTCGCTTAGCTACTAAAATAGAGAAAAATAATCTCAATGACCCCCTACTTAAGCAATTCATTGCCTTAGATGTAGAGAATATTGAACACCCTCAATTTCACCAAGATCCAGTAGAAGATCAATCTTTTCAAATTACACCTCGCTTACTCAAAAAATACACTTCTAGAGCTCTAATGTTGCCTACATCGGCATGTGTTATGCACTGTAGATATTGCTTTCGTAAGAATTATCCTTATGAACTAGCACCTTCAAAATTTGAAGCTGAAATAGCCGCGATAAAAAAAGACAACTCTCTTCGTGAAATCATCCTAAGTGGGGGAGACCCCCTATCTCTTAGTGATCAAAAATTAGAATCGCTACTACTTCAACTTAATGAAATCGACCATCTAAAAATCATCCGCTTTCACACCCGTTTTCCAATTGGCATTCCAGAAAGGATTTCACCCGAGTTAATCTCAACACTTTCCAAACTGAAAAAGAAAATCGTATTCATATTCCATATCAATCATCCTAATGAAATCGATGATGATATAAAGCTGGCTTTACAGCGACTCTCCCCATACCAACTACTCAATCAATCTGTACTATTAAAGGATGTAAACGATTCATTACCCACACTTCAAGAGCTTTCATACAAATTAAACGATAGCAATATACTGCCCTATTACTTGCACCAATTAGATCGAGTTCAAGGAACGGCACATTTTGAAGTCACTCCTCAAAGAGGACTCCAATTGATTGAACAAATGCGAGAATCAATGCCAGGATATTTAGTTCCCAAGTATGTACAAGAGATCCCCCAGAAAAAGTGTAAAACACCTATTGCTGAAAACCTTGTCAAAGGATGAAAAACCCAATTTTTTAAACACTTGTTTTTCAATACCTTAAGCGTTTCTTTGGAGCTTTAGCGACAAGATGGATGAAGCGAAGTGAAATCCACCCTGAAGGGGTGAGCAGCAAAAGCTGCGAATCAATGTAAAGCGGCTTGGCTGTGTTGCATAATTAAAACATAGAGTTACGCAGCTTTTAGAATTTTCCTGTAGGAAAATTCTTTCAACCAACGCTAGGGGGGGCAAAATGCTAAAGGCATTT
>JAUHQG010000048.1 GCA_030408475.1 Candidatus Amphrikana amoebophyrae
AGTGGGCTTGTAAGACCCCGCTATTATACTGAGATTGAAGACCATTACGGATACCGGCAATCATTCTATTCCATTTAAAGCCATCTTGCCTAATGTTTTTCAAGTAGACGTTCCGCTCATGGATTGATTTTAAGGTAGCATATGAAAAAAAATACTGGAAAGACTTTCTAAGGTATATGAGGGGAAATTTTATGAATTTTTATTGAATCTTTATTAAGATTTGACAATTATTGCATAAAAGTTTTATTTTTTTATTTCTTACACAAATATAAGGTTTTGTTATGTCTCGTATATCATTATCACATTTAGAAAAGTCCATACAGCAACAAATAATTCGTGCCGCAGAAATTGACGAAGTTACCTCGGAAAATGACACTAAGTGGCTTGCAAATAATGCATCTTTGGAAATGTTTTTTCAAAAACATCAGCCTATTGGACATAATTTTGCAGTAGCAGTTGTAGCGGCTACTGCTGCAGTTGTGGCTGCAATAGCCGCTACCATTCAAACTATCGGAAGAAGAAGAACAATCCCTCAACCCGTAGATTTGAGCAAAATGCCTTTACCAGAAGGTATTCCTTTAGCTAATTTAGATGTCCACTCTATTGTTAATGCGCGACTTATTACGGTAAAATAAATCGGAATTTGGATATGTTAGATAAGATAATTCTCATTTTGCTAATATCTATAGTGTCTCTTAGTGTGTTAAGAGAGATTCCTCGATTTGAAACTATTGGCAATAAATTTCCTTTTTTAATGCAGCTTATTCCTATCTGGAGTTTTTTTGCACCAGTCCCCAATATATTCGATTATAACCTGTTTTATCGTGAAATTAATGAGCATGGTTCCGTTCAAAATTGGAAGAAAGCATACTTGCTTGATGAGACTCGCCCTTTTTACACATTTTTATGGAATCCAAAAAAAAGATTTCTTAAGGGAGTTCTTGATGCAGCCATAGATCTTATGCAATATTGTAACAACATTGGTGATAAAGATGTTATCGCGACCTCAACACCATATTTACAGTTGCTGAACTTTGTTAATGCATTGGTTGTCAAATCTGAAGCTTATCAAATTCAGTATATGATTATGAGTAATTCGCGGTTATATAAACCCGAACTAGTTTTTCTATCATCAACACATCTTGTAAGTAGAAAAGGATAGTTTTTGCACATGCTTTCTGAGTTAGTTCTATTATTTCAAAATATAAATTCGGTTTATTTAGTAACATTAACGCTTTTAGGAATAAGTCTACTTATTGCAGCTCTAGAAGATCTTAAATCCTGGGACAGCTTTACGAATGATGGAATCCTTAGTTGGAAAATCTCTAAACTTAATTTCTACTGGAAATCCAGAGGACTAATTGCAAAATATTTGGAGACAATACTTTGTGAAAAAAATTTCAAAACAACCGTTTATTTGAGAATACTACTTTCTTCATGTTTAGTAGTGCTTTCATGCTTTGGTGTGGTCTATCCAACTCTTATCTTAGTCTTATTTTTTTTGCACTTCCTAATTGGATTGAGAAATCATTATAGTTTGGATGGGGCCCATCAGATGTATATGGTCATTTTATTTGCACTTTCTCTTGGAAGCTTTGCAGGAGTTGATTCAAATATTTCGATATATTGCCTATGGTTTATCACTGCAGAGCTGATTATCTCATATTTTATTGCAGGTATAACAAAAATTACTTCCCCTATTTGGAGAACGTCATCTGCTATTAATGTGATTTTTGCTACACGATCTTATGGATCAGCATTTCTTTATAACCTCTTTAGACAAAATAATACCTTAGCAGTAATATCAAGTTGGTGTGTGTTTCTTTTTGAGATGCTATTTTTCATTGTGTTATTTTGTGATCCAATATACACACCTATTTTTTTCGGGTTAGGCTTTATTTTTCATTTATCTAATGCTATTTTTATGGGATTGAATAGCTTTCTATTTGCCTTTTCTATCACATACCCCTCTTTGATGTTTTGCGTTAGTATGCTACACCAATAAATTAGAGTTTGATTAGAAAACAATCAAAAAGTACTATTTCGGATTAGACATTTATTTTCAAATTTGATAGCTATGCCTTCTGCCAGACTCAGTGGATCTCCAGTTTCTGTTTTAAAGGCATGGAGATGTAAGTGAGGCTCTGAGGTATTTCCTGAGTTCCCAACTTGAGCAATAATATCATTTTCCTTTACTAAATCTCCTTCACAGACTTTTATACTACCTTTCTTTAGATGAGCAAGAAATACTGAAACACCTGTTTGAGGGTTAGATATGATAAGATAATTCCCAGCTATATGAGAAGAATCCATTGTTCCAGGGGTAAGATCCTCATATTCATCAATAACTTTTGTAACAATACCTGAGCATGGACTGTAAATTTCTGCGTTATAAATACAAAAATCTTTTAATTGTGTAGGCCATAGTTTTCTAGAACGAAGCCCAAAAGCATTTAATTGAAGGATATCCATTGCATATTTTTGCGCAGATACTGGGTGGTGATGGTTCAAAATAAGGGTCTTTCCCCCATGGGCAACAAAATAGTTGCCATTTTTAAGAGGATAACATAATGCAACTGATTCGCACTCTATAAAGAAGCTTTTTAAAACATAGGTAGCTTTTATAGCAAATATAGCAATAAATATTAATTGCACTAACAAAGAAGTGGTCGCTTTCCATTTACTCTTAATTGTGCAAGTTGGTGAAATTGCCCTATAAGATTTAACAACGGCAATAACTGAAAAAACAACTATAAAATACCGAAAATAATAGCCCAGCGCAATAGCCCAATTTCCTGTTAAATAGAGGTCGAAAGTGTACATCACAATCAGTATTGTATTAAAAAGCCAAATACGAAAGCTACGTGGGCGTGACTTAAAAATTATAAAAATAAAAATAACAGGAAATATTAAATATGCAGCAAACGATATAACATGTATCCAAGTCATAAAAACCCTTTTTGGTCATTTTATAGCAATATAAAAAATATAGACAATTCTATTTTAATAAACATTTGCAAAAACAACTCTAATCTTGTAGACTATTTGCAAAGAATTTAACGAGGACAATTATGGAATCTGCTAAAGTAATGATATTTTATGACAGTGACTGTGGATTCTGCCATTTTTTTATCCGTTTTCTCCTCTATCGATTGCCTAAAAGTAAACCTTTCTTATTTGCTCCACTATGGGGGAAAAGTTTTGAAAAAACAATTCAAAAAAGTATGCGATCATCACTTCCCGATAGCGTAGTAGCATATGAGCTCATAACACAATCCATATTAACAAAAGGCAAAGCCATAAAATTAATTTTTAAATTGCTAGATTGGCCTTGGAAAATTCTCTATTTTATCTTAACTTGCTTTCCTATATCCATAATCAATTTCTGCTATGATTTAATGGCTAAAGCTCGTCAACGGTTTTTTAAGCCCCCTAAAAGCAATTGTCCACTTGTTCCAACAGAATTAAAGCAGTTTATATTAGATTGATAAATTAATATCTTCTGTCGCAAATAATCATATTTCTATATGAGATTATTCCACTATTAAAAAAATTACTTGTTGTAGTATGCTAACCTTCCAATAATATGAAGGTTTATATGTTTAATGGCATGCAGGATGAGGATTGGGAAATTCTTAAGCCAACACTTCCATACAAAGAGAAAAGAAGTCGTGGGATGCCTCACGCAGATTTCAGAAATGTATTAAATTCCATTCTGTGGATTACAATAACTAGAGCAAGAGGTGGAGAGATTTACCAAAAATTAAGTGCTTTGCAGGTAAAAGTTCAGCTCACCGGTTGCTGTTGAGATGGCAAAAAGTATTACGGACTCAACTTCTTAAGAAAGGGATTTATCCTTTAATACCTTATAGGGGGAACCGAAGCACTATAGAGAGTTGGGTTACTCGAATAAGGTGGAAAGTTGAAAGATTTATTAGCTGGATAAAAAGAGGCTATCGTCGAGTTGCTACCAGATGGGAAAGACTTTCTGAAGCATACACTGGGATCGTTTTAATGGCGTTGTGTTATTACTGGGCGAGGAAAATAGTGGTATAGTCTCATAAATTACTCATAAAAGCTTGAGCATCTTTAAGCTCAACTGGGTCGGCGCCAGTAAACTGAGTTAATTTCACCACTGAACCATAGAGATATTGCATAGCTTGATTAATTAAACTAGGCGAAGACTTGCTGTTTTGAGCTCCTGATATTGGGTCCATACCTGAAATTGCCATAACTTACTCCCTTTTCTTTTGTAGTGCATGAGTATATAGCTATGTCAAAAAGAAAAAGAGTCAACGTATCATATTGACTCTAAGTGTATTATGTTTTTTATTATTAACTATATATAAGAGAGTTATCGCAATAAAATAGCGACAAATTCATCCCAATTTTGATGTTGCATCTGAGTTTTAAGTGACTGATAATCAACACCTAAATACCTAGAAAACCCTTCTAAGTGGGCTTGTAAGACCCCGCTATTATACTGAGATTGAAGACCATTACGGATACCGGCAATCATTCTATTCCATTTAAAGCCATCTTGCCTAATGTTTTGCATATACCCTTTAAGTGTAGGATTATGAAAGATGAAGGCGAGAAATTGTAAAGTAGGCACATTCTCGATGTTTTTACCTTTACGATTTAATTTACCGGCGCTAAATAGTAGGGCTGCTTTGCTTTTAGTTCCCATCTGAGTAATAATATAAGTGATATCGATTTGTTGTTCTTGAGGGATATTAACTTTAAAACCGTCACCAACTGGAATAACAGAAGAGTGAAATGAATGTTGCCCCACTGCAAAGTTTACGATAGGCGAAGCGAATGTAAAGCCCCGATTTTGCATATTTGAAGCAAGATCAGATTTAGGTAGAGAAATGATTCTTTTAAATCTCGAAGCGGTTTGATCTTTCAAAAGGTATTGGCAAAAAGAGGTATAGTCCATTTCATTAAGAACATTTAAAACAGCTTTGGCATCACTGGTTAGAACTTTGCCTTCAATATGAGAATAATAAGTTTCCATCATGAGCATTTTAACTCTAAAGAAGTCTCGTTTAGAAATCCCCTTAGAACCGATGCTATACAAAGACTCATAAAAATTAGGAAGTAAAGAGCTGGTATAATCAGAATCTAACTTTACTTTGAAAACCGAAGTCAAAGCATCAGATGAAATTTCAAGATTATCAATAGGATAAGCTGCTATGTTTTGGTCTAAAAATGATAGTTTTTTCCCACTTTTCTTATAAGTTTTATAGATTACGCTATTACAAAAGAGATCAGAAAGAACAATTTGCTTGTGCATTTTCCCTCCTTTTCCAACAATATTGTATTCAAATTCCATGCTTATTTGCTTACTCATAAGTAAGTTTGAAGAAGATAAAAAAACAACCAATATTAAATAAATTTTTTTCATTACAGCACCTTGCCTTACTAACTAGAAATAATCATGGGAGTCTAGAAAATCTCAACAATTATTTCAAATGATATGTAAATTAAATTATTATTTTGCTTTTCCAGTGAAATAGCAAAGTAACAATTTAATTTTACTTCATGTTTACTTTCAACCACTTAAGCATTTGTTTGGAGCTTTAGTGACATAACGGATGAAGCGAAGTGAAATCCGCTCCGAAGAGTGAGCTGCAAAAGCTGCGAATCATTGTAAAGCGGCTTGGCTGTGTTGCATAATTAAAACATAGAGTTACGCAGCTTTTAGAATTTTCCTGTAGGAAAATTCTTTCAACCAACGCTAGGGGGGGCAAAATGCTAAAGGCATTTTGCCCCCCCCCTCTCTGTATCTTGAAAGCAGATCCGAAGGATCTATAAAAGATACTGAAGTCATGGGTTATAACATAAATTTATTTGAATTTAGGCAAAAAAAATGGCAAGATATTTCTTTT
>JAUHQG010000049.1 GCA_030408475.1 Candidatus Amphrikana amoebophyrae
CAAAAATAGCAACGAAACTTGTACGTTTGGTACAGTAAGTTGCTATTTTTTTCGTGAAAGATCACGGAAAGACGATGTTCATCTAAAAAAGCCTATTTTCTAAACAAGCTCCTTCTTTAAAACTAGGGCTTAAAATTCGTAAAATTTCGTGATATAGATCTAAGTGGTAGTTGGTTTGTATCTTTTTGTCATGATATTTGGCATAAATGTACTTCGAAATAACGGAGAATCTTTCAGGAGTAAGTAGTTGTTCTGGTTGAAGAGATATTGTCTCTTTGGAAATGGGTTTAATCCATCCGATTGAAGTAAAATAGTCTTGATGTTTTTGAATATAAATTGGAAATTTTGAATTAATTTCTAATGTTGTTATTCGGTAGGGAGTACCTGCAAAACCTAAATCATTATGTTTTTGGAAATAATTTAGCATGGTTTGGTCATCTTTTACAAAAGAGTCTTTTGCATGAGAAAAAGATTTTAGCTTGTACAGAGCCTCTTCAGGTGATCCCATCCACGAAAAATGCCAGCCAGCATTTGATACAAAATAGTGGTGTAATTTCTTTGTTCTCTGTCTAATTATCTGGGGGGGCATTGATTTTACATTAGCAATGTTTGTGATATAGGAGGCCATCCAAGGTTGCTCAACGAAATTATTAAGTTTAAAAACAAAATAATCGAGGTTCAAGTAAAAAACATCATTTAAAGAAGCTTGTTTATTTTCGTATAATTCTTTTATTTTAGTAACGGTGTCTTTTCTTGGGATTTCATCGATATCCGAGCAGATTACAATGTCATTGTCATCGGCATTTTTTAACCCTTGTACTATGGCATTGCGTTGGAAATATTCGTTTTGCCAATAGTCAGAGTCCGGGGGGTTATCAAGGAGGATATGGATGATTTTTTTATTATAATTTTTAAATTGGTCTCTGTTTTTCAGATAGTAGGAAGGCTTTTCTTTTCCAGAAAATGTATGTTTTGATTCTACAAGGACAAAATAATCTACAACATCTTCTAGTTCGGTTAGTCGAATTTTTAAAAGATCAATTTCATTAAAAAAAAGGAAAGCATCATATACTTTAGTAGCGTTAAGATGTGAGCAAAATAAGAAAAAAATTATGAGAGTTAGCTTTTTCATTCTTATTTCTCCCGTTTTTTATAAATTTCATCTTGTTCAAGAGTTGTAATCAATTGATAGCCGAGAGGTTCTAGAAATTGTTTAAAACAGGGATTTTTATAGTTATTTTCAACTGCGATAACATCGATGTTTACTTTATTAAAATCAATGGAAGAAAGTATCTCAAATTCTCCACCTTCAGTATCTAAGCTTAGAAAATCGACATGATCAATATCATTTAAGCGAAGGAGTTCATTAAGATCAAAGCACTTTACTTTAATAACTTCGGCGCTCCCTCCTAAAAGAGCAATGCGCTGGAGTATTTTATTTACATGTCTTTGATCATAGTATTCCAAAATTCCACTAAACATTTCTAAGTCAGGTGGATTACCGTGAATTCTTAAAAAATCAATCTCTTTATTTTTATGACTAGAATCTATACATCCTTGAATGCATATAGCTTTTCTGTTGTTTTTTAGACGGTTAAATACATCCGGAATGGGTTCTATGCAAAGACCTGTCCAGCCCAACTCATTTTCTAAAAAATAGGTATTACTGAATTGGACGCCATCATGAGCTCCAATATCAATAAAAACACCATTTTTTTTATTTTGAAAAAAATGTGTATGTACAAACTGATCTTGGTTGCATTGGCTATAGTATTGAGCAAAAACTGAAGGAATAAAAGTCAGAGATAATAATAAAAAAGAAATAAATTTATTCGCCATAGACTATTCCAGGGGTAGATCCATACAAGATAATTCACTTGTGAATTAAATTTAACTCTATTACAAAGGCAGTATTACATCAATATTTTTTTTATTTAGTTAAGAATACCCAAGATCACTCAGGAAGAGTCGATTAATAGCAGGTTGTATTATGGATATCCACTAATACTCGAAACCTTGGTTTTCTCTATTCATCTAAAAGATCGCCGTCTGGATACCCACTTAAAGACTCTGCTTGAGCTAAGATTTTCCTTGGTCTTGACCCGTCTTGGGGGCCAATTATTCCATGATCTTCGAGTTCATCAATAAGTGATGCGGCTCTTGCATAACCCACTTTTAATTTTCGTTGTAAAAAGGTTGTCGATGCCGTTTTTGTTGACATGACAATTTCAACTGCTTGAGGAAACAAAGTATCTTTATAATCATCATCATCGTCGTTTTTCATGTTTGATCCCATAAAAGTATCAAATGAATCGACCACATATTCAGCGGCTCTTTGATCCTTTATAAATCTTATCACTCTATTAATGTCTTCATCTCTAATAAATGCTCCTTGAGCTCGAATAGGTTGAGATGCAGTAGGGGGAACAAATAACATATCACCATTACCCAGCAACATTTCAGCGCCGCTTTCGTCGATAATAATTTGTGAGTTCACCCTGGAGGCCACTTTAAATGAAATTCGAGAGGGGAAGTTAGCTTTAATGAGACCTGTTATCACCTCCCTAGAGGGTCTTTGTGTGGCTAAAATCATGTGAATACCTACAGCTCTTGCCATTTGAGCAATGCGGGCAATGGGCGTTTCTAAATCTTCATCTGATGTCATCATAAGATCGGCGAATTCATCAATAATCATCACGATCCAATGCATTTTCTCTGGTATATCAATATCAAGCTCAGATTCTTCTGCTTCGTTTACCTCTCTTTCATTGAAAGCGGTAATATTTCGAAGAGAGAGTCGTTTTAATATATCGTATCGAGTTTGCATCTCACGTACAACCCAAGTTAAAGCGGCATGAGCCCCTTGAGGCTCAGTGATAACAGGGGCGATTAAGTGAGGGATATCGGAAAATGGAGTCAATTCCACTTTTTTAGGATCGATCAAAATTAGTTTCACATCATCGGGTGACATAGTCATGAGCATTGACATGATAATTGTATTAACACAAACCGATTTTCCAGAGCCAGTGGCTCCTGCGATAATACAGTGAGGCATTTTAGTTAAATCGCACATCACATCTTCGCCACTTACTGTTTTTCCTAAAACAACCGGAATATTGAGTTTTTGCTTTGAAGTAGAGTAGTGATAAAGCATCTCTTTAAAACCCACTTCTTGAGGATATAAAGAGGGAACTTCAACGCCTACAACTGCTTTGCCTGGAATAGGAGCAATAATACGAATGGAACGAGCTTGCATATTTAAGGCGATATCATTTTCAACCCCTTTGATCTTTTGAACTTTGACACCAATAGCTGGGTGAACTTCAAAAGAGGTAATGGTGGGACCGCAATTAATTTCACCTACTTTAGCTTCAATGCCAAATGAAAGGAGGGTTTCTTCTAAAATAGTGGCCTGAGATTTCAGTTCTTTTTCTAATGAAGGGTGATCAATTTTCTTAGCATTGGTGAGTAAAGAGAGAGGGGGGAAATCGTAAGCTCTTCGATGTTTGGGTTTGCTTTTTGGAGCGTTAAAATTTTCTTCTAAGTTAAGTTTTGGTTTTTTATCGCGATGAATTTTTACATTTTCAACATCAACAATTTGAGATCTATCAACTCTAGGTGGAATGGGATTATCATTCGCTTTTACTTTTAATTCGGGAGTGGTAATTTTTTTATGTTCTTTTTTTCTAAGAGAAATGGGGACAAGCGCGTTTTCCGACGATGTCTCAAATAGAGCTTCTTTGAGTTCCACTTTTTTGAGTTTTACAACCCCTTTTTTAGTTATTTCCCAAATCGAAAGAGCCCCTTTTTTTGCTAAATGGACACCTTGTAATACGCTCACTTCGAAAAATAGTATACCTGAAACAATGGATATAATTCCAAAAGTACATAAGACACCCAAATCAGAAAGTAGCGATTGCAAATTGATAGCTGGCAAATCGCGATATAAATAATAGAGGGGAATACCACCTAAATTATACCGAATTGTGCGGTGATTGAAAACCTTATTAACGGTATAGCTTTCCGAAATAGAGTGATTTTGAATCCACTCTCCACCAATAAGGTGCATTTCAGATAATGTGTTAAAAATAAAACAAAGAGAGAGTAAGAAAATAAAAAAGTAAAGCGATTTTAGCTTTAAAGAATCGACACTTTTTTTAGTTAAAAGTTTAATGCCATACCAAAAGCCACACGCTGTAATAATGAATGAGCCAAGACCAAAAAGGGCGTTAAATGAAAGGGCAACATAGTATCCAGTAATTCCTAGCCAATTGGTTTCGATAATGCCATCTGAGAAGGTGAGAAGTGAAATCAATAGAAGGGTGAAGCCTCCTAAGATTAGGAGCCCTTTTGCTTCAGGATGAACCACTTTTGCTTTCTTTACTTTTGCCATTTTGATACACTTAGACTCTATCATATCAAATAAAGCATTAAATGAAAGTGTTTGAGAGGTTTTGGGATAAAAATCCCGCTTTTTTTTTAAGTTTAAATTGTTTGATATCAACCTATTTAGCGCTTAGTTTTAATTATCTTTGGGTGTTAATTGCTCTTTTGTTTTTGGTAATTGCTTACAAAAGAGGCCTTCTTATTTTAGTATTAGGAGGCGCAACATTTTTCTTTGTTTCATTTTTATATCCCACACAAAATTTTGAAAAAAAGAGGGGGGTGGCTAAGATCACTATTTCTGAAGTTCAAAATGTTCCAACACATTATGGCAAGAAAACAAGAGCTCTTGTCACGCTTGATCATTTTTCATCAGATGATTTTGATCTCTATAATCAAAAAGCTTACTTTTATTGCAAAGACTTTGATGAGATAAAGTCTAATCATATAGAATCAAGTGGGAGTTTAACTCAATTTGCGCCTCACACCTATTTGTTTAGAGCGAAAGAGATTAAAAATCTGCCCTCCACTTTTTCTCTGATGAAAAAGCGAGGTGAGTTAAAAAAAAGGCTCTATCAAAAACTACATCATAAAATGCAATCACACTTTTCTGCTGATTTAATTTACGCTTTGCTTTCTGGAGAAGTGGTGAATATGCAGCTTAGAATGTTATTTAATCGTTTAGGTCTTGGTCATCTTCTTGCTATTTCTGGTTTTCACTTTTCAATTGTAACAGGTTTTTTAGCGCTATTTTTTGTGCGATCTAATCGCCGCTTAGCTTTGATTACTTTAATTAGTTTCGCTACTTTATATTTCTTATTTGTTGGGGGATTTGCCTCTATTAAGCGCGCTTACTTAATGTTATTAGTCGTATTGGTGGGTCATTTTTTCTCATTGCGCTCTAGTTCTATCAATACTCTTGGATCATGTTTATTAATTTTGTTAATTATCGATCCTATATTGACTTTATCGCTTGGATTCCAGCTCAGTTTTTTAGCGACAGCGTCAATCTTGCTCTATTATTCTACAGTTAATAATTGGCTTAAAAAGTTGTTGCCGTCAAGATCTCCTAGGGAGGCTAAAGAGCTCTCATATATTTCATTATCTGGTTATCTATTTGTATCACTTTTTAGAAAGGCATTAGCCATTAACCTTTCGGTCTATATACTTTGCTTGCCTTATTTGCTTTATCTTTTTCACTCTTTTCCCTTTCTTTCTCTCTACTATAATTTATTTATGCCTCTATTGATTGCATCGATATTAATAGGGGGAGGGCTAGCGCTTTTAATTGATCCCTTTTTTCCAATTTTAAGCCAATATAGTGATTATATATTATCGTTATTGGTTCACTTTCCAAGGTATCTTGATTTTTCTATAACTATATATAGTATGAGCAAAGAGCTATTATTTGTTTTATTAGTTCCTTTAGTTGTTTTGGGTTTTTATATTTGCCAAAAGCAAAGAGACAAAGCGCTAAATAGCTCACAAATAATTCACAACTAGCTTATTGTTAGCACGTTTTGCTCATAAATCCATGTGCATCTAGCTTGGGTTTACAATAAATATTGTTTGTATTGGGAAATTAAATCTGATTTATCACTAATGCCGTAAAACCCCGTCCTTTAGGTCGGGGATGTAAGGCAGATCTTTTACTTGGGCGATGCTTGGCTTTTGATATAGAGTTGTATGATTTCTAAAGGAGCTCCTCCACAAGATGCAGCAAAATAGCTTGGAGACCAAAGTGCATTCC
>JAUHQG010000050.1 GCA_030408475.1 Candidatus Amphrikana amoebophyrae
AAATATAAAGCAGCAATGTTTAAAGGCCGTAGGGACTACGGTTGTAAAGCTTGTGGAGCTGCCCCAATAGGGGAGCTATGAAACAAGAATCTCTAGCCTTTAGGCGAGAGTAGTTCAAAGCAGAGTTACCTCTTCTGCCGTTAAAAATGATGTGAATCATGTCAAGGCTTGGGCTATTATGGAAGTTCAAAAAGATAGAAGTGATATAGCGACGAGTTATTTGCAAGATCATCATCAAGAGATATTACCTTTTCTAGAGAGAATTAATCACAGTGATGTAGCTGAGGCTATAAAAGTTCGAATTCACTTGGATAAAAAATAAACCTATTTTAAAGTGTTTCTATATTTAATATATAGAGAACGCTCATGGCTAAAATAATAACCACTATATCAGCTTTACTTATTTCTACTTCACTATTGAGTGATGAGGGAATGTGGACTTTTGACAACTTACCTAAAGATCAAATTGCTCAAAAATATGGAGTTAACCTCACTCAAGAGAGTATCGATCATATGCGACTCTCTTCGCTTCGGATCAGTATTGGTGGCTCAGGCTCTTTTGTTTCTCCAAATGGCCTTATTCTCACTAACCATCATGTCGCATCAAGGGCTATTGAAAATCTCTCTAGCGAGGATCAAAACTATATTAAAGATGGTTTTTATGCTCAAACTCAAGATTTAGAATTAGGTTGCCCTAATTTATTTGTCGACCAACTCATTGCAATTGATGATATTACCTATGAAGTGAATCAAAAACTCAATGATTCGATGAGTTCACTGCAAAAAGATGAAGTGAGAAAAGAGATTCTCAATCAACTAAAAGAAGAGAAACAGGCTCAAAGTGGCTTGCATGTTGAAGTGGTTACGTTATACAAGGGAGGCAAATATCAACTCTATTCATTCAAGAGATATACAGATATTCGTTTAGTGATGGCTCCAGATAAAACACTAGCATCTTTTGGTGGTGATGAGATGAATTTTGAGTTCCCACGTATGAACTTTGACTTTGCATTTTTAAGAGCTTACGAAAATGGAGAACCGGTTTCTAACTCAAACTACTTGAAATGGAACTCAGAGGGACCAAAAGAGGGCGAAGTGCTTTTTGTCACGGGCAATCCGGGATCTACAAATCGGTTGTACACAGCTGATCACCGCGCTATTTTATTTCAATATAGCTTGCCTAGAATTCTAAAATTTCTTGAGGAAAGGTTGGCCGTTTTAAATGAATATAGCGAAATTAGTGAAGAGCATAAAAGGCGCGCTCAAGGAGCTATAGGTTCTTTAATGAATGCTCAAAAGGTATATCAAGGAGAGTATAGAGATTTTCAAGAGAAGCCTTTGGTGCAAAATAAGTATGATGAAGAGAGTGCTCTTTTTAAAACATTATCAAGTGAACAAAAAGAGCCGTGGTTAACTTTAGGAAATACACTAGAAACTCAGCAAGATCTAGTTACTCAAGCTTCGTATTTTGAAAGATACGCTTTTTTCTGCTCGAAAACTTATGCCTATGCTAGACACTTAAATAGATATGCCGTAGAGCGAAACAAACCTAATGGAAAACGATTTAAAGAATATGTCGATAGTGAATATGAAACTTTAAAAAGAATGCTTCTTTCGCAAGAACCTATTTATTCTGATTTAGAAGTGGCTATGATTGAAGCTGGTCTTGTTGCTTTAGAAAATGAACTAGGGAGCGATCATCCTCTGATTGTTTTACTTGCAAAAGGGCCAACACCTTTTGAAATAATAAGAGATACTCAAATTAACTCTTTGGAATTTCGAAAAGAGCTTTTAGAAAATCCCGATTTAATCAAAACAAGTAACGATCCTTTGATCGTATTTACAAGAGAAATTGATGTTTATGGAAGACAAAAAAGGGTTGAGTTTGAAGAACAATATGAAGCCGTTTTAAATGATTGCTACGATAAAATAGCTCAAGTGATGTTTGCCACACATGGTGAGTCGATCTATCCTGATGCTACTTTCACTCTGCGCTTATCATATGGAAATATGAAAGGGTATATGGGGAGTGAAGGATATATAGCACCAGTATCGAATTTGGGTGAGCTATACGCCATTTATGATCAAAATGGAGGCGCCTATCCATACAATTTAAATGAGAAATGGCAAACAAAGAGTTATTCATTTGATCCCAATATTTCTGTCAATTTTGTCTCAACCAATGATATCATTGGGGGTAACTCAGGAAGCCCTGTAATTAACGATAGAGGAGAGGTGGTAGGCCTTATTTTTGATGGCAATAAAGATGCTCATCTATGGAATTTAGAGTTTGATGATACAACCGCTCGATCGATTAGTGTTCATACTGAAGCTATTGAATATTGCATCGATAAAATGTATGGTGCAAAACCTTTAGTTCAAGAGTTGCAAAGATAATTTTTTCCTGATAGTATATGCGCTATGTCATTGTTATTAAATTGTAAATCTTTGGAAAAGGCGTACGGTTCTCAAGTTCTTTTTGAGAACCTTTCATTTTCTATTTTTGCTGGTGACCGAATTGGACTCATTGGCCCAAATGGCGCTGGGAAATCAACCCTTCTCAAAATTTTAGCTAGCGAAGAGAGCTCAGATGGGGGAGAGGTGTGTCCTAAACGTGATTTGCGAATTGGCTATGTGCCTCAATCCGCCGAATATGAGGACGAGTCCCCACTAAACGTATTACTTGATACGCTTCATAGTGAAACTCATTTGTCTGAACATGAAAAACTCAATTTAGTGGAAACTTGGCTCACTAAGCTCGGATTTAGAGGAGATGAAAAAAGCGCTGCTTTATTATCCGGAGGGTGGAAAAAGCGATTATCGATTGCCATCGCTATGCTCAATAATCCAGATGTTTTGATGCTCGATGAGCCCACAAATCATTTAGATTTAGAATCGATTGTTTGGCTTGAAAAATTTTTAGATAAAGAGATCAAAACTTACATTGTGGTGAGTCATGATCGATCCTTCTTAAGTAAAGCAACTTCTCGCATTGTTGAGATCAATCCCCTTTACCCTGAGGGTTTATTCTCTGTTGATGGTCCTTATCCCTTTTTTCTAGAGAAAAAAGAGCGATTTATTGAAGGTCAAATTGAGCAAGAGCGCTCGATTGCAACTAAAGTAAGAAGAGAGACTGAGTGGCTAAGGTCAACCCCGAAAGCTCGTACTACTAAGGCTCAATCGAGAATCGATCAAGCTAAAGAATTATTCGATGAGCATTCAGCTTTGAAGATGCGCAATAAAAAGCAAAGGGCAGAAATTAGCTTTGTAGGCAGTGAAAGGCAAACGAAAAAACTACTTGTGGCTAAAAACTTGAAGCTATCTTTAGGAGATAAACTCCTGTTTGAAAATTTAGATATTTCTCTTACTTCTGGTTTGCGATTGGGGTTAATGGGGCCTAATGGGTGTGGTAAAACCAGTTTGCTCAAACTTTTTGCTCAAGAACTTGAACCTGACATGGGAACGATTAAAAGAGCCGATGACTTGAAAATTGTCTACTTTGATCAACATCGAACTAAATTAGATGAAAATATTACCCTTAAAGAGGCTTTGGCTCCAGCAGGGGAATTTGTCCACTACCGTGGTCAAGCTATTCATGTCAATGGGTGGTGTCAGCGCTTTTTATTTCCGCGAGAGTATTTAGGGATGTCTGTTAACAAGCTATCAGGAGGAGAAAGAGCGCGCATATCTATTGCTAGACTCATGCTTGAGCCTGCTGACATATTGCTCTTAGATGAGCCTACCAATGACTTAGATATTCCTACTTTGGAGACATTAGAGGATAATTTAAGCGATTTTCCAGGAGCGGTAGTGCTCATTACTCATGATAGATCTATGCTAGAAAATATGTGTACTCAGTTTTTGGCTCTAGGGGAGCCATCAAAGTGTAAAACATATGCTCAATATAGCGACTGGGAGTCTTCAAGGAGTATTAAACCAACCACGATTAAAAAGAAAGAATCGAAACCTCAAGAGTCTAGAGAGGTTAGAAAAGAGCGCAATAGACTAGAAAAAGCGATTGAAAAGCGAGAGACTCAAGTTGTTGAACTAGAGAAGCTTATGAAAGGTCAAGATTTATCCAAGTTACAAGATATTCATACTCAAATTGAAGAAGTACGGAAAGAAATTGATCAGTTATTTGAAAAGTGGGTAACCCTCTCATAACAAGTTAGTTATAAAGTATAATAGACATTAGTTTAACTGTTATTATAATATAATTTTTGTTATAATAGTTGTAATTTACTGTGAGGGGTTTGTTATGGCTAATATGGGGTTACCGGCATTAAGATCAGATGCTGAATCTGCATTTCATGATATTTTAGTTCGATTTGAATATGAGGTTGATGGGGCCTATCGTCAAGATTTTAATATAACTAATGACACTTGTAATTACACAACTAGTTCGGGTAAAACTTATAATATTAGAGATATTACAGCTCAGATTGGTTCTACGGAAGATAAAGCGACCATTAGAGACTTTGAAACTATTTCTCATTGTATGAAAGAGCTTGGAAAACGAGTTGTTTCAGCTACATCTACTGTAGCATTTGCTCCCGCTCCAAGAGTAGAGGCACCTTTGGTAAAAAAAGTGCCAAACAGGTATGCACACGTAAGCTCATCAGGTTATGGTAATGGTGGATCTTATACTCGAAAAATTAATGCTGCAGCTAAAAGAGCAGCACCTGCTAAAAGAGCTGTTCGTGAACCTTGCCCTGAAGCGCAACTTCATCGTACCATTGCAAAACTACAAGGGCAATTAAGAGAAGCTTTAGTAAAAGCAAATCATTATTCTTTGGAATTTACAGACGCTCAGTTGAAACATGGTCAATTTGCTGTTCAGAATTCGGAATTAATCAGAGAGCTAACTGAAGCAAAAAGGATAATAGCTAAGCATCAAGTGGCATTTGAAGCTTTAAAGCCTATGGTTCAAGAGTTAAAAGCAATCAATGTAGAAAAAGATGGAAGATTGAAAGAGCTAACCTCCGAAAAAGACAACTTAGAAGCTCTTGTGTTAAAGATGGCTTCAAAAATCAAGAGTTTAGAGAAATTATTGATAGAGAAAGTGGATATACAAGAGGTTCTTTTTAGTGGAGTTGAAAGTGATGGGGATGAGCTATTTGCAGAAGAAGGAAAAGCTAAAGATGAAGAAATTGCTGACTTAAGAGGGGCTTTAAAAGAGGCTCACTTAGAGCTTGGTACATTAAATATCCAATTAGATTCTATGCAAATAAGGCATAAAGAAGAGTTAGCTAAAGTAGAAGCTACTCGGGCTAAATTTGAAGCTTGCGCTCATGAAATGTCAATGCAGCTAAGCTCAACTGCTGCAAAGTGTGATGAGTTGGGTAGCAAGGTATGTCAGTTACAAACAAATAATGAAGAACTAAGGGATGATATTAGTAAACCTAAGAGGCGTTTTATTGAGACTAAACCAGAAGAAGCTGAAAGAATAGCTTTGGCTGAAGCTAAAATAAAAGCTGATGAAAGAATTCAAAAGAGAGTTATTGAGGCGAATGTTTCTCAATACGCTAACCCTCAAGAAATGGAAGAAATCTATCGAAGTGAAGAGGAAGTAGACCTTCTAGCAGCTAGCGTAAGCTATGTTACGAAAAAAGTAGGTCAATTTGTCGTTTCCAAATTATTTGGATTGTAGAACTACTTGGGTTTAAAATTCAAATTCTTGACTCTAGTTTTTCATTCGAAAAAAAAAATAGTTGAAAAATATTATTAGATAATGCACCATCTTAATCCAAACTTCACAAACTAAGTTTTGCGAAGTTTGCTACTTTCCTATTTTTTGGATTAACTTTGGAGAGGTGTATGAAACGCCTATTATTATTAGCTTTAGTTTTATCTCAACTCAATTGTGATCTCAATGCGTCAGCTCAAAAAGTATGCGCTGGGTATTTTGAAAATTGGGCTCAATATCGTGTCCCTTCAGGTGGTCGATCCAAATTCACTACTGATCTCATTGATCCCACTATTATGACCGATATCTATTTTGCTTTTGCTTGTTTTGGGTTCGTCACTAAGTCAATTGAACCTGACAATCCTCATTTAACAGGGGATTATTCAGTTCAACCTTTCGAGTGGAATGATCAATCTGTTTTATATCCAGGAATTCAAGCTCTTAAAACTCAAAATCCCAACTTAAGAACTCACCTTTCTATTGGTGGTTGGTCATTTAATGATCCCAGTGATCAAAATACGGGGCAATACACATATCACCTTTTTTCTGAAATGGTAGCTAGCTCAAGTAGTCGAGAGCAATTTATTAATTCAGCCATTGATTACGCTCATAAATATGGTTTTGATGGTATTGATCTTGACTGGGAATATCCTGGAGATCTCTCTAGAGGCGGCAGTGAGGCTGATTTCGAAAACTTTCTTGACTTGTTAAGAGAATTAAGTGCAGCTTGTAAGTCAACATCGCCTGAACTTTTAGTGAGTTATGCTTCGGCAGCTATTGTCCCTACTGGTGTATCTCAAAAATATCACGATGACCCTTCTTTATATTTTGAGTGGCTCGGAAAATGTTCTGAATATTTAGATCATGTCAATGTGATGTGCTATGACTATCATGGCGCTTTTGACAATCCAAAATTAACAGGAGCCAATGCTCCACTTAAATCTGATACTAATCCTAGCAGTACCATGTATATCGCTGAAACTATCGATAACTATATTGCAAATGGCGTTCCTGCTAATAAAATCGTTATGGGTATGCCAACTTATGGGCACTCTTTTGGAGGAGTTAGCGGTATGAGCGATGCCGACTACTCTCCAGGAAAAGCATTTACCCAAGCTGGAGCGGCGGGTCCTTCTACAGCTTCTCCAGGCCTTTTAGCCTATTATGAAATTGCCGATATGATTGCCAATAAAACACTTACTTTTGGCACTGATAGCTTAACAAGTACGGCGATAGGGTATAATTTAAAGACTCAAGAATGGGTCAGTTTTGATACTCCAGATACTATCGCTTTAAAAGTAGACCTTATCAATGAAAAAGGACTTTTAGGCGGCATGTTTTGGGCTATCGATGATGATGAATATCAATGGGGTGATAAGTATCCCAATATTAGAAAAGGATGGGAACTACTAAACCCATCCCATTAAACATGCTCTTAACCTTCAAGGGGAATATATGCTAAATATAATTACAGCTGGTGTTGGTGGACATATGGCTGCAAAAATGGATCCAACGTCTGAATCAACAAGTGTTGTCAGCGCGTTTGAAGATTGTAGAGTTGTCTCTACAGTTTTAGAGCTTGTTGCTACTCTATTTCGAAGTAGCGTTTCAAGCTTGCCTGCGCCTATTTCTTACTCTATAACATATTTACCTTTGCTTCTTTTTGGAATTGGTAAATCTGGGCAGATTCAAGAAGGGAGTGAGGTTGAACAGGGTTTCAATATTATTCAGAAACAACATAAACAATTTATTAAAACGACTGTTCTTTCAATGGCCGTTTTTGGAGTTTTATTTGGGCGCGGTGTGCGAATGACTTCATTAGTCACCTTAGCTACCTTTTCTTTTTTTACTCTTACTAGTTCAGAAGAGGGTAAGAGATTAATTTGTAGTCATACTAATTTAGATGACGAAAGTATAAATAAAATTGAGTCTTTAGGGGCCACAGCAGCCAGCATTGGCATTATTTTTGCTAATAGCTCGTGGATTTTTAAAGCTTTTGGAGTTATGCGGACATTGCAATACTTTGATGTTATAAGAGGTGATCAAATATCAACTTGGTTGAGTCAAGGGGTAAATTGGACTAAGGCTCAAATAGAGCAGATATCTGGGTATAATCTAAATGGGTTAATCCAAAGAGTGGCTGATTATAGAAATTCGCAAACATCTACCTAAATATAATGTCTAGAAAGAGTGTTTATTTTTTAAACACTCTCATAAAATCCTTTTAGAATATTGGAATGAAGAGTATTATGAAAACTCACCTATAGACACTTGGAGATTGTTTTGAAGAAATTCCTTTATGTTTTTGGCGCAGGAAGTGCTATAATTTGTATAGCATATGGTATGTTTTGGACTTTTTTGATGAAACAATTTCAAGATAGTGTGGCAAATGAGATTGAAAAAAATAAGTTAATATTAAAAGTAGATTGCACTTCAATAAAATGGAAGTTTGATCCAACAAAATTATCATTGGTTTATAATAGTCCAAATATTGAGCTTAATAACTCTAAGATTCGTTCTGTAGGCTCTATTACTGTTTCGACTTCATTATTGGATAAATCAGCGGGTTTACTTGTTAATGGACCTTTTTTTATTCAAACGGGTGAATCAAATGAATTTCGAGTAGACGGTACAATTTTTTATGAAAAAGAAAATATTGTAGAATACTTGAAAGCTAATTCTAAGCCTCAAACTACTTCAAAATTGTTATCTAACTTGGATGCTATATCAATTAAATTTAGAGATTTGAAGGTTTCTATTTTTGAAGATGGGAAAACACTTACATTAATCGAAATGGTTAAAGGGGATGTTTCTCTTGGAGAACTTGAGAAAGTAGGTGACCTAACTATCAGGAATATAACTTTAGATTATAGAGATGTAACCTCATGTGAAAGATTGATTGGCGAATATATTAAACTAATTCCTAGTTTAAACAAGTATCAGAACCTGTATGTAAGTACTAAAAAAACAACTACTAAAAAATCTAAATGTAATATTAGGTTAGGGACTGTGTTTAATACCCTAAACTTTGATGAAAATTTAGATTTAAAGCATCTTTTCCCTTTATCTTTAGAAGTTAATAATTGTGATTTCCGAACTGATCTTTATTCTTATCAAGGCGATCTCTCGTTAAACCTCTCTTTAGAAGATGTCAACAATCCTCAAATGGTTGTGAAATTAAAAACTAGTGGAAAGACAGATTATTCTAAATTTGATATCAAGGCTCAAGATGTAAAGGAAAACTATCTTCAGGCTTTCGCTTCACTTTCAAAGTCAAAACAAACTTTTTTAGTGCAAGATTATATTGATAAAAACTGGGAAAGTGAAATTTTACCTTTAATACCAGACTTAAGGCAATTAGGAGTTTTAACTCATGCTATTGATTTGGAGCTAAAGGCGGCTACTGCAACTGGGCAAAAGCAAGACGATGAACGGTTGATGCTTAACCTCAATCGATGTGAATTTAATTCCAATCTTTCGAAGATTTCATTGAATGGAAAGATGGTTAGGCTTGACCCTTTGAAAACGAATTGGAATGTAACTTTTTCCATCTCTAATTTTGAGAAGATGTTCACTTTAGGAGTGAATAAATATATGCACTTACGTAACTATTTAGTAGGTCTAGGTATTAGAAAGAATGAGGAATTGCCTGTTTTTAATGATGCTGTTATCTCAACTGCGTTGGATTTAGCTTTTAAATTTGGTGATGAAGCTCTAGCTAAAAATGGAACCCTAAAAATAGACAGCTCTTTTGATAGTATGAATAATACAATTCAAATTGGACCGTACCAAAATCAAGATATTGAGCCGGTTGTGTCAGGATATTTAGATGGTGTATTATTTGATATGTATCCTCATTTAAAGCCTGAAGAGTCAAAATCTGTTGTTTTAGCTCCTTAATGGCAAGATGTTTTGGAGATGGCTTTTTGCTCTATGAAGAGTATCACGACCATGAATGGGGCGCGCCTATTCATGATGATCAAAAGCTATTTGAGTTTTTAATTTTGGAGATGGCTCAAGCAGGTCTTAGTTGGTATACAATATTAAAGCGTAGAGAAGGGTATAGAGAAGCTTTTCATGACTTTGTCCCTAGTAAAGTGGCTGCCATGAGTGATCTTGAGCTTGAAGCTCTTCGTGAAGAGCCTAAAATCATTCGCAATCGACTCAAAATTTATAGCGCTCGAAGCAATGCCAAAGTCTTTTTAGAGATACAAAGTGAATTTGGCTCCTTTGATGCCTATTTATGGAGTTTTATTGACCATAAACCTATAGTGGGCAATTGGAATAAACAAGAAGATGTACCTATTACAACTGAATTAAGTGATACACTCTCTAAAGATTTGAAAAAAAGAGGGATGACATTTGTAGGCTCTACCATCATGTATGCCTATTGCCAAGCGGTTGGTTTAGTCAATGATCATTTAAAAAGTTGTGAATATAAGAGTAAATAGTCAATGCCATTAGATGTTTGTCCCCCTCAGTTATATAAGATATTATCCGTTGAAAATTGGAAAAAAAGTGAGAGTCATCAAAATGTTGTACTAGATATTTCAGACGATGAATTCATTCACTTTTCTACAAAAGATCAACTCAGTAAGATTGTGGCTAAATATTGGAATCACGTAAATCGATATATTTTGCTAGAAGTAGATCCCCATAAATTAAAAGGTGATTTAGTTTTTGAGACCAATCCAGGTAGAGAAAACAAATACTGGCATCTTTATAATGGATCAATTCCTATGGAATCGGTTTTATACCCAAGTGAAAAGTATGTGGAGAAATCAAACATGAAAATGAAAACATTTAATGTAATCGGATTAGCGGTTAGAACTACCAATGAGAATGGTCAAATGGGAAAAGATATCCCTCAACTTTGGCAAGATTTTATGGCAGGGCGGTACGTCGAAAAAGTGCCTAACATAATAGATCCAGCCATTTATTCTGTTTATACAGAATATGAAGGGGATCATACTAAGCCTTACACTGTGATTTTAGGATTTAAAGTGGACAACTTAGATCATGTTCCTAAAGGGATGAAAGGGGTTTGTATTGAAGGGGGAGATTTTAAAAAATTCACAGCTATTGGCGATCCTCAAAAAGGGTCTGTATATAATGAGTGGGTGAAAATTTGGTCTACAGATATGGATAGAAAGTATAGCGCTGATTATGAAGTATATGGGGAAAAGGCGCAAAGTCCATCTTCCCCTGAAGTCGATATTTTTATCGGCTTAAACTAACTAACCCAAGTTCTATGTAACAAGCTGATTTCAAAAATTGGCCATACCATCCATCTTTTTCACATTAAATTTCGATCAAATCAATAGATTTGAGCTCAATTGAAGGTAAAAAACCTGGAAAATCTTGCCTAATTTTTGAAATGGCTGTTACACACAACTTAGGTTAACTAGCGACCTGGTCTTCTTCTTTGAGAAGGCCGACTTTTATTATTTTGGCTACGCTTTGGTGAACCAAAGCGTTTTGGCCCTTTGCGATTTCCTTCGCTTCTGCGCTCGTCGCCACTTTCAGATCTTCTGCGATCGTTGTTGCCGCCATCTGATCTTCTGCTGTCTCTACGTTCACCATTGCCTTCAGATCTTCTGTGGTTATTACCACCTTCGGATCTTCTGTTATCGCCAAAACTTCTACGTTCTCTTGGTTTGTCATCAAATCGATTTGAGTTTGAACGCCTTTGATCTCCATCATTACGATCACGTTTGTCGCCGCCATCATTTCGATCAGAGCGTCTTCGATCATCACCTGATGCAGATTTAGGTCTTCTAGATCCAAATCTTCTACTAGAGTTTCTTTCTGACTTGCCACTTGTGTTACTATTTGACTTGCGTTTGCCTGGGCTAGCGGGTTTGATCTTCTTTTTAGGCTCTAATCCTTCAATTTCAGATACTTCAATTTTCTTACCAATATAGCTTTCTATATTATGAATTAAATGAGCATCTTTATTTGAGACAAATGATAGTGCTTTTCCTTTAGCTCCAGCTCGACCTGTTCTTCCAATTCGGTGAACATAATCTTCGTCGTGTGGAAGGTCAAAGTTAATTACGTGGGTAATCGATTTAACATCGATTCCTCTAGCGGCCACATCTGTAGCAACTAAAATTTTAAATTTACCTTCGCGATATTGAGCGATTGTTCTAGTTCTTTGTCTTTGGTTCATATCACCATGCAAAGCAGAAGCTTTATAACCTGTTTCTCTTAGCTCATCGACTAATTTAGCTGCATGCCTTTTTGTCGCTGTAAAGATAATAGAGTGATCAATCCCTTCTTCACTTAAAATATGCTCTAATAGACGATTTTTATGCTTAACATCGTCAACATAGTGAAGCTTTTGTTCAATATTGTCGTGATTCTCTTTTTCGGCTTGAATTACGATCTCTACTGGATTATTCAATAATCTATTTGATAGCTTAATAACGCTACCTCTCAAAGTAGCCGAAAAGAGCAAAGTTTGTCTAGTTGGAGGAGTCGCTTCAATAATTTGTTCAACAGGTTCTAAAAAGCCCATATCTAACATGCGATCAGCTTCATCTAGAATCATAACTTCTAATCTTGAGAAATCGATCTTTTTACGTTCAATAAAGTCAATTAAACGGCCTGGTGTTGCAATTAGTACATCGTAATGTTTAGAAAGTTGACGAGTTTGAGCTGGGTATGGGACGCCGCCCACTATACAAACTGTTTTAACACGATCCAAATATTTACTGTACTTATTCGCTTGAGTTGTTACCTGCATAGCGAGTTCACGAGTAGGAACGAGAATAAGAATTCTAGGACCTTTTCCGTTTACTTTAGAAGGGGTAGCTAGTTTATTAAGAGATGGGAGTAAAAATGCAGCCGTTTTACCGGTTCCAGTTTGTGCAGAAGCTCTTAAATCAGATCCAGATAAGACAACAGGTATAGCTTTTAATTGAATCGGTGAAGGTGTTGTGTAACCTGCATCGTTAATGGCTTTAATGATCTGAGGATCCAGATCTAAGTTTTCAAACGTCATGTATTGGGTATTCTCTTTAGTTGATTAGCATCGATAGTATCATATGGATGAATAGAAAGATATGAAATATTTTTGTCCAATAAACTTTTTATAGCATTAATAGTTCAACTTCGCTATAATGATGTGTACTTTCGTAGACGAAATCTAAAAATAGCTTTACGTTTTATGATTGAAGAAGAATCGAACTTTAATTAGTTCACCGCTATTTTACCAATTTTTGATATTTTAGCTTTATTTTAGGAGAGCCAGAGTGGCCAGTAACAAAAAATTATACGTAGGGAATATTTCCCACGATCTAGATAACAATGACCTTAAAGACGCTTTTGCACCATATGGTGAAGTTGCATCTGCTCAAATTATAATGGACAGAGAAAGTGGCCGTTCTAAAGGTTTTGGCTTTGTTGAAATGGGTGATGAAGCGCAAGCTCAAGCCGCTATCGATGCTTTAAATGGTACAGAAGTAGCAGGACGCCCGCTTACAGTTAACGAAGCTCGTCCACAAAAAGAACGCTCATTCGGTGGCGGCGGTGGAAACCGTGGCGGCAATGGCGGCGGTAACCGTGGCGGTTACGGCGGCGGCGGCGGAAGACGTTACTAGTCTTTAGTCTATTTGTCAAAAAGGGCTGCTCATTGAGCAGCCCTTTTTTATTGCCATAATACAAGACTTCATTGTAAGCTAGCTTCTTTTATTAAGGAAGGTATATGTCGTTTAATGTTTTAGGTTATATGTTCGCTGACACCTGTATTAAGTATGCAGGGCTAGCGCATCAAAAATTTAGTTGTCAATAAATCACTTTATGTGTGGAATTTTACTTATTTAAGGAGGTACAATGTCCATACAAACAAAGTTAAGATCACGAATGATGCATCATTTTAAAAGCTGCGAAGATCCCAGAAAACATCGAATTCGCCACCAGCTGATCGATGTCATTGTCATCACCGTCCTTGCCACAGTATGTGGCGAGGACGGATGGGAAGGATTCTATGAATGGGCCTCTGATAAACAGGATTATCTCAAACAGTTTTTGTCACTTAAGAATGGCATACCATGCCCAGACACCTTTCGACGAGTGATTGAACGTCTCAATTCTCAACAGTTTATGAGCGCTTTCGCGTCATGGACTAAAGAATTGAAAGAACGGCTTCCCGGACAAATTTGTCTCGATGGAAAAGCATTTCGAGGAGTAGGAGATAAAAATAACCCCTTGCGGGTCGTTTCAGCCTGGTGTGAGAAGAACCAAATGTTGCTAGGTATGAGCAGGGTTGGCTCTAAGAGTAATGAGATCGTTGGAATTCACACTCTTCTTGATACATTGCTGCTAAAGCCGGGCGATTTGATTACCATTGATGCCATTGGCTGCCAGAGATCCATCGTAGAAAAAATCACAGAAAAAAAAGCTGATTATCTGGTGACCGTAAAACAAAATCAACCCGGGCTGTGGGACGAATTACATAACTATTTCACTCAAGCGACTACTATGCCCGCTGAAGCCAGATGCGATGGAATAAGTCATGCTGAACGAGGAAGGGGGCGCAAAGAAACACATCACATTTGGAGCACATCTGATTTGGAATGGCTGCCTCAATTGTCAAAATGGGTAGGCCTAAAAAGTGCTGTTTGTGTGTACAGGCGGTGGGTAGAGGGGAAAAAAACCAAAGAAGAAAAGCGATATTACATTACGAGTCTCGAAGCAAATGCAGAAGAACTTCGTCGGAGGATCCGCAGACACTGGTCGGTAGAAAACGAGTTTCATTGGCATCTCGATGTTGCATTCGGAGAAGATGATAGTCGCATTGGTGAGGATGCGAATGAGAATCTAAGAGTGGCTCGTGCGATTGCCCTACAACTACTTAAGGCAGAGACCACCTTTAAAAAGGGAATTAAGGCAAAAATGAGAAAATGTCATCGCTCAGAGAGCTACTTACATCAGGTGTTATTAGTAGGAAATTTTTGATGCGCTAGCCCTGATTAAGTATGTGAGTTATCAATGTTCAAGTTTATATAATGAACTTTCTGGTGCTTTAAAAGGTGAAGTAGATTTTAGTTTTGAAGGCACTGCTGTCTCTGCTATAGTACCTTCGTTGTTTTTCTCTATCGGGAAGGCGATTAGTAGTTCTTTAGTTGCACCTCGACTTGGGGTATCTGTTACAGCAAAGCCTGTTGGATCTTTTGGATTTTTTAGTGGATTAACTCAAACAGCTATTGTAGTTATTTCGATAGCTTCTAGAGTTGGAGAATTGGTAGCTAAGAACTCTAACTCACCTAAACTTTTTAAAGCTAATGCTAGTTCACTCAAACATCTATTAATTGGTTCTATTTTTATGGGAGCAATTACTGGTATGTTTATGGGAAAATTTCTATCTAATAGAACTAATTCTGAAGAAAAGCTTACAATTAAAGATGTTGTAAAGTTAGAATTAGGAAGTAATATAGTGCTATTTGGTTCTATTTATGTAGTTTCACAAATTGTTAAAAAATTACCTCTTAATTAGCTCAAAAAACTGGATGTATTAATCGACTAGTTTTTTTAGCCAAGTTTGTTTGAAGCGACGTGGTAGTCTGGATCTTCTAAAACATTCGTCTCTACCATATCGCCAGCTTTACCCAGTAATAACTTACAATCAGCACTTAAATGGCGCAGATGTAAGTTTTTTCCTTTCGAAACATATCTTTTGGTTACAAATTGAATCGCGTCAATCGCTGAGTGATCTGTTACTCGTGAGTGTAAGAAATCTATGATTACTTCTTTGGGATCATTATCCACTTCGAAAAGCTCTTTAAAATGGCTCACCGATCCAAAAAATAGTGGGCCGTGGAGCTGATATTCTTTAGCTCCATCCTTATTAGTGCTTTTGACGGCGTAAATGTTTTTAGCTGTTTCCCAAGCAAATACAAGCGTTGAAATAACAACTCCTGTGATAACGGCAATGGCTAAATCGGTAAATACGGTTACAAGGGTAACGACAACGATTATGAGGGCATCAGATTTGGGGATTTTGCGAATGAACTTAAAAGTTGCCCATTCAAATGTTTCAATGACTACCATAAACATCACGCCAACAAGTGCGGCTAAGGGCACGAGTTCTATCATTGGCCATAAAAAGATGATGAATAAAAATAGTATGACTCCAGCTACTATTCCAGAAAGTCTTCCTCGTCCACCAGAGTTGATGTTGATCATACTTTGACCTAGCATGGCGCAGCCGCCCATCCCTTTAAAAAGGCCTGAAACAACATTTGCGACTCCTTGGGCGATACACTCTTTATTAGCGCGCCCTCTTGTATGAGTCATTTCGTCAATGAGAGTAAGGGTCATAAGCGATTCAGAAAGGCCTATGATACAAAGAGTAATAGCATAAGGAACGATAATTCTTATAGTAGTAAGGTTAATAGGGACATTTAACCAAGCAAAAGTGGGAAGTGTAGCTTTTACATGAGAGCCACCCATCATATCGCGTACAACTAACACATCGAGTCTAAAGATATAGACGATCGTTGTTACGACTAATATGGCAATAAGAGGGGAGGGGATCTTTTTAGTTAATTTAGGCAAAAAGTGTGTGACAAGCATACCAACTAATACGAGACCAATCATTATAAAGAGGGGGTGGCCTGTTAGCCAATGCATCTCTCCTGTAGGGCTTACTATTTTAAACTGAGTGAGTTGTGAAATGAAAATCACAATGGCTAAGCCATTGACAAAGCCTACCATGACTGATTTTGGCAAAATTCGGACCAGTTTGCCGAGTTTGAATACGCCAATTAAGATTTGCAATACACCAGTTAAGACGACTGTGGCAAATAGGTATTGAACACCATTTTCAATGACGAGAGAGGCTATAACAACAGCCATGGCTCCTGTGGCACCAGAAATCATGCCGGGTCTACCTCCAAATATGGCAGTGAGAAGGCACATGAAAAAGGCAGAATATAGGCCAACAAGGGGGTCTAAGTGAGCAACTAAAGCAAAAGCGATCGATTCTGGGATTAAAGCGAGGGCTACAGTGAGGCCAGAGAAGAAATCGAGGTTCCATTTACCTTCAAAAGGCATAAAAAATTGCTTAAGTTTTTGCATTGTAATATTTCCATGGTTTAGCTCTCTTTAGTATGCAGATTATATCTAATAAAAGCTTGGGTTTAAAGAGAAAAAAGTAGATTTCTTTCGCCTTTCAATTTATAACTGTCTACAATAACAACGAGAGTCACTATGAACCGTCTAGGAAATATTATCTATTATGTAAAAGATGTTGCAAAAACCGTCGATTTTTTTGAAAAAGCTTTTGGTATTGAGCGTCAGTTTATTGATGAAACAGGAGTATATGCTCAAATGAAAACGGGTAATACGGCTCTTGGGTTTGCTGAGCAAAAATTTGCTCAAACATTAGTGCCGAATGGTTTTACCCCTCTTTCTCCTGATAAGCCATTTGGCCAGGAGATCTCTTTTTGTAGTGATGAGCCAAAAGAGGCTTATGCTAGAGCTATTGAATGTGGTTGCAAAGAAATTACCCCGTTAAAGGCAAAAGAGTGGGGACAAGTAGTAGGTCACTTATTAACGCCCGATGGAATATTAGTAGAAATCGCATCAGAAATGGAAATGAAAGATGAATAGAGCTAACTTACAACTCATATATGTATCAGATGTAAAGCGTTCGACTGATTTTTATAAAATGATCTTTCAAGAAGATCCTCAATTTACCTCGCCTAGATATGTCACCTTTTCAGCAGGATCTGAAGCTACATTTGCCATTTGGTCAGGTGGTGGAGTGCCTGATATTTCGGCTCGCAGATTTTCTGAAATAGGGATCATGCTTGATACAGATGATGAGGTAGAATCTTTATATAATGAGTGGATACAAAACCGAAATATTAAGTTTGCTAAAGAGCTGTATAGCGAAGTTTTTGGACAAACGTTTTTAGTTGAGGATCCTGATGGCCACATCATTAGAGTGTGTTCCAAAGACTAAGGAGTGAAATGAAAAAGTTATTAGTGTTAGCATGTTTATTGACTTATAGCAGTTTGTTAGGGGCTAAAGAAATAAATCTTAGTTTAGATGATTGTCTATTCATTAAATACCGAGTGCCTAAAAAGGGTGTCATTTGTTCAAATCATGAGAGGGCGCTTCGGTTAAGTAAAAAACTCGATAATACTGAAGTGCATAAGTCTTCTTGGGGTCCATTTATTGCCATTGGTGAGTATAGAAATGAGCCAATATTTATTGGTTGCGCACCTGTTGGTAGTGGAGCTGGATTGTTATTTACAGAGCTATTTGTTGCAGGGGCTCAATATATAATTAGGTATGGGTCTGATGATGTGAAAAAGCCACCATTAAGTGATGCTCTACTCGTTAAAATTGTAGATGAAGCTGATAATTTATACGGTTATCAAATACAAAGCGGGGTGGCTTCTAAAAAATGGGGCATGCCCATCAAAGCTTCTCAAAAAATGGTAGATTCTTTGAAGGCAACAGCTAAGTCAAAAGGGGTGAACTATGAAATGAGAATTTGCCACCATCTTGAAAATTATCATTCACTTCGTTCACCAGAGAAGTTTTCACCCTCAAGAGAGAAACGTTTACAAGCATTATTAAATAGAGTTAAACGAACTGATAAAAAAGAGAGCTTTGATATGGAAACGGCCGTTTTATTTCAAGTAGCTCAAGACTTTGATTTGCATGCTGCTACTATTTTACAAACTGTGGATAAAGAAGGGTTGAAGCTTAGAGCTTATGAAGGTGAAAATTTTAAGAAAGCACTAGAAATTGAAGAAAATATATTCTTTGATTTTGTTTTAGATGGCTTGCTCGAAATTTAGTGATTCATCTGATGGGTTAGGAATTTAAATGCACCTGAGGGAGCTTGCAAAAGCTGTTCTATGATGTGAGGAAATGCTTTAATTCGTCGCTTCAATGTTTCTTCATTCCAAGGGTAAATTCCCATATCAGTAAGAAATTGAATAGCGGAAAGGATAACTTCTGCACACTCAAGTGGATAGTCTGTTTTAAAAAGCTTTTCTTTGCACCCTTGCTCAATTACTTTCGCATATATGGGCGCTTGTTTCATCAAAGTGGCTGCGAGAAGTCGACTGTGCATAGCGTCATTTGATCGATTATTTAATTGGTCCACTATTTTGTCATTCTCTTGCGATATGTTTCCTTTTTTCGCTAAGAGCTCAATCTTATCTAAGGCATTTCCATTTGATTCTTCAATTAACCTTTTCATGGCGCTGATATTTTCTTCAACTATGGTTTCTATTACCGCTTCAAATAACGCTTCTTTTGATTTAAAGTAGTGGTAGATAGTCCCTTTGGCTATATTTAACGATTTCATGATTTCAGCCATAGTCGTCTGTTCATAGTCTTTTGATAAAAAGATCTCTCGGGCTGTTTTTACAATTTCTTCTCTCCTATTTGCTGGTTTTGCCATCTGCTTATCCTTGCGAAGTGTATATTTGTTGACCGACGGTCGGTCGCGTAGTATAGTGCTTTTTGTAAACCCAATGATTGCTAAGCAGGAGTATGTATGTTTTTGAGGAATTTGTTAATGATTATTTTGGCAATTGGTTCAATTAATATGATATTTGCTGCTGAAAAAGGGCAAGATTATCTGAGTAAGGAGAGAGAAGTGAAGCAGACACGAATATTAATATCGGGTGGGGGTATAGCAGGCTTTACATTGGCCTATTGGCTAAAGCGAAGGGGGTATGAGCCTACTATTATTGAAAAGCACGCTACTTTAAGAGAAGGGGGTTATAAAGTTGATGTCCGAGGAGTGGCTCTTGAGGTGGTTAAGAGGATGGGAATTCACTCTGATTTGATTGGCGTAAATGTTAATCTAAATCGATCAAAGATAGTACTACCAAGCCTTAAGGTTTTTGAGTTTGATGGGGATGTTTTAGGCCATTGCTTAGAGGGCGATATTGAAGTTAATCGGTGGGATCTCGTTCAGATTTTATCAAAAGCAGCGCAAGATATGGAGATTATTTATGGTGATTCGATTACTAAGATAGATGGGACTTTTGTTCATTTTGAAAAGGGAGAGACAAGAGAGTATGATTTGGTCATAGGTGCAGATGGGATTCACTCGAATGTGAGAAAGCTTGCATTTGGAGATAGCGAACAGTTTTTACATCAGTGTGGCATTGAATTTTGCGTCTTTCCTGTGGAAAACTTTTTAGGAGCTTGTTTAGAAAATAGGCTTTTTTAGATGAACATCGTCTTTCCGTGATCTTTCACGAAAAAAATAGCAACTTACTGTACCAAACGTACAAGTTTCGTTGCTATTTTTGAGAAATA
>JAUHQG010000051.1 GCA_030408475.1 Candidatus Amphrikana amoebophyrae
AGGATCAAATAAGAGATTAAGCGCAAAACCGTCAGGTTTTGAACAACTCATTCTCTGAATTTTGCAAGTGGCTCTTATGTACCGCTACATCAGTACACCTAATTCGCTACCCTTTGATCTGTTGACTTATAGTTAGTTAATAATTATACGCCTTTATTATGGGTAGTTATGAAGATTTAAGTCGTAAAACAAAACCAGGATTAAGACCTAACTTGTTTATTTCTGGATATTCTATTCTAGGGACTTACTTCAGTCTTCTTAATCAAGACTTAACTACTAATTTTGGCCTAGATTCCTCTCAGGACTTCACTAGTCGCAATATGTTAACCTGGAATATTGAAGTTTCGAGGAATATTAGCGGAGGTCTTATTCGTTACTTTTTGCCTATGCTTGTGATTATTTGTATTCTCTTTAGTGTATTAGCATTGATAGTAAACTGGAACAAACGAAATTCTCAATCTGATGACCCCTACATTGCCTATAAGAGTATTGCCATATATACAGCTCTTATTTTTGCACTTATAATTATTCATTCTGGGTTAAGGACGCATCACGACTCAGATGAAATATTCTTTATTGAATTCTTATTTTTCATTAACTACTTCACTCTAGTATTATTGGTATTTTATTCCTGGATTCTTCAAATGTTTCCACAAGAGGGGTCATTTCCAAGGAAAATTTCCCCTATTTTACTCATCATGTTTTGGCCCCTTCAATTTGGAGCTTGGTTTATCATGACTTATTTAGTCTTCTTCTTTAACTAGGGCCTCAAGTTGATTTTTTTGATCTACTTCAAATGAATAATAAAAACTGTTGCTTTCTGGAACCCAGTAATTAATACCTTCTATTTGTGCTCCTCTTTTATATTCACCGCAATCATTTTTTAATTCACGATTCTGCTCTATGACAGATGGATGAACTAGATATAAGATAGTATCATCTAGTTTTAAAGTCGCCATAAGTATTGATAAAACCCTAGTTCTATCAACCCCTTCTTCGTGCGTAACTAATACTTTACTCACCTGAAAATAAGAACCCTTTTTTTCGCAATAAGCCTTTCCTAAAACTTTTCCTCCAATAGTGTCTCAACTCAAAACAAGATTAGAATCTATACTCCTTTGATTTAAACTGCATTTTATTGGCTTTTCATTAATAATAGCAACTGCACTACCACCTACTACTAACGTTGACTGAGGTTTTCGATTCAATAAATTTGCTGGACTAAACATACATTCTCCTTAAAGGCTACAAATTGTAACCTTTGGTTAAAATTTTAATGAAGTATATTGCTGAACCGTCAAATTTTTGTCTATCGATTTATTGCTTTACACGCTATAATTAGGTCATGATTTCAATTACTATTTTAACAAAAAACTGCTCTAATACATTGGCAAAATCTCTTGATTCTGTCAAAGAATTCGAGGAAGTTATCATTTTAGATAATGGCTCAACAGATAATAGCCTTGAGATTGCAGCTTTATATCCCAATGTGAAAATACACCACTCCCCCTTTATTGGCTTTGGACCCCTTCATAACTTAGCTAGCTCTTTAGCGAGCCATGATTGGATTTTTGCACTCGATAGCGATGAAGTTGTCACAGAGGAGTTAAAAGAGGCTCTATTTGCTCTTAAATTAGACCCTTTAAAAGGGTATGAAGTATTACGTAAGAACTATTTTAATGGAAAATGGATAAAAGGGTGCGGCTGGTATCCCGATAATAAAGTTCGCCTATTTCATCGCAAGCAGGCGCAATTTACCCCAGTTCAAGTACATGAGAGTGTAGACACAACAAATATAAAAATAATCAAGTTAAATTGCGCCATTTTACACTATTCGTATTTATCCATTAGCGATCTGCTAAGAAAAATGGATCACTATTCTAGTTTATACGCAAAAGAAAACAAAGACAAAAAGCGCTCTAGTTTTACTAAAGCACTTTTTGCATCGCTGTTTACTTTTTTTAAAAGTTATATCTTAAAGTTGGGTATTCGAGATGGTAAGGAAGGATTTGTTATTTCACTCTATAACAGCCAGACTACCTTTTATAAGCATCTAAAGTTATGTGTACTTCATAATAGCCGATTCTTTTAAGGCTTACATACTCTCTTTAATTTCACTAACTCTTTTTTGAAACATTTCCCATCCAATAGGAGACAATCTCATTAAGGGATCTTCCATTCCCTCTGGCATACACCTTTTACCATAGACAGCATCTGCAAATATCTTGTTAGCACTTAGCTCAACTTCAAGCATTTCAAATTCACCTGAGACTATTTCATCATAAGAGTAACTCAACTCAAGTCCATAACTTTTTAAATTCGCATTCACAAAACTCTCAAGAGACTTTTTTTCTGAATCAGATTGGTCGCTCATTGTTAATACCCTTGCTTGAATTTGCTTCAAAAAAGCAATGGCAGGATGTTTTACACCTGAGGGAACTACCTCAAACCCTCGTTTAAGATAAAATTTATGAGAGTCTGCCGCAACCAGCTGAACACTAAGCGTGGAAGGTGATAGAGACTGAGAGATTCTGATCGCCTGATCTAATAAAGCTGTTCCGACACCTAACAAATTCACCACTTTTTTAGAGCCTCTAGTTGAATTCTCAAGCATATCTATGGTACATACATCTTTTTCTAAGCTAAACAGGCAATAACCTACTAACTTGCCTTCATCAGTAGTAAGTCTCAACTTGTGTTCGCTACCTCTTTTTGAGGAAGACAACACTGACAGCGCTAAATTACAAGCAATAGCATTGCCTTCTAGATCGTTTAATACTACCACTGTTGATACTTCTGTACCAATAGTCCCCTCTTTAGCTGCAGAAATTGCCATAACACCTCTCTAATTAAAGAGAATTATACCACAATTCAAGCTAATTTTCAATTATTTAAAACATCGCTAAGTAATTGGCTATTAGCAATCTTCATCTCAATGATCAAATTTTTCATCAATTATTGACAGCGCTTTTGCGAAATATGCCTCTTTATAGGAGCATTCCGTATTATAAATATAAAATCTAGAAGGAGAAAGAATATGAAAGTAGCGGCTACCGGACTCGAACCAGTGACATTTGGATTATGATTCCAACGCTCTAACCAACTGAGCTAAGCCGCCCCTTAAAAAAGAGGCCGAGTTACTTTTAGTAACTCGGCGAAATAGCGGGAAAAGGATTCGAACCTCTGACCTTTGGGTTATGAGCCCAACGAGCTAACCACTGCTCCATCCCGCGGTAAATTTCATATGTAACTATATCACAAGCCAATAAATAGACTCAAGAGATTTGTGAAACTTTATCAATTAACTTTACGCTACGCTCTGTTGCTCCCTTGACAAACTCAAGTAAACGCTGCGCATTTTTTTTCACAATGCTATCTAATTCTGGTCTAGAAAAGTAGTCATCAATTTTATTTGCTAAAGAGTCAATATCCACTTGAGTGCCAGCTTCAAAACGCAAAACATCTTCCCAAATTTGTTTTTGAGAATACATATAAGGACCAAAAAGAGTGAGCTTTTTAAATTCTATTGGCTCTAATATGTTATGACCACCCACTTTACCATTAAAACTTCCCGCCATAATGACCACATCCGAAACTTGATAACAAACATCGAGCACGCCCATCTTATTAACAATAATAATTCGACTGCTATTACGCTCTTCATATTTTTCACAGGTAAATCCCGCAGCAATCAACTCTCTTGTTACCCTATTAAAGCGTTCTGGGTGTCTTGGAGCTACTAAAATACGAATATAAGGGTATTTATCAAATAGATTCTTAATCTTATTAATCAACGCTATTTCTTCTTCTTCATGAGAAGATGCGATAAGAATCACTTTTTCATGCAGATGCAAACCAAGTAAAGTTTTAATAGCCCCAATCTCAACTTCACTCATTGGCTTTTTTTTCACATCGAATTTAATATTACCAGTGTGGTGAACTTTGGAAGGATCCTTCACTAGCTTTTTCATTAATTTAGCATATTTTTCACTTTGCATGCAGAGTAAGTCAAATTGGGAAAAAAGAGGTCGAGATAAAAAAGTATATCTTAAAAATTTTTCAAAAGAGCGATCTGATACTTTTCCATTAGCTAAAATAACTTTAGCTCCAGCTAATTTAGCTTCCGTCAAAAAATTGAGCCAAAATTCACTCTCTAACACAATCACCATTTGCGGTTTATATGCTTGCATTAGTCGTTTCATTACCCATGAAAAATCTAAAGGGAAATAAAAACTCTTGTTTACTTCAGGAAGATTGCTCTTGATATGGTTCATCGCTGTTTTAGTAGAACATGAAAATAGCATATAAGCATTAGGATACTTCTTGCTATAATACTGAACTAATGGAATAGCCGCTTTAGATTCCCCTAGTGACACTGCATGAAACCAAATTACAGGTTTACCTTCATGATCACCTAAATCTTTGGGCCCAAACAAACGTTCTCTCATAGAGTTTGAGTACTTTTTGTATCGCAAAGATTGCCATAACACTTTCGGAGCCATAGCCATAGCCCAAAGTGAAATAGCGCCGTCATATAGTTTTCTAATCACAAATTCATCCTTTAACAACTATGTTTACTAATTTATCTGGAATATATATCACTTTTACAATATTTCCCGCTAAATGTTTTGAAATTTTAGGCTCTAGTTTAGCGAGCTCTAAAATTTGATCTTGAGTTTGCCCTTTAGGAAGATTAAAACTACCTCTCACCTTACCATTCACTTGAACAACATATGTAGAGCTATCTTCAATCAACATAGACTCATCATATTTAGGGAAAGGGACAAATGAAATACCCCCTTTTTCCCCTAAAATCTCAAAACATTCTTCAGCCAAATGCGGCGCAAAAGGAGCTAGTACTTGAGTTGCCATTTTCAAAGCTGCTTTTGGATACGATTTTAAAGGGCTAAAATTATTCACAAATTCCATCATTTTAGCGATACATGTATTATAGAGCATTTGCTCAATATCTTCTTGAACCCCTTTCACTAATTTATGAGCTAAGCGCATCCCCTCTTCAGTTTCATCATCACTGATTTTATCAGAAACGATTAAGTCATGAAAACGGTTTAAAAACCTTCTACAACCAGAGACAGCATCACTATTCCACAGTTTTTCTTTATCAAATGGCCCCATAAACATTTCATATAATCTAAGAGCATCTGCGCCCACCTCTTCCACGATATTATCGGGAGTGACGCCATTAAGCTTCGATTTTGACATTTTTTCAACTATTTCTAAAACGTCATCGCTCTTGCTCACATCTTCTGGTGCGATATATCCGCCGCCATTTTTTTTATAAGCTTTCGCCGTTACAAGTCCTTGATTTCTTAAAGTAGAGAAAGGCTCTTTTGTGGTAACAGCTCCAATGTCAAAAAGAACTTTATGCCAAAAGCGAGCATATAACAAATGTAAAACAGCATGTTCCACACCGCCAACATACATATCAACGGGCATCCAATATTTTTCAGCCTCTTGGCTCCAAGCCTCATCATTATTATGAGGATCTAAAAAACGTAAATAATACCAGCAAGAACCGGCCCACTGAGGCATCGTATTCGTTTCACGAAATGCCCTTTTTCCTGTTTTGGGATCTTGAATTTCAACCCAAGATTTTTCCTTGGCTAAAGGTCCATGACCATCGCCACTTGGCATGTAATTAGTAAGTTGTGGAGGTGTTAAAGGTAACTCATCTAAATCTAAAGTGCGCTTAGATCCATCTTCAAAGTGCAAAATAGGAAAAGGTTCGCCCCAATAGCGTTGCCTTGAAAAGAGCCAATCGCGAAGTTTGAAGTTAACTTTCCTAACCCCTAGCTTCGTTTTTTCTAGAAAATCCGCAACTAATTCTATCCCCTTTTTAACATCCACTCCATTTATAGAAAAGAGATCCGACTTACTATTAATCATCCTTCCTAAACCACAATAACACTCTTCTTCAGATAACACAGCATCTACATCACAATCTTCAGCAGGATGAATAACACATTTTATCGGGAGTTGATACTGAGAAGCGAACTCAAAGTCTCTTTCATCATGCGCGGGAACTGCCATTACAGCGCCCGTTCCATAACCCATTAACACATAATCAGCGATCCATACAGGGATCTTCTGATTATTGATGGGGTTGATCACATAGGCTCCAGAAAATACCCCTGTTTTCTCTTTTGCTAATTCAGTTCGTTCCATGTCACTTTTTAGTGAAGTTTGCTTCACATAACTTTTAACTAAATCAGACTGCTCAGTTGTTACAATTTTATCAATTAAAGGATGCTCAGGGGCAATAACAAAATATGTAGCGCCAAACAAAGTATGAGCGCAAGTTGTAAAACAAGGAATCACTTCATCAAATTTCTCGAGCTTAAAATTAATCTCCACTCCTTCAGAACGCCCAATCCAATTACGTTGAAGTGTTTTTAAATAATCGGGCCAGTCAAGGTGATCTAAATCCTGCAACAGCCGATCTGCATATTCAGTAATTTTCAATATCCATTGCTTAAGTGGGCGCCTTTCAACAAGGTATCCCCCTTCTTTTGATACACCATTTTCAACTTCTTCATTAGCTAATACAGTACCTAGATGAGGACAAAAGTTCACTTGCGCTTCAGCTTCATAAGCTAAACCCTTTTCATATAGTTTCGTGAAAATCCACTGAGTCCATTTATAATAAGAAGGATCACTTGTTGCTATCTCTCTATCCCAATCATAGCTAAAACCTAACATTTGGAGTTGACGCCGATATGTTTCTATATTCTCTTTAGTTGTCTTAGCAGGATGAGTCCCTGTTCGAATAGCATACTGCTCTGCAGGCAATCCAAAACTATCCCAACCCATTGGATGCAAGACATTGAATCCTAGTTGCCTTTTATATCGAGCTAATATGTCTGTGGCTGTATAACCTGTCACATGGCCTACGTGAAGACCTGCGCCTGATGGATAGGGAAACATATCGAGAATGTAGTAGGGAGTTTTACTATGATCAATTTCAGCTTTAAAGGTTTTATTTGCCTTCCAATATTGTTGCCATTTTTTTTCTATTGCTCTGTGGTCAAATTTAGCCATTTCTGTCCCTGATGTAAAAATTAGCTCTAGCATAACAGAGCCCTATTTTTTGCGCTTGTCCTTTATATAGTGCTCGCAAAAGCAGCTGCCTTACGTGCTTATTATTAGTTAGTTAATCACTTTATTTGGCTTTTAATTTTATATTCATTTTTTCAAACCACGCAATCTAAATCAATTCTTAACAAAAAAAAGAAAACTAATCTAAAAAAAGCGATTTAGATGTATAAACAAAAATTTATTATTACCGTTTTATAAACTTAATATGTTGTCAAAATAAAATTTTTAATCAATTATTTACTGCTTTTTGTAGTAAATAAAGATAAAACTTGGTATGCTTACGACTTAAGTTAGACTCGAATTTGAGTTCCAAAAAAGGCCATCTATGATCGACCAACAAGCCCCTCACTTGCGCAAGAACAAGGTTAACCTTAGTGACTACGATTTTGAGCAAGATGTGATGATGAGAATGTCTCTTGATCAACTCAATTTTCAAGACATCCAAGTATTAGAGGAAATCTTATTTAATTCGGTTAAGTTTCCAGTAGAAGATCTAGAAGATTCTTTAGACATGAGCGCCCCAGATGTGATGACAGCATTAGAAAAGCTCTTACCTACCCAACTATTTAGCTTAGAAGGAGCGGAGGTAACAGTCAACAAAGAAAAGCGAAAAGTTTTTGAATCCCATGCTCAAAGGTTTGAAGATGACTTTTCTCCAAGTTTAGATTTTTTACACACGCTACTTAAGCATGTCCCTATACACATCCTTCCTCTTTGGTACCAAGTTCCTAAGTCATCTGATAATATTTTTGACTCCTTGATTGAAAAGTATTTTCATACACCTCAACTATTTGAGCGCCACTTACTCGAGTTGACTCCTGACGATGAGACCTTAACCAATATTATAAAAGATGTCTTTGATTCAGAAGATTTAAAGCTTCCAGCAAGCACTTTAATGAAGAGATACAACATTGATCACGATCAATTTGAGCAATATATGCTCAACTTGGAGTACAACTTTGTCCTATTTTCTAAATACGAAAAAGTAGGTGCAGACTATATTCACATGGTTTTACCCTTTCACGAATGGCGTGAATACTTAATTTTTGTGAGAAATACTACTCCGTCAACCATTGATAACGTCGATGAAATTAGCGTTTATCGCGATGAAGAATATGCTTTTTCAAAAGACATGGCCTCACTTCTTCAATCAATTCAAATTTCACCCATCAAAGTTGTAAAAAATGAAGACGACAAGTGGACTATCACTAAAAAAGAACTCACAGGGATGGTTGAAGCTCTATGTGGTATCGAAGCTCAAGGAAGCCAAGACCTCCTAATTCTTCAAAATTACTTTGCCAATGTGATTAATAAACTTATCATGCTTAAATTAGCAAAAGTAGAGGGTAAATTCCTTCTTCCTTGCGAAGGAGCTATCGAATGGATCCGAATGCTACCTGAAAAAAGAGCCTTTTCTACTTATAAGCACCCTTTAAATCAAATTTGTGGATCAAAGTACAGCTCTAAGCTAAACAATGACCGTAATATTCGCGAAATAGAAAAAAGCATTTCTAGAGTAGCCCGAAGCGGCTGGATCTATTTTGATGATTTTATGGAGGGATTAATGGTCCCTTTAAGTGAAGAAAGTAAAGTTGAATTGCGAAGAGAAGGCAAGGGTTGGAAATATCAAACTCCTGCTTACACAGAAGAAGAAAAATCATTTATTAAGATGACTATTTTAGAATGGCTATTTGAATCCGGCATTATCCGCACAGGCGAGCACGATAATAAAATATGTTTCACTGTAACCAGTTTAGGTAAATCTCTTTTCGGGAGTTGATATATGAAAGTAGGTGATTCACAAGCGTTACATACACTTCAAATGTGCGCATACTATTGTAGTAATATTGAAGTGAGCCTTGTCAGCAGCATTCAAAAGAGAATGCTAGAAGACATGGCTCAAAGCAAAAAAAGCTATATTATTTTATCAAATTTAAGTGCTGTTGTAGGCGCTTCTGACCATTCAAGTGAAGTAGCACTTGCGCAGATTCAACGACATATGCATAATTATGGTGCATGAAGAAAAAAAGCCCCAATGAACTTGTCTCCAATCGAAAGGCTCGCCATAATTACGAAATTATGGAAACTTTTGAAGCTGGAATTGTCCTAACCGGAACTGAAATTAAATCACTCCGCAACCATGGCGGTAGCCTTGATGAAGCTTATATCATTTTTCAACGAAATGAAGCTTTTTTAAAAAACTCATTTATTGCTCCCTACACTTTTGGCAATGTCCATAATCATGAAGACAAAAGAGAACGAAAATTACTCATGCACAAGCAAGAGCTTTGCAAACTAAAACAAGCTACTGATCAAAAAGGTCTTTCCCTTATCCCCTTATCTCTTTATTTAAAGATGGGAAAAGTAAAAGTAAAAGTGGCTATGGCTCGTGGCAAAAAACTGCATGACAAGAGGCAGTCTATTAAAGAAACCCAAATGAAAAAAGACGTTCAAAGAGCTATCAAAGAACATTCGTAAGTAAATTCTACTTGACACCATGATAGGAAATGCCCTATCGTTAGCTCATTCTTTACCATATTAAATAGAGTAAAAATGAAGCTGATCATCTCTAGAAATGAGTTAGTATCCCTAATCGGAAAAATCCAAAGCGTAGTTCCTTCGAAACCTGCAATCCCCATTTTGTCCAATATCTTGATAGAGGCACAAGACGGACAACTCATCATGAGCGCTACCGACCTTACCGTCAGTATGAGAGCGTATGTTGATGTGAAAATCCAAGTGGAAGGGGCAATTGCTCTCCCTGCTCGAAGGTTCTTTCAACTCACTCGTGAGTTGACAACGCCACAGATTACTCTCGAATGTGATACAAATGGAATCGCAACCATTACAGCTGGAACATCCCATTTCAAGCTAAATGGGATGAATAAAAACGAATTCCCATCGCTTCCAGATCTTGGATCTGCCAATGCATTTGCAATGGAGAGCGATAAACTCAAAGAGATGCTCTATAGAACTTCATTTGCTGCAGCGCGAGATGACTCCCGTCAAGTGCTCAACGGCATTTATACTGAAATAGAGGATGATTTACTCACGTTTGTTGGTACAGATGGAAAGAGATTGGCTAAAATTCATCAAAAGGTCGATACCGGGATGAAGAAAAAAGTGCATTTTATTATGCCACTTAAAGCTGTTGAAGAAATGACTAAAATTCTAGATAGCGATAAATCTGCCAAACTCTCGATTATGAGTGACAAAATTGCCCTAGAGGTGGGGTCAATTTGTCTCATAACAAAACTGCTTTCTGGTCAGTACCCCGATGTAGAAAGGGTGATTCCAGATCAAACAGCAATGAAGTCGATTACATTGCACAAAGAAGAGCTGACAACGCTATTAAAGCAAGTCTCTCTTTTCACATCAGAAATGAATTATTCAGTCCGATTTTCTTTTCATGACGGTCAACTTAAGCTTCAAGCTGTAAGTAATGACATAGGAGAAGGAAAAGTGAATATGCCCGTTGACTACAATGAAGATAAACTCGATATCGCATTTAATCCATACTTCTTTATCGATATATTGAAACATTGTAAAGACGAAACGACCACTTTTGGAGTAACCGATTCATATAATCCAGGTATGATTACAGACTCGTCATCGGCGCAGTATGTTATTATGCCAATGCGTTTAAGCAATGAGTGATGTGGATTAAATCGCTCTACCTTCGTAATTTTCGCAACTACGAGCAAGTGGTTGCCAATTTTGGGCCTGGAATCAATTTTATCCAAGGCAAAAATGGGCATGGCAAAACCAACTTGCTAGAAGCAATTTACTTTCTCAGCACAGGACGATCATTTCGCACTGAAAGAATTGCTGACCTCATTAAAGAAGATCAATCACACTTCTATATAGAGGCTATTTTCGAAAAAAATGGTATTGAACAACGAGTGAAAATTCAATACGATGGTAAAATTAAAAAGATTGAAACGCTTGAAAAAACAACCAGTAATTTTTCTACCCTTCTCGGACTCATCCCCTCTGTTATAGCCGCCCCAAGTGACATTCAACTCATTATGGGAGCTCCAGCACTTCGTCGCCGTTTTTTAAACATCCAGATCGCTCAATCTGATCCTCTTTATGTGTATCATTTATCCCGCTATAATAAAGCGCTAAAGCATCGCAATGCACTTTTAAAAGCGAAAGAACTGGCAACTATCGATATTTGGGAAAATGAAATGGCTCTTTCCGCTTCTTACATAATCGGAAAGCGCATCGAATATTTAAAACTTCTTTCAGAAAATGCCAATCTAAAACTAAAAGATCTTTCCCAAGACAATGAAACCTTATTTTTAAAATATAATGCCACAATTCCAATAGAAGGCAATCTTCAACTAGCGCTTAAATCTCAAATGGAAAAATTTCGAGAAAGAGAAATTCACCATGGAAATACTCAAGTAGGCCCTCACCGTGATGATATTTCTATTTTGCATAATGAAAAATCAGCTAAAGTATTTTCGAGTGAAGGTCAAAAACATTCCATATTAACAGCATTAAGATTTGCTGAAAGAAAAACCATGGGCAATATTCATGGATCGCCTCCCCTCTTTGGTATAGATGACTTTGGTACCCACTTAGATGCTCAAAGAAAAGAGCTTTTAAAAACACAATTAAAAGAAGGGGGTCAAATATTTTTAACCACTCCTGACCTAGAGATTGATGCTCATCATGCATTCTTAGTCGAAAATGGCACTATTTCCAATGTAAAGCCAGCTTTACATTTATCACCTTATATACTAAGTCAACAAGCGCGTTATGGCACTGCACTAGTTAAAACTGAAGCGGTTTTAACAATGGAAACAAAGTAGATCTTGGCGACACTTATTATCAAGGAGAGATGTCATGTCAATTGCACCTGTTGGAGGTCCACAAGGAGCCGGCAATAATTTAAATAACCCTTCTCATCAAGCAGTAAATGCAGTACTTGAAGCCGTATTTAGTTCGATACACATAGTAATTGAAAATAACCAAAAAAAAAGCGATCCCCATAGTTACTCAGATGCTAGACAACCTGGCTACTAAAATCTCTCAGATTGGTGGACAGTTCAGTCAACTAGTAACGCAAATTAAATACTCAGCATCTGAACTGCATGAAGATGTAACCCCTCCAATTAACAGCACATCTATAATCTCTATTATGGGTAGTTTAGTACAAACATTATCTATTCCGGAAGATATGATACCCAGTTTTAACTTTTCAGAAGGACTTATGAATGCTTTTGGAAAACTCACGCAAGCCGATAATAAAACAGGATCTGAGGGTTTAACTATTCAGATTCAAGGGTTTGCCAGTGTGATAGCTACTGTTGCATCAAGAGAATATCCGCATAATTCTACTACAATAAGCTCAGACCTTGCCGCAGTTGAAAACACAAGCAATCCTCAAGATGCGTGGCAAGCCCTCAATACTCTATGAAACGAAACCTCATTTTAAAAACAAAGTGACTAGATTTTAAAGTGAACTCTTCTGTTTTATCCTCGCATGGTAACCAGGAGATGAAAAACAGCAGCCCCTTCAGCAACCTCAAATGAATTCAATTTTAAAATAAGCTCAAAATTAATCCAATCTGACCCAAAAGTAGCAAGAGATACTCTAGAATTTAAAATCTTAACTTGGGTGCGAAGCACTCACAAAATCTCAGACTTGGCTAAGGGAGTATTTAGAATCTCTTCAAACTATGATTATAGCGCATTACCTAAGCCTGAAAGACCCTCAGATCCAAACATCAACACCATATTTAACCATCCCAACGCTCTAACAAGTAAAGCTGAAGATAAGGATAGCGGAATATGCTAAAACTTTGATAGAAGGCATTTGGGAAAGTATACAAAATCATATATATCTTTGTAGAAAGCACTCTTTTAAAACAACCATATCCTTTGCTCCCAGTAGAGAAAAATAGTTGAATGTCAAACAAAACGTGGATGTTTTAGACCAAAAATATAGGCTTAAACAACTTTATTAATGTCGTTTAAGCCTAATATGATAATTAGTTAAGTTTAATTTCTAGTTTTGAAAATCATACTCGCTATAACTATCTAAAGAATCGTATATTGTATCAGCATCTTCAAGGAAGAATTGACTCACGATTTCTTGAGTAATATGATCAATACTGTATTTCATCCCAGTCAATCCTGTACCGGCACAAAATCCATTACTAAGTAAGCCTCCGCCCGTCATATTAAACAGAGAGTTTAGATATGGAGCTTCTCCAGCTGCTTTTTCAACAAATTGAAATCCTTTTCCTAAGTAAGGAAACTTCATTAACTTATCATATCTTCGACCCTTTGGCGGTGTATACTTATCCTCCCAAGTGGCAATTTTATCACAAAAATTAGCCAATTCTTTTCTTTTGGTCAGATCTGCTACCCAACCTGTAGCTAATATTAAAAAATCATATTCGTGTTCACCATCTTTTGTAACAACAACGACTCGATCCCCTTTCTGATAAGCATTCTTCCAAGGACTCGAAAATCGAAGATTAAAATTAGGATAACTATATGCGGCTTCTACACATTTGGGTATGGGTGGTTGACCCATTTCATGCATTCTGGCTATAAAACTATATTTTTGATCATCATCCAATTGACTAAAGCATTTCATGAAGCCAGTAAACTCACCCCACTTAAAGCAGTGTAAATTGACCAGTTTTTTTCTCTTAGAGAACATTGTAATTGATTTGGCACCACATTTTTTAGAAACTAAAGTTAAATCAAATGCATTGGGTCCAGCACCTAAAATAGCAATATCTTTGCCTTTTAATTGCTCAGGTGTTGCTCTGTATACAGCCTGAGTATAACATTTCTTAGAAACATTACGCTTTATAAAGTCTGGGATCATCCATTCACCAGAACCCTCTAGACCCACAGCTAAAATCACTTTACGAGCAAAAATAACACTTTCTCCTTTTGGAGTTGTCACCTTAAAAGAAAAACATTGCATTTCTTCATTCCACTCTAAAGGATGAACATAAGACTCAAATTGGACAGGTAAATTTAATACTGTACGATACCAATTTAAATAATCATGCCAAGATAACCTTGGTATATAGGTTAATTTCTCCCAAGCGTCTTTTCCATACTTGGCACTATACCAAGACTGAACTGATAAGCTAGGAATACCAAGATCCGGTCCAGTTGTCGATTTTGGAGTTCTAAGTGTGTTCATTTTTCCAATATTGATCCAAGAACCTGCATGATCTTCTTTATGTAGATCAAACACTTTCACCCCATCAACATGATGGCGCTGTAAAGAAAAAGCCATGGTCAATCCTGTTTGCCCCCCTCCTATAATCGCAACATTGAGAATTTCACTTCCTGATTTATCTAATCTGGGCTTTACCCATTTTCGACTAGGATGATTAATATATCCTAGATCTCTATTAATATCCTCTTGTAATAGCTCATTACTATAAACGCAATTTGCCCATAGAGAAATGAACAATAAACTAATTACTGTTTTCATTTGCATACCCCCTACTCAACTAAGTGTTTTAGTTGATATTGTTGAATTTTATTATTAATTGATCTAACGCATGAGCTTTAGATCTCACAAAACTTGACATGTCTATGTCAGGCGAACTTTTAACCATTCTTTGCTCCAATTTTTGATCTAAAAATTTTGCTGAATGTTCTAACTTACCATCTATCCACTCATAGCAAGAAATCAGAGTATATAGATGACCTATGAGTTGATAATATAACTGCCTATTCTTTGGAGGTGGCTGGAAATAATGCTCTAAACCTCTTTGCTTCATAAGAGCAGAAAAATAATCTCTATCTTCTTGAGAAAAAAGAAAGTCAAACCCTGTTTTATATTCAAATTCTAAAAGAGCAGGCCCACTCCATTCCCAATCCAATATCGCAGTAATTTTATCTTCATCTATAAGAATATTTTTCATCACAAAATCTTGATGGCAATAGACAAATTTATCGTTATCTTCATTTAATAGATCAAAATCATTGCTTTCTAGCATATGCTCAAACTTGGGTATGAAATAAGCAAAGACCTTTTGATTGGGATGATTTGTTTTGACAAGTCTTTTCATTTCATCACAATAGTAAGTTAGCCAACAAACCGCATGCTGAGCAAAATTTTCACTTGGCTTAGAAGCAATATATTCAGGAAATTCAATAGAAGCTCCAATAGAGCAACCCTCTTTCATAGAAAAGCTCCCCATGGAATCAAATTGAATAGAATTCAACTGAGCCATCACATCTGCTAGTTGATTTAAGACTTTGAAATATCTCTTTTTATCTTGATATATTTCATTTATCGCATGATTGAGAGGTTGCCCCTTTATTCTTTTCATCAAGATATATTCTTGCCTAATCGAAGACGCTTGTAAATCGTTAACATATCTTAAAACATGAGGAACAGGAATTGTAGTTAATCTTGCAACATGATTGATAGAAATCACCTCATTAATGGTTTTTCTATCTGTCCAGTTTTTATTTTCCACTTTCAAAGCTAGTTCTTCACCACAATCTGTCGTTATTAAATAGACATCATTGATAAAAGAACCACCTTGATCTGGAAAGGGTTCTACTTTAAGAAAATCACCTTTAATAGATGGTGTTTTATTTAAAATCTCAGGAAGATTAGAGTTCAACTCTTCTATTATATCAGCACATAGTGTTGATACAAACAGAAAAGGAAGTATGAAGTATTTCATTAAATAGTATCCGTAATATTTTGTACTGACCAAATCGAATTACAACATTTGATTTCAAGCAAAGAAAGGTTTGAAATTTGTCGAACAATTGGTATGTTAAGTAAATCGCATAGTCCTAAAAAAAGACGCCCATGCGATACAATAAATGGGGTTGTTGAAAGATCAAATGCCTTATCTAACCCCTTCTGAACTCGAATTTTAAGTTTAGCCCGGCTTTCAATGTTTTTGCCAGGATCAAAGCTAAGATCAGTTTCTTCTTGTTTTTCAATGGCATACATTTGTTCACTTGAAATTCCCTCTAGTTCTCCCCAATCTCTCTCAGCAAATTCATCCAAAATCGTTAAATCACTTTCTTGCTGATAAGATTGAATAGCTTCAGCAGTACGAAGAGCTCTAATAAGAGGTGAAGAAATAATGTGTTCGATTGGAAAATCAGAAAGTTTTTTAGCAAATTCAACCGTATCTTGTAATCCTTTAGGACTTAATTCGATATCGCGTTTTCCTTGACATAATTTTTTAATATTCCAAAGGGATTCTGCGTGCCTAACAAAGTAAAATGTTTTTTCTAAATTATCCATAGGCAAAAACCCTACTTGTTTTTAAATTATAGAACAAGAACATTCTTTTAAAAACAGGAATTTACTATTAACTGTTTAAGAGCTTGTTGAAAAGCAAGTGTGATTATTCGATCCTCGCCTTTTCGTTTACTTTTGTAAAAATCGCAAAAAGGTATACACAAGTATCACCTAATTTGCGATTTTTGTTAGATTGCAACGAAAGGTTGATACTCTTTTTATGCAGAAAGTGGCTTGCCAAATTTAGGCTTTTCCATCTTGAATCCATCAATTTGATCAATAAAAGCTTGACCTAGTGGAAAGTCAGCACGATTTAGTTTTTCTCCCTTTGCTTTCTTTCTAAATAAATCAATAAATTGATTCGCTAACACTTTGCCAAGTTGAACACCTTCTTGGTCAAATGAGTTAATCCCCCATATGAATCCTTGAAAAGCCACTTTGTTTTCAAAATATGAAAGCAACGATCCCACGGTATATGGATCACACTGTGATGCAAATAATACTCTATTCGGACGATTGCCTTCAAAAACTTTATTCGGGTTATCACTATGTTTTCCTGTTGCTAATCCAATAGATTGAGCAAAAAGATTGGAAAGCAACTTTTCTTGACTGCAAGTTCCTTCTACATCCACATCTACATGATACTGTGAATTGCGAAATCCTATAAATTCAACAGGCACTGTCGTCGTTCCTTGATGAATAAGTTGGTAAAACGAGTGTTGTCCATTGGTTCCTGGCTCTCCCCAAATAATTGGGCCTGTTTCAAAGTCAACATGAGATCCATCTTTTAATATATGTTTTCCATTTGACTCCATATCACACTGTTGTAAGTGAGCGGGAAAACGAATCATAGCATTTGAATATGGAATAATTGCCAAAGTAGGTAAATCGAGAAAATTGCGATTCCAAATACCAAGCAATGCTCCCATTAATGGCAAATTCATATGGGGGCTTGAGTGAAGAGCAACTTTATCCATCGCTGATGCTCCACGAAGAAAATTCATGTAGTTTTCCATTCCAATAGCTAAAGCAATAGTCACTCCGCCAACCATCGAAGTAACAGAATAACGCCCTCCAATATAGTCCCAAATGTAAAAACTTTGACGATATAGCTCAGGGTTGTCCATTGGACTCCCCTTACCTGTTACCGCCACCATATGTTTTTTCGGATCAATTCCTTTCTCTTTGAATTTTTGTACAAAGAATTGTTCATTTGTTCTTGTCTCTAAAGTAGATCCCGATTTAGAAACAACGACGACTAAAGTATGCTTAAGATCAACTTCTAATAAAATGGCTGCCGCATCATCTGGATCAACATTAGAAAGGAAATGAATCTTTCTGTTGCCAGTTTCAAATGACTTCAGCGAAAGATAAATCGCTCTTGGACCTAAATCTGATCCACCAATCCCCACTTGAACCACATGTTTGATTTTTCCCTCTTTATCTAACTCTGCGCAAAACGCTTTAAGCTTTTCAACTTCTTTATAAGCAAGATCTGAAGCGTCTTTAGCAGCTGGCGCTTTATTCTTATCTTCAAAAAAGTCTCTCATAGCTGTGTGTAAAACCATGCGATCTTCACTCTCATATCCTTCAATCTTATTGAGTTTAGCGCCAGACTGCATGTCATGCATTTTAGCAATGGCACCAGACTCTTCAGCTAAGATGGCAAGATTACTCATTACCTCTTCATCCACTCTCTCTGTACCGTAAAAAAGTTTCATATTTAATGAAGTAGCTACCATTCTATTTATTCTATTAGGTGTTAAAACCCCTTCCTTAGATAGGTCTATTGGCTTTTTCGCTAATGAGCGTAAACGCTTATATGATTTGTACTTTGTAAATGTCATATGAAATCCTTTGTTTTCACCACTATATGGCATACTCACCAAGATTGTACAAGGAAAATTAAAAATACGCTTGTAAATAATGATCTAAAATTATAGAATTTTATCAACATTGTAGCGGGGTATAGCGCAGCTTGGCTAGCGCGACTGCTTTGGGAGCAGTAGGTCGGGGGTTCAAATCCCTCTACCCCGATAAAGACTCTAACTTTTTAAGTTAGAGTCTTTTTATTATTCCCCCAGACACTTCGAATCCCTCACAAAGCCTTGGCCCATTCACCGGATCCATCATATCTAAGAAAACGATTATTTCATCTAGTCCATACCAGCTCTCACTAAACTGTTCTTCACAAATAATACGATATTCACGCCCTTGATCATTTAACTCTAAAAACAACTTATCTAACTTTTCACTCTCACTAGAATCTCTTGGTAAGCAAACGCCCAAAGTGGGCTCAAAAACCTCTTGCCTTGGGGCATATAAACTACCACCGCGCGCTCGTCCGTTTTCCCAATTTAAACCAAACAGCGGCACTTTTGCCCCTTTTAAACCCAATTGAATGTGAGCAAATCTCTCAATTGAAAATAGGTATGCTTGTTCACTTGGTGATTGAATTGAAGTAAGATCAAACAGAGCAAATACCATTAACTCTTCAGGGAAAAGAGCTCCTCTTCTATGAAGTTCATGAGAAATGACATCAAAGTAATGACTAGAATTTTCAGCTTCATTCAAATCAAGAGGCACACCATTTAATTTACTGATGATCACACCAAAAGTATTATCAAATTGAGGCAAAACTTGCTTGATAAAAGTTTCAATAGCAAGCTGAGCTGAAGAGTAACAAAGTTGATCAAAACAAGACTTAAAATTTAAAGGCTCAAGCTGTAAATCCCATAAGATTAAACTTCCATTTTCTTGGAGTTGATGAGCTCTATTTAGTTCAACATCCCAATTAAGTGAAGATTCAATTCTTCCATCTAGGGAAATCACTTCTTCAAAATGGGGAGATATGGGGCCATGTTCTGATTTAAATAGAGTTAAATCAGGCTCATATATTTTAGTCGTAGTCATAACATTATTTCTGATTTAAAAATTTCATGTAGCGAATGAACTTACCCTTTTGTACCCAAAGGCGGTTAAAATATGAAGAGCCATATTCATCCGATTTTTCAATATAGTGTGGAGATTCAAATGAGGGTTCAAAAACCTGCTTCATCTCCTCTATCACTTGGTGACTATAATCGGGATCATCTGTCACAATAATGGCATCAGCTCCCTTTTTTAGAGTTCGCATCATTTCTTTTACAAACGCTCCTTGGATGAGGCGATTTTTCTCATGCTTCTCTTTTGGCCAAGGATCTGGAAAATTAATGTGCACTTGAGAGACTTGATCATTACTTAGATAGTAGCGAATAAAGTTATTGGCATCGCCACAAACAACAATCAAGTTTTTAAGGCCAAGATTGCGCATTTTAGACCAAATTTTGCGCACCCTTTTAAAGCGCATTTCGACTCCAAACCAATTGATCTCTGGATTAGCCAACGCTTTTTCAATAATCCACTCACCATTCCCACTACAATACTCAATGTTTACAGGGTTATTGTTTCCAAAAAGAGAATCATCTGATAGTGGAGGCATGGTGAATTTTTCATGCTCGAAATAATAATCGGGCACAAATACAACTCGATTATGAATGGATGGCTTTCGGTCATCCCAAGACTGAGGGTAGACTAGATCTGTTTGTTTATACTTATTCATGCGCTCTAGTATAGCAGTGCATTAGTTTTTCGTCATAGATAAACTTTCACGAAGAGCAATTGGATGGTGAATCGTTAAATTCCATGGCGCTATAAATATATCTTTAAATGAATAATCGGGCTTACCCCCTAAACTCATCAATCGAATGATCAGACTAACTATCATCGTTGGAATATAAAGTATGGGCAAGAAATAGAGACACTTTTGAAGCCATTTAGGACATTTAGTCACTACATCTTTAGTAGATCCAATAAAATAGTTATAAATACGCTTAGGAAAAAGAACACGCAATGCATAATTAGGTAAATAAAGCTCAGAGTCAATCTCTAGCCCAAGAACCTCTTTGAGTAAATTTTGAACATAGCTCGCGCAATTATGTTTCAATAGAGTGAATTTTGGAGACTTATCTAGTTTATGTTCGCTAAGTTTTTTGTATATCTGTTCAAATTGAGCCTTTGAAATTAAGATTTGTGCCTTTTTCAAATTTCTTGTCGACTCAGAGTAGTATGAGAAAAAATCAGGCGAAATAAAGCGGCCCTGTTTTGGAGCAAAAAGAGTCATATAATCGGCTAATTTAAATCTTCTTCCACCGCCAAATTTCCCCATGCTATAAACATACCCTTTATTATCTTTTAAGATAATATGACAATGATCACCTATACCCATAGTAGGTCTATCTCCATTGCCATCTTTTAAAAGAGTCCATATCTCTAAAGCATATTTATTAAACCATTCCCTTGGATCGCGTTTATCAAATGCTATGATCTTATTTTCTTGAGAAGGGTGAAATTTAGTAATGCCTTGATATGTAAGGATATAGCTACAATCGAGCCTAAGATTGGCATTAGTTTGAAACACTTCAGTGTCAAAATAGGTAAAAATGTACCCCTTAAGCTTTCCAGTCAAAGTAAATATAGGTCTTCTCGTTAAGCTATCCCAAGGAATTAACCGAGATTCTTCATTGATAAACACTAAAATTAAAGGAGACCCTCCTTCATCTTGCTCTACTCTTATCTTCAATGTTTGCATCTTGTGTTGCAAAGCATTTGATTCGATAAACCGTGTAAAACACTTATGAGTTGGATCTAAAAACACTTGTGGGCTTAGGTGTCCACCCAATTTTGCCGACAATGCTTTATAATATAACAGTTTAAACTCAGCACAATTAGGCTTTTTCTTAAATTTTTTGCGCGCATACCTAAATAGAGGTTCAACTTTATGTATTAGCTCTAAATAAGCTGCTTCACCTAAGTGGCTAAAATCGATTTGCTCAAATCCAAACAGCAAAAGATCCAAAGAGTGAGATATTGCCCCTATCTTCTTTTTGCTTATGCACTTAAATTCTTTGTTTTTCTTCTTTATTTTGAGCACTACATCTCTCGCTGTCAAAGATATATTTTAACATAAGTCTGGTTAAAGATATAGCAGTTTTTTATATTGCAAAGCGCTTATAATCAGCGCTTTGCAATATAATAAAATAGTGCTTTTTGTATTAATTAGACATCTAAATAAGGTAAAGCTAAATTGTAATAATTACTGACGATTTTAGCTGCTATTGCCTTGTATGAACTGAGATCGTTTAATGTTAAAAGCTGCGCACTTGGGGCTTCTATAATTTCATTAGATATAGCCCTGACAACATTAACTATCGTCAAATAACCATCTTCGCTTAATTCATTGCCCGTACAAGCTTTAAAAACTACCGGCAAATTTCGATACATATGAGATTCATCGTCTGCATTCTTAGGGTCCCTAGCAGCTCTAAGTCGGCTTAAAGCGACAGTGCCACAAATCTTAGCAAGGTCAGTACAATATTCAACCTCACATAGTTGAGCACGTTTCATAAAACGAATAGCTCTACGCTGCGCTGAACTTAAGTTATTTAAGTTAAAAGAAGCGTGGTTGTCTACAGTTTTTTTAAACGAAGGCAGCACATTTGTAGGGCTCAAATATTGATGATCACAGCACTCTACATGTAATTTATTAAAAGTTGGACTTAAAGCCATAATATATTTTCCCTCTGGTAAAGATAAATAGTATGCGCAAATTAAATATATTCTTCAAGAAAAACAGTCTTTGATTCCCTCAAATTCAAACCTCATTGAAAACATGTATAAATGGTGCCGCTAGCTCATAATATCGATTTACTATTTGAGTTGATGCTCCATTTAATTGAGCAGCTTCATCACACACGTCTAAAACCTCATTAGAAACAACACGAACAACACTCACCAAGGTTTGATAACAAGTTTTACTCATTTTTTCACCAACAAGGGCTTTATAAATAACTGGCAGAGTGGTATTCATTTCAGTACTATCACTTAGCTCTACTAAAGCGCTTTTTTGTTTTATTCTACATGAGGCCATTGCCAAACATATCTGAATAAATAACGCCTTCTCTTCCGCTGGATCTTTTAGTATAATTGATAACAATACCCGACTAACTAGCCGCACTGCTCTTCGTTCCTGTCTACTTGGCTCTAACACGCTTTCACTTAATTTAAAAGCAACTACAGACCTTAAACATGGTACATTTGATACACTCATTATTCCCTCCAAGGATTTTGAAATATTATAACAAAGTTGTTAAAAAAAAGACACCTAAATCGCAGAAAACTAGGATAACACACTAACCTTTAGTCCGTTATATGAATCATCTTTTTTTGATGCAACGAGTTTAGTTGCTTTTTGATAGCAGGAATAGCAGCTTGAGCTGCAACTCTTCCCGCCTCAAACAACTGGGAAAAAGATTGATCTTCAAATGTATCGATATGTTTTACATCAGGAATGATGATTATATCGGCATCTTCCATACACATGCCATTAATCTTCTGAAAGCAAATCTCCATACTTCTTCTAGCGACGCCTAGTAAGTTAGTGGGTAGCTCTTTAGGTAAAGCTTGAGTAATATCAACAGCTACAATCATTTTGGGGTTTTGCCTTTTAGCTACTGAAACAGGTATTGGATTTGTCACTCCACCGTCTACAAAAACCCTACCATATATCTCAACAGGATGAAAAAAATAGGGAAGAGCGCATGAAGCATGTAATACGGGAACTAATTCTCCTGAACCAAAGGCAATCTCTTCACCTGAAACTAAATCTGTAGCGACAACTATACATGGAATTTTTAACTCTTCAAATGTTTTAGCCTCTAAAGAAGCTCCAAGAAATTGTTTAAACGCAATACCCTTATATATGCCATAGCGTAAATTAAGCATATCCATATCGAGAAGCATTTTTTTATTTTTCACCTGAAGTTTAGGTACAATTTTCATAACACTTTGTTGATCAGCATAAAGGGCCGCAATTACACTTCCAGCACTAGTTCCGACGATTAAATCAATTGGAATATTGTTCTCTTCGAATACCGATAAGACTCCAAGGTGAGCAATACCTCTAGAACCTCCAGAACCTAAAACAAGAGCTAAACGTATTTTTTCTCCATCTATATGATATGAAGGGATTGGCATAGGGTCATAAGTGGTATACTTTGTTCTTTGGCAAGAAGAAAATAATAACATGGCGGCTGATATTGTAATAACAAAACCCAAACCAATTCTACACTTATTCATAAACACTCCAGAGTATATTCAGTATACGAAACAAACGGAGTTATAAGCAATAATTGTATTAGAAACCCAAGTGGTGTCTAATCAGCTGATTTCAAAAATTTGGGGCTATCACCCATCTTTTTCATAATAAGAAAGCGTTTTGGCAAATGCATGGATTCTTCTATGTAACTGGCCCTTACTTAGAAATCTTTTCCAGTAACACCAATATTCTTTTTAATTGATCAGCTTCATCATCCATTTTTCTTTGAGACAATGAATCTAATCGCTTTTTGATAACAGACACTTCAGATTTAGCTGCTTCTCTTGCAGCTTTACACAACTGAGAAATAGATGGATCTTCAGATGTATCGAGTTTTTTGATACGTGGGATCGTATTCAACACCGCCAAGACTCTCTTTAGATGTGGAGTGGCATAGTCTAAAGGTGAAATGGCATTGCCTGAACATAGACTCGTTATCGCACTATCTGTTATCTGCTTTAACAACGTATATTGATCATCTTGCCAATCTGGTCTACTTGAGTTTAACGTACTTTCTGTAGATCCTAAACTCATTATTTCCTCCAGTAATTATGAGATAGTATAACAAGGTTGTTAAAAAAAAGCAACACTAAAATAATGCACTCATTTTTAGTCAGCTATGTAAGTTAACTTTTTTTGATGCAATGAATTTAATCGCTCATAGTATTATCAGGGAGCACACAATAACAAGTGATTTTTTTAATAGTGAGACAATCTTATTCTAAGTGAATTCAATTGAGTATATTTAGCGAATGAGAAAAAAATTGAACTGAAGCATCATATGTATCGCGCTCGATTAGTATAGAAAGATGGTCAGAATTGACAACAACCAATTTATGTTCAGTCGACAAAGTGGTCTCTTCAACTTTAATAAGCCCATCATTATCATCATGAATAATGGGGTTTAACTTACTCTTTCCCGCTATTACTAAAATATCCATTGCAGAAGGAAATTGCCCTAAAGACTCAAAGTCACCATAATTACTTTCAGCTATTTCCCTTCCGCTATGACTTCCTAAACCCACTTTCATAGCTGGCCAGTTCCTATATTTATGAGCTATATAGCACCCTCTATTAGGAGGGGCTATCAAAACAGCTCTTCCCTGTTTAGCAACTTCAGGGCAATCGGGATGATTCAGGGCTGATTTTAAAACAACCGCTCCAAACGAATGAGTAACAAAACTTATCACTGTTTTTGGATTGTACTTTGCCAATTGGTTTAAGTATTCAACTAAATCTCTGGCGTGATCTTCAATCTCTTTTTTACGAGATTTGTACCCCCATACTCGCGCATAATGCCCATGTTGACGTAAATGTTTTGATATAGGCAACATTTGAATTTTAGATCCTAAAAATCCATGCAAACAAACGATTTGCTCTTTTACTGGGATGGACTGAGGAATTAAATCATAATTTTGAGTATCAAATCGCAAGTTTTGGCAAGATGTAAAAAAAGTGCAAGCTAGTAAAAGTACTTTAGATTTTTTTGACAACATATGATTTCTCCGTAAGGAAGAATAACATTATTCACTTTGAACTACTCTCGCCTAAAGGCAAGAGATTCTTGTTTCAAAGCTAGCAATTGATTATTGAGATCGTAATAGGAAAGTTTAGCTTTCGATTTTTCATACACTTCTATTTTCTGAGCTAAACCCTTATTATATACAAAGCGACAAGATCCTGCAAACTGTGCAAAGAGTCGCCTTTGAGTAGCATTAGGTTTTAATCGGTATTTAAAAGTCTTTTTTATAATCATCTCAGTACGCTATCATTTGTTCTATGAAAAAATCAAGTTCTTTTCGAGCTGGAAGAACCTGTCTTTTTGATATCCATATTTATTTGGTCTTTGTTACCCAATATAGAAGGAAGGTATTTACAAAAACCATCTTGATTGAATTGGAGAAGATTTTCTCTAAATTAGTTGAACTTAATGGTGAGTATGACCATGTTCATTTACTGGTTAACTACCCTCCAAAAATATCTGTATCAAAACTAGTGAATTCTCTAAAAGGCATTTGCTCTCGAATGCTTCGAAAAAAAAACTTTCCCTCAATTAAGGAATCTCTGCGTGAGGGAATGCACTTTGGTCTCCAAGCTATTTTGCTGCATCTTGTGGAGGAGCTCCTTTAGAAATCATACAACTCTATATCAAAAGCCAAATTAGTGATAAATGAAGAAAGCATTATTTGCGCTTTCAGCTAGTTTGCTTGCTGTAAGTTTATTTGGGGAAGAAACCTCAAAGACAAAGCCCCCGTTAGAAGAAAAAATCTCAGGCCATGAATTAGTGGTCGGTGCAGCGAAACGAAAAAAAGAAGCTTCTCGTTATTTAACGACCACTCCTTTTATTTATGATAAACACTTGTCTCCATATGTGGGTGCAAGTAATCTTATCACCACTCATCGATTCTTAGAAAAAAGTGAAGACTACCTTTTAAGAAGAGCCACAGCAAAATCGAGTGAGTCTATATTAGCAGGCTTTGCCCGTATATTAGATTTATCACTAGTTTGGGCGCCTATTAATGCCGTTAGCTATCTCACCCAAAGGCAAGTCTTTGGTCTTGGTTATCGTCAAAGAGAGTTGCGCGGTATTTCATCATCTCATTTTCATTTTAAACTGAAAGTACCACCTTACGCTTCTCATGGCAATGTGGGAGTTAAAATGAAAGGCTCCATGCCAACTAGCGATGTGGTCACCTATTATACTGCTGGGACAGAGTCTACTTCTATAATGACTGACCAAATGAAAATGGAGTGGCTTCAATCTGGAAAAATCGATGGCAGACAAGGTAGTTTATACTCTTTAAGCGCCCTTGATCTTATTGGAACTGCGTCTATGGCAAGAGGCGAACTTTCTAACAGCCCAACAAATCAACTCTATACCAATGAAGTGAGTGGTTATATTTATTATATGAACCAGCTCTATCCTCGATCTATCATTAATCAAAAAACAATAGCTAAACAATCCCTAGTTGCTTTGATTGATCCATTTTTATGGTATTCTGCTTATGCCGAACTATTTTACGTAGTAAAAGGCGAACCTGTTGATATGCCAATGATTCCATTTTTTGGAGGAGCTAAATTTTTACCTTCTGCAAAATTAGGACTCACTCCATATGGCCCCGAATATTATGCCCAAACATTTTGGCGCACAAATGATGGCAATCCTATCTATCTCTATTATAAATGGGGATCTTTATCAGGAGCTCATCATAGAGGTGCAGGTATTCAAGCTCCCTATATTTTTAACTCCGACGAAACTTCTATAGGATTTACATTTGATTGGTTTCATCAATTCAAGGCAGGAGCTAATGATATAAGCTTATCTGACTCAAGCAACCCTAATTACTGGACAAATCAAAGAGTTGCAAACACTAGGTACTATTTTGATTACAATACTTTCACCTGGCAACAGCAAATAACATATACGTCGCAAATCATTGATGAAAAGAAGTTTTATGACGGCTTTGCTGCCACTTTAATTGGAACGCAAAAAATAAGCGGCGTACCCGGTACATCACTTTACGCCCAATTAGGATATAAAACAAAAGGGTATGTTCCTGGTGAATCTTATAAAAATGGATTGATCGCAAGAGGCGGTCTCGCCTTCACATTTTAACAAAAAGCGCTCAATTGAGCGCTTTTTTCTTGTATATATTTAACATTTAAACGAAAATTGCATCCTGAATAACAGGCGAAGTCATGCTATCCAATACATATAAAGCGATGTTCCCTATTTTACTCGATACCATGGGTCTTGTTGGGACATTGATTGGTATCTTTTTAGGCTATTATTGCCTTAAGGTTTACGATCCTGTCATGGCATTTGATATGATGATGCTGTGGTCAATTTGTTGTGTTGGAATTGCCTCATTTTTAGGAAGTCTCTTCTTCAGACGCTCCACCTCTAAAGCTTTAGGATGGAAATTTGGCGCCAGCTTTCAAATTGAGCGCGCTTTTTACCATCTCGCCTTTTCATTAGCAACAATGACTCTATACTTTGGAAACTGGGGACTCGAAGCTCTTTTAGCTATAGCTTACCTATTTTCTCTCAACTTGGTATTTGAAATCGGACTACACGCTTATGATATATTCTACTACAAAGTAACTTCAACGCAAAAGTTTTTCCGCATCTTTGCCAATTTTATCATTCTTACCTATTTAACATACTTTGGATATCAAGCCTACCTCTATACCCATACTATTTAAATTTCACATCCTTAAAGCCAATCGATCCAAAGCCAGGCAACTTAATCTCTTTTTCAGATGGATTAACCCCTATAACAAGACCACCTATATTAAGCTCAAATCCTTCATCTTTTGAAATCATTACACCAAACATCCCTCGATAGTTAATCTGATATCCACTTTTTGAAGGAGTGCAATCATATAGCTTTTCACCTACTAGATAGTCTTTACCTACAGCATTAGACGGCATAGCAAAATGAATTTCCTCAACATTCCTAACCACATGAGCAACAAATGTATTGTCATTAGGACCAAACCAACTTTCATATTCATGAGTGTAAGGATAGCGCTTAGCTAAAGTATCAATTTGACCAATAGCTCTTGCAGCCATATCCCCTTTTAACTCGTAAATCAACTTCGGTTCTTTCCCAAACCAGGTGTGATCTGGATCTTTTCTAGAAACAGAAAGTACAGAACCACCACTTTGTTGGTTCCATCCTTCTATTTCATACACAACGTAACTTCTTGAGTGACGCTCTTTAGTCGCGATCCACGTGCGAACACTAACAGCACCCTTCCACTTAAAATCTCTAGCCTGATAAATTTGAACAAGAGCTTGGGGAACTTTAGCAGCAGATTGAGCCACGCCCACACTCACTTCATGATTGCGATTCCATGACTTAGTCGTGTCTACTTGAAAAAAACCAAGAACAGGACCAGCAAACAAGGCAATAAAAAATAGCTTCTTAAACATAATTAACTCCAGTTATTACTAATTAACTTAAATTAACTTTTACGTCTAATTAAACTAACCGCCTTATTAAAAGCCGCCTGTTTTCCAAATAAACCTATTAGTAAACAGTGAAGTTACCCAAATAATGCACCCACCTATTACAGCCGCTTCGACAGTCGTTACATGCACACCATAGGAAATTGTAGCTGCCAGCCAAAAAGTAAAACCATTTATAACAAGTGTAAATAACCCTAGAGTGACCACAGAAATAGGGAGTGTTAAAAAGACCAAAATGGGGCGAATAACGGAGTTAATCACTCCGAGTATCACCCCAAAAATAAGAGCATCAATAAAATCGGGCACAATAAGACCTGGAATTACATGAGCTGTAATAACAATCACAACAGTTGTGACTAAAAGTCTAAGTAAAAAAAGCATGAGCTATCCCTTTTCAGCTAAAACAACATTTATTAAGCCACCAGCTAGTAGAGACTCTTTTTCTTTTTTAGAGTAACAGAATTTAGCTTTAAAAGTCTTGCCCTTAGTAACATTTACAACTTCCATCTCAGAGCCATTTTGAACATGTTCTTTGATATGACTCACTTCTAACACGTCGCCTTGGTCTATTGCATCATAATCTTCATTAGAAACAAAGTCGAGAGGGACCACTCCAAAATTAAGGAGGTTTTTCCTATGAATTCGAGCATAACTTTTTGCAATCACTACTTTTACGCCTAAATATCGTGGCGTTATTGCAGCGTGTTCTCTTGACGAACCTTGACCATAGTTTTCGCCCCCCACTAAAATAGATCCCTCTTTTTGTTTAGCCATAGCTCTATCATAAAAAGTTTCATCAATTTGATAAAAAGTGAATTTACTAATTTCAGAAATATTACTTCTAAAGGGCAACACCTTAGTGCCTCCAGGCAATATCCCATCAGTTGAAATATTATCGCCTAATTTAAGTAGCACTTCGCCTTTGACATGATCCCCTAAGGGGTCAAAAGGCGGCAAGGGCTTAATATTAGGTCCCATTATTAGCTCGCAACGCTCCTTAGTTTTAGCAGGTGGCGTAAGAGAGTCAACAACTTTGATTCTCTTAGGCTCTTTGAAAGAGGGGTAATCCATATCCAGTGTGCGAGGATCGGTAATAACTCCTGTTAAAGCCGAAGCAATGGCAGTTTCAGGACTACATAAATAGACTTGATCTTCTTTTGTGCCCGATCTTCCCGGAAAATTACGAGGATTAGTACGAAGGGAAATTTTCCCAGTAGCTGGGGCCTGCCCCATTCCAATGCAACCGTTGCAGCCTGCCTGATGAATCCTACCACCTCCTTCGATAAGAGAGTTTAAGTAACCTTGCTCAGCTAAGTGATCTAAAACTTGCCTTGAAGAAGGGTTAATATCTAAAGAGACATTATCCTGAGCTTTTTTTCCCTGTAAAATAAGAGCGGCAATCGCAAAATCTCTAAGCCCTGGATTAGCAGAAGATCCAATCATCGATTGAAAAATAGGCTTTCCTGCCACTTCACGAACAGGGACTACATTGCCAGGACTCGTTGGACACGCAATAAGTGGCTCTAAAGAAGAGAGATCTATTTCATCGTATAGATCATAAGTAGCGTCCTTATCAGCTAAAATCTCTAAAAAGTCATCGCCTCGCTCTTGTTGCTTTAAAAATTCATGAGTCACTTCATCAGAAGGAAATACGGTGGTGGTTGCCCCAAGCTCTGCACCCATATTAGCAATAACATGCCTATCCATGGCGGTGAGATTTTTAAGCCCTGGTCCATAATACTCAATGATTTTACCAACGCCCCCTTTTACATCATGGCGCCTTAGCATTTCTAAAATCACATCCTTAGCGCTTACCCAATCTGGAAGAGAACCTGTTAGCTTAACGCCAAAAACTTGAGGCATAGCAACATAAAAGGGTTTGCCTGCAATAGCCAATGCCACTTCTAAGCCTCCTGTGCCGATCGCGATCATTCCTAAAGCGCCTCCAGCTGGGGTATGACTATCGGAACCAACCATAGTTTTTCCAGGTTTACCTAGCCTTTCCATATGAACAGGATGAGAAACGCCATTACCTGGTTTAGAGTAGTGAATGCCAAATTTTTGACATGCACTATATAAGAAGAGATGATCATCCGGATTTTTAAAATCCGTTTGGATTAAATTATGATCAACATACTGACAGGCTACCTCAGTTTTAGCAGATTGCAGCCCCATAGCTTCAAGTTCAAGCATAACCATAGTACCAGTAGCATCTTGCATTAAAGCTTGATCAATTTTGATCCCAATTTCTTCTCCAACTTTCATTTCTCCTGAAACCAAGTGAGACTCTAGTAATTTTTGAGTGACATTTTTTCCCATAACGACCATTATTTTTTGTGAGTAAAAATTACGTATACACAACAAATAAAGATGCAGCAAGAAAAAATTTGGCCATTGCACTCAAGGGCTCATAAATTAAATCATTTGAAAGGGTATATCAAACGCGAAGATGAGCTGAGCTTTGGAGTAAGTGGCAACAAGCTTAGAAAACTTGCCTCGCTTATTCCTCACCTAATTCAAATGGGCAAACCCCATATATTAGCAACTGGAAGTTGTTATTCAAATTTCATTTTAGGACTTGTTCAACATCTTAATGAACATCAATTCACCTACACCCTTTTATTAAAAAAGCCTCATAATTGGATAAAAGGGGGCAACCTTAGCTACCTTGATTTACTTGTTGATAAAGAGCAAATAGAGTGGATTGAAAAATGCGAACCATTAAATAAAGAGAGATGTTTTTATATTCCAGAAGGAGCTTTTTGTGTTGAAGCTCTTTATGGCAGCATGGAGCTTGCCAATAGCATTGCTAAAAACGAACAAGAGCTAGGGATTAATTTTGAAAACATCATAATTGATAGTGGGACTGGTTTAGGAGCGATTGGCTTAATTCTTGGCTGCGCACAAATTAACAAAAAGTGGAAGATCGACATCTTTAATATGTGCGATACTCAAGATCAATTTGAAAAAAAACTGCAAAAAATGAATGAGGAACTAGGAAATAAAATAAAGCTCGGCCCTTATGAGACGCATGAGCTATCGACAGCAAAATCATATGGCAGTATGAATAGTACTATTATGAAATTTATAAATGGGTTTGCGAAAAGAGAGGGAGTGATATTGGACCCTCTATATTCAAGCAAACTATTTTATGAACTAAGTGGCCCTAAAAACGGGCTAATAAATGACAATACATTGGTAATTCATTCTGGTGGAGCTCTTAGTTTAGGGGGTTTTTTACCAGAAGTTACAGAAATAGAGGGTTAGCCCTTTTTCTCCAATAATAGGGGCCATAATCGTAAGTAAGTTGCTCACCCTCTTTAATCGGCTCTTTAGAGTAGAAAATGACATGATACGAATCCCCTAGAACAAGAGATCTGGAAAGCAAATTAGGTTGATCGCTATGATTAAGAAAGCGACAAAGATTTCCCTTATCTTTTGCATCGATAACATACGGAACTGAAAATCTAGAGTCAACATATCTAAAAACGTAGTCATTGGAATCATCTGCTTTCTTATTTCTAGGACGTACGACACCTGAATACTGTCCGATAAAAGTGAGTGGTTTAAGATTTTTTCGAGCAAAAACACCTAATCCGACAAGTGGATTTGTCTGTTTTATGATAAGAGGTGGTATAGCCTTTTGATGAAATGAATTTTCGAAAAGGGCTAGAGTAAATCGGTTAGCAATATGAAACTGCTTGCTTTTTCGTTTCTTAGCCAGGCACTTTTTGAGCCAAAGCAAAGCTTTATCATCAGAAAATTCAAGAGTATCGAGGTAAGGAATACTAAAGAGTTTTTCAAACTCTTTAGTCATGGCATTAAAATCTTGATCGAGCACAAGTTGCATAAAAAACCTAATAAAGAGAAGAGCCACAGCAGCTCCTCTCTCTATAGTATATCTAAAGCATGAATTCGATGCAAAGTTTAGACCCACTCATCTAGTGAAGCCGCATTATGTTTACGTGTATCAACATGAAGAGGCTCGGGTGGAGTAGGAGGCCGAGGTCTAGGCGTTAAAACACTTACTTGAATAGCGCCGCTTGGCGCTGGTGCAGGTGTCGGCGCAGGCGGCGGCGCAGGCGGCAAAGTAGCGACCCTAAGAGCATCGCTGGGCGCTGGCGCAGGCGCTGGAGCAGGTGGCACAGTAGCGACCCTAAGAGCGTCGCTTGGTAAAGCTGCAGGTGGTGGAGTAGTTGCTCGATCTAAAACCGATCTTCTTGGGGTCAAATAAGGAGCCCCCGTTACAACCTCTACAGCTTCATCATCACTACTGCTACCTCCTACGCCTATTCTAGGCGTTGCAGCAGAAACATTGGCCAATGCTTTCAACTCACCCAACAAGCCACGAACTGTTCCTTTTCTATCCAAACTAGAAGGTGAGCCGTAATTGGCCGCTCCATAATCAGTCTCGCATGAGAACCCCCTAACTCCCTCATCGACATCAGATCCTTGCGAATGCGAAGTTGATAAAGCAGCCTCTACAGGGTCTAAATATCTATTCACACTGCTTTTAACTATATCTCTATCTCTAGCTCTAAATCTACTTACTTGAACTTTAGCAACAACAGACTGAAACCCTCCTGCTAAAGGTGGCCGCGAAGCTGTTGCCATAGCACCTGCCCCACTTCCTACAAAAGCAGATGCGTCTTCACTTGAACGATATGCTGTTGAGTCTTTAGCATCTCGTTCTGCAAAATCAACTGTAAGATGCATAGGATGAGATGTGGCATCCTCTCTTCCCAAAGAGGAAATAAGTTTTCGTGTTTGTGCTTTCTGTATCCTCAATAATTCTGGATTTATATCAGAGCGACCATCTATATTCCTTAATCGCTCTTGCCTTCTCAACAATCGACTAACAAACAGTTCATCAAATTTATTTCTTAAAATAGTTGAAGCCTCAATGAATTCCGGGTCAATTGAAGCAAATTTTCCCAAAACCGCTGTTCTAAAAACCTCTGGGCTAACCATATTACCATCAACTAAAAAATCAACTTCTGAGTCTTGCAAAAATTCACAAGCTCTTAAAATATATCTGACAGTCTCTAAAGACTCTTTCAAATTCTTAATCAATGCAAATGCTGTAGTAAAATTGGCTAGATTTTCTCTCTCTTCCTTATCACTAAAAATATATGCCAAAGCATAATCTATCACCCCTTTCCCAACAAATGTCCCTACTCCAAGCCAAAAAGTTGCTCTAGCGGCACCACTTGTTGCTTCTCCAAAAGCCCCTTGTATAGAAGTAAGAGCGCTTGCTACAGGCCCTCCATATCCTACAATTGAGCTAGCTCCATTATAAACCCAAGTTTTAGGAACTTGACACTTACCACAGCCATAAGTTTGTTCTTTATCGATGACGCCAAAAACCCCTAATTTGATGCTATTCATCCTCTTCATGTCACTTAAGACTTTCTCTTCATTTCTTTTTCTCATATCGCGATTACTAGATTTAACTAAAGTTTTCATATGACGTTTAGCTTTTTCCATCTCATCTTCCCACCATCTTGTTATAGCCTCAACAAAAGATATACGCCCAATGGTTAACAATACTCTAACTTCTTCCGGCAGCTTTTTCAAGAGATCATCCCTAGATTCTAAACGAGCTGGAACGAATTCTCTCACTTTCCTTTTTGGTGACCCTCCTGAGACATCTAGGGAGGCTCCTGTCTTGGGTGATCTTTGGGTGTTTTCGAATGAACCTCTGTGACGATCTAATGAAGCGTGGGCAGTAACACTTACCCTGCCATCGACTAACACTTTTTTACCTGAATCTGGATCTATAAAATATGATTGACCCGTACCATCAACTTTAAAATCTGGTGCAAATTCTGATCCACCTAGCTTGCTTGCCATAATCTAAATCCATTGTTTTTTAAGAAAAGATAAAGACTATATTAAAACTTTATTTTTGAAAAGAAAAATTTTACTAGCTAATTTATCTGTTTCCAAAAATGAAACTGCAGCTGAGCCTGTCTTTCAAATAACTCCATTCCGTATATTAAATGGCAACCTTTGAGTTTAGCCTGAATTATAAACGGCGTGTCTCTCTTGCTCGAGACAACTTCAAAAGCCACACTCTTTTTGGATATGAACTGACTAAAGTCAATCGAACTATTTTCACTATCACCAAAGCCAACTGAAGTGGACTGAACAACTACATCAAACTCTCCTTGAGAATATTGATTGCACCCTAATTTATTAACTAATGAATTTAGCCTATCTAAACTTCGATTCCAAATTGAGACATTTGCCCCTTTTTTTAAAAATGCTTTAGCTATAGATTCAGCTGTTGATCCTGCTCCTAAAACTAGCACTTTAGCTCCTTTTAAATCGATTAATTCCTCAACTAAACTTGCAGCTCCAATCCCATCAGTATTGATCCCCTCTCTTATTTTCCCAAAACGGATCGTATTGACAACATCCTCTTTTGTTTCTAAGTACTTACGCACCTCTTTTTTATGAGGCATTGTTACGGACAGACCTAAAAAGCCAATTTTATCTAATCGACTCAAAGCCTCTTCTATCTCTTCAGTAGTAAATTCCATCTTTACGTATAAAGCGTTCCAGTTAGAGCTTCGAAAGTAGCGATTATGAGTAATATGCGAAGGACTAAAACTAACAGGATTGCCAATCAAACCAAATAATTGAGTTTCGCTGTTAATTTTGTCATAAAAATAAGTTTCATGTAACTCTTCAACATTGATTTGACCTGCTGCTACCTCTTCTCCTTTTAAACAAGTGTAAGAAATAGGCATATTAAAGACTGGAGCAAGAAGCCGCGTTATTTTTCCTAACTCGCCCATACAAATTGCAATGACATCACAACTATTTTGACTCAATTCAATCATTCTCAAGCTATCTACAGTTGAATTGGCCATAGCTGCAATCTTAATATAGGTAGCGAGTGGCCACCTTGACCTCATTTCTTGATATTTTGAGATCAAACAGCTTGGCGTTTTTTCAAAATCATGATGAGAAACAATCCACTTAACATGACTATATTTTCTCATCAACTCGTCATAGTTGAAAGTGCAATTGTAGTCGACATCTATATACGAAGGAGATAAATCTAAAATTTTTTCAATTGCCTCTTGATCAAAAGGGAGCTTCCAGGCAATAATGATTTGGCTAGAAGGTTTTTCTATCCATGATTTGATTGCAACCAATTGAGAATCATCGAAGTACTCAATTCGCAATTCAATACCATCAACTTGTTGATTCGGAATTGTTTTTTGTAAATCTTTTAGTGATAAAAAAAGGGCCATCAATTAAGGTTGTATAAATATTTTTTGAGAGTTTTATGAAGCCACCAATACTAATTGGAGAAAACATTTCTTTTTCCCCTGAATTCTATGCCCACTTAGACAAATTGAGCAACTCTTTTGTTATCGTCACAGACTCAACAGTGAAAAAACTATACGCAAAAGACCTAGAAAGAAGGTTGAGATCTAGAGGGCATACTGTCAAAACGTTTCACTTTAAAGGGGGAGAAACTAGCAAAAACCGAGAAACTAAAGCTCACTTAGAAGATCAAATGATCAAAAATGGTATTCATAGAGACTTTGTTATGATAGCTCTTGGTGGTGGAGTTGTCACAGATCTAGCTGGATATATAGCCGCAACTTTTCTACGAGGATTAAAACTAATCAATATGCCCACTTCATTAGTGGGAATGGTCGATGCAAGTCATGGTGGAAAAAATGGCATCAATACAGATGTTGGAAAAAATTTAATCGGCAGCTTCTATATACCCAGTCTTATCGTAGTTGATCCCATGTTTTTAAGAACTCTACCAGATGAAGAGATGAAAAACGGGCTAAGCGAGATGATTAAACATAGTCTAGTTTCTGATTCTAATTTATTTACAGAACTCTATAATTCACCAGAATATTACCGAACGCCATTAATACTAAGATCTATCGAGATCAAATATAGTATAATCGGAAAGGACTTATTAGATCGTGGACTTCGCAACTTACTCAATTTTGGCCATTCTATTGGTCACGCAATTGAACTCACTTCGAACTACCAAGTAGGCCATGGACTTGCTGTAGCTATGGGAATCATGACAGAATGCCGCCTATCAAAAGAATTAAGCAAAGAAGATCTTCAGCAGATAGACTCCATTTTTGAAAAGTACAACTACCCTCTATTTTTACCAGAAAATGTTACAAAAGAAGGGATTTATAAAACCCTTTTGTTTGATAAAAAAGCAATGCATGGCACAATAAACTGCACTTTTTTGAGTAAAATAGGAACTTCATATTTAGAAAGAATAGATCCAAATGCAATGGAATATGCCATTGATTGGATGTTTAAACGCTTTGGACCCCCCCATTATGCAGAAAATTTCAATCACGCCCTCGTTGATTAAAGGCTCAATAAAAGCCCCACCCTCTAAATCTCAAACTTTACGAGCTCTCTATTTTGCTCTGCTCGCAAATGGCGAGTCCCAAATAGTAAACCCTCTTATCGGCAATGACACAACAAGCATGTTAAATGCCATTGAAAAGCTCGGAGCAACATACAAAAAAAGACCAGGCGTTATTTTAGTTGCTGGAATTGGTTCAAGGCCCTCATCAGTAACAGGGGTGATAGATGCTGGAAACTCAGGAATTGTTTACAGGTTTATGACAGCTCTTTGTTCTCATATTGCTAAAGAAGTGACCATTACTGGTGATGAATCGATCAGAACACGAAGAGTGATTACACCTCTACTTGACGCTCTAAATAGACTCGGACCAAAGGCGCAACCATCTAATTCTAAAGGATTTGGGCCAATTAGAGTTCAAGGCCCTTGGAAAAAAAACCACACTCAAATTGACGGACGGGACTCTCAACCAGTATCAGCTCTAATTTATGCAGCCGCCTTTGCCCCAATCCCCATGCATCTTACCATACACAACATGATGGAAAAGCCTTGGATAGACCTCTCTCTTTCTTGGCTCACCCGCTTCAATATCCCTTTCATGAAAAAGGGATATAGCTCCATATCGCTTGAAGGTAATTTTAAACTAGCTCCTTTCACCTACCAAGTTGCAGGTGACTTTAGCTCAGTCTCTACATTTATAGCTCTCGCGACCATTCAAAATAGCCCACTCACTATTTATAATTTACAATTTGACGAGCCTCAAGGAGATAAGATCTTGATAGACCTTATCACTCAAATGGGTGGCAATTTTCACATCGAGCAATTTAATCAAACTCTCACTGTTTTACCCCATAACGGTTTGCGAGGGATTGAAATTGATCTCGACCAATGCATTGACCTAGTCCCTATATTATCTCTTATCGGATGTTTTTGCCAGGGCCAAACCCGTCTATATAATGGAGCCATTGCCAAAACAAAGGAGTGTGACCGACTAAAAATGATCACACAAGAATTGGGTAAAATGGGAGCTAAAATTAGCTGCGATGATGACTCAGTAATTATTTCAAAAAGTTATTTGCATGGAAATCATCTTTTATCGCATAGTGACCATCGCATGGCAATGACACTAACAGCCTCAGGGCTACTTGCCAGCGGGAATTCAACGTTATCTGGCGTTGAATGTGTTGCAAAAACTTTCCCTCATTTTTTTGAGGAAATAAGCCGTTTAGGAGGCATATTTGAATATTGTGATGATCGGATTTAAAGGGTCTGGGAAAAGCTTACTTGGTAAACAACTAGCCCTTACCCTTCACAGAACATTCTTTGATAGCGATAAAGTTCTAGAACACCACTACTTCGTGAATGAAAAGAAACGGCTAAAATGTCGCGCAATTTTTCGCACTCATGGTGAACCCTACTTCAGAGCACTAGAAAAAGAGGTACTATCACTGTTAGACAAGAAAGATGACTGTATCATCGCACTTGGCGGCGGCTCCTTAAGTCATGAAACTGAAGAAATAGTTTCCCAAATGGGTACATTAATCTACTTAACTTTACCTAAAAAAATTGTGCTAGACAGACAAACAACTCACAATAGTGAAGAGTTCGAAAAAATCTATATTAAACGAAAATCTCTCTTCGAAAAACACGCCCATCACACCATGGAAGGATTTAACCATGGGATCTAACCGATTTGGCTCCCTTTTTTCAATAACAACTTGGGGCGAGTCTCATGGAAAAGCGATTGGTGTAGTGATCGACGGATGCCCAGCAGGACTCACTCTAACCGAAGAAGACATTAACCAAGAACTCTCTAAAAGAAGACCCGGACAAATCACAGCAACAAGCTCTCGCAAAGAAACCGATGAGTGTCAAATTTTATCCGGTCTATTTGAAAACACCACTACTGGCGCCCCCATCTCTATCATAATCCCCAATCGTGATGTAAGATCAAAAGACTACGAACAAGTAAAAAAAGTACTAAGGCCTGGCCATGCTAACTTCACCTATTTAGAAAAGTATGGAATATATGATTATAGAGGGGGAGGAAGAGCTTCTGCTCGAGAAACTGCTTGTCGCGTTGCAGCCGGAGCAGTCGCAAAAAAACTTCTTAAACTTTATAACATTGAGATTACAACCTACCTGCACTCGATTGACCAAATTGAGTTGCCATCAATTTCTCTCAGTAGCGCTAAAGAGCAACTCCATCACTCTTCAATCTTTTGCCCATGCAAAGAAACTGAATTGAAAATGGTAACAAAAATTAAATCCCTTCAAGAAGAAGGTGACTCAACGGGAGGCATAATTTCCTGTATTATCGAAAATCTGCCACCTGGACTCGGTGACCCTGTATATGAAAAGCTGGAAGCAAAATTGGCAAACGCAATGCTTTCTATCCCCGCCTCTAAAGGGATTGAATTTGGAAAAGGTTTTGAATCTGCCAAAATGAACGGATCAAACTATAACGATCATTTCATATTAGACAAAGGCGAAGTAAAAACTAAAACTAATAATGCCGGCGGCACTTTAGGTGGAATTTCAACTGGAATGCCTCTAGATTTAAAAGTAGCCTTCAAACCCACCTCGTCTATTTGCAAACAACAATATTCAGTTTCTATAGAAGAAAATCGAAAAGAAGTCCCTTTTGCATTCGACTCCACAAAAAGACACGACCCGGTGGTCGCCATTAGAGCGGTACCTGTTGTTGAAGCTATGAGCGCATTAGTAATTGCTGATTTATTACTAACTAATAAAACTTCTAAAATATAACTACTAAATTAATTACAACTTAGTTTAATTAGAAAATATACTCAATTGAGCTAAAGAGTGGGTTTTTTACTAGTCCGCTTTGGTAGCAAATGTTTAGTCTACACTTGCTCCTTTGAGTATGAAAACTAAGGTGTGTTTTAATGAAAATTTTTTGGCGCTCTTTTATTGGAGCAGTAATTATTATATTTGTTGCAATTTCACTTTGTTACACTTTATTACCTTCAATAGTTTCTCATTCTTTATCAAAAAGAATGGAAGTAAGCGTTTCAATTGGCGGGATTTCACTAGGAACAAGCAAAATAGGCATCAATGCTATATATATTGGGAACCCACCTAATTCAATTTTACCACAAGCCTTAAAAGTGGATAAAATCCAAGTAGACATTCCAGCCTCTCATTTTTTTCACAAAAAAATCGTGATCCCCTATTTAGGACTTAATGACATTTACTTAGGCTTAGAATTTAATTCACAGAGCGATCGTCAAGGAAACTGGACTTATATAATGAAAAACCTTAGCGACTCTAACTCCAACTCATCGGATGCCAAATCTGATGTAGAAGTAATGATTAAACGAGTGGTTCTCAATAATTTAACCGTCGCTATTGTTTACAAAGATCAACCAAAAAATATCAAAACAGTGCAAATCCCTTCTCTAGAATTTACCGACGTTTCTAGTAAAGGCGGAATACCGTCAGCACAAATCACTCAGCTAATTATGAGACACGCTTTGCAACAAGTGTTTAGCAAAGAGAATCTACAAAATATGATTAAAGATGTTCTCAGCCCAAACAGCGGAGGCGGAGGCTTTTTTAAAGGTCTGTTCTCTTTACAAATTTCGCTCAATAACGATGAGCACGAAACTTCGACAGGAGACGAAATCTGATGAAGAAATTTGTCTTATTATGCCTAATATTACCATTTGCAATAGCAACAGCATTTGAATCAGAAGAAATTTCCTATATTTTCTCTCCTGGTTCACACGAAACTTCAGGGTCCGACAATGCAAGCTTGGTTCAATCTTTCTACGAAGCCTTTGAGAAAAATAATGCCAGTTTACTACAAGGCACACTAAGTGATGGGTATAAAGTGAACACAATAGCTCAAATTCACCAGCTAGCTTCCGCTCAATTTGACTCTGGCAGTAAAGACTTAACTATAAAAATGGAAGCCTACAGCAACGCTTTCCCTAATTTATCAGTTAAGATTGAGCAACTTATTGCCTCAGATAATAAAGTTGTGGCTCAAGTTTCAATGACAGGCATCCAAAAGGGAACATTTTTTGGTATAGCCCCTACTAATCGCTATATAACTGTTCATACAATAGCAATATTCACTATTGCAAATGGAAAAATAACGCAAATTGATGAAATGACCAGTGAATATAATTTGATGCGCCAACTTGGCTATATCGCTATTTAAAATTGTACTAATATAGCGGTACATCAATACCCACCCTCTATGAAAATTTTCTTTGTATTTTTTCTCTTAATTCTGTAACATCTTACCTTAATTTACATGAGAGAGAACTATGAAAAAATTTCTTGGAGCTATTTGCCTGGCACTATTTCTATCTGTTGCAGGATACGTAACCTACTACTACACAACACAAGATCGTCATATTTTCGACTTTCCTAAAGTAAAATCTAATCATAATTACGCTTTTAAACATCCTCATAAAGAAATTACCATGGATACCCCAACTGGCGGGAAGGCAAACTTCGTCATATTTGAATCTCAAACGAAAGAGCCAAAAGGTGTAATTGCCTATTTCCACGGGAAAGGGAGCAATATTGGGTTCAAAAAATGGGAGCCTGTTGTAGAAGTTTACACCTCTATGGGATTTGACTTTCTCATGTTAGATTATCGCGGTGGCGGAAAAAGTCGTGGAAAAAGAATCGAAGCCGACATGCTTGATGACTGCGACCAAGTATACAAATACTTACTCGACTACTATCCTGAAGAATCAATCACTATATATGGAAAATCTCTCGGAACTAGCTTTGCTACTTACGTAGCTTCAAAAAACAATCCTCGAACCCTAATTTTAGAAGCTCCTTTTTTTAACCTATTTGACTGCGCTTGTAACACAGTTCCAACAATGCCAAAATATTTCGTTAATATGATCTTGAATTATTCGCTAACCACTGATGCTTGGCTAAAAAAAGTGCCTTGCCCAGTCTATATTATACATGGAACTGCTGATAAGATCATACCACATGCAGCAAGCTTAAAACTAGCAAATGCTATCAAAGATACTCACTCGATAGACCTCACTATAATCGAAGATGGTGACCATGATCATCTCTATATACACGATATTTTTGGAATCAAGATAAAAGAAGCATTAGGCATTACTCCTGATCAAGCAGTAGCTGACGCAAGCTAAATCCATCTTTGAATAATATTAGCTATCAAAGCTGTCCATCCAGTTTGATGCGATGCACCAAGACCGCGACCATTGTCTCCATGAAAATGTTCATAAAAGAGCAACTGGTCGCCAAAGTCTTCATCTTCTAAAAAAAGAGGATCCTTACCATGAATCGGCCTTTTGCCCCCCTTTTTTTTGAATAACTTGAGCATGGCGTGAGCAAAATAGTTGACCATTTCATCTAGACTTGCTGGCTCTTCCCCTGGGGATTCCACTTTGAAATCGGGACCGAGCACTTTAAACAAAGTATCAACCGTTTCTATAAATAGATATGTTGTAGGAAACCAAATAGGCCCTCTCCAACTCGAATTCCCCCCTTTAATTCTCATTTTGCTCTCTCTAGGGTTATACTGTAAGCTTTGATCAAATAACTCAAATGGATGTTTCTCATGATACTTTGAAAGAGATCGCAACCCATACTCAGATCTAAACTCGTCTTTGTCCCACGCTCTTGACAACACCCTTTTCATCTGATCTAAGTTCATGAGTGACATCAAAAACCCCTTCTTACCATTCGCATCTAAAGGGGTAATGCAGTATTTTGATAAATCTTTTCGATTCCCTAAAAACCATTTTACACTCGTACTAAACTCACTTAACTTATTTAACTCTTCTTCAGAAACAAAATCGACTGCAAATATTGGAATAATACCCACCAACGATCGAATTCCAATTTTTTGATGGGTACCATCAGCATTGCACATTACATCATAGAAAAATCCATCTTGACCATCCCAGATTTGAACATCTCGAACACCCGATTTATGCAACGCCGCTGCAATATATAAAAAATGCTCAAAAAACTTAACAGCTAATGATTCAAAATCACGGTCGTGATTCGATAACTCTATAGCAATTCGCATCATTTTTAAGCAGAAAAAACCCATCCACCCTGTTCCATCTGACTGCTCTAGCTTACCCCCGTCAGGATTATCCTCACTTCTGTCCACTATCGTAATGTTATCTAAACCTAAAAACCCACCTTCAAATATGTTATTACCAGATGAGTCCACCTTATTCACCCACCAAACAAAGTTAATCATCATCTTATGAAAGCACTTTTTCAAAAAAGAGAGATCTTGTCTTCCTGTGTTTTTAAGCTCCATCTTATACAAGCTCCAAGCCGCCCATGCTTGGACAGGAGGATTTAAATCAGAAAATTCCCACTCATATGCAGGTATTTGACCATTAGGATGTTGGAATTGATCAAAAAGTAAAAGCCACACTTGCTCTTTAGCAAAATCTAGATCAACCATACCACAAGATACTGCATGAAAGGCCAAATCCCAAGCAGCAAACCATGGATACTCCCACTTATCGGGCATTAACATCACTCGCTTAGAATTCAAATGACGCCAATGATTGTTACGTATCTCTTTTCTATTAGGTGGTGGCGGATCATTAGGATTGTCGCCAAGCAGCCAACGTTGTACATTAAAAAGATAGCTCTGTTTTGACCAAAGTAAAGAGCTTAACGCCTCTCGCATAATGCGCTTTTCTTCATCGCCATGATGATCTAATGTTAACTCTGAGTAGAATTCATCTGCCTCCTGCTTTCTCTTTAACACCCAATCATCAACCCCACTAAAAGGCTTCTGTTGAGGTTCATTACAAAGGCGAAAGTAAAAAACCTTGCTCCCTTTTGCTTCTATTTCTATATCTTTGTAGTGAAAGCAACTTTTGGTGCCCACTTTCTCGGGATTAACGCAATCTTCTCCATCTATAATATGGCGATGAAAGGCATCTTTTACGTAGGGGAATTTATTCTTCTTTCCATAAAGCTTTTCTCTATTGGTTACGTTGTCAGTAAATAAAAGCTTCGCCCCATTTGTTCCATAAAAAAAGCGCTTTCCTAGTGAGTAATCAATGGTAATAAAAGGAGCCGATTCAGCTTCACTATCATCGAGAATGATACATAAATAATCAGGATGCGACTCATCTGCTGTAATCTTAAACTTATCAGCGCCCAAACCATAAGACCATAAATTTCGAAACATAACCTGAGGAATTAAATCCATCGTAGCGGCGTGATCTGCTTTGTTATGTATCTCTACTTTCATTACCATGTCTTCTGGCGATATTTTAGCATATTCCATTACGATATCAAAATATTTACCCTCATTAAATACACCTGTTTGCGAAATTTCAAATTCACCTTGTTCAGTAGTTCGCTTTTTGCTCTCTTCAACAAGTTGCTCATAAGGAAATCTCGCTTGAGGGTACTTATATAGATACTTCATATAAGAATGAGTTGGGGTATTATCGAGATAAAAATAATACTCTTTGACATCCTCACCATGATTACCTTCATCAGAGTTTACACCAAATAGACGCTCTTTCAATATAGGATCTTGGTGGTTCCAAAAAGCAAAGGAGAGAGCCATCACCTGATATCTATCACAAACCCCTCCAATACCATCTTCACCCCAACGAAAAGCCCTTGATCGAGCCATATCATGTGTTAAATAGGCCCAAGCATTGCCATCTTTACTGTAATCTTCTCTAACGGTGCCCCAAGAACGCTCTGATAGATAAGGACCCCACTTATGCCAGATCGGAACTTCTTCACCCTTATTTTGATTTAATCTTTTTCTCTCTTCGCTAATTTTTCTTGCCATAACTTTATCTAAGTAACTTCGGTATAAAACCCCTTTCTATATGGAGCTCAATTTAATGTTCAACTACAAAAGTGCAACCTGCTTATTATAAACAGGTTACACGCTTTTCCACTTTTAGGTTGAATAGATATCGCATTCTTGAAATAATCTTGGCTAATTTGTGATGAAAGGACCCTTATGACAAAACCCACCCCAGCAATCAAAAACATCTTACTTCTTTTACTGCTCGCTCTAATTTGGGGACCTTCTTTCTTTTTTATCAAAGTAGCTCTTAAAGGATTTACCCCTTTTACAATCGTATTTTGTCGACTTGTTTTAGGAGGCACTATAGTTTTGATTTGGATGAAAATCCAAAGACTTCACGTTCGATCTTATCTCAAATATTGGAAGCAATACGCCATAGCTGGCTTCTTTGCTAATGCCCTTCCTTTTGCGATCATCACCATTTCCCAAAAATCGTTATCTAGCTGCGTAGCTGCTATTGTCAATTCAACCACCCCTTTATTCACCTTGATTATTGCCCACTTTGCCGTCCAAGGAGAAAAACTCAATACTTCTAAAGTATTAGGTGTATTGGTTGGAATGGGTGGGGTCGTAACCATCTTTATCCCTTCATTATTTAGCAACAACCTCAAATTTGAATACATGGGAATTGTCGGTATATTAGTAGCGTCCCTCTCTTATGGAATTGGAATGGTTTATTCCAAAAACATGTATAAAAAACATGGCACCCAAATGGCCTATGGCATAGCAGCAGGACAGCTGCTTTTTGCAGCAATTATGGTTCTGCCATTTTTCTTAACTTATAGCTTGAGTTCTTTCACCTTAGACGTTCCACTATCAAGCCTACTTTCACTCATCGGACTTGGCTTTTTTGGTACAGCTTGCGCTTTCATCTTATATCACTACATATTGCGTACAGCTGGAGCTGGGTTTTTATCTTACTCAGCCCTATTATTTCCTATAATTGGTTTGTCACTTGGGGGCATAGTTTTAGGCGAGGAGCTAACATTTTACACAATGTTTGGCTCTATTTTGATTCTCTGCGGCCTCTTTATATCAAATTTTGCTGCAACTATAATTAAACGATACCTTAAAAAACCTCTACCTATAGCTCAAGAGAAGAAAGATGGCAAGTGACAACTCATTGACAACAGTTGTAGTAGGAATGTCTGGAGGGGTTGATTCTTCAGTTGCGGCCTATCTTCTCAAACAAGATGGGTACAAGGTAATTGGCCTCTTTATGAAAAACTGGGACGAAGAAGACGATGAGTGCCCAGCTGCTAAAGATTATCAAGATGTAATTGCCGTTTGCAGCATGCTCGACATACCTTATTATACAATCAACTTCGTCGATGAATATTACGACCATGTTTTTGCCGATTTTTTAGAAGGGTTAAAAATGGGAATTACTCCAAATCCTGATATATTTTGCAATAAAGAGATTAAATTCAAAGTCTTTCTAGATAAAGCTAAAGAGATCGGAGCGGACTACCTAGCCACTGGCCATTGGGCAAAAACAGGTGAAGGCCTTTTAGAAAAGTGCTCTGATGATAATAAAGACCAAACTTACTTCCTCTACACTTTAAAGAGTAAGCAGTTGAAACAAGTGATGTTCCCACTTGCTAATTTGAATAAATCACGAGTAAGAGAAATCGCTAAAGAGCTCAACTTAATTACGCATGATAAAAAAGATAGCACAGGCATCTGCTTTATAGGAAAACGTAAATTTAAAGACTTCATTGCAAAATTCATTCAAAAAGAAAAAGGGAACTTTGTGGATGAAAATGGTAAAATCTTAGGCATGCACGATGGAATAGCCTTTTACACTATTGGACAGAGAAAAGGACTACAAGTAGGAGGTCCTGGGGAAGCTTGGTATGTTGCCGCCAAAGAGACCTCGAAAAATGAAATCTTACTTGTTCAGGGAGAAAATCACCCTATGTTGCTTCATGATGATCTCATCGCAAGCTCAATAACATGGGTAAGTGAGCCCCCTGTATTTCCCTTAGATTGCACTGCAAAAATTCGATATCGCCAAGATGAACAAGCTTGCACTGTAACTCAACTAGACGACAAACTGCATGTTAAGTTTGCCTCTGCCCAAAGAGCGGTTACACCTGGACAGTCAATCGTATTTTACAAAGAGAATCTGTGCCTAGGTGGAGCGATAATCAACTAAGCGGCCAGCTTCCTTTGACCTTTCAAAAGCAATCTCAAAGACTCTTGAAGCTCGTGAAGAGCAAACTTTGCCGGCCACGAGCTCGAATAAGCTTCAAAATTGTGAACAAGCACCCTAAATTGATCAATTTGACGGCAATACTCAACCAAATCTAGAGCTGACACCAAGCCATATAGAGAGTATACATCATCTAATGAAGGTGACCCCATCTCGATCTTTTCCTCTACATATTGAAGTGTGGATACAAAGGAATATGCAAAATCTGCCCTTTTTATCATATATTCTTTCTCACACAACGAATTCACCCATTTCTCTAAGGCATCTATTTCATAACTCATTGGTACATACATGGTTGGGTCCTTAGATTCAATGTAATTAGCATTGATTTGCTCTAATTTACCCATCATTTCACTTAGTACTTCTCGGAACTGCTCGTCAAAATAGCTTGCAACCCCTTCTAATGCAACTAAGTAGCCATATAAATAGGTAACACCCATTTCAACTAAATACTTTGGGTTTTGCTTTCCTAAAGAAATGTAGTCTCTAATTTTGTAAATAATTGGCTTTAAATCATATAACTCTTCAACTCGATCTTTACTCATAAAACACTCCCTTAGCTTAGATATATCAAAAGTTAATAATTAAAACTACTAATCGTGTAAGTAGTTCATTACTAGCCAGTTACATATAATAAAATCGTTGAGTTTAATGTCAGATTAAGCTACACTATCTCAAAACTCCGGAAGGAAAAATCATGAATCTACCTCCCTCTTTACTCAGGCGATCGTTTGCTAAAATAATCGACTACACTCTTTTGCTAATAGGAGCCATAGGAGTATCATTTGCTCTCTCCTATACTTTCTCCAGCGCATGTTTTTTACTTTTAGTTCTTTCCATTAGTTTTTTGTGGCTTCCATTTGATATTCTATTTCAAAAATTTTTTAACACAACTCCAGGGCAATTCCTAGTCGGTATCAAAGCTGAAAAGAGACAAAAGTGGGCCACTCTTTGTAAATATGCAACTGTTGCATCTTTTAAATCGTTCACCATTCTTATACCCTTTTTTAACTTAATTGCCGTTTGGTTCATTACCAAAAAAGAACCAGTGACACCCCATTATTTAATCCGAAGAAAAGGGTTGGTTTTCCCGCGGATTCTCGGATTTATATTGTTTTTTGCGGCATTAGGTTTTAGCGTATTAGAAATAGAGCTTGATGACTCGCCTTCAAGGTCGACGCAGCTTGTAGCTGGACAAATGACGCGTGAGCTCAATTGGAAAGAATTTAATCTCCCAACAACTGACTGGCAGGCTAAATTCCCTAAAACACCAAAAGAACGCGATTTCATGCTTCAAGTAAACGATAAAGATCTCAAAGAAGTGGAAGTAACCGAACACTTTCATAAAGATGAGAAGAAAAGTATTGAATATACAATCTCATCAATTGAGCTTGATGAAAGCTTGCTACATTGGGGTTACAAAAGAGTATTAAAAGGGTCTTTAGAAATTGTAGTTGAAAATATAGAGAAAGGGAAACTGATAAGTAAGGCCGTTCTTCAATTTAAAGACAAACCAGCTATACACTATAACATTCAAGATGGTAAAAATGAAAGAATGGGTCGCCTTATTTTAGTTAATAGCACATTGTATAGAGTAGAAACCACTTATCTAAAGAAGAACGAAGAATCGGTAAAAGACGAAATTTTTAACTTTCTTGACTCTTTTGAGATATAACTTTCTCTTTCTTTTTGCGAGGCACAACGTGAAGTCTTTGATACACTCCAAGGCCAATCATCAAAAAAACAGGGGTCATCAAAAGAGCTACAGGGTATAAGAGTAAAGTGACATCATCCTTTGATACTTGAATCGCCAAGACCAACCCTTTTAAAAAAAGTGCTGTTATTACAATAGAAACGAATTTAGTAAGAGAATTTTTCACTTCATCAGGGTGACGTTCCTCAACCGGCTTCATCACCTCTTCAATCAATAAGTATTTAGAAACATCTAAAACTGCAATAGCAAAAACTAACAACCCCACATCATCAAGCAAAGCCCTCATCTCATATGTACCATGTCTCACATCAATAATAGCTGTTATCAAGGCATAAAAAATGATCCAAAGTCCAATCAAAAAAAGTGCTGAACAACCTAAAATATACCCAAAATTTGATATATACAAAGCAACTTTTCGAACATTTGAGTGCATAATGAATACTCCACTTACAACTTTTTCATACCGCGAACCTAAAAGATAGGCAAGAAATAATTGAGTTTATATCAAAAGTTCGATATGCAGTTGTAAAACTAAGGAAAATCAATGACTCACTTAAAAAAGATCGATCGCTTTTTAGTATGGATTACCTCATCTGTTTTTATTATTGCTCTAATAGCAGTATTCACAATGCACGAGACAAGCGCTCCATTAAAACTGGATATAATTAATCAACCCATGCTTGGTAATTACAATTCCCCAGTCCAAATGATCGTATTCGAAGATCTAATGTGTGAAGAGTGTCAATACTTTGCAACTGAAGTGTTTCCTAAACTCAATGAAGAGTTCATTAAAACAGGTAAAATCTCATACAAACTCATTCCTATTTCTTTTTTGCCCTACTCAAAAAAAGTAACTGAAGCCGCCTATTGTATATACGAACAAAACCAAGAATTGTTTTGGGAGTTTTTAGATCTTTGGTTTGAAAAAGTACCCTCTTTTCAAGTTAATGCCACATTGCAAGAAGTGATACAATCACTTCCGAATCTAGATAGACTAACATACAATAACTGTCTTGCGTCAAAAACATACGCAATTACCAATGAGCACAACCTGAAGCTTGCCGAAGAAATGATTAAACCTGAAGTGGAAGTGCCCGCTGTTTTTATAAATGGGAAGAGAGCTCCATCATGCACCTATAACACTTTAAAGCAGATAATCCTTGCTGAAATAGAGAGAAACGAAATATGAAACTAAGTTATTTCAAACATTATAGCCTCTATTTAGCTTGGCTCATTTCACTTATTGCAACTTTTATGTCTCTATATTTTGGTGAAATCGCTGGATCTACCCCTTGCACACTTTGTTGGTATCAAAGGATTTGCCTGTTTCCACTGATCATTATTTTAGGCTATGCCACTTATCGACATTTTCCGGGAATTGTAAACTATGTTTTAGCGCTCCCAGTTTTTGGGGCTCTTTTTGCCCTTTATCAACTCATGATGCGATTTTACGTCGGAAAACATGGTGCAATTTGCCCTGGAACAAACCCATGTATAAAAAGCGCAAATGCAGCATTTGACTCACCATTTTTTATACCGATATTTAGTTTAGTCACTTTTATTTTGATTGGATTTTTTCTTATTCTAGCAAAGAAAAAACCTATTTCTATTGATACAGAAGAAGAGTAGAAATTAAAACCTAAGTTATGTCTAACAAGTTGATTCCAAAAATTAGATTTAAATAATCTTATGCACTGCTTCCGGTTTTAAATAGGCTCTCATGTTTTTGTCAAATAGCTTACAATCAAGCGTTTGATCAAAAGCGAGCAAATCAACTACACAAATCCCCTTTTCATCAAGAGATCTCAAAGAAGCGTGTGATTTTTCTAAAAGTAAAACAACCGCATACCCTTCTTCATTCACTCTGGTTTCACAAAGGTCATACACTTTAGCGCCTGCTGATCTAGCAGAGTCTATCAAAGCAAATTTTAATTTCTGGTGATCTTTTAAAACATCTCTATCGCACCCTTTAAAACTAGCTGTATAATGATCTGCTAAAATAGGATGGTCGATAAAAAAAGCTGAGTAAAGACCTAAGCCCATTGCAATTAGAGCTAAAGCTAATATAATTTTTTTCATTCTATACACCATATATGGTGTATATTTTAGCAATCTTTTTAAAAATAAACAACTTAAAATAATCATTTAGAAATAAAACAGCATCAAGTATAATCAACCGCATGAAATTATTAGATCAACTTACTGTTACTTACCCAGAATCGTCAAAAACCCAATTAAAAAAATGGGTTTTACAAGGGCGCATATCTATTGACGGCATCGTGTGCACTAAACCGCAAGAAGAGATTAACCCAGACCAAACTATATCTTTAGACGATAAAAAAGAATTTGCAAGGTGTGATCTTAAGATTATGTACAAAGATGACAGTGTTATTGTGGTTGAAAAACCGCCAGGTTTGCTCAGTGTCGCCCATGACACCAAACTTATTGATAACTGCCACTCTGTTTTAAAAAGAATGGTAGCCCCTGCTCGAGTTTATCCTGTACACCGCTTAGATCGTGAAACTTCAGGCATTCTTGTCTTTGCTCTCACAGAGCAAGCGAGAGATCATTTGAAGGAGCAATTTTTTGCTCACTCCATCCACCGTTTATACCGAGCTTTAGTCGAAGGCGAGTTTGAACAGGACAAAGGAGAATGGCGCTCTTACCTAACTGAGAACAAATTGCTTTTTGTCTACTCTTCACCGTTTCAAAAAGAAGGGAGCAAACTAGCTATCACTCACTATGAAGTAGTGAATGTAGGAATGGGATTTAGCGAAGTCTACTTTAAACTAGAAACAGGTCGTAAAAACCAAATTAGAGCGCAATGCTTAGCCAATGGTCACCCTATTGCTGGTGACAAAAAATATGGAGCTAAAACTAACCCTATTAAACGGTTAGCTTTGCATGCAGAAGAGCTTGAATTTACCCACCCAAAAACTGGTAAGAGAAAAAAGTTCGAATCAAAACCCTCTTTTGATTTATTTCTACAAGTGCTATAGTCAATAACATGAAGAGATTATATCGCTGCCGATGGGATCGGAAAATATCAGGAGTTTGTGGTGGACTTGGTCAATATATCAATGTTGATCCCTCTATTTTGCGCCTTGTTACTCTTATATTAATTCCCTTTACAGGCTTTATTATTATCCCAATCGTCTATTTGATCGCCTCTTTAGTCATCCCCGAAGGGCCAAAAGCTTATATACAACCTAAGTTTAAGCGACTTACTAAATCATCTTCTGATCGTATTTTTTCCGGCATTTGCGGCGGAATAGGCAAGTTTTTACGAGTAAATTCTCATATTGTAAGAGCCGCTTGCGTTGTTGGATGTTTCATCTCCTTTGGCACTTTAGTGCTCATATATATTGCCGCTATATTCATCCTCCCCATAGAGAAATAGCCCCCTCCATTCCCTTGATTTTTTATTCAAATTTTTGCTATAATAATTTTAAACCTAGTAAAACAACAACTTTAGGGTTGGATCCAATGATTTTGAGATCGGCATATTAAAAAACCCAGATTTACAAGATTTAGCCTCAAAATTAGATACTCGGCAAAGGCATTTAGCTAATTCTCTTGAAGATTCACCTCAATATAACAATTGTAGTAAAAGTTTGGGATGATGCTTGCGTCATCCCCACTAAAACCTTAAGAGATCTTAGAATCGCAAAAGTGATATTTCATTCGCCTGAATATCAAGAAGCCATTATTCAACCTGAAGGCAAGGTTTTAACAATAATAGCTGCGCTACCTCTAGAAAAAGAATCTAAGTTTTGGCCACTATTAGTCGCTTCTGAGGGATTTAAGTGACGCTTGTGGGGGTTCACATCGGTTGTTGACTTTCTAACAGCGCCCACAAATGGCAAAATACCCTTTATTGAGATTTATGACACAAGAGAAGAGTTTTTACTTCATCAACGCGCTGCCTTCCATTATTTACACCCTGAAATCAAAGAAGCCGAATCAGAAATAATAGCAGCGATAGCAAAAGGAGAACTGCCATTAGAAGATGGACATAGCAAGCCAAAAACAATGATAGAAGACAGAAGCTGGTTAGGCTACCCAAATAAATCCACACAGAGTGTGTTTACAGTATAGACTCATACACCACTTTATGCAATGTTATAGTCATCACCCGAAATCGCCCCTAAAACCATAGCTTTAAAGTCTTCTTTATCAGTCGCTACAGACGCAGGAAGACTAATAGAATTAAAACAGGTGTGTATTTCAGGCCTATCCCGCCATCCTCTATTTATTTTAATATTAAGAGAGGGCGATAAGGAGATATTACCCGTAATGGATTTTACAAACTGCACTCGATTCT
>JAUHQG010000052.1 GCA_030408475.1 Candidatus Amphrikana amoebophyrae
AATATAAAGCAGCAATGTTTAAAGGCCGTAGGGACTACGGTTGTAAAGCTTGTGGAGCTGCCCCAATAGGGGAGCTATGAAACAAGAATCTCTAGCCTTTAGGCGAGAGTAGTTCAAGCATAGTTCCATATAAGAAACCTTTTTTTGATCCATCAGAGGTTCTAATTTCAAATAAGCTGCCATGAGGCTTTGCCGTTACTTTGCTAGCCGCTGCCATAATATTCCTCCCGAAATAGACATTTTTTTAGCATATCATAAATTGGGTTTGATTTCAAAGAAAATCACGAGATATAAGCTTCTTATGGTAAGTGGTTTAGGCGCCTTTCTATTAGTCGAAAATGAGAGCACTACCCATAGAGAGAAAATCACTTTTTTGCGAATTGGTTTGACATGAAAATCCCTATAGAGATATCACTGACTCTCAAGACGAGGTTTATTCCTCTAGATGAATTATCTAAATCATGTGATTTAGGTATTATATTATTTTGTTAATGAGCTTAAGGAGCTACCTTATGAAACAAACAAACAAGAACTCAAAATTTATGCAACCTCTTCTACTAAGCGACGAACTCGCTGCTGTAGTTGGAAAAGGTCCTATGCCTAGAACTGAAGTGACCAAGAAAATTTGGGCCTACATTAAGAAGCATGACAGACAAGATCCAAAAAATAGAAGAAACATTCTACCAGACGAAAAATTAGCTGCTGTATTTGGCAAAGATCGTAAGTCTGTCAACATGTTTGAAATGACTAAGCTACTTAACGAGCACATGACAGCTCCTAAGTAAATCATTTCCCAAGTTGTGTGAAATGATTATTGCACACAATTTGGATTTAAACTTTTAGTTTGATGTTTTATATAAACCATGTTTGAAAAAGCATGGTTTTTTTTTCTGAAAAGTGTTATAACTTTCTCTATGAATAGCGCCATATTATTAGCTGGTGGCATTGGAAGCCGTTTTGGCTCCTCTACACCTAAGCAATTTGTCTCTTTAAAGGGCAAACTTCTTATCCTTCACAGCTTTGAAAAGTTGGTGAAATCTCTCTATATCGATGAAATTATCATCGTTTGTCAGAAAAAGTATGAAAAATTATTTGAATGCGAAAAGATTTTGAAGTTTGCACGCCCTGGTCAAGAAAGGCAGCAATCTGTCTACAATGGATTAAAGTTGGCTACAGGCGACTATGTAGTGGTTCATGATGGAGCGAGACCTCTATTTAGCCTAAAATCGATGGAAAAAGCAATAGAAGCTGCCAAACAAAATGGTGCGTCAGCCTTAGCGGTGCCGGTCACCTCTACTATCAAGAAATGGGATAGATCGATTAAAACGGTTCCAAGAAAGAATCTTTGGGAAATTCAGACGCCACAAGTTGTGAGGCGTTCACTCTTTATCAAAGCCTTCCAATTTGTCATCCAAAACAAGGTAGTGGTTACCGATGATTTATCAGTGGTAGAGGCGTTTGGTCATCAACCCACTTTAGTTGAGGGGAATGATGAAAACATTAAAATTACCAGACCGATTGATTTGAAAGTAGCAGGGGCTTTATATGATTCGCTATAAATTGATTACTGTATTTGATGGGACAAATTATTCAGGTTGGCAAGTTCAACCCAATAATAACACGATTCAAGCTGAGCTTCAAAAGGCTTTTGCGATAGCTTTAAATCAAAAAGTGCATGTTACAGGGTGTGGAAGAACAGACGCCGGTGTTCATGCTAAAGGACACGTTTCGCATGTCACTTTAGATGAAAAAGTAGACAGTGGAAAGCTGCTCTATAAATTAGCTGGATTATTGCCTAGCGATATACGTGTGATCTCTTTAGAAGAGATGAGCATCGATTTTCACGCTCGATATGGCGCTCATAGTAAAACTTACCACTATCATCTTCACTTAAGTCGACATTTATCTCCATTTCAACGCCACTATTGCCACCAAGTGTTTGCCGATGTCGATTTAGATTTAATGCAAAAAGCGGCTAGTATGTTTGTAGGAGAGCACGATTTCACCTCATTTGCCCATCAAGCGTCCCAAGGATGCGCTAAACACGCTCCCGTTAAGACTATTTACAAGTCACACTTTATTGAGGTAGAAGAGGGAGCTATATTTGAAGTTCAAGGTTCTGGGTTTTTACATAAAATGGTGCGCAATATGGTGGGAACATTAATAGACATAGGGCGTGGTAAAATTGAATTTGAAAAACTATCCAAAATCATGGAAGGGAAAGATCGCAGATTGGCGGGGAAAACTGCGCCGCCTCAAGGACTTTTTTTGATGGAGGTGCAATATGGGAACCCCGGTTAGTATGTCAGCACCAAATCCCCCTATGACGACTCATGAGAAACAAGTTAAATATATTAATGATGTTTTTAATTTTTTTATTAGTTTTGAGTTGGTGCGCAAGGTCTATATAGTTTTCATTAAATATAGCCTGGTTTGTTTGCATAAGCTACTCCCTATAGATCAATTTGTTAAGGTTTTAGAGTCACTTGAGCCGCGTTTTGGAGAACCTGTTGAATATGAGAGAGGATTAGAGAATATTTGTGAACAATATATGCCGCAATACCTAGATCCATTGAGAGCGGACCCAATTTCATCATCAAGAATAGATGTAGATATTGGCGGAGCATTTACTTTAAACCAAAGTTTTAGACATAATTTGGGTTTTAACTTTGGAAGGGATTAGGTAAAATCTTATTTTGTACTCTGTACTTGAATTCGCTTTTGATATGATATATTATTGTAAGTTACAATAAAGAGCGTGTAGTGCAAGAAAATCTCAAAAAACATTTATCAAAGCTTTTGCCCACAAAAAGTGAAAAAGAGCGCTATCAAATCTTCAATCAACCCATTGAAGGGGTGGATCATTTGGGCCCCTTGTCAGATGATGAAACTTACTTGATTAATGCTCTATTTGCTATTGGTCAAAAAAATATTATACGACCTTATCTGAAGACAAGAGAAGAATTATCAAAGCTATTAGATGAACTCCATGCTGTCGATCGATTTTATGCCGATTTTGGTGGGCTTGTGGGGTATCAAAATCAGGTTTTAAAGCTGCTTAATCAGAAAATGCCAGACAAACAAGAGGAATATTTTCCTCCCAATAGCATTGATATTTCATTCGAAAATGCTCAAGTGAAAAAAGCTATACTTTCTGGCATCAAAGAGATGGATAAAATGGCTGAAATGTATGCCATTGGTGGCGCTGCTGATAGACTTAATTTAGTCGATTCGGCGACAGGTGTACCCCTTCCAGCAGCTAAACTTACGCTTTTAAATAAGACATTACTAGAGCATATGATTCGCGACCTATTTGCTCGTGAATATTTACATTTTAAGCTTTTTGGGAAGCAAGTTGAAACTCCTTTAGCGATGATGACTTCAAGAGAGAAGCAAAACGACATGCATGTAAGGCGCATATGCCAAGAAAATAAGTGGTTTGGTCGCAAAGAGGTCAATTTTTCTTTCTTTTGCCAACCTTTAGTGCCCACTTTTGAAAAAAATGGCAACTGGAAGCAAGATGATAGTGATTCTTTGCTTTTAAAACCGGGGGGTCACGGTGTTATTTGGAAATTAGCTTCGCAAGAAAAAGTGATCCATAATTTACGCGAAATGGGGAAGACTAAAGCTTTAATTCGTCAAATCAACAATCCGATTGCGGGGACAGACTATGGACTATTAGCTTTTACAGGAATTGGACTTAGTGAAGACCAACAATTTGGATTTGCCTCATGCCCTCGGCGTAAAAACGCCAAAGAGGGGGTCAATGTGATCAAGAAGCAAGTGAAAGAGGGAGTGGCAAGTTACGCCCTTTCAAACTTAGAGTATTGTGATTTAAGAGCTGATGCTATTGCCGAAGATTATCCTGCGAATACCAATATATTGTTTGTAGATTTAGCTGGCATTGAAAAAGCTGTGAAAGACAATCCTTATCCAGGAGTAGTTCTCAACTTTAAACAAAGTGGTAAAAGCTCTACTGAAATTGCTCGATTAGAGCTTACGATGCAAAATATTGCTGATTATTTTGAAGATATTTCAAAAGAGCATAAGCATTCATATTTGACGGTCAATACGAGAGAAAAAACAATATCGGCAGCGAAAAAAGCTTACATTGAAGGGGAAAGTTTCTTAGAAACGCCTGAAGGGTGTATTTTGGATATGCAACGCAATGCGCATGCTCTTTTTTCATCTTGTGGAACTCAGCTTCCTCCACTAGAAAGCATTGATAGCAGTTATTTTGAGTGTCCCCCTTATTTTATTACTTATCACCCTGCACTGGGCCCTAACTATTCTATCATTCGCCAAAAGATTAAGGGTGGTCAAATAGCTTTTGGTTCATATATGAACTTAGAGGTTGCAGAACTTGCGATGAATAGCGTGAATTTAGATGGGAGCTTATCAATAGAATCGGACAATGTGATGGGCCATTATGAAGGGGATGAGCTTATATTTTCAGATAGGACGAGTCGTATTATTTTAGAAAACGTAGACATTGAAAATGATGGTTTAGACTTAGATCGAACAACGAGTTTAGTGACAGGCGAAGTGGTTCATAAACAAAACTGTTTGATATCTCTAGGTGAGAATGCTCAATTTGAAGCGAGAAACGTGAGATTTAAAGGTGATTTTATTATTCGAGTGCCAAAAGATCTAAGATGCGTGGCGAAGATGAATAATCGCAAAGTGGAGTTCACTTTTGAGCCTATAAAGACTGTGAGTTTGTATCGCTATTGGGTAAATCAGGCTGACGAAGTTTGCGTATCACCCAATTACTAACTCTAAAAGTTAAATAGAGCGAAGTTAGTGATAAAATCCCCATCGCTAATGTAGCGGCGGCAGTAATTCTATAGTTTGTTTTTAGGCAAATAGCAGTAGCATTAATTTTAACATTAACTTCTTTTTTAAGTTTCGTCAATTTAATGATAAGTTGCGCTTTTTTAATAAAACCCGGATTGAGTCTTTTTGATATTCTAGAATGAATAAAATTGACCACTACCTCAACAGTTTGTTGAATATAGCGGTCTGAACTAGCTAAAATCCCCATAATAGTTCGAACTAGATCGCTCTAGTTTCCCATAACTTTGTTATATGCAGCTTTAACTGCTTTACATACTCCTACAGAAATTGCGATTGCAGCAACAGCAGTTGCTCCAGCAGTAATTCTATAGTGCTTAGTCATAAATTGAGCAGCAGAACCCATTCTTGATAGGTTTGAGTTGCTAAAAATAAATTTATTTTGGTTAAGTATAAACTGGCAAACTTTGTTCATTGTATTAGCTACTGAATTTTGCAGTTTAACATCTAAACATGATGCCATTTGACAAACAAACTGTACAGCTTGTGCTCTTGATGGAATTGATACCATTTTTTTTTCTCCCGTTGGATATATTTTATAAAAAATCGGTTGATTATACAATTAATTGTTAATAAAATGCAAGGAATGGTGATTTAAATAAGTTTTTTATATCTTGGTTTTAAAATGAGCGTTCTTTATAATGTATATTTAAAATATTTTTGTAGGGGAAAATAATGCAGATTACAGTTGCACCAAGTCATTCAAATTATTATTTGATAGCGATAAGGTTTGTGAAAACTAATCCAATAACTCAATTATTTATCAACATATTACGATCTGCAAAATCAGCCGGGGTTTCTTTAAGGGGAAGAGTTTCACCATTCAAAACATATATTGGTGTAGCCGCTACACTTTTTTTAGTCTATATGTGTTTTAAGTTAACCTATTTTTTATGTGATAAATTTGATCGCTATTTAAGAGAAAAGGATCGCCAAATGCTAGTGGCAATAAGAGGATTGATAGAAAAATTGCAAGATGCAGTCACAATATTTGAAGATAATAATATTGAACCGCAAGCTGTAAGGGTTTTTAGTGATAAAATGAGACTACTTCTAAATTCAATAGCAAAGCTTGAACGGGTTAATAGTCATAGTTGGCAATATATTAGAGAACCTCTTATGCAATTAAATACGGAAGTAGATAATTTGCTCACCCAATTTAATAGTCTAGCTAATATAGCAACTCGTGTACTAACGGCAAGATATGAACTAAATAATATGAGAGAGCAATCCCTCCAGCCTTTATTAAGAATACAAGCGGCATTCGCTAGTTGTATACAAAGTGACCATACCAGACTAAAGCCGGTTACTGCAGGCGCTGCATAGATAGCCAAACTAGCTATATGTTTTGATATGAACTCGTTTCAAGCTCTATTATTTTTGCTTTCAAATGAATTGTTTTAATTGTTTTATTTCGGTAAGATGATATCAAAAATAATTTGGACTACTTGTGGATGAACTAAACGAAGACGCTATAAAAGACATTGGAGAGAGAATCGTTCAAATGCGGAGGTTTCTTTGACCTCGATAAAAAAGAAAATGAACTCTCTGATCTAGAAAATGAAATGACTCAGCCCCATTTTTGGGACGATCAATCTCGAGCCAATCAAGTGGTTAAGCAAGTCTCTACTCTAAAAGAGACTGTTAAGCCTTTTCTAGAAACTGAAAAAAAATTCAGCGATTTAGAAGGTATTTATCCAGACGCTAAAGAAATGGGCGATGAAGACCTTTTAAATGAACTTAAATCTGAAGCCGATCTCACTTTAAAAATGCTTGAAGAGCTCGAAATTAAAAAGATGCTCTCAGGTGAACTCGATCCAAGCAACTGCTTTTTATCCATCAATGCTGGAGCTGGTGGAACAGAAAGTTGTGATTGGGCTTTAATGCTCATGCGCATGTATCAAAGATGGGCCCAAAAACGGGGCTTCAAATGTAATTCAGTTGATATGGTTGATGGTGAAGTGGCGGGAATTAAGAGCGTTACCCTTAAAATTGAAGGACCTTTTGCTTACGGCTATGCTAAAGCTGAAAAAGGGGTACATCGATTGGTTAGAATATCTCCTTTTGATAGCAATGCCAAGCGGCATACTTCTTTTGCCTCTGTCGATGTAAGTCCTGAAATTGATGACGCAATAGAAATCGAAATTAAACCCGATGACATTCGAATTGATACTTATCGCGCTTCTGGCGCAGGGGGTCAACATGTTAATAAAACTGAATCAGCCGTTCGTATCACTCACCACCCTTCTGGTATTGTTGTTTCTTGTCAAAATGAAAGATCTCAGGTGCAGAATAAAGAGACCTGTTTTAAGATGTTAAAATCCAAACTATACGAAAAGCAAGTTTTAGAAAGAGAAGCTTCTTTGAAAGAGCTTGGTGGAGAAAAAATGGACATTGGGTGGGGATCTCAAATTCGTAACTACGTTTTTCAGCCTTACACCTTAGTGAAAGATAATCGGACTAAATTTGAAGTGGGAAATATTCAAGCCGTTATGGATGGTGATATTGATCCCTTCATTACTGCATATTTAAAGGAATTTGGCTAATGGCAAAAGCAGATTTGCAACTTATTACTGACGATCCTAGATATAGTATTCGCTATACAAGAGTATTAGATAAAGGAGCCCTTGTTAATTGGATAAAAGCACCTGAAGTTTTGCGTTGGTTTCCTATGGAAGGGGATAAAGAGATAGAACTTTGTTTGCGAAACTGGATCGGATTTTCTAGATTTCAATGTAGCTTAACAGCTACTTTTGATCATACTCCAATTGGAATAGCAACCCTATACTTAATGCCGTATAAAAAAGTGGCTCATCTAGCTATGGTTAATATTGTGGTCTCTCCAAATATGCAGAAAAAAGGGGTAGGAACCTCTTTAGTTCGTAATATTGTTCATCTGGCTAAAACTAAGTTCAAATTGACATCCATTCATTTCGAAGTGATGGAGGGGTGTGACTTAATTCCCATTTTAGAAAAACAAGGCTTTGTTCAAGTTTTTCGCCAAAGTAGTTTTTATACTGTATTTGGAGATGATGTGGCCAGAATAGTGATGGAGGTGCAACTGTAGATGTTGTGGAAAAAAGATAAATTATCAATTAGACAGGCCGAAATTTCTGATAGTGAGCCATTAATTCAATTCTTGATGGAACCGGGCGTTTTGCCTTATTTTCCAATGTGTGAGCTTAAAGAAGTGGAAGATGCCGCTAAAGTATCGGTTTCTTATCGCGATTCGAATGCAGCTTTTACTGCAGAATATGATGGAGAAATTTGTGGAAATACGATACTCTACATTAGTCCTTTTACAAAAAACAAACGGCAATGTTTGTTTATGATTATTGTGGGAGAAAAATTTCGCAATAAAGGTATTGGCTCAATGATGTTAGATCACTTGTTTGAAGTGGCAAAAAATGAGCACAATATTAATTTATTACACTTAGAAGTGTATGAAGATAATCCTGCTAGAAAATTATATGAGCGGAAAGGATTTGAGCAATATGGAGTGCATCCTAAGTTTCTAAAAGAGCCTGATGGATTTCGTGATAAAATTTTAATGCAAAAAAAACTATAAAATTGGATTGAATTATGGCTGGGCATAGCAAATGGGCCAATATTAAGCACAAAAAAGGGAAAGCCGACGCTAAAAAGGGAAAAATCTTTTCTCAGGTTACCAAAGAGATTATTAGCGCTGTTAAACAAGGTGGTCCCGATATCAAAAGCAATGTGAAATTGCGTTTGGCTATTCAAAAAGCAAAAGCGGCTAATTTACCTTCAGAAAATATCGAGCGTAACATTAAAAAAGCGAGTAGCTCTGATCAAACAGACTACACTGAAATGCTCTATGAGCTTTATGGTTATGGCGGCGTTGGCATATTAGTTGAAGTTATGACTGATAATAAGAATCGAGCTGCATCTGATATGAGAATTGCGACAAACAAGTGTGGAGGATCGATTGCTTCTCCTGGCGCGGTAGCTTATAATTTCGAGAAGAAAGGGATTATTCATGTGCCGAGTAATGTTGCTATTGAAGATGAGCTCTTTACGATCGCAATTGAAGCTGGCGCTGAAGATTTTGAGCGTGTAGAAGAGGTTTATGTGATTACAACAGCTCCGGATCAACTCATTTCAGTGAAAGATGTACTTGATGACAAACAAATTAGTACTGAAGAGTGTAGTTTGCAATATTTGCCAAATACATATATTGACTGCTCTGAAGATGATGCTAAAAAGAATATGAAGTTAATTGAGTGGCTTGAAGAGTTAGAAGACGTTGGCGAAGTGTTTCATAATATGAACTTTTCAGAATAAAAAGTGATATTACACGTTGGGTTTTGTAAACTGAGATATTCTAATGAGTGCTGTAATTAATACTAACATAGAAAAAGTGATCGATAAATATACGAATAGTGAAGGAAGCAATATCATGGCGCAAAAGAAGATAAATGCTTCAGTTCTCTCCATAATTCCTACTGAATAGTGAAAGCTTTTTTCACTTTCGTTTTGCTCAAAAATACCGACAACTAAAAAGGAAGTAATACAGAGCAATATTGATCCTAGCATGATTAGACAAAGTGCGCCTCTTACTTGAGAATTCACATAAAAAAGTCCTAAGATAATAGCAAATTCAACACATCTGTCAAAAAAGATATCGAGTGCAGCTCCCGAAGGGGAAACCTTTTCAAATGCTCTTGCTATTGAGCCATCTAGTGTATCTAAATAACCCGAGAAAATAAGGAGGGCGCAAGCTAAATAGGAATAGCCAAAGGCAATAAATAGAGCTGATAAGAGGCCAAAACATAACGCTATGAATGAAACTCTACTTGGTTTTACTTTAGCGATCCAATTAACCCTCAAAAGAGGATTAATTAGAACTGCTTGATATTTTTCTCTAAATCTCGAATCTATCATTTTCCAACTCCCTCATTTGGGTTTCCAAAGGGCCTTTGGCCTTTTGGCAGGGATTTTAAGGGGCAGAAGCGCCCCTTAATCTTTTATCGAGCGCCATCAGAATAGGTGCTTTCTTTACGCATGGCATCAACTGAAGAGAGTCCATAGTTGAAATCTTCTGGTATAGATTGAGTATGGGCTGTTTGGCCTCCTGATGGATCTATGCCTTCTACTAAAATAGCCAGTCTTCTTCCATTAGAAAGAGAAATCATTTTAATAGCTTGAGTAGTAAAGGCTTCATAATCAAGAGCTTCTAAAGCGAGTGCTAAGTTTTCATAGCGGTCATATTCACCATTATGTTCAAACGTCAGTTTGAATTCTTTAGCAGCCATTTCATCTAAATTGCTGTCTGGCATACGCAATTCGGAAATAAGCGATTGCTTAATCGCTTCAAATCGCTCTTGAGGAATGTTCTTGCGAAGATCTCGTGTCCAATCTTCGATGAAAACTTCATTGCGGGTGAGCAAATCCTCAGGGCGATGTGAGCTCGATTGGACGTAAAAGTATTCTAAAAGTTCATCGCGAATACTAACCCCTTGAGATCCCACTTGATAGCCAAGTTGTTGTTTAGTTCTCAATTCATCAAAGAAGGCAGTATTAAGTGCTGTAGATAAAATGGAATGTACAGCAGCTTTAGATGGCTTATAATTGCCCATTTGAATCATCAAAATAGTTGAAAAACCTAATTGAGGTGAATTCAATTTAATCTGTTTAGGGTGTTTAGCTAATCTAATGAGCTCAACATGAGAGTGTTCGCTTTTAGGTAAGCTGTTTGATGAAAGTGTAGCGCCAATTTTGTCATAGAGATCTTTGGCTTCACTTTTTGTAAAGTTGCCTGTGGCATACCCTTTGAGATAAATTTTGTTAAATAAGGTCATCGAATAGTCATTGATATCTTCAAAATAGGTCGATTCAAGTTCTTTTAACATTTCTTCACTGGTATATGAGTCGTTATACATAATGCTTTTAAGTGTATTAAAACCAAAGCTTAGAGGGGGACTTTTCATAGCATTGGCATAATTCAGGCCCATTTGCTGTTTATAACGGTCAAAATCGCCTGAAGAGATATTCAAAGCTTTCATTTTTTTGAAAAAGGCTAAAGTCGCTTCACTTGCTTTATCACTAAAGCCTGAAAGAGTAAATATGAGCATTTCATCTTTTTGAGTAATACTCATTCCAATATCTGCAGATCTAGTATAAGATAATAGGGGAGCTAGCTCTTCTGAAAGAGCCATTAAATAGAGATCTGTAAGCACTTTTGATTGAACTGAAGGATTAATATTGGGGGCTAATATTCCAATTTCCATGACAACTTCTGGATTATAAAAACGTTGATCTTCTTTATAATATAATTCACCTTGATCATTGATTTGAATTAATAAAGGTATTGTAGCTTTTACTTTATTATTATGACTGATTAATTCAAGATTATTTGGGATAAAAGGGTTTCTTTTTGGTAGTTGAATCGATTCAAGAGGAGGGGCTAAGGCAAGGGAAACGATCTCTTTTTTCGAGTATGGTTCTACTTTGTATTCTATGCCGTAGTATTTCTCTTTTTTATCAAAGTTGAAATTGGACCCCATTTTTCCTACAACTAAAACGGAGCAAGATTGAGGAGTGAGTTGATCTAGAATTTCTTTCATTAAATGGGGATTAAAAGAGTCGATCACATTTGTTTTTTGAGGAAATGTGGACAAATCTTCATATTGCATCATTTCTGTAAGATGCATCGTTTGCATGAAAGGGTTTTCAGATCTTGCTGCATATTCATATTGAAGAGTTTGCATTTGCTTCATTTCATCAAATAGATATTTTGGAAAGCGTTTAGATTTATACTGATGGAGAGTTTGGTAAATTCTTTTAGTCACTTCATCGTGATTATCAAGCCCTTTTTGAGTTAAGCTAACATCGATTACAAATGTGAGGTTGTTGCTAGAAAGGCGCATGGGGTGTGCGGAAACAGATTCTATCCAACCTTTATTGAGTAAGTTTTGATATAAGCTATTTGGAGTGCGCATATTTAGAGTATAGGCGAGCAATCTTAAGTGCATTAAGTTATGCAGCGAGCCTTCTTGGAAGGGGATTTCCCAAATATAAGAGATTTCTTTGATATCATGAATCGGTTTTTGATAAATTTTAGCCCCTTTTTGGTTTTCAGATAGTAAAAGGGTGTAGGGAAAAGGCTTATCTAGTTTGCGATTAGGAACTTTTGAAAAGGCATTTGAAACAATTTCAGTCATTTCGTCTAAACTCATTGTTGAAGTCATAGAAACGACCATATTATTGGCGCCATAATGAGAATTAAACCACTGCCTTAAAGTGTGGTGCGGTATATTTTTTAAAGTATCAGAATTTCCAACGCTAAAGCGTGACATTGGGTGGTTGGGATTGGCATTGGCTTGTAGAAGCCTCCAACCTCTTCTTCCATCGTTATCAGTATATATAGTATTTTCGTTATCAACCGCTTTAAACTCTCTTTCCATACCTGATTGAGAGAGGAGTGGATCTACAAAGAAATCAGATAAGTAGTCTATATATTGAGCAAAGGCGTTATTGTTGATGGAAGCGCCATAAACAGTATAACAAGTAGAAGTCCAAGCATTATAGCTTCCGCCATTATCTGATAAAAATTTACGATAGCCCGCTTCATCTGGATATTTACTCGTTCCTAAAAATAGCATATGCTCTAAATAGTGAGCAGTACCAGGATATTCAGCTGGATCATCCCATGAGCCCGCTTTTACTAATACGGCTGCACTTGATTTAGTCACTTGTGGATCTGAAATAATAAAAACTTCAATCCCATTATTGAGTTTTAACTTGCGAGTTTTTCGATCTTGCATCGAAATAGTTTTTATTTTGAGTTGATTTTCATCAGGGATCACTTCGTAGTTTTTAGAAATAAGTGATGCGCTTATGAAAATGGTAAGCAGGCTTAATAATAGTCGCATGAAATCCTCAAAAAATAGTATTTGGACCCATTTTAGCAGATATTATTTAGTAGTCTACAGTAAAATTTTTATAAGCTTTATTAACTAAGTTAAAGATGTATTTAGCTTTCATTTTTCTCTTACCATGCTTGTCGAGATTAGCGCTGTCAGGAATATTTTCCATATCAATTTCGTTACCAAAATGAAGGTGAACGGCTCCACCGTGAGTAATACGTTGCTCACCTAATTCAATTTGGCGAGTTTCAGGAGGAGGTAGTATGGAATATGTAGCTAAAGAGAGGGGATAAAAATGGGTTGGTGTTTTTGATCTTTTTGCCATTAAATGAAACATTTCAATACTTTGAGGATCAAATTCAGCGAGTTCAACTTTACCATTTTTACCAGGTCTATCGCGACCACCAGAAGGGGCAACGTAAATACAGTGGCCACCTTCTTTAAGGAGCTCGCTCATCAGCTGCATCGTTTTTTTGTTGTGAGCTGTTTTTTGGTGCTGTTTTTCTGGAGGGTTGTCAATATATTTTTTTGAAAATATGCAAAGTAAATTACATCCCATACTAAAAGGGGCAGCTAGAGGATCTGTTAGAACTCTTTCACCAGCAACAAAGATTTTGTCTTCAGCTAAGTTTGGGTAGTTGTCTTGCAGTAGTATGCTAAATACTTGAGGATCGCCTTCAATTTGGTGGTTAGCAAATAAGACAACATTTTCCCCGTTTTTTACTTTTTCATCGATTTCCCTTAGGTTTTTGATCCCTGTTAGGGTAGATTTTTCAAGATTGATAAGGGGTTTAATAAAGCTAATGCCTAATTGGTAATAATCTAGAGGAGAACGAATCGCTTTATGATAAGGCTCGAATTGAAAAGGGGCGACAAAGTGTTTTTCCATGAGCATTAATAAAGTGGAAAACATTTTAGCGACTTCATTTAGGTCTTGGTTATTGTCTAAGGCAACTTTTTCATAACATTGCAAAAATCCCTCTAAATTTCGAATAACCTTTTCTGGTATCGATTTCTTTTCTTTATAAGGAGAGATTAAATCTAAGAGGTGGATCATAATTCAATAGCCTTGCGCTCGTTTCCTTCATAAAATTCAAATGCATTAATATGGAGATGATCTGATGTTTTAAACTCTAAAACACTATCTGATTGGTGAGCAATTCTTTCAAAGTGTTCTTTATCATGAACTGATAAATAGTGATCAATTTGTGGGTGATAAGTTAAACTTAAAGTGGGGTATTTTTTCTCAGCTAAAAGTTTGACTAGAGCTCTTTCTATATCAATAGAGACAGATTCGTGATTTTTAACCATGCCGTTTCCACTGCAATAAGGGCAGCTGGTGAACAGAGTTTGGGAAAGCGACTCACGTGATCTTTGACGAGTCATTTCAACTAAACCAAACTCACTCATTCCTAATACAGTACATCTTGCAGAATCACCTTTAAGGCAATCTTTGAAGTGATCTAAAACTCTTCTTTGGTTTTTACGGGTTTGCATATCAATAAAATCGCAAATAACGAGACCACCGATATTGCGAATACGCAATTGGCGAGCGGTTTCTTCAGCAGCTTCCATATTAAGTTTAACAAGAGTTTCTTCAACGCTATTGATTGAGCCACCACGTTGAGTGGAGCGACCAGAGTTAACATCAACAGTGTGCATGGCTTCAGTTCTATCGAAATAGAGATACCCGCCACTTGGGAGCCAAATTTTTCGTTTAAGAGCTTTATCAATTTCTCTTTCTACGCCAAATTTATCAAACATGGGCACTTTGTCGCGATAAAACTCAATTTTGAGATTGTGGTCATTGGCATATTTTTTATAAAGACGAAGTAAGATTTGGTATACGTTATTATTATCAACTATGAGTCTATCGTATTTTTTATCGATGGCAGTGATAAGCGCTTTTTTAACAAGATCAGATTCTTGGAAAAGGCATGAAGGTTTGTCAGCGGCATGAAATTCGTCTACAACGCGATTCCATTGGTTGATAAGATCGGTAGCTTCTTCAATAAGCGCTTCGTTTGTAGCTGAAGCACTGGCTGTTCGACAAATAAGACCCACGTTATTGGGCATTTCAAAGGCGCGAATCAATTTTTTAAGACGGTCACGAACTCTTTGATCTTGAATTTTTCTAGAAACGCCCCGATGAGGGTTATTGGGGAGCATCACTAAGTAGCGTCCCGCCATTGAAACATTAGAAGTTAATCGAGCTCCTTTGGTGCCGATGGGTTCTTTAACAACTTGGACTAAAACGGGTTGATCTTTTTTCAAAAGTTTAGAGATATCTTCTTCTTGCTTTTTCTTAGCGCTGTAATGGCTAATATCGCTTTCCCAATCGAAGTCCATATCGAACATTTCTTTAAATTTTTGGGTATTTTCTAAAATATCAGAAATGTGGATAAAACCATTATCGCCTTCACCGATATCTAAAAAAGCAGATTGAATGTTTTTCAAGATATTAATGACATGGCCTTTGTAGATATTGCCAGTGAGTTGACGAGACTTTTTTCTCTCGACAACTAGGTCATGAAGGAGTCCTGCTTTTAATAGCGCGAGGCGCATTTCTTTTGATTCTATGTTTAAAAGTATAACTTTACTTGCAGCCAAAGTGAATCCTCTTTATCGTAAGGTGGTCAAGTAACCATTATAGACACATATTCGAATAGGTTCAAGGAAGTAGTATGGAATTAGAACAAAAAGTTATTGGATTTGAAGAAGCGGTTAAAATATTTCAAGTGGAAATCCCTAAAATGGATCTTCCAGCGGAGGCTGCAGCTGAAGATAAATCAACTCTAGAAGCATTGACAGGCCGTTTTGAAAAAGCGTGCGAGGATCGATTAACCCTTTTAACGTTGTATTATAATTTTATCGATAATATTGATGAAGGGTTACAAGAAAATGGAACTGATCCTGAAGGGGTAGAGGTTATTTGCGCGGGGAAGATAGCCAATTCGTATTTGAAATTTGGAGGGGATCAAAATTATTATTGTGATCCTTCGATTGAAGTGGATCATGAGCTCACTGCAGAGCAGAGTCAAAGCTTTCCTATATTCTTGATGTACTTAGTCATCGGTGAAGTAGGAACAGATGAACAACATGAAGTGACCATATTACAAACTATTGACATTGAAGACTTTCAATCGGCACTTTTTGTTAGCACTGACTCTGATGAATTAGATGATATGTTTTGTCCCAATGAAATGGGGACATTAGAAGAGAAAAACAAACATGTTATAGATACACTGATCCATTTAATGAGTTTTCAGCATGAGAAATACGAAGTGAAAATTGAAGTGATTGAAAACGAAGAATAAACAGACCCGAGCTAAAATTTTCAGTTTTAAAAAGGTTTAGTTGTCTAGATTGTCGGATGTAGGGTTATCTAAGATATAGCCAGTAAAAACTTCAAATATTTTATAATTGTAAGCTGATTTTTTCAATTAGCTTTTCTTGAATAAGCCGAACGCTTTCTATAATTGCATTCATAATGGCTCTTGAGTCTGAATAGCTGTGACATTTGATGACGATTCCGTCGCAGCCAATTAAAAGGGCTCCTGGATACGCTTCATGACAAAACTGTGATTCTAATTCAGTTGTTACTTTTTCAAGCTCAGATTTTTTTTTGGGCGTTCTATTTTTAATTTCGTGAATTAAAAAAGCGCTTGTCGCTTCAGCTGTTTTTAAAAAGATATTGCCTGCAAAGCCTTCTGTTACTAAGACATCTACTTCTCCTTCAAAAACGGCATGTGACTCCACATTTCCTAAGAATTGTGGGATGCGGTCGGGGGATTCTTTTGCTTTAGTGGCAATATGAGTGCGCGCATTGCGAATTTCTTGAGTCCCTTTCAATTCTTCAGAGCCAATATTCAGAATGCCAACTCGAGGTTTTTCGATCCCTCTTGTCTTTTGAAACGCAACTCCCATTTCAGCAAACTCTACAAATTGATTTGGTTTACAAGTGAGATTGGCTCCTACATCAACGACAGCTACAGGTCCCAGCCGAGTGGGCATCATGGCTAAAAGAGCAGGTCTTGATATTCCCTTGATAGGGTTGAGTTCGATTTTGGAGAGTATTAAAAGAGCGCCAGTATTTCCTATGGAAATAAAGGCGTCGATTTCTTTCATTTTCAATGAATGAATGCCGCCATGCATTGAGGATTCTTTTTTTGACTTAACTGCAGTAACAGGGTGGTCTTCTAAATCGATCCACTCAACTACTGAGTGAAAAATGATTTTGATATATGGCGAGTCATTAAGAGAGTCGAGTTGATTTTGATAATGCTCGATACAATCTGGCGTTATAAAAAAGACAAGTTGGAGTTCGCTTTGGATTTCACCAAAGAGAGAAACAAGTCCTGAAAGGATAGATTTGGGAGAGTTTTCACCTCCCAACAAGTCAATGCCTATAGTGGGGCATTTAACATCCATTTACGCATTCTCTTCTTGAGTTTGACCAGTAATTGATTTACCTTTGTAGTGACCGCAATGAAGACAAGCTCTATGAGGTCTAAAAGCTTTACCACAGTTTTTGCACTCTTGTGCCGCTGCTGGGGATTTTGCATGGTGAGAACGTCTTTTGTTCGTTCTTGAATTTGAAAGGCGATTACGTGGTACTGCCATGATAATTCTCCGTACTTATAATTAAAGTTTGTTATTCAAGATCTGCAAATGGATGATAAACCTCAGGGTCATCGATCTCATGTGCTTGCTCTTGTGATTTTAAAAATTTATTTGCAATGTCTCGTCCTTCACAAGAATCGAGTTTACATTCATAGTAGTTGGGAAGATCGAGTAAGATTGCATCTCGAACTATGTCGGCAATGGAAAATTGGCCCGATTTGATCTTATCCAAGTCTTGTGTATGGTAAAACCCTTTAATATCTACGATATAAGGTTTAGGTTCATTGCACATTTTACATGGCATGATAGCTTTAGTCGATATATCGAGGTGCAAAATAAGGTGCTCCTCAGTGAGATACGCTTTACCTTCAACTTCAATATTTTCATTAAAGAGGAGTTCGTCTTCAGTCAATTCCATAAAAGTAGGAGCTGCTGAAAAAGAAATAAGTTCTTCAGATCCGCTTTTTAAACGGTCAACGTAAATGTTAAAATAGTCTTCCAATGCTAGTATGCCATTAATAATTTAAATTTGGGCGAGAGTAACTATTGATTCCAAATATTGGCGATATCTTCGGATTTTCTCTCTATTAAAAGTAAAAAAATCTGTGTAATTTTGCCTAATTGTGAAATGGTAGTTACAAAAACCCAAGTTTCAAGCCGAATTGTAAACTACTGGGCAAATTTTTTCCACTACTTTCAACAAAATAGAGAGGAGGGCGAAATTAATTTTAGAAAGTGAGATAGAGAGTACTTGTAAATACTGAGTATTTAGTAACTTACATCAGTTTCATAATTTCTTGGGACGATTCAATGGAGTTGTCCTTATCAGTAAGGGCATTTTTGAACTCAAGAAAGATTTCATTTGAATTTTCAATATGCATTAAATTCTCTAGGTTTTTTAGAAGAGAAAGAGAGGTGAAGTCTGTCCCGATCAGTTCAGTATAAACGCATTTACCTAAAATGATATTGACAATGCAATAAAAGGGAAGGTTGATATTGAAGAGTTTAGTAGCAATGAATTGATCAACTCGGCTTAGGCCATATGTTACAACGGCTTGTACCCCATGAAGAGCTAGCTCTAATGTGACAGTACCTGAAGTGGCGATGCCATAAGTAGCATTTTGCATCAAAGTGGAACTCATATCGGGGTTAACAGTTTCATATTGGTGAATATTGAGCTTGTTGATAAGAGGTATAAGTTGAGTGTCAGCTACTGAGATTTGGATTTTAAGCTGAGGGTGTAATTTTTTTAATGCAGCGCTTGCTTTTAGTTGCTTTGGTAAGTTGCGTAAAATTTCATGTTTACGACTGCCTGGAAAAATTGCGAGTAAATGGGGGTCTTTATTTCGGAAAAGCTCTTTTTTCGAAATAGTTTTTGATAATGGGTGGCCTACAAAATGAGCGCGTAAAGGGGTGGAATCAAAATATTGAGGTTCAAATGGAAATAGAGTGAGGAGTAAATCTAAATTTTGTTTCATCGTCTGGATGCGATTTTTTTTCCATGCCCAAACAGTGGGACACACATACTGGATGATTTGTCCTTTATAGCCCGCTTTTTTAAGAGCTTTAGCCATTCGTAAGTGAAAGCCAGGATAGTCGATTAAAAGGACCACTTTGGGGTTCAGTTTTAAAATAGTTTTTTTCACTTTATTGAATAAAGGGATTAATTTGGGTAATGATTTGATAACATCAAAAAATCCCATTACATTAAAATCTTCAGCTTTGTAGTGGGTTTGAATACCTAATTTGCGCATACGAGGACCTGCAATGCCATGAATATTCAAGGCATAAGGATAAAGGCATTTTAAAAGTTCTGCCCCATGAAGGTCGCCACTGGGTTCAGCAGCTGAGATGAAAAGATCGCATTTATTCATCGTTATCAATTATTAGGTTATAAATCCAGTTAGCACCTTCAATGAAGGTCTTTTTAGCAGTGCCATGTCCAGAATGACCAAGAGAAGGGGTAACAAACATTTCAATTGGAGCCGATCTAATTTTGGCATCATAGGCACAATCTGCTAGGTCTAGTATGAAGTGCATCGCCGTTTTCGTCGAGGTTTTTTTATCCCTATTTCCCATATAAATTCGTATAGGAAGGTGGCATAAATCCTTGGCAAGAGGCGTTACATCTAATGAAGGATCTTGAGCTAAGTTAAGCATGGGGGCAAAGGCAAGTACGCCTTTAACTTGAGGGAATAGAGTAGCCATGTGAAAGGCGACAAAAGCGCCTCGTGAAAGACCCATAAAAGCAATTTTATCGGGGTCAATCATATCTTCTTTAATTAATTCATCAAGTAATTGTTTTAGCTTTAAACAAAAGGGTTCAAAATTAGATTTGTTCCATTTTTCGGTAGCATTTTCGGGAAGTGGGGGAAAATCTTCATGAAAAGGGAGGGTAACAGACATAATGCGCATTTTACCAATATCTAAAGCGGCAACGGGTTGATTAAATGGGTCTAAGTTAAGAGAGTCTTTGGCTGAAAGAGAAAAGTGAAAAACGGTAGGCATCGGGCCGAGGCCAAAAGGCAAGCCGATATAGTGAGCATCGAGATCGTTTTCAATAGGAAGGGGTTTGGCTATAGCATTCATCTTCTTTTCCCTCTTCTCCTTGGTTTATAGGTTTTAAAATAACCAGGATCTATCTTTACTTCTTCATATGCATCGCGCCATTTGGACCACACATCTTGATATTCAGGATTAAGCCTTGAGCGTAAATTTAGGAATTTAAGAGCTAGTACAAATTGAATTGAAGTGGGTATTTTCCGATTAGGTTTAGTTTCTGACTTAAGAGGAGTTAAACGGTATTGCCAAGAAATAAGATAGAGGATTTCACTCTTTATTTTTCGTGATAATTGGAAAAAAGCACTGAAACTAGATTCGATGTGTGAACGGATAATATTTTGAATCAAGCCAATATGGGGTGGTTTAGTTCTTTCTACAGTTAGGTCCATCACATTTTTATGAATAATGGGGAATAAAAGAGTTGAAATGAGAATAGCGCGTCCAATTTTCAAATCGCTATATTTATTGAGCATGGAATCAATTTCTGCTAAAAAGCGAAATGAAGTTTCATCTTTATCATTTTCAATGAATGAGGAAATTTCTGGGAGAAGTTGTTCTAAAAGCCCATATTCAGACATTAACTTCATGAATTTAGAGGCAGATCCTGAGTGGAGCATTCTCATTAATTCTTCTAAGATTCGGGCTTGAGAGCTTTTTAAAATTTCAGATCGACATTCTAGAAAATCGAGTTTAGTTTTTTCATCGATTGTTAAGTCAAAGCGTGCTTGGAATTTGATAAGACGAATCATTCTGACGGGGTCTTGTTTGAAACGCACATAGGGTTCACCAATGGCTTGGAGCGTTTTATTAAGTGAGTCTTCAAAGCCACCCACATAATCGATCAACGTTTCAGTGGAGGGATCAAAAAAAAGGCCATTGATTTTAAAATCGCGTCTTAAAACGTCCTCCGCAGGAGTTCCCCATTCATTATCATTCACGATGAGGTCATCACCTTCAATATTACCAGATCTAAAAGTGGCGACTTCAATGATTTTGTTACGAAAGCGGATATGAGCGAGTCTAAACCGTCTGCCGATTAGTATACATCTGGATCGGAATACTTTTTTTACCTCTTCAGGCAGAGCAGATGTTGAAATATCGTAATCTTTAGGTGTGTGCCCAAGGAGTAAATCGCGTATAGATCCGCCTACTAAGTAAGAAGTGTATCCAGCTTTTTGGAGTTCACGGATTACAAAAAGAGCATCAGAATCGATTTTTTGGAGAGGAATTTTATGTTGGTCTACAGTGTAGTTTTTCGGTTGCACGATAATAGAGGTTATGGTGGTTGATATAAGTTCATTCTATATCAAATGAAGTTTAAAATTCAAGGTCGATCATCCACTTCTTGAGTTTAAATAAAAATTAGAATAGCCTATTTTCTTTTAACAATCGGGGCAATAGTGTGGCATTAGCAACCATAGATGAAAATGTTCAGCATAGAGAACACAGTTTTGGAGATAGAGCTAGAGCAGTAGGTAGAGATTGTTGTCGAAGTGGCTGTATGGGCGTAATGGGAATAGTGAGCGCATCACTATCTGGAACAGCGGTTATATTTTCAGCTATATACCTTTTGGAAAACAGTTCTGGATGGACTCATAAAACAATAGAGCTTCTAACTGTTCCAACAGGTATTATTACTATGACGATAACTGGCGCTTATGCCGCTATATACGGATATGCATTAGGTAAACGGTGTGGCAACATACTTTGTAAGCAACGAGTAAGCAAACTATCGTAGCAACTTACCTGTGAATTATTAAGTCGCTAAATATTAGCAGTTTGCGAAAAAACATGCAACTTGTTTTTTAATCAAAAAATGTGTTATAATTGAAGTCTGTATCGGGAGGATATATTGGCTTCATCTTCAATGATTTGGGAATCTAATTTAACTACTATGATGAGCTGTGATTGCGTATCAAAGCTTGCAACAGAAGGGGACAAATTGACTGCATTTGTCTTAAGTACTCCAGTCTATAATACCAAAAAAAAAGAGCAAGTAAATGATGTTATTAGGAAAACATTGGAGGCCATGGAGAGCTATTCTGCAGAATCTCAAAGTGGTTTTGAATTGATATTGCGCAATAGAAAGAAAATTTATGCTATCGCTGAACAAAGCGGCAATCAGCATTGTACCATTATTAAAAGATTAAGAGCTTTAGATGGGATAGATAGTGAAAATGGTGTTGTGACAGCAGTTTTGAACGTAGCTCTTTGGACTAAGTCTCAAGGGTGGTGGCTATATTGCGATAATAGCGCTATAAAAAGAGCCGATGGAGTGACAGAAAAAATGGGGTTTGCCCTATCAAAGCCTTTTTTTAGGAGTGGTTTGGATAGTGCGCTTTCACAATCTATCAATACATTTGTTGCCGAATTAAAAAAATTAAGAAGTACCCCTTATGAAGAGTATCCCATGGAGCTTATTGAAGCTATAGATGCGACACTATTTCAAAGTGGAGTTTTAAGTCCGGATGGTGAAGAACTATTTTTTGACAGAGTAAAAGCTGAAGTTAAAGATGATGAAGCATTGGCATTTCGCTCTCATATTAAAGAGTTACAACTTGCTACCACCTGCTCAAAAGTGATAGAATTGCATTCTGGATCCTTCACTGAAGTGGAAGCATTTGAAGCAATATCAGCTATAGAATCGATTGAAACTTCACAATCAAGTGATATAATTCGAGAAGAGAATTATACAATATTGATTCAAAAAGTGGGTTTAAAGGTTTTTTCGAAGGAATTTAAGAGAGTAGCATCTATGAAAGAGGAGAAGGGGGAAGCTCTATCAAAATTTGCTTTTAACATGAAGTCTACCTTTTCAAGGTTAGAGAGATTGACAGATTATATGGGTGAATCCAATCTTGATGAAGAATTGTTGACTGCACTGGTCAATGTGTTTGTTGTGGAAAAAGAGCAGCCTATGGGACTCGCTATTCAGAAATCTTTAATGAAAGCATTGTCAAATTCACCCAATAGAGATAAGCCTGATTTTAGATTGAATATGTGCCGCTTTTGCTCTGCATTGGAATGTTCAGGTAAATTGCCTACTGATGACTTAGATGAAATCATGTGGGGACAAAGTTTAGTATTTACTAAAGAGCAAAAAGAGTTGGCTGCTAGGCTTGCTAGTGGGTCACCTTCATCTGTTTCTACAGGCGATTCTACTTAAGGGGTCTGTCGAAAAATAAGTCTGATTAGTTGAGCATCGTCTTGTCGTGTACTTTTTAGTAAATCGCAAAAAGATGTAGTCAAGTATCATCTAATTGGCGATTTTTTAAGAATTATAGCGAAAAATTGACACCCTTTCTGGCCAACCTTTCGGCGACCTTGCTCCTCTCAAACGAGAAGCCTATACTCTAATAATAGAGGTCGCGCTGGTTATCATATTGAATCAGGTTTTGCACCTCTCTTTTCCCATTAAAACTCTTTTTTTTCATCTATCCTCTGAATATGTTCTCAAAAAACCCGATTTTCTAAATATCCCCTTTAAGTTGATTCGGAAATAATTTTTTAGTACACTCTATTGATTCAGTTTATTTTTAGGTGAACAATGGAACAGACGCTTCAATTTTCAAAAAGAAAGGTGCTTCAGGGCTCGTTTTTAGTTGGCGGCACTGCGATTGGAGCTGGAATGCTGGCGCTTCCAATCGCTTCAGCTAATGCGGGTTTCTTGCCGGCTATTTGCCTCTATTTTGTTTGTTGGATATTTTCGATGATTACTGGTTTGTTGATGCTAGAAGTGTCAATGACTATGGCTAAAGATGCTAATTTAGTATCAATGTCAAAGCGCTATTTAGGTCGCGTTGGTAAAGGTGCTGCATGGTGTTTATACCTGTTTTTATTTTATAGCTTAGATGTCGCTTACGTTACTGGGGGAGGTAATATGATCACTTCAATGATTATGCCTTCTGCTCCTCCCATTTGGGGGATGTCTATTTTTGCCCTTATTTTTGGAACAATTGTTACTTTGGGGGCTCATGCTGTTAATCGCTTTAACGTGGTTTTTATGTTTGGTCTTGTTCTTAGCTATTTTGTATTTATTGGTGTTGGGATTGATAAAATCAATCCTGAATATCTTACTAGAGTTGATTATAAAAGCGCAGCACTAGCATTGCCTATTATATTTACCTCTTTTAGCTATCAAGGGGTGATCCCTTCTCTTAACTCTTTTTTGGGAAAAAATCGCAAAATGGCTCGCCTCTCTATTATATTAGGCAGCACGATTCCATTCGTCGTTTATATTATTTGGGATATGATGATTAAGGGTATTGTTCCTCTCGAGGGGGCTAATGGTCTATTATATGCTAAAGAGCATGGAATAGATGCTATTACTCCGCTTAAACATTTTTTACCTCATGCACCACTGACTACTATTGGGCGCTTTTTTGCCTTCTTTGCCATTGCTACATCGTTTTTGGGTGTGACGCTTGGTCTTTGCGACTTTTTAGCAGACGGATTAAACGTTAAAAAGAAGGGTATGAACAATATATTCCTCTCGATTTTAGTGTTTATGCCCCCTGTATTGATTGGGGCTTTAGACCCTTCTATATTCTTTTCAGCCCTTAAATATGCTGGGGGAATTGGGTGTGTTTTGCTCCTCGGCATGTTACCTACTCTGATGGTATGGGTGGGGCGATATGTAAAGAGAGATTTGCCAGAAAAAGGGGAAGTTGTGGGGGGTAAGGTGCTATTTGTGATCTTGATCCTTTTTATGATTTTTGAAGTAGGTCTTACTCTTTCATAATCTACTGACATTTAGTTAGTTGTTCACCTCAACTAGTAGCCAGTCAATACACCATAACTAACTCTGCACTTGCGCACTAATTTACTTATAAAGAACGGGTTAGGGTAAAAAAAAGCAGTTGTAAAGTAAATGTTTTAATTATATAATTAGGTATTACTTATCCTGGGGGGGGAATCAATATGACAATTGCTATGTCAACAGAACAATTTGAGAGCAATGTGGAGAAACTTGCTCTTATATGTGGAACTAATCACTTAGAATTAGATAGTGAAGGAAAACTTACTGTTAAAAGAGGAAAAGGAGTTTTATCTGAAGCTGTAAAAAGCGTATTACAAGACACTTTTACACTCTTGAGAGTAAGTGGCGATCGCTTACCTTCTCAACTGTTAGCCAATAGCGGAAATATCCGTCATTTATTAGAGGTAAATGAGATGGTAGATCAACTTCCTGCCCTAAAGGCAGTATTAGGCACGAGAGCCTATGACACCATTGATAAACCTCTTAGAGCAGATCACTCAATGAACTTTACTTTTTTGAAAGAGCTTGTTAATTGTGGCGTTGAAAGTTGGGTCTCTTTAAGTTCTGATGGAAAACCTGAAAAAAATGAAGGTGTATATGCTGTAGGTTTTGCTGCTTGGAACTTGTGTGGTGTAAATAATAAAGCCAAAGTGAAAATTCAATCTGTAATGCAATATCTATTTACAGAAGGGGGGTCAAGAGATCCTGAGGTGAGAAAATATCTTCAAGCAAATAAAGAAGTGTTACTTCAGTTGGTGAAGAAATATTCTCCTGAATTGATGGAGCCTTTTCAAGCAGCTTGTAGAGCTGATCTTACTCAACTTAAACCAGCTCATGTGCTAGCGATGCAAATGGGTAGATGGTTGACTCCTGCAGATTCGCGTAATTTAAGAGCCACTTGTTCCCAAGTAGCTAAGTCAGTTGATGCTCATGGCGGCGTTGATGGCAGAGTAAAGCGATGCGCATATATTGCTCACCAATATCATAGTGGGAATAGAGATCCTTCTTTATTGAAAGAGATGTTAGAAATGAAAGAGACTGATCCGAAGGTGAAAAAGGCAATTGAGAGAGCAGTGAATTCAATGCTAATAGGATCTAATCGTGATGTGGCTACAAAAGAGAGTGTACAATCTTTTTTAGCACTTTTCAGATCATGTAATTTAGATTCAGAAGCTGTAACAAAAGCCGAAAAAATTATTCTTGATAAATTAAACATAGGCAATCCAAGCATTTTAACTAATTTTTTGCATGGTGATCCCATATTAGAAACTCAAGCTTTTGAAGATCACTGTTATGATATAGCAAAAAAGGATCTTAGCGTAAAGCAGTTTCATCAAGGATGTTTCTCAATAGAAAAAATGGAAACAAGAGAAGATGAACGGAAAACTAAAAACGCCCAGTTAGATGAAAAAATAGAAGGATACAGGTCACGAGGAGAAGAAGTTCCAATTGAGTGCTATATGGCAAGACCATCATTTGGGTCTGTATTTAGTAATTCCTTTGAAGAGGGTACTCATAAAGGCAATGCTATCGTTGTTCACTTTGAAATGAATAATTGGTATGATAAACGGGAAGAATCCACAACAATACCTAATTCCATGAAAAGAGCATTAGATCGAAGGATAGAAGAGTTATCCAAATTGGCTGCAGAAAAAGATGTGCCAGTAGTTGTCGATATTTACAACCGAGGTGGGGAAGGTTCTAGTTGTAATGTAGAGGAAAAACGACGCGATTTATCGGAAGAGCTAGCCACTAGGTGGAGTCCATTAGCTACAGTTACCGCTACTCAAGGGGGGGTAGGAAAAGAGTATGGCGGTTTTTTTGGAGTTCAAATGGCCATTTTCAAATATCATAAAGCTAATCCAGAAACTTCAAAAGCTATCGTTGAAAGATAGCCTTGTTTAAGGTCAAAAATTGCTCTTTCCAATGATAGCGATCGAGCAAATATTCCCACTCATTGCCCAGTATAAACTGGGCAATGGCTAATGCTTCAATTGAGGCGAGCCCTCTTTGCTCATCAATGCATCCGGTTTGCTTTCTTGGATAAGCCGTTCGTATATTGGCAGGCAATGAGCGTTTTATCAGATTGGGATTAACTTTAAGCGTTTGCTCTTCCATTATAGCAGCATATTTCCAAGTGCCATCAATTAATAATAAATCAGATGCGTTATCTTCTTTTGTCAACTCTGGCGCGTCTATCGTGAGAAGAATGGTGTTCTCTAAATTAGAGGGAATATGAGTAGGATAGCGAAAAAAGGTGAAATTCGCATCTTCTTCTAGACCAGAAAGGGAGCATTTCTTTATATTCTCTTTACGGTGCCTTAAAACGACTGTATGCATAGTGATATATTATTTGATTTTGTAAATCATCTCATATAGTGTAGCTTAAAACAACCATAAGTGCAAGATGAAGAACCTGATAGTATTACTTACCCTTTTAGTTGGAATCTCACCTCTTTCTGCCCAGATTGGGAAAATCCCTTCTACTTTCAACTATGAGAGAGGGGAAGAAGTGGCTCAGATTTATCAAAAACCGATGGTTCTTTGTTTTTTGGCTTCAGATGAGTGCATTTGGAGTGATCGCTTTATAAAAGAAGTATTAGACGATCCTAAATTTTACGAAGAAATGCGCAAGCAGTTTATCTTTACAATTGCAGATTTCCCGAAAATTAATACGCAAGAAGCCGATATACTTAAGATAAACAATGAGTTGAAAGAAAAATTTAACATTGTCTCTTTCCCAACATTTATTTTACTCTCTCATGATGGGGAAGAGATCACAAGATTGAGCTTCCCAACTAGTGGTCATGCCGATTTTGCTCATAAAATAGGTTCGCTCTTTGATGAATATACCAATTTAGTAAAAGAGGTTGAAAATAACAATCCTCATAGAGATGTAAAGCCGCTTTACATTAGAGCTCTTTCGTTAAACACACCAAAACTCGTTGAGAAATTACTCCAAGAAGGGTTAAAGAGTGAGGATAATGGCTATTTCCTTATAGAAAAGTATGTCAGTTTTTCTACAGATGGAAAGCGCGATTCTCAAGAAGCTAGAAAAATTCGTCGACAAATATTGAAGTTACAAGGTGACGAATTGTCTGCAGCTAAAATGAGACTGGCCCTTTGTGATTTTCAAGCTCTTCATAATGTTAAGCCCAATGTTGCTGTCGGTATGATTTATCGCCTTATTGATCATGGCAAATTAGAGGAAGATGAAGTAGCCAAGCTTAACCATTTATTAGCTAATCATTTTATTGAAGAAAAAGATTATATGACAGCCAAGCGTTTTGCTGATAAAATGGCCGGGTCAAGTTCCAATTCTACTCGAAAAGAGGGTGAAAAACTGGTCACTACCATTGAGAAAATGATCTCTTATTAAAGAGTGAATTTAACGAACAAAGGGTTGATACGGATCATACGGAGATGGGAAGTCCCAATTGGTGGTTTTTAGCCACTCTTTGGGAATCTCAAATAAGAAACGAGAAGGGTTGGAGGGGACTGGTTTTCCATATCGATTGCGCGATCTTGTCATTGAAATGGTGAGAAATTCTTTCGCGCGTGTCATAGCTACATACATAAGACGTCTCTCTTCTTCCACACCTGTTTCTGACACGCTCTTTTCATGCGGCATGAGGTGATCTTCAGCGCCAATGATGAAGCAAGCGCGAAACTCAAGCCCTTTACTGCTATGAAAGGTGAGTAAATTAAGCTCTGCTAGGTTAGTTTTGTCATTTTTTCGATCTGGCTTGCCATCGAGAATTGAGTTGTGTACAAAATCGTGTAAAGTGGCCTCATTGTCACCTTCATTATACTCTTTTAAGAGGGCAATTAATTGGTTTACGTTGTTATGGCGAAATTCAATTGCCTTTTCTGACTTTAATTCATCGGCTATGGTCTGCATAAAATTAATTGTATCAAGAAGATGTGTGAGCGCTTCATGTAAGGGCTTAGAGTAAAAGTCTTTTCTAGCTTCTTCCATAAGATTGACAAATAATGCTACTGATTTTACAGCCTTTTCATTGACAAGTTCAAAGCTCACCTCGCCCACGGCAACTTTTTTAAGCAAATTCCATAGCGATATTTTGTTTTGCCTATTATATTGCGTTAATATGTCTACAGTTCGAGTTGATATTCCTCTTCGAGGGTAGTTGATAATACGAAGAAGGGCTTCTTGGTCATTGGGGTTTTCTATCGATTTTAAGTAAGCCAATACATCTTTAATTTCTGCTCTAGAGTAAAACTCAGACCCTTCTGCAATTTTATACGGTATTCCTCGCTTATATTCTCCATTATCGTCTTTCCAAGGCGCCTTCATAAGAGCCATTTCAAATTGACGCGCCATACTATTAGATCTATATAAAATGGCCATTTCTCCCCATTTTAGTCCATGGCTTTTGCGCAAATCATTAATTCGAGTAATAACCCCTTCAGCCTCTTTTTCTTCATCAGGCGCATGAAAAATATGGATTGATTCCGCTTGAGTTTTATCGCACCACATCGTTTTTTCATGTCGCTCGCTATTGTTGCTAATCACATTGTTGGCAGCATCGAGAATAATGGGGGTGGAGCGGTAATTTTGCTCTAATTTAATTAGGTGGTCGTATTCAAATTGTAAAATATGTTTCACCTCGGCGCCGCGCCAACCATAAATAGATTGATCATCATCACCTACAACGCATAAATTATTGTGCCTTTTAGAGATGAGCGCAGCTATCTCATATTGAGTAGGGTTTGTGTCTTGATATTCATCAATCATGATATAGCGATATTTTTGTTGATATTTTGCTAATATGTCAGGGAATTGTTGAAATAATTGTAATGTCAATTCAATTAGGCCATCAAAATCAACAGCATTATAGGCGCGTAAAACTGTAGGCAATTCACCGGCTACATTATCAAGAAGCTTTTCACTGGTATCGAGCTTTTTTCCTTGTTGAAGCTTTTTAATGTTGCTCATGATTTCATCATTAGCTGCGGGAACTTCTTCTTCAGTGCAGTGGTGTTTTAATAGAGATGAGACCACTCTTTTCATGTCGCGATCATCATAAATGCTAAACTTATTGGTATAGCCAAGATGGTGAATTTCAGCTTTGAGTAAATGGAAGCAAAAACTATGAAAAGTACAAAGATGAATTTGGTTCGCTATTTTAGATGGAATATAACGTTTTATTCGCTGACGCATCTCGCCCGCTGCTTTATTAGTAAACGTAAGCCCAAGTATAGCAGATGGGTCCACCCCTTTATTTTGAACAAGATGGATCATGCGGCTTATAAGGACAGAAGTTTTGCCAGAGCCGGCTCCGGCGAGTACTAATACGCGCCCTTCAGTCGATTCAACGGCTAGTTTTTGCTCTTGATTGAGTCTAATTGTTTGCTTTGTCATAGCTGACTAGCATAGAGAATTTGGTTAATCGTTTCAAGCGACATCTTATTTTTAGCGAATTAGATAGTAAGTTTCCTATTTCAATTGATTAAAGGCTTTTTTGAGGTCAGCTTCTAAATCGCAATATTTAATTTGATCGTATTTCAATATTGGCCTTATGTTAAGTTGGAGCGTTGGATCTAATAAGTGGGAATGATGTCTAAAAATATCTCTTACTTTTCTTTTAAATCTGTTTCTTGCAACGGCATTGCCAAATTTTTTAGTTACCGTTATGCCAAGTTTTGGAGAATTATTTTTTGAATAGGGGAGATAGTGAACGCAGCACATATGACAAAAAAGCCTCTTGCCATAGCGAGAGACTTTTTGAAACTGGCCCCTTTTTAAGAGGCGAGAAGACTTTGGAAACGAATAGTCTACGCTGATAAGATCTTGCGCCCTTTTCTTCGTTTTCTATTAATTAGTTTACGTCCTAAAGCTGTTCTCATGCGTACGCGAAAGCCCATGTTATTCTTACGACGTCTTTTACTCGGTTGGAATGTACGTTTCATTTTTAAACCTATAAATTTTGTTTAGGGCCCCAGCATAGCAATATGGCTCGATTTTTTCAAGGATAATTATTATATTGTCATTAATTGCTCTCTCTAATATGATAAGCTGACAAAACTGAGGTAACTATGCGTGTTAAAGCATCTGTAAAAGCAGATCCTCTGAAAGGTGATAAGATTGTGAGACGTCGTGGACGTGTTTATGTGATCAACAAAAAAGATCCAAATCGCAAACAGCGCCAAAAAGGACCTGCAAGAAAAAAATAACTATTAGGAATTTATGGCTAGAAAAGCATTAATTGAAAGAGAAAAACGACGAATGGAGCTCGTAAGTCGCCACTTTGAAAAGCGCCAAGCTCTTAAAAAAATCATTAGCAGCGAAAACTCATCTGATGAAGAAAGACTAGAAGCTGTGATCAAGTTGAACAAAATGCCTCGGGATTCATCACCGATTCGTATTAGACGACGTTGCCAATTCACTGGTAGACCACGTGGGTATTTACGTAAGTTCAAAATGTCTAGAATTTGTTTCAGACAAATGGCTAACGAAGGTTTAGTTCCAGGAATGTTCAAAGCTTCTTGGTAAACTAAATGCTGTCTTTTCGCGATCTTTATCTTATCGCACAAATCGATGTGTTACTTACACGATCTGATTTGTGCAATAGGGCAAATCTCATCGAAAAGACAGCGTTTTTTTTTGTGCCCATTTGGGCAGATCTCATCGCAAAGCGCATTGTTTATTTAAACATCAAGAGAATTTTTTTTAAAGATCTGTAGTTTTTTAGGTTTTTATTGGATGTAATTTCTTGCTTTTCACTTCAGGGGTGATAGCTATTACTATATCACTTTGAGTTGATAACTCTTTCCAGTCTTTCATCTCTTCATTCCAGATCAAAGTGTCGTCTCCAATCTCTCCAACATCAAAATGATTTTTGAAAGCTGTGAAACTCATCGGTCCTTGTTGGTCGTGATTGTGATCTAAATAGTACCAGTCAATTCTCTCAAACATTGGATTAGTGCGCTTTTTTTCTATTTTCGGAGTTAGCTTCGCTTTTCTTCTTTGGATTATCGGGTGAATCAATAATAGAAATAAAGGAGCGAGTATTCCAAAGAAAAAGCCTAATACAAACCAAAGTTTCGGATTTAGATCTTTTGTTAAGGCGTACTTCGATGTGGCATAGCCTAAAAACAGGCCTATTGCTAATGTCAGATATATATTGGGCATTTGAATTCCTTAGTTTATCCTATTATACACTAGTTCAAATCAAAAATCAAATGTGCAATTTTTCCTTGTCCTTAAAAATAAGGCTAGTGTTATAATATGAACTTCACACGGAGGTGTTGACTATGACAAAATCAGAAGATCAAATAGGGACTAGCGTTCAATATCCTGAGATAGATCCAAAAGAACTCAACTTTGCGGACACTGTGTTTGTTCGCGATATTGAAACCCGAGTTTTTCAAACTATTACTATCAGGTGCTTATCTGGAATCGAAGGAATCGCTCTTTTAGGGGGTACTCTATTCGATAATTTACTTGGCCGAGAAGGGGTTGAGCGAATTAAAGGGATTTATGTTGAACAAGATTCTAAAAGTCACTCTGTGAATATTAAAATTGAACTTAATGTAGCATATGGTATTTCTATTCCTGAGAAATCAGAAGAAATACAAACTAAATTGGTCGATAGTATTATCAAATTGACTGGCCTACACGTGGCAAGTGTTCATATCATTTTTAAAAATGTTTTACCTCAAGAAGATTTGCAAGCTATTTTAGCTCAAAAAATTGAGCCAGAAAAAAAAGTAGAAAATGATGTCAACCGTGATGATGAAGATGATGAAGTGAGTGATGAAGCGTTAAATGAATATTCAGAAGAGTTTTAAGTGCGTTTTACATACTATTTAAGTTCGATGCTTCATGTTTTTGTCGCCTTTTTTGTGATGATATTTGGAGCTTCGATTATTACCTTGCCGTTTGCTCCTAATTTACGCTTAATATGTTACCAATTACTTCAAGAAGGATCTCCACTTCTTATCTATATTGGCGCCTCTTTCGTTGCGTTTTCAATTGTATTAATAGCTTGCTTTTGGGCCATGTATCGAAAAAGATTCTACACTTTAGAAATGAAAGGTGGTGAGGCTCAAATTGATGAAGCATTGATTCGATCTTATATTGAAGAGTACTGGAAAAAGTCGTTCAATATTAAGAAAAACTGTATAAATGTTATCGTTCACTCCAATCAGCAAGTGGAAATCATTGCGTCTAAAGCTCCATTTGAGCTAGATGATGAAAAAATGGTGAGTAGGGTTCAAAATGAACTTGGAATATTACTGGCAAGGCGTCTAGGGTATGAAAAAGAATTTCTTTTAACTGTTCACGCCTAAATTATCAATTATAGATTGCGCTTCAGTTTTCGATATCCCTTTCACAGAAATTAAATCTTCAAAGCTAGCTTCTTTTATCCGTTTAACAGAGCCAAAATGTGTGATGAGCAATTTCTTCTTTTTTGGACCGATTCCTGCAACTTGATCAAGTGCACTTTTGATCAATCCCTCTTTTCGTTTTTTCCTATGATAGGTGATAGCCATATCGTGTGATTCATCACGAACTCTTTGCAAGAAAAATTGGAGTGGTGATTTATGAGGCAATTCAATCGCTTCTTTTTTGCCAGGGATGAATATCCGCTCTTTTGATAGCCCCTTATCATGGCGAGCTTCCTCTTTTGTCAAAGCAATTAAATCACATGAAATTACATTAAGTTCTTGCATGATTTTAGTGGCTAAGCCCAACTGTCCTTTTCCCCCATCAAGTATGATCAAATCGGGTAAGTTGTCTTCCGCTTTACCCCGCTTTAGTCGACGCTCTAATATCTCTTTCATCGAAGCATAATCTTCCGATTTTTCAGAATGTTTAATTTTATATTTGCGCGACTCTGATGGCGATTTTTGACCATTGATAAATACGGCCATACTCGCTGTTGGATTTTCACTTGACATGTGAGAAGTGTCAAAGCACTCAATTCTTTTGGGAAAGTTATCGAGTAAGCAAAGCTCTTGTAGTTTTAATAATAACTCCTGCAGCTCTTTTTCTTTTTTTACAAATGATTCTAAATAGGCTTTTCCATTTTTTTTAGCCATTGATATCAATTTCATTTTTTCACCCTTTTGAGGAGAAGATATTTTTACGTTTAAAATTTCTTCAAGAGCTTTGGGTAAACATAGTTGTGATAGAATATGTTTGGGGGTAGGTGCTGTTGCATAATGTTGCATCATAAATGAGGTTAAGATATCGACTTCTTGTGCTACTGTCATTGGGATATGAAAAGATCTAGATTCGGCAAATCTTCCATTTCGTATGGTCATTTTACAAATGACAAATTCTCCATTCTCACCTCTATGTAGGGCTAGTACATCAGTATCGTCCAAGTTGAATCGAGTCGTGAATTTGTGACTCTCGCTAATTTTTTTAAGTGCATCAATTTGGCCATGTATGATTTGAGCTTTTTCATACTCCATCTTATCCGAGAGTTCTTTGCGTTTTTGAGTGAGTTCCTTGACTAACGTAGGGTCATTGCCCTTTAAAAATCGAACTATGTTGTCTACGTGTTCATCATATTCTTCTTTTGTGCACTTATCTTTACACGGTGCAATACATCTTTTCATATCGTATAATAGACACGGCCTTTGTCTGCTTTTAAGTTCATGATCACTACATTGACGCAAAGGAAAAGTTTTAAGTAGAGTGTCATGCGCTTGTTTGGCTTTGAATCCGCTAATATAGGGTCCAAAATAGAGTGCTCCTGCTTTGGGTTTTCCTTTGTAGCGAATTAATTTAAGAGTTGGCCACTTCTGTTTGGGATCAATCGATAAGCTTACATAGGTTTTATCGTCTTTTAATAAAACGTTATATTTTGGCTTATGTTGCTTTATAAGGCTATTTTCAAGAAGTAGAGCATCTTTTTCACTTAAAGCTATAACTGTTTCAATATCAGCAACTTGAGCGATTAAGATGGGGATCATCTCTCTTCCATCGCCACCTGATTGAAAATATTGACGCACGCGGCTGTTAAGATTTTTTGCTTTTCCAACATAAAGTATACGCCTATTTTTATTGCGCATGATATAGACGCCAGGCTCAGTTGGTAGTTTAGCTTTCTTTATGTCGAACATTGATCATTATACTTGTGCAATAAATTTAGAGCTTCCATTGGAGTCATTGCATCCAAATCAAGCTTTGCAATCTCTTCTACCACAGGATGTTTTTTTGGTTCAACTTCGATTGGAACTTCTGGTAAGTTGGCAAAATCTATTTCAGGTTTTTGTTGCTCAAAAGAGGCGAGAAGTTGTCTTGCAGAATGGATCACGTCCATTGGTATGCCAGCTAATTTAGCAACATGTATGCCGTAACTTTTATCAGCAGCTCCCTGAACAATCTTACGGAGAAATAGCACTTCGTTATCAGTTTCTGAAACGGCAACACGGTAATTTTTAACTCCCTTTAGAATTTTCTCCATTTCAGTGAGTTCAAAATAGTGGGTGGCAAAGAGAGTCTTAGGTGCCGATTTAAGAGGGGTAATAAGATGTTTTGCTACTGCCCAAGCGATGGCAATTCCATCATAAGTGGAAGTTCCTCTTCCAATTTCATCTAAAACAATAAGTGATTTTTCATCAAACTGATTTAGAATTGCGGCTGTTTCAGACATTTCAACCATAAAAGTAGATAGGCCGCGTGATAAATCATCACTAGCGCCAATTCTCGAAAATACTTTGCTAATGACACCGATATGAGCAAAAGTGGCAGGAACAAATGAACCCATTTGAGCCATAATAGTAATGAGAGCCACTTGACGAATATAAGTAGATTTCCCGGCCATATTAGGTCCTGTAATGATCATCATTTTTTCCGTTTCACTTAAATGGGTATCATTAGAAATAAATGAGCCATCTAAAAGTGATTTTTCAATAATGGGGTGGCGGCCCCCTACAATATCCAATGAAGAGGAGTTGTCAACTTTGGGTCTAACATATCTTTGCTCTCTTGCTAAAGAGGCGAAAGAAAACAGAGCATCTAAAGTTCCAAGGCCGTTAGCAATTGCTGAAATTTTAGTTGTAAATGATTTTAGCACTTCTAGTAAATTAGAGTATAAGCTCGCTTCTAAGTTTTCGATCTGATCTTGAGCATTGAGTATTTTGTACTCAAATTCTTTCAATTCTGAAGATATGAACCTCTCGTTATTAACCAGAGTTTGCCTTTTTTCAAAACTCTCAGGCATTCTCACTGCTTGCGCTTTGCTCACTTCAATGTAGTAGCCAAACGCTTTTGTATAGCTCACTTTTAAAGATTTAATATCAAGTTCAGATCTCAGGCGCATTTGATAGTTTAACAAATAGTCTTGAGAACCTGTTCGAAGTGATCGCAGTTCATCTAGCCCTTCATTATAACCTGATTTAATAACGTCGCCTTTACCCAGTTTTGCAGGTGGCTCATCACAAATTGCTTCGCTAATCACCCGGGTGATTTCCTGAGTATCTATTAAACTGTGTGCAATATCTAAAAAGAGGGGGCTAGTTAAACTTTGAGTGAGTGCTCTTAGAAGGGGAATGGCTTCTAAAGATTTTAAGTATGAGATGATCTCTTTGGGATTGATTGATTTAGCTTCAATCTTCATACAAAGTCGTTTTAAATCACGAATTCCTTTAAGGGTTGATTTTAAGTCACTTAATAAAACAGGGTCGCTTATTAACTCTTCAACTACTTCTTGACGCCGAGTAATTTCTTCAATATGGGTAAGGGGGTGAGTGATCCATCGTTTAAGTAAACGTCTTCCCATTGCCGTTTGCGTTTTATCCATCACTCCAAAAAGGGTGAATTTGGATTGTTTCATTTGCGAATGGGTAATTTCTAAGTGGTGAAGTGTTGTATGATCAATTTGAAGATAATCGCCTAAGTCTTCTTTTGTGATAGTTTTAATATGGTCTAAATTTATGTGGCGATCGTCACTTAGATAGGCAAATAAAGCTCCCATACTGCAACTGGTTGCAATCTGTGATTTTAAGCCATATCCATCGAGATTTGTTGTGGAAAAATGTGTAGAAACTACTTGAATTGCATTTTCAAAATCGAAGGTGTAGTTATTTTCTACACTGATTCTGGTTCCAATAGATTCAGTGATTGAATTGAGAAAAGATTTATGCTTTTTAGCAAATTTAGAAGAGACTAAAAGTTCGGAGGGTCTTCTTTTGATGATTTCGTCATAGAGAGTGGAAATTTCATTTACCTCAAGGGCAAAGAGCTCTGATGTGGAAATATCTATAAGTGTAAGGCCAAAAGTAGATTTGTGTTCACCAATTGAAGCGAAAAAATTATTGGCTGAATATTGAGGGCTCGATTCCGGGATATAGGTAGCGGGTGAAATAATTCGAGTTACTTCCCTTTTTACAATTCCCTTTACTTGTTTAGGGTCTTCAACTTGCTCTGCAATTGCAACGCACATGTTTAAGCTGATGAGTTTTTCTAAATGTTGCTCTAAGCTAATAACGGGAACGCCAGACATGGGAATATCGTGTCGCTTTGTAAGGGTAATATCTAAAAGTTCGGAGAGTTTTATAGCATCGTCATAAAAAGCCTCATAGAAATCGCCAAGGCGGAAAAACAAAATAGCATCTTTAGCGCTATTTTTACACTCTTGCCATTGCAACATCATAGGGGTTTGCTTAATTTTGGAATCAAGGAGGGAGGTCATATGTTTTCTAACCGGTGTGAAATAGATCGACAATCGATTTTAAGAAATTTTTCTTTTTTGTGTGACCTTTTTCTTCACAATTTTTTTCTTCTATCTCTTTAAGAACATCTTTAGCTTCAATAATTCCTTTTGAAATTTGCAAAACAACTCCATCACACCAGTTTTGAGCCTCTTGCACTTGCTTTTGAATTTCCTCTAGTTTTTCTAAAATTTGCTCAGGAGTTTTATTTGAAATTGAAAAATCGAGAACTTCATCAGAAAAAATTTTGTTGTGACAGGTCTGAGTGGCTTGGCGTAGTTCAAAAATGTCGATTAAAAGGGGTAAAAACATTTTCTTAAACCCTTCTCGAAGGGTAGGATTGATTTGGGTAGGGACAATCTTTTTCCCTTTCGCTTCACTTATCTGAGAAATCGAATGGGAAACTTGATCTGTAAGCTTTGATGTAGTCAGCTTGGTATAGACTTTCTTGCGAAAGCCCTTTAAAGCTTCATTGTTATCTTCCATACTCTTTATCATAGGTAAAAGTGGAGTTTACTTCAAGAGGGAGAGAGTGTTTAAAAAAGCTTATTTTCCTAAACAGGATATTATGATACCATGATTTCAAACAATGGAACTGTCATTTGGGATATACACGTCAAAGTTTAGAAGAGCTTCGCAATAAAGTTGATCTTATTGAAGTTGTATCGTCTCATGTTAAAATGACTCGAAGTGGCGCGTACTATAAAGGGCTTTGTCCTTTTCATAATGAGAAATCACCTTCGTTTTTACTTCAAAAGGGGGATGCGCACTACCACTGTTTTGGTTGCGGAGCTCATGGCGATGCGATCGCTTTTTTAATGAATTATCTCAAAATGACTTTTGCTGAATCGGTTAAAACTTTAGCTGAAAAGTTTGGCGTTAAGCTTGAAGAGACAGACTTTAAAGATCAACAAAAACAAGCGGCTATTTCAAGGCTAAAAAGTGTAATGAATGATAGCGCTAAGCTATATAATTTTTACTTACTTCATACTGATGAAGGGCATAAAGCTCTGCAGTACCTCTATCAAAGGGGGTTAGATCTCAACTTCATCAATACATTTCAAATTGGTTATGCTCCAGCTGAGGATTCTATTTTTCTCAATACTATGCGTGAAAAGGGATACAAGTTAGAAGAGCTTCAAGAAGTGGGGCTAATTAGGCAGGTAGGAGCTAGAGCTAGACCCTTTTTTAGTTCGCGCATTACTATTCCTATGCACGATATATTTAAAAATGTCATTGGTTTTTCTTGTCGGAAAATTGAAGAGTCTACTTTTGGTCCAAAATATATCAATTCTCCTGAAACGCCACTATTTAAAAAGTCACGAGTTCTGTTTGGACTCTATTTTTCTCGCAAAAGAATAGCTAAAGAGCAAAAAGCTCTTATAGTAGAAGGACAAATTGATGCTTTAAGGCTTATTGAAGAGGGTTTTGATTTTACCATTGCTGGTCAAGGAACTGCTTTTTCGGATGGTCATGTTCAAGAATTACTCAAGCTTGGAGTTAAACATGTTTATCTCGCTTTTGATGGTGATAATGCAGGCCAAGAGGCGGCTCTTAAAGTGGGTCAAATGTTTCAAAAAGAAGCGGTTGAAGTTTCAGTTCTTAAGTTTGGCGAAAAAGAAGATCCCGATACTATTTTAATGGAGAAAGGGGCTCCTGGGATGATTCAAAAAATTGATGCCTCAGAAGACTATTTGTCATTTTTAGTATCAACTATGTCTAAAAGAGGTAATATCCACACACCAGCTGGAAAAAATGAAGTTGTGCGCAGCTTAGTTAAAACAATTCATGAATGGGAACATCCTTTGATGGTTCATGAGGGGTTAAAAAGATTAGCTGCGCTTATGCAGGTTCCAGAATCAGTAGTTGTTCCTCAAAGTACACAAGCAAAAGAATATATTCCTAAAACAGCCTCGATCTCCCAGTTTAATGTTGATCCAAATCGCGTTTTAGAGACTGATCTTTTGCGATGGATTTTATTGGCTGATCAAACAGAGTTTTCCCTTATTGAATTTGTTGCTGAGTACTTGGGTGAAGATGATTTTGTTACTCCTTTATGCAAAGATTTGTACGAGATCTTTCTCGATCATTATGAAAAAGAGCGCAATGTAAATTTAATTGCAATTGCTTCATCCTTAGAAGATGCTGAGCATCAGCTTTTCTTGGCAGAAATATTGCAAAAAAAAGTGAATTTAGAGAAGGCAAAAGAAGGTGTTAAAGAAGCGGTTATGAAGATTTTACAACGCAATTGGATGCAGCGCACAGAAGAAGTAAAATCTAAAATTCAAAGTGGTGGGTATTCTCAAGACGAGGTGATGGGGCTGGTTAAAGAGTTTAATCAACTTAAAAAAGCCGTTCCGCAGTTTAATGATTAGTGTGATTGTTCTTATTATCGCTGTTTTAGCTGCGTTCTCTATTATATATTTTACATTCAAAAATGGGATTTCTCCCATGCCATCATCTAAAAAAGTGTGCGCTGAAATTGCTAAACTTGTGAGTGAGGAAAAAGTGGTGCATGAGCTTGGCTCAGGATTTGGTCACCTTGCCTTTGCGATAGCTAAAGCTAATTTAAACTGTAAAGTGATCGCCTATGAAAATTCTTTTATACCCTTTTTTTACACTTATTTAGTGTCCCATATGCTGAGGTTAAAAAATATAAAAGTTATTTTGGGTGATTTTTGGAAATTGGATTTTTCTCAATTTGAGTGTGTTGTTGCTTATCAATACATAGAAGGGGTTCAAAGGCTTTATTTAAAAATGGAAAGCGAAACAAACAATGGTCTAAAGTTTATTACAAACACATTTTCAGTTCATAAAACAAAATGTAATAAAAAAGTTTACATTAATGACATTTCAAACTCAGTTCTGTTTTGTTATAAAGTTGAACCTAGACTAAAATCAGGGAAATTGCATGAAGAAATTATTTAACACCTAGCAAGCGAAGCATATATTCTCGATCCCATCTTGCCTTAGATCTTTTATTTTTGATTCCAGCCTTTGTTTTCTTATCACCCTTAAGTATATTAAGGGTGGCACGTCTGATTACGGAAAAGTTTTCCGGGCCATTGCCTTTTTTAATCTTACAGCCATCTTCCCTATAGGAAACATCCAACTGCCAATGCAACTTATTTTCAATGCCCCAATGACTTCTTATCGCTTGGGCTAATGCTAAAGCATCTGATGGTAAGCTAGATATATAGTAACGATTTTCAACCGTACTCTTGCCCTTTATTGTTCGTGTACTTCTTAGACAAACTATACTTTTCAAATCAGACCAGTCATGTTTTTGCGGCAACCAATCAATATCATCAATACTCCATACTTCCCGTTGCTCTAATCTTCCACGAGAGTATTCTTCATTTTTATAGTAATCACATCCATGTTCCTCTGCTGAAATGACTAATGCTTGTTTGAAAAAATTCTCTATTTCTTCATAAAGGTTTTTCTGATTTCCCTTTACCGCTAATACATAATCGCCTTCTTTGTCACGAATTTGTTTTGCTATTACTTTTTGACAGCCTGCTGCATCAATAGTCACTGTGGCACACTTTAAATCTAGCAATTCTATGAGCAAAGGAAAGGCTGTTATTTCATTAGATTTAGCCTCAGTTGATAATTGTCCTAAAACAAGATCATTTTCAGCTGAAAATGCACTGACAACATGAACCGCTCTAGTACCTGCTGCTTTATCCGCTGAATTACAAATGGTTTTTCCATCTAGTGCAATCACTCCACCTATGATTTGAGCAACTTTTTGCGTCCATGATATAAAGCATTTCTCAAAGGCCCGTGCATCTAAATATCGGAAAAATCGGCTAAGGGTGTCATGGGAAGGAACTCCATT
>JAUHQG010000053.1 GCA_030408475.1 Candidatus Amphrikana amoebophyrae
GTTGTACTTTTTAGTAAATCGCAAATTAGATGATACTTGAGTATATCTTTTTGCGATTTACTAAAAAGTACACGAAAAGACGATGCTCATCTACTTAGACTTGTTTTTCGACAGGCCCAATATCGAGTTTTTGCTGATATTTTGCAAAAGGTGTGGCGAAGCTTGTACATTTGGTACAGCGAGTCACACCTTGTGTGAACGATCACGAAAAGACTATGATGTGGATCCTCCAGACAGCTTATAGTCAGTAAGAGGCTTCCGCCCCTTACAATCCCCGGCAAAGGGAATTTCCCTTTGCAAACCCACAAAAAGAAGCACCTAAAAAAGAATATCGAGTTTTTGCTGATATTTCACAAAAGGTGTGGCGAAGCTTGTACATTTGGTACAGCGAGTCACACCTTGTGTGAAAGATCACGAAAAGACGATATTCTCCCACACAAGCCTGTTTCTAACTAGCCAAGCCTGGGAAGAATCCGAGCAGTCCCTTGGCTAGGGTTTGCAATGAAACCGCTCCTAGAATAAGACCTCCAATTCGTGTGATAATATTAATACCAGTATGGCCCAATTTGTCTTCCCACGTCCCCGCAAAATACCAAATCGCTCCAATAATTAAAGATATTATTATACAAATACCTGAAATCAAAATTTGATCCGATATAATAGGAGTAGACCCCAATCGAATGATTATCGTTGAAATTGCCCCAGGTCCAGAAATTAGAGGAATCGCCAGTGGAACTATCGCCACAGATGGCTTTTTCAACGCTTCATCTTCTTCTTCTTGGGTCTTTTTGAATTTGGAAATTTCAGCATTGAGCATTGAAAAAGCAAGCATCGTTAATACTAACCCTCCCATCACCTGAAAGGCACAAATTTCTATCGATAACACTTGTAAAAAATAATTTCCGACAAATGTCATTAAAATCAAAATCGAAGCAACCGCGACACTCGCTTGAACTGCTGTTCTCTTCTTTTGCTTCGTATTTTGATGTGCGGTCAAACTTAAAAAAACAGGCAAAGCTGCCATCGGATTACAAATAATAAACAGGGTAACAAAAAAACTAAATAACTCAGTTAGGTCTAACATCAAGCCTCTCTCTATATATGGGTAGACAACAAACTATTATACTAGTAAACTTTTGCAAAAAAGGGCACAAAAAAATGAGTGATTATCAATCTATTGAAGAATATCAAATTCGCCTATCAAAATTAGACGAGATAAAACGTTATTTAGTGGATCCATATCCCCATAAATTCGAACCCACCCACTCCTGCGCTTCCCTTCTAGATGAATACTCAACTGAAAAAGGTCACTCAGAAGATGCTGAAAATGGAACAACAGATTCTGTTAACATGGCCGGAAGAATCGTTTTATTTCGCGCAATGGGAAAAAATGCATTTGCCCAAATTCAAGATGAATCGGGTCGCATTCAACTTATGTTTAATCGCGATAATACCATCGTAACGGGTCTAGATTCTCCTGAAATTAGCCACATCAAATTCATCGAAAAGAAACTTGATCTTGGTGATATTATTGGTGTCGAAGGCAACTTATTTAAAACCAATAAAGGCGAGCTTACTGTTTATGTGAAGAAAATGACTCTTCTTTCAAAAACACTCTTACCTCTTCCTGATAAACATTCTGGCCTTGTTGATAAAGGGGTTAGATATCGCAAACGTTGGCTTGATTTAATATCAAATCAAGATGTGATGGAAACTTTTAAAACCCGCTCTGAAATTATTAAAATCATCCGCAACTACATGGATGATGCTAATATTATGGAAGTGGAAACCCCTATATTGCAAAATATATATGGCGGAGCTCAAGCAAAACCATTTACGACTAAACTCAATGCGATGAAACAAGAGATGTTTTTAAGAATATCACTTGAAATTGCTCTAAAAAAACTGACTATTGGTGGTTTTGAAAGAATATATGAAATTGGAAAAGTATTTAGAAATGAAGGGGTTGATAGAACACACAATCCTGAATTTACAATGCTTGAAACTTATTGCGCTTATTGGGATTACAACGATGTGATGAAGTTCACTGAAAATCTCTTTGAGACTATTGCCCTTAAACTTTTTGGCACGACAAAAATCAAATCCCGAATTGAGCAAGATGGCGAAGAACATGAAGTTGATTTAAAAACGCCATGGCGCCGCATCACGATGAAAGAATCGATTCAACAATATGGCCAAATTGATGTTGAAAGCATGAGTGATGATGAGATGCGAGAAGTTCTCATTACTAAAGCTAAATTAAAAAAAGAAGATATCAAAGCGAAGCCAAGAGGGCTATTAATTGCTGCGATGTTTGAAGAGTTTGTCGAAAAGCACCTTATTCAACCTCACCATATTACAGATCACCCTATTGAAACGACTCCGCTATGTAAATTACATCGTGATCCCAAAGAGAAAAAGCAACAAATAGTTGAGAGATTTGAAAGCTTTATCTTAGGATTTGAATTTTGCAATGCTTATACAGAGCTCAATGATCCGATTCAACAGCGTAAACTATTAGAAGATCAAGCGGCGCAAAAAGAGGCTGGCGATGATGAAGCTTCTCCTATGGATGAAGAGTTCATTGAAGCTATGTGCCAAGGAATGCCACCAACAGGTGGACTTGGAATTGGAATTGATCGTTTAGTGATGCTATTTACAGGGTCACACTCAATACGCGATATTTTACTATTCCCGCTTATGCATAAGCACGACAACTAGTCAGAATATTGAGAAGTTATTGGATTAAAAAAGGGCTGCTTTATTAATCTGCCCTTTTGAGATAAAGTTAATTTAAAGACTACTTCAAATTATAGCATAACAATTATTGACATATTCTTTCTGCAATGATATAATACTGAACATCTTTTTTTAATTTAAACATCCTAGGAGATAATATTTTGAGCCATCCGTCTGTAGCAAATATTTTAAATAGAGCCACTTCCATTTTTTATGGTGATCACTTGAGTGATAAAATAGTAGCAGCTAGCTTTGTAACTGCTGTGATTGCTGGAAGTACTAAATGCGGAATAGAAACCGTTGTAAAATTAACGAACACTCTTGGTGACGCTTCAATTGGAGAACTTTGGTGTTGTCAGCTACCCAAACTCTTAACTAACAATTGCCCTATTTCACATCCCTATTTTACTGCTTGTATTGTAAGTGTAAACACTTCTATTCCTATTCTTGAAACTATAGCAGTAACTTCTTTAGCAGTAGCGGCTGCAGCTGGTGTAGCATCGACAATACGTCACTTAAACAATAATTAATGCAGTAGGAAATATGGCTAATCAAGGAATAACTTCTCCATATGGAGCAGCTACATTTGCAGTGGCAGGTATGCTTTGGTTTATAGAAAAAAGTATTGAAGTATATGCAGGCAATGAGAATGGGAGTACAGGAGAAGAGTTATGCTGTAAAATACCTAATCTCTTTAACGATCATTGCTATCTTTATGACCCAGTTACAGCACATTGTATTCGCTCAGTTGACAGTGGCCTATTGGCATTAAATATAGTAAAAGTTGTTTTTCTAACTGCGGGAACAGCTCTCACAGTCAATCATTTAGCAAAACGATTGCAAACTAGATTGGGATAGATATGTGACTTAGACCACTATCAATACAAAAGGGGCTGCTTAATAAAGCACCCCTTTTGAGATGAAGTTAATTCAAAGTCTACTTCCGAATTATAGTTGTAGTTGGAGTAGCACTTGAGGCTAACATGTGATGAACAATATCTGGCACTTGAGGTTGATACACAATCCCAATATGACCACAGCTAACATCGGCTCGTTTAAGTGAGTTATCTCTATCAAATCCACAAGGTTTATGTCCCATTAATACGTCATATTTAGCCACGACATTATAAACTTGATCTGTTGAATTTGCCTCCCTCAGCCAAGTTAACTCTTCTTTAGTCGTTGGCAATGCCAATGTGACAACTTTTCGTATTTTAGAATTAAGCTGCTTTGGTCCTGTAAATGTTAAATTGCCATTATCCAAAGTAGAGCACTCTTTAATAAAAAGAGCAGCAAAAGCAGAGTTTCCACCCATAGAATGGGCCACAATATCAACTTGGGTAGCGCCATGAAATAAACATACACCCTCTATTTTATCTAAAAGCAAAGTTCTCTTCTCTTCTGAAACATCTCCAAATCCAAGATTCACCACATCAACAACTCCTCCCTAAAGGAAGGAGCTTGTAGCTAGCGTATAGCTGCTACCATCGGCACATTGACAGGTGCCGTTGACGAGACAACAGACTCGCCAAGCTTCAGTAAATTTATCGCA
>JAUHQG010000054.1 GCA_030408475.1 Candidatus Amphrikana amoebophyrae
ACACGATAGATGTTTGACGTATTGATTCTTTGCTCGACATTATATAACCTCCAGGTTAGGAAGTAAAGTCTTCAAAATTTTGTAATTATGTCAAATTATTTCTTCATGCAATTTCCCTGATTTCCATAGCCGTTTGATCAGGCATGATGCGTTGATTATTTATTGCAGACATAATTAAATCCTTTTTGATTAAGTAGGCCAAAGGATACAATTAATTGGGAAATTTGTCTTCAATAATTTCTTCTAGTCGCATTTGATGGAATTTTGTACTTATTAAGTCTGAGTAAAATTGATTTTGCCCTTCTTGCCTCTTAATATCTTTATGATGGTAGAGTGCAAATCCTTTATCTCTAGGTAAATACATAAACTCTTTAAATCCACTAATTCGCTCATGTACATGTCCCTCCCAGTTCAATTGAGGACAATTTTTAAAAATGCGCACTTGCCAGTCGGGCCAGTTAATCCACCCTTCAGATGTGACCGACCAATTCCACTTTTCAATATGATCATCTGTGATCCCATCTACTATATTTATTCTTGCCACGGCATAACTTTCAGCATTATGATCTAGAATTTGACCTAAATTACGCAAAAGCATCTGTGTAGGCATCTCATCTCCATCAAGGCTAAATATATAATCACCCGTGCAATGAGATTTAATAAAGTTTTTATGAGAGCTAAAGTCCCCATCAAACTTACGTTGAATCACCTCCCCTCCACTAGCTTTCACTCTTTCAAGAATTTCTAAAGTTTTTGTCTCATCAGAATAATCATCTAATATAATGAGTTGGTGTCTTTTCAAATCAAAACAGGCATAAAGTAAGTCAATCAATGAACTCAAAGAGTCAGATTCGTTATGGGTAGTTATAGCAAAAGATATTTTCGTCATTGAGAACCTAATTTACACTTTCTTAATATATATCTGGATACTGAAATAATAATAAAGAAGAAAACAGTTCGCCCAAAAATAGTTTTGTGATAAATATAGAATTATGATCTTTGTCTTCGTAGTTTTTATATTAACAGGAGCTTTAGCTGGCCTCCTATCTGGGCTCATCGGCATTGGTGGTGGCGTTGTTGTTGTTCCATGCCTGTACTACACTTTAACTACTTTAAACATACCTGAATACGAAATTATGCAAATTGTGCTTGGGACTTCTCTTGCGACTATTGCATTTAACACCTTAATTTCAGCTTCTGGACACTACCGAAAAAAATCGGTTTTAATGCGCCCATTAAAAAGAATGTTGCCTGGACTATTTGTAGGTTCATTTGTAGGTGCAACGATTGCAATTTATGTTTCAGGAAGTGGTTTGAAGTATATTTTTGCAGGCTTCGAAGTATTATTAGGTTTTTATTTTTTCTTTGCTAAAAGTCACCCGAAACCAGATAACAATAATCTACCAAAAAGCGCTGGTATGGCACTTATTGGTTTTTTAATCAGTACCCTTTCTACATTACTTGGCATCAGCGGAGGGGTTATTACTGTGCCCATGTTGCTTTTTTATAAAGTAAAAACCCGTCAGGCTATTGGCACGTCTGCTGCTGCAAGTTTTGTTGTTGGCTCTATAGGAACAATTGCTTACCTTATTTATGGATTTGGTAGGTCTAAAGTTGATATGACCGTTGGATATATCTATTTGCCTGCTTTTTTAGCTATCTGTGGTGGTTCTTTGATCGTAGCCCCTTTAGCAGTGGAATTAGCTCACAAATTACCTACTAAAGTTATCAAGAAGTTCTTTGCAGTGATTTTGGTAATAGTGGGTACTATTATGTTTATCAAATAAGCTTATTATTTCTTTTTATCTCGAGTAATTATACACACTTTTTTGACAATACTTGGATTGGGCTCAACTGCTGAAACTCGTTTACCATAAGCTTTGATTTTAGCAAGTCCAGATTCAGATCGTTGCATTTTCCAATCGATTACTTGTTTGACGACTAAACCTTTTTCATAGAGTAGTTGTTTAAAAGCATCAAAATGCAAATCTTGCTTTAAGGTTAGATTATGAGTTTCTAAAACTTGAGAAAAAAGTTTCTTATTGAAAATCTCCCGATACAATTCTTTGGGGATCACTTTCATATAAACCCGTTTTTTTTGTTCGGGACTACACTTAATCAAAGCTTTTAATGGAGATCTTCTCAGTTGATAACCTGAAAGATGACATCGAGTTTTTTTTCCTATTTTTTCTTGAGTTAATACTATTTGAGCAGAAGATGTGCTCTGCTTATCAAATAGTGTAGAAATTTTCTCAACAAAACTTGAGAGTTCTTTATTGTTATCTTTTGAGTCTGAGTCTCTCATCCGTTCCATATAATAGTACGCTTGAAAAGTGATTGTCTTGCCTAAATTTTGTAAATTTATATTTTAGCAGAACATTAACACTACCTTAACATTAGAGCAAGAGATTACTTTTTTTTTTCACCCACAGATGTCTATGAGTTCATTGCGGATTTCTTTAAGTGCCTTAAGATGATCATCACTAAGGTCTTTTTGTCTATTTTTTAGCTTCTCTAAAAAATCGCGAATCTTGGTAATCGCCAATTTGCTACTATCTGTTCTTCTACGATCTTTTTCTTTAGTAGGCAACTTTTCTTTGATGAGTAAGATAGCATCATCTGGTTTTTCACCAGAATAGTTTACAATAATCTCAACTTTCTTTTTAAGTGGTGCTCTTCTTGAAGAAAGGCAATAGGCTACTTTTAGAGGCATACGTTTTAAGCTTTTTTTCAACTCAATAGAAGGTAGCTGATCATAAAACTCGTAGTAGCGCAAAATATTGTATGCTGTTCTTCTAGAACTAAAAACTTTATCGAGCCATTGAGTAAATGTCGTGGTACCATCACCATATTTTTGTAAAATGGTTCTAGCTCGAAATACCCTCTCACCTACTAAAACAGTGTGTTGTTTATGAATAGACCGTATTTCTGAAGTAAGATTGCGAATTTCGACATAATCACGACCAACATCTTCTTCAGAAAGTTGTCCTGGCTGGAAGTTTTCAAATAGTAAAAGCTCTAAGTCTCTACTTTCAGTAATGCTCATTTGCCCAAGTTCAGGGGTTGACATTTCAAAGTTCATATGCGTGATCCAAAATTATATTTTCTGTATTTTTCAAGGTTTAAGAATTTTAGTCAAACAAGAGTTTTGTTTTTATCGACACTTTTCCCACACTCCCCACTGTTTAAACTATTTAAGTAACTTATTTTTAGACAACTACGTTTTTTATATTACTTCCATTTTTTTCCCAAATATGGTATATTACTTCTTTATAGTGAGGGAAACAGAAGTCATGTGTAATAAATTATTTGAATCGCGCTATGAGCCTGTTTGGCTTAGTGGAATCTCTGAAGTAAATAAAGACCCCTATTTTGCAAAACATTACTCTCCAACTATTAAAGGGTTAGAAGCTATAGCAAAGCACTATCTAGATAAATATGGCTTTGAAATCATTGTAACAACAGCTTTAAGAGGGCGAACTATTGTACAACAGAGGGCTGAGCAAAAAAATGCTCTCCATTTGGCTTACTACTGTATAGCGATAGCAGCTATGAAGGGCATGTAACAGCTGTATTTTGCCATAAAAGTTTAACGGATCATAAATTATACACCTTAGTCCTAGAAACTTTAGACCAAACATTGAAATTAAGAACTAATAGTAGGAATATAGCCGTTGCTCAAAGTGATAAAATAGTAGTCGCAACAACGAGAGCTGGTATTCAAGCTTCTTCATTAGGGTGCGCAATGATGGGCATTACCTCTTTAAAATATACATATTTGACGACTAAACAGATCAAGCACATACCAGATTTTTTGAGATTAAAACATAGCCTAATGACCATCAACAACAAACTCTCTTTGATATATTCATTTACAATCCCTTCTTGCTGGGCTCCAGGCGCTCAGATATTAGCAAATGTTGATAGTGGATTTGATGATGTAATAATCGATACTAGTAAGAATAAAACGATTGATACGATCAGAAAAAAACACTCAAGAGCAATATCAAGTGGGAAAATGGTTAACAGCTATATTAATGACAAAGAAAGATTTTTTCGCAAAAAATTGACAAAACCTGTTAAGCTCATTCCCCTTCCAGAAGACACTTTTCAATATAGAGAACCGTTCAAATTGACAATTCAGCTACCTTTTGGATTATCAATGACGTCAATTCTTTAGAAGATATTTAAATCCAAGGTTTAGACACTACTTGGGTTTAAACTAAAAACTGCCACCAAGTGACTTATAAATAAGAATAAGGGCTTTTAAAGTGGATTCATAAGAGGCTATCCTCTCTTGCTCAGATATTAGAAATCGTCTTTGTATATCTAATACTGAATTAAAATCGGTCAGCCCTGCTAAATAGAGTTCCCATGAAGCGTCTTGTGCCTGAGTCAAAGCAGTTACCGATTTATGGAGCGAAATATCTCTTTTTTGTTCATTACCATATAATACGAGTGAGTTTTCAACATCTTCTAAAGCTTTGAGTACGCTATCATGATATCTTAACATAGCTTGCTTTTGAATGGATTTATGTTTGTCAATATTGCACATAATTTGCCACCCCTTAAAAATGGGCCATCTTACTGCAGGACCAATGCTCCAGAGCATGTTTTTATAATCAAATAGATCACTCGTTGAAAAGCTGGAGAATCCAAACGATCCAGTAATAGAGAACCGGGGAAATAAGTCGGCTTTAGCCGAACGTGTTAAATATTGAGTTCGAATATACTCTTGCTCGGCTTTTCTTACATCGGGACGGCGCCTTAGCAGATCCGAGACAATCTCTACATTCATAAGGCCTGGATCTTGCGGCATTTGAGCCTCTTGGGTAACCAAAATATCATTAAGCTCTCCTGGCATTTTACCTAACAAGACACAAAGCCTATTGAGATTTTGGATGAGATCTGTTTCAAACTTGGGCAATTCTGCCTCTAAATCGTATAAATCTGCTTCTGCTCGATCAACTTCAATACCTGTAGTGAGACCAGCTTCAAATCTTTCTCTCATTAAGCTTGCAGTCTCTTCTCTAGTAACTCGATGAGCATTCAATATAGCTACTTGCTGCTGATTAGAGCGCAGCTCAAAATAAGTAATGGCTATTTCAGCTTGAAGTGAAATATAGACATCGTGAGACATCTCTTCGATCGCTAATATTTCGTGAAAAGCGGCGCTTTTTTCAGATAAAATCTTTTGAAAAAGGTCAATTTCCCAACTGGCATCGAAAGCTGTAAAATAGAGGTCTGAAATCGCTGAAGAACTGGGTGCAACGGATGCACCGAATAAAGAGAGTGTTTCTACCCCTTGGGCGCTATACTTGAGCCTTGATACCTCAGCTTCAAATTCGACTTGAGGCCACAACTTAGATTTTTTCACTCCATATTGAGCTCTAGCTTGGTGGATTCTCTCTACTGCTACTTGTAAATCTAAGTTAGCTTGCATCCCCTCTTGTAACAATTGAGTTAAAATAGGGTCGTTGAGTTTAGAAAAAAGATCTTCAATGGGGTAACTTCCCTCTTGATGCTCAACTAAGTATGACGAGTTCAAAGAAGTTGTCGGTTTATCAATTTTAGAATAGAACTGACAGCCACTCAAAACTAAAACTATGAGCCAAAGTGACCATTTCATAGTACTTTACCTCGAGCTGGTTTACCATTTGTTTTGGCCTCTATATATATGTCGACCATTTGGCCAACATATACATGCATATCTTTGGGGTCAAATTGATAAATAACTTGTAAAACGCGAGTATCAACAAGCTCTCTTGCGTCGCCTGAAAGAGCGCGCTTTGGAACGACGTACGGCTCAATATATTCGAAGTCAAGAGGGAACTTTATAGAGCTGTTACCTCGTACATAAGCTGTAGCTTTAGCCCCCTTTCTCACTCGCCACGCTTCGGTTTCGTCAACATCAACTCTAATTCGTAAGTTTTTAACAGCCCCAAAGAGCATATTAGGAGGATCAGGATCACCTATTGGAGCATATTGACCCACTCTAACTCCAATGCGAAGAACTTCTCCATCAATCGGAGCTCTGATAGTTGATCTTGCTAAAGCAATTTCAGCGATAGCCAACTTAGCCTTAGCTACTTCAATGTTTGCCTTGGAAATATCGAGATCAAATTGCCAAGCTCCTGCTTCTTTTAAAAAGAGATCTTTTTGTTTCACTTCATAATTAGCGATCGCTTTATCAACAGCGTAACGCCTTTGGTTGATCATGTCTTCGCTAATAGCGCGTTTATCTTTAACTCTTTCATAGAGCTCAAGTTGTTTTTGTTGATCCTCTAGCTCAGCTTTAGCAACTAATAGCTGCTTTTCTAAAGGCCAAACTTCTTCTTGTCTAGGCATATTAATTTGTCTGCTATAATCAGCGAGCATAGTGAGAACATTAGCCCTAGCTTCTTCAACTTCAGCCAAACGCTCTTGTCTATCGAGTGAAAATAGAGGGTCACCCTTTTTGACCCGATCTCCTTCTTTAACAAAGATTTTCTCTACAATCTCGCCATAAGGAACGCCTATAGAAATATTAAGTGATGAAGTTTCAATGATTCCCTCGCCGGCAACGAAGTTTTCATATGAAGGAATGGGTGGAGGATATTCGGGAGGAAGATTAGGAATAGCTCGAACGAGTAAAAAAGCGACATAGAGGGCAATTAAAATCCCTCCAATAGAAACAGCTGGTAAAATTAACCGACGCTTTAGCAAACCCTAACCTTATGTGTATACAATTTGCACCCTACTAATTAATTAGTAACCACACAAGATTTTTTTGCATTAATTACAATTAACTAGTTGGATTTAATTAACAACTTGAGTTGCTTTTTTCGGTTTATATAAGAATACTACAGAAAGAAGCCAGAAGAAGAAGACAACCACAAGTGAAAATGATATCTTTTGCTGTAGTTGGGCAATGACAAAAAATTGCAACCCAATGATCAAAAATGAAGCAAACGCTTTCGCCGTTCTATATACAAAAATATCGATAACTGCTTTAGCTTGAAACTTCTCTTCATTTGTCAGCGGGATATAAAGCATTTCCTTCACCACTCCAAAAATAGAATAATCGATAGCTTTAATTGAAGCATACGAAAAGGCAATGAGTGAGAATGCGGGGAAAAATGACATGCCAAGCGCTAAACTCCCTAAGAAAAATGGGATGATAAAATGAGTGCGTCTGATGCCTATTAGATGTATTAACGTGAAAGTTCCAATAAATTGTAAGATCACATTGAAACCATTGACCACGCTAAAAAAGCGACCTAAATACTCTGTTCGTAAATCTTTAGAGGGAAATAAATCCATAATATAACTGTTGAATTTAAAATCGAGAAGCGTCGATGTAAGTTGCATAGCAACAACTGTGATCATAATAAAGATCAATAGCTTCGATTTTACAATGGTGTTGATGGCTGATCTAAAGCTCGATGGTTTTTGCTTATCAAATTTAATTTGCTCCATTTCGGGGTGCTTATCTCGAATAGATAGCATCTTATAATAAAAATAGATGAGTAAGCAATAGAGCGGTATCGTCACTAAAAGGAGTTTCTCTGTTCCAAATTGAACGGCAAAAAATCCAGGGACTAAACAACCCACCATAGAGGCAAAGCCCCCTATTCCATAAAACATACCATATAAATATTTAGCTCTCTTCATGCTAATAGTCGTATGTAAAACTGACCAAAGCTGTTGAAACATAAGCATGATGTAGATGTCTTTCCAAATATATAAGATAAAGGGAAGACAGTAGAATTTGGGTAAATAGTAGGCGCTAAAAAAGTTAAATCCAATAGTCAGTAGCGTGCTATAAGCTAGCATTTTAAAGCAGCCAATTTTAGGCAAAAAGCGATTATAGAGGCTAACAATAATCAAATTAAGAGGAACAACAGCAAACCAAGCATAAGGGAGTAAATCAACTCCGTAACTTCCTAAGAAAATAGAATTACTCACAGCTTTTGTAATGGAGGCTTCAATACAAATCAAGAAGCTACAAAGCATGGCAAATAAAATGAAGAGCCGCTCAAATTTAGTGAGTGAAGTGAACTCCTCTTTTACGTGAGAAAACCCCCGCTTTAACATATGAACTTCTCTATTTTCTTGAAATTTTCATCCGTAGCGTATCCAAAATGGTAATCATAGTGGGGAATCTTGAGCTCTGTAAGTTGATCCGCTTTCATAATTTGATTATTTTTTTTCTTAACAAAGAAATTAAAAGCCGATCTGTTTTTTCCAAGTGGGTTCACTTCGATGTCACAAAAAGCGTCATATTTACTCACTTTTTTCAAGTGATCATCAGTTAGCCTCATCATTTTATACGCTTTTAAAGGGTCTAAAATGGCAATAGCATGTGGATAAAGAGCATTTTGCTTATTTTTAGCAATAGCTTTCACTTCAACTAAAACATCGGCATCACTCAAAGCTAAGTAACTATCCACAGAATTTAAAACCTTTTTTCGCTGGCATAGCTTTTCAATGATAATGCTAAGATGGTAAGAGAGTGTTTTAACTAGAGGATGATAATAAACTCGGCTATACATGAAATAGCGCGCAAGAAGCATCGATTCACAAGCAGCAAGTCCCGCTTCTTCAACAGCAAGCTCCATCTCACCATTCTCATTTTCAATAGCGGTAATCATTTCAATGAGTTGTAAATAATCAAATTGTCCATAAGATAGGCCGCAGCATTTTCCATCTCGAAGCAAGTAATCGATTCTATCCGCTCCAAAAAAATCATCGGTAATCATCTGAGATAGCAGTTTTTCAATTGGATTAAATGGCGACAAACCGAGCTCTAGCTCATCGCACTTCTTGGGACCTATGGCAATCTTTGCCACTAACTCTTTTGCCTCAACTCCAATCTCACTCGTATCTAAATTAAATAAATCTTTTTCTAGAATTTGAGCTGTCATCCATTCATGAGACTTTTCCTTAAAAACTCTCGCCTCTGCAGTATGGGAAAAGGGAAGATGTCCTAAATCGTGACAAAGTGCCGCTAACCTCAAAACCTGTCGATAGATATTTGAATGCATTGCTAAATTTTTTAATATGCCCTTGTCATCCAACTTTTCAATAAAGTTGTCAAATATCTCGGTGGCAATGTGCATAACACCTAATGAGTGCTCATACCTTGAGTGAGTGGCTCCTGGATAAACGAGGTAAGAAACGCCCAACTGGCGCACATCTATCAGTCGTCTAAAAGATTGATGTTCTGCGACTTGTGATTCTATTGCATTGAGGTGTATAAATCCATGAAGGGCATCGAAGATCTTTTTTGAATTGGGCATAACAACTACTTAGAAAATTAAGCCCTAGTATAAACTTTCAATAGGTTGTTGTCAGTCAAATTCTCAATGAGAGGGATTTAAACCAATTTGATCTTCTTTGAAGTTATAAACACCAGAATGTTTAGTGGAATTTCCCATACAATGCTCTAAAGTAGTACAATAATCACAAAACGCCCTGTTAGTAACATGATGGGATGTGCCGCAGACGTAACCCTCTTAGAATGAGTGTCATCAACAACTTTATGAGTCCATCTCGTCTGGAGTCATGATCTTGGCTATTTGACCGTCATCAATCATAGCTAAGCGATCCGCAAAGGAAAAAATTCTTGAATCATGCGTTACAATAATAAGAGTTCTGCCCGATTTTTTAGCGATATCTTTGAATACTTGCATCACTTGCATACCGGTATGGTGATCAAGTGCCGATGTGGGCTCATCGCAAATAATAAGCTTGGGGTCATGAACAATGGCCCTTGCAATCGCAACTCGTTGTTGTTGCCCCCCAGAAAGGGCTGGCGAATACGTGTTTGCCTTATCTAAAAGACCCACTTTTTCGAGTGATTCAAGCGCTTTTTCTTCAGCATCTTTAATAGACCACCCTTTTATCAAAAGGGGAATGGAAACATTCTCCTTCGATGTGATCATAGGAATAAGGTTATACGCTTGGAAAACAAACCCAATATGTGTCGATCTAAAATCAGTTTTGGCTTGATCTGTCATATGTTTAAAATCGTGACCATATACTTCGCACTTACCCAGTGAGTAATTGAGAATGCCCCCAATAATAGAAATGAGAGTCGTTTTACCAGAACCCGAGGGTCCTACTAACATGAGCAACTCCCCTTCATCAACTTCGAGATTGATATCTCGCAATGCATGCACATCATTTTCGCCAATGCGATAAGTTTTAGCTAAGTCTGTACAAGTAATTACTTTCTTCAAGATTTAAAGACGATGGCCGGTTCAAGTTTAAAAATCTTATATATACTAATAAGAGCAGAAAGAAAACAAATAAATAAAATGCTACAAAGACTAAAAAGCATGAGCTCCCAAGGCAATCTAAATGAGAGCATCGTATTATTTAAGAAGATACCAAGCAGTGAGGCTAATCCAATGCCTAGACCCCATCCAATAGAGCCCACCACTAAAGATTGAATCACAGTCAATTTAAAGAGCAATTTGTTTGAAGCTCCCATCGCCTTAAACGTCCCTAGGAACTTGAGATGATCAAGGGTGAAATTATAAAACGTTTGTCCAGCAACGGCAACACCAATGACAAAACCTAAAACAACCACTATTCCAAAGTTCACCGGTATACCCGTATGTTTTAAATAATAATCCATTGTAAGATTGGAAAACTGCTTTTTAGTATAAGCGGCCAGACCCGTTTGTTTAGTGATTTTCTCACAAAGGGCCTCGGCTTGCTCTGGGTCTTTAGCTTTAACTAAAACATAGTTAAGCTGCTTTCTTTCAGGCGGCGCATACTGAAGAGCCCTACTAAAAGTAGTATAAATAATGGGCTGATTTTGAAATGTTCTCGTAATATCGCAAATGCCCACTACTTTGGCCCTTTTGTCATTCAGTTCAAACACACTTCCCATTCCAAGTTGAGTCAACTTATCAATTTTGGGGTCCTTTCTATATGCTAGCTTAAACTCTCGACCAAAATTATCAATGATAATGCCATCTGGCATTTTCAAATTCATCAGCTTACCCTCTTTCATTTGATAAGGGCCACCGATTAATGAAGCATCATCAACCCCAATTAATATGCATTGTTGAATGTTACCATCTGGAAGATAAGCTTTGATCATACCCTTATAATACGGAACGGCCCAGTCTACGCCACTTACCGACCTTACTTTATATAGATCGTTCATCGGAATAGGTTTTACATCGTCAATATAGCGCACATAAGGGTCCATGACCCAAATATCAGCTTGGGGAGTGTCTGAAACTAAACTATAAGTTCTGATCATAAGACCTACAAATATAGCAGATTGCTGAGTAATAATAAGCGCAGCAAAAGTGAGCCCCATAACGATCCCTAAATATTTAGCTCGATCGCCTGAAAGCATCTTAAGTGCGATTAAAATCATGTCAGTTCCGCCTATTTTCTTGGATGTGACTCAAAAAGATAAGAGCTGGTCACCTCGACAAACTCTGCTTTCCTCTGAAGTTCCTTAATACTTCTTGCGCCACCATATGTCAAGCCACTCCTGATTCCACCTAAAAATCCGTCGATTAACTCTCTTGCGGAGCCTTTAACCGGAGCCCAAAAATCAATCCCTTCTGCAACAGTTTTTTCTTTAAGTCCGCCATAATAATCAGCTTGAAAATCTTCACTTGCTTGTCCGCGATATTTAGCTATTAACCCTTTTGGCCCCTCTTCTTTAGGAGCCGCGCTCTCTGTTGTGAGGGCAAAAAGTTTTCCAATCATCACGGTAGAAGCTCCAGCGGCCAAAGCTAGCATAATATCTCGGCTATTTCGAATTCCGCCATCAGCAATAAGAGGCACACGCAATTTTTCTGCAGATTCAGCGCAATCTTTTATTGCAGTAAATTGAGGAACTCCAAAACCGGTCACCATTCGAGTTGTACAAGCCGCTCCTGGACCCACGCCCACTTTGACAGCGTCAGCGCCAGCGTTAACTAAATCGTGATAAGCCATAGCCGTACAAACATTACCCGCAATCACTGTTTTATCGGGGAATTTAGCCTTTAATTGTTCAACAAACTTAAACATACGATCAGAGTGACCATGTGCGACATCGATACAAACGCCAGCAGCGCCTAATTTTAAAAGCTCAATGGTATCTTCCATTCTTTGAATTCCACAAGAAATAAACGTTTTCTCTCTATATTTTTCAACCCATTTAATTTGTACTTCCATTGAAGTAAAACGATGAAAAATTGGAATTGAGCCATATTCAAGTAATACTTCTGCCAAGTCTTCGCAAATTGTAGTGTCCATATTAGCGCACAAAATTGGGATATCTATTTTGAGATCTTTAGTGAGCCAACTATGTAAATTGGGTTCAGTTCTGGATGGAACATTATTAAATTGAGGCACGAGCGCGACATCATCGAAAGTGTATGCTTTTTTCATCATAAATCCTATGTAAGTTACTTTAGCAACATATCCTACAAATGGGTTTTCAAAAAGAACTTTTTATTGCATATAAAAAATATGACTAGATTTACTTCTGCTTATCGCCTTCAACTCTCTTCTAATTTCCCAATAAAAAAGGCTATTAAGCTTTTGCCGTATTTAAAAGAGCTTGGAATTGATACAGTTTATACATGTCCCTATTTTGAAACTCCAAAGGGATCGCTCAACCCTTATCTAATTACTTCACCCACTCACTTTAATCCTAATTTGGGAAATGAACATCAGTTTTCTCTCTTTTTTAAAGCGATAAAAGATCACGGATTGAACCACATACTTGATCTAGTTTCCAATCACCTTGGAGCTACAGTTCAAAATGAGTGGTTCAAAGATGTATTAGAAAAAGGGGAAAACTCCAAATATTCCAACTACTTTGATATTCTTTTTGATCCCTATTACGCGCCACTAAAAGGTAAAATTCTTCTCCCCATATTGCCCACGCCACTTGATCAAGCGCTCAATTCTAATTACATCAAATTAGTAGGTTCTGGAAATAGTTACTCTCTTAGAGTTGGCCCTATAGCGTTGCCCCTTTCAGATGACTCCATTCATTGGTTATCACAGCGCACTTTCAACTCCAAAGACTTATCCACTCTTTTAGATATGCAACACTATCTCATTACCTATTGGAAAAGCTGTTATGACATCATTAATTATCGCCGTTTTTTCGACATTGTAGAGCTAATTGGCATCAATATTGAAAGAGATGACGTATATACCGATTTTCATAAGAAAGTGTTCGAATTAATTGAATCAGGTAAAGTTCAAGGCCTTCGCATTGACCATCCCGATGGGCTCAAGAATCCAGCGCAATATTTGGCAAAATTACAACACGACTATCCCGGTTTATTTGTCATAGTAGAAAAGATTTTGCAGCCCAATGAGAGACTTCCAAAAAATTGGAGAGTGACTGGATCAGTTGGTTATGAATATCTCAACTTACTTAATGGCCTTTTTATCAACTGCGCTAATGAAAAAAAGATGACACAGGTATATGAAAACTTCACAGGGGTAGTTCATAAACCAGATGAAATGCTCTATGAAATCAAAAAGACCATTCTCACTACATATATAAAAGCAGAGGTGAATGACATTACCCATCTTATTTCCAAAAAGTGCGATGTTCAGTTCAATGAATTAAAAGCGATGCTCATAGAGCTCTTTTGCCATATACCCGTGTATCGTACCTATATTGGCGAGCAAGATTTAAAAGCGTCCCCACAAGACACTCAATTTCTTAAACAAGCTTTTGAGAAAGTCGAATCGAGCTTCAAACCCACTCATAAAGAAGCTCTTAAAGTTTTGCGAGTCATGTTTTGCCAAGACAACAATCCTAAAAAGGAATATCGCACTCCCCTTTTAAGAGCGCAACAGTTGATGCCGTGCGTGATGGCCAAAAGTTTAGAAGACACATTTTTATACCGCTATCATAGACTTATTTCACTTAATGATGTAGGTGGATCCCCCCTCACCTTTGGCACTTCAGTGAAACAGTTTCATGAAGAAAATAAGTTTCGTCAACAAAATTGCCCCTCTGCTTTTTTAGCTACATCTACACATGATTCTAAAAGATCAGAAGATGTTCGTTTTAGAATTAATGTGATTAGCCATATGCCTGATCGGTTTGAAAAACTGATCACTCAGTGGCATGAGTTAAATAAGCCATTTAATCGCGGACTCGATTTAAACATTGAATACTTAATTTATCAAACGCTCATTGGATTTTGGCCAGGATCAAAAATCAAGAAGACAAAAGAACATATCAAAAGAGCTCAAGCCTACTTTTTAAAAGCGATACGAGAAGCGAAAGATTATACTAATTGGATCGATCCCAACCTCGGCTATGAATCCAATGTAGCTTATTTTGTTGGCTCTATACTAAAATCTAAAGAATTTGTCGCCTCTCTTAATCACATCGTTGATGAAATAGATCCCATAGGCAAACTAAACTCACTCCATGCCATTGCGATAAAAGCAGGTTCACCTGGCATATTTGACCTTTATCAAGGGTGTGAAGTGTTTGATGATAGTCTAGTCGATCCCGATAACAGAAGGGAAGTGGATTATAATCGGCTTCAAAATCTTAATAAAAAACTCTCAAATTTCAAAGAGAATAATAAACTTTTAGATGAGCCCATTTCAAACTTGCATAAGCTTCACTTAATAAAGTCCTCCCTATATACTAGAAAGCGCTATCCAGAGCTTTTTATAGAAGGAGACTATATTCCTTTAGAAGTGATGGGTGAAGGAAAAGAGAATACGATAGCCTTTGCAAGGCAATCAAAAGGCAAAACAGCAATAATTGTTGCGCAATCTGCTTACAGTCAATTGATTAAGCTACCGAATGGGGTGACAAAACTGACTGATTGTTATTTCAATCGCCCTCTTAATATCAAAACTGTGAAACAAGATTCTTTCTTAGAATTCAATGACACATATCCTTTACTATCAACTAGTTAAAGTTCATTTACAAAAATCGATTTATCGTGTTACAATTATTCACTTACTACACAAATGAGAGGGGACATTGGCAATTTCAGTTACTAGTTCCACAGCATGTAATAAATTCGAGACTTCGGAACTTATTGCCTTAGCTAAACAAGATCCAAAAGTTAACCGACTTTTGGAAGTTGTTAAGTATAGAATGGGCCTGTCGAAAAACAAGTCTAAGTAGATGAGCATCGTCTTTTCGTGTACTTTTTAGTAAATCGCAAAAAGATATACTCAAGTATCATCTAATTTGCGATTTACTAAAAAGTACA
>JAUHQG010000055.1 GCA_030408475.1 Candidatus Amphrikana amoebophyrae
TTAAGGGTGATAAGAAAACTAAGGCTGGAATCAAAAATAAAAGATCTAAGGCAGGATGGGATCGAGAATATATGCTTCGATTGCTAGGTGTTAAATAATTTCTTCATGCAATTTCCCTGCTATGGAAATGAAAGATGTCCCAAATGCTCAATTAACTGAAATGTTTGCTCAATACCAAGTCGCATTTAAAGCTAAAGATGTAACAGCTCTAAACTCCCTTGCTGCAAGAGCCATGGCAGCAAAAAATGAGTCAGGAGATGAGTTTCATGCTTTAGCCATGGATATTACTTTAGTTGTTAAGCGTTTACTCCCTAGCCTTCGTTAATCTTATTTGCTTTTTTCATAAATGGTTTTTTCAAGTAGATCGTGTAACCATTTTGAAAAAAGCAAGATTAAAAACCAATAAATCCCAATGGCGGCTAGTGAAATCCATCCGAGCGGCAATAGTATGGCCCCTATTTTAGCAGATAAATAGTAACTAACGGCTCCACTAATTCCTCCGCCTATGCTACACCAAAATGGATGCTTATGGAGAAAGATTGCCGAGTGGTTAATCGTCGTTGAAAAAGAAGCATAAATAGTGAGTATCCAAAGAGGTACGCCAAGTGTAGTAATATCAAAGGTTATATAGGGATAAGCTAACACATGTTGCGATATTAAAAGCCAATCGCCAAATAATCCAATAATGACAAATGCAATTAAAAAGACTAAGTCGCTGCGTCTTTTTTTAGAAATATAAAAATGTAGGGCAATAAGAATAGCTCCAGTTCCAACACCTAAAAGTTCAAAATCTAAGGAAGCCCCATATATACAAGCGTACCATGCAATGTAGAAAAAAATTCCATTTAAGAACTTATAATTTAGTATAATTTTACCCATACTCTTCCCATAGCTTTGAAAGCCTTTTTAATCAATAAGAGAGTATTTTTGTTACATTTAACTCTGATTTTTAGCTCTTAGGGCAAATTCTACTATATCTTGAGGTAAATACTTGGAGTACAAAGGAGAGCATGCAATATTATTATGTTTTCTGGCTAATTCGCGGTTTTGGTGCTTTAGCAATATTCCCAAGTAATAATGAGCTAGTCCCATAACTTTATACCTTATTTCAGGTCTAGCAACTTCAAAACCAGAGGGTGGCGAATCTCTATATTGAGTGCTATTCATGACTGAAATATCACCATTTCTAGCTTCATAGACAGTGTTTTGGGTGACTAAATCATTTAAAAATCTAATTGCCGCGTCATGCTGAGCTGCTGGGAAATCATTATGTAAAAATCGCACAGAAATATAGTCTAACTCTGGAACTCCTACAGTTAGTAACTTATCAGCCTTTAAAGAGATCTCTACGATACTTGCAGCTATAGTTTGATGAGCTCTAATATATTCTAGCGTGACTCTAGATTCTTCTAATTTTACTATTACTGCTCTAATTGTGAATGGGCGACACAGCTGCATTGACAATCTAAATAGATTAGGCAAATCTTCTTGAAATAGACGACTGAATTCTTTAACAATTAACATAGAACGTTCTACAACTATTTTATAATACTTTAAGGCATTATTTCTATGAACTCGCGCTTCATCGACAGTTGATGAAGTTTCTGATAAAGCCTCTTCGCTTATAGCTAGCATTCTTAATGAATCAAGTCGTTTTTCGCAACCGGTTTCCGTTAAAAGGTAAGAAATGGCGCTCTTATATTCTCGTTTTCTAAAAAGAACTAGCCCGAAAGAAAATAAGAATTGTTCTCTAAGATTAAAACCACAGAGGTTGAGTGAAAGGGCCTTTGGATCTAAGTGTTTACCTAAACTGAAGGCTCTATCTATTTTATTCATCTCAACAGAACATATGATTTGCAATGCAACTTTAATATTTGCTAACCTTGCGCAAAGCTCATCTGGAATTGTATTCAAAGTAACTAGACTCTTTTTATATTTCCCATAGACGAAAATATTTAGTACTATTTCTAAAAGAAATGCTTCATTATAAACTACATCTGGAACTGATTGATCTTTAATCAGTGAAGTTAATAAATTATCAATGACATCATCATTTTTTAATATGATATTGCATTTAAGCTGCAATAATATTATGTCATACTTTTTATTCTCTTCAAGTTGCCCTTGATTTTCAAGAGTTAGTTGAATAAGTTCTAAAGCCTTTCCAGCTTTATTTTCATGAAATAGTCCGATTGCTTGATAGTAGAGGGCATTTAAGTAAAATGCAGGACAAGTAAGATCTTCTTGTAAGCAGTATAAAGAAGAAGTTCTTTGAGATAACTTCCAATCTTCATTTTTATAGGCAGCGTCAGCGATTTTATATAGGCACTCGTGTTTTTGGAGTCTTGTATAATGAGAAGAAATAGGTTGAGTTAAAGCTTGTTTAAAACAATCAATTGCTTCTTCATATTGCTTTTCAGGGCTCATTATTTTTAGCTCTCCTAAAAGAAAAAATGCCGGTCCGGCTAACTCCGGAGCAAGTAGATTTTCGCTATTCATAGCCAAATTAAGTAAATGAGCACTTTCTGAATAATTCCTCCCTAAAAAAGAAGCCGTCGCTGCAGAAATTAGTAAATATTGAGAATATTCAGAGGGGAGTGTTAACTCTTTCTCTATTTTTAAAAATAGACACTTTGCTCTATATGCTCTACTTAAGAGGAGATTGGCTTCAGAATCGCGTGCTCTATTCATATAGTTTGAGGCTAGTTCTACAGCTGAAGTAAAATGTTCATCTTTGAGTTGTGGTATTTCAGTGAAGCTTAAATACATGATATTATATAACTTAAGCATATAAGGTTGCATACCACTAATGCCCAACAAGCTAGTTGCGGATTGAATAGCTTTATAATATTTAGAGTCGAGATAATATAAAAAAACAGCTTGATATCTCAAATTACATTTTGCTCTTTCTCCAGTCATAGAAGAGGTCATTACCTGTGTAAACAATTTTTGAGCTGTTTTTACATCTTTACTTTTATCAGCATCATTATAGGGGGTTGCAAGAGCTTGATTTTTGTGATATATATGTGCAACATAAGCTAGCGCAAAAATATAATTTGATTTTGTCTTACCAATTTTCTCCCACACAGCACGACCTAATAATGGATTGTCAGTAATTTCTCTATGAATCTGGACAACTGATTCACTATCAGCGCGGTTTTGAAAAAAAGTCAATAAATCATGTGATATTTCACGAGATCGCGTTTCAATCTCTGAAGAAGATGTGCTTGCTTCTGAGTGTTCAGAAGGTTGGTCACTAGAAATAGGTGAAAGGTGTATTGGTATTGGAGAGTGTATTGTTATTTTTGCGCTCATAGTTTCCCTTTTTTAAATTCCGCCTACAATCGGTGTGAGATTTTAACATTGAAATGATTAGATTTCAACTATTAACCTAAGTTTTGTGTAACAAACTGATTTCAGGTAGTGAACTTAAATTAGAACTTGAATTTATTAACCAGTTCATATATAATAATTAAACTAAAAAATACAATTAGGCCATTTTATGTCGTGTGATCACCTTGACCCTACTTCCATCTTACGTTATACAGGCATGCGCTATGAACAATACTTTACCCATGCTATAGACAACGGGTTAACAAGTGTAGTTTTAGCGAAAATTTGGAAAAGGGGTCAATTTTTGTGTCACACTACTGCCACAAGGGCAATTTATTTGATATCAAAAACCCCACCAACCCAGCGCGTACACTTAGAGGCAGTCTATTTCGTAATATATATTTGCTCAACGGAGAGATTCGGAACTCTTTCAAAAAAACCTTTACCTACTTCTTTATACTTACATGCATATATTCGAGCTTTAGATCCATTCATTGACAAGTTGCAAAGAGCTCAAGCCCTCTATGATAGAGCTCAAATACTCTTTAAAGGAGCTGATGGTAATGAGGTTACTGTTATTATTTCTCCTAAAAAAGCAACTCAATTACTATTAGACGCTAAAAAAATATTAGAGGGTATTTCTACAGTAGGCTCTCATAAAAAGGGGTTAGAGAGAAAGATCGATAGAGCGCTGTCTTCAAAGATTAATGGATTTAGAGGTTGGAACATATAGAAAATCCTGTGTGTGATTTTAAATACTAAACCATAAAGCTCTACCTATACTTACGTCTGATAATATATGTTATGTTGTATATTAGTGTGAAAAAGGGGTTAAATGAGTTGTTTTTGACCTGTAAGCGCCTGTTTTATGCAAACACGTAGAATCTACTGTCTCAATGGCTTATAAAAAAAGAAAATGTGAGAAATTATATGGATTTTCTACAAAAGAGTTCTTCCCGAATAATTGACCTTAAAGTATATTGTTTTAGCGCATAAGCACTTTTATTTCTAATTTTGACAACGGATCATAAATATGCAGTTAGCATCAAACCAATTGTATGAAAATAAAGAGAAATATGCATTTTATACAGCACTAGGTTTTTGTGGATTAACTGTAATAGCTCATTCTATTAGCACAACAAATATATGCTCTTCTATTGTCAAAGCCCTTTTAAAATCGAGCAGTAATTCGAAAGTTTCTGTGCACCAACCCTTTCCTTTTGTCAAGTTCAGCTACCCTTATAGCAACGTGGCAAGTCGGTCGGTAAACATGGTATGGAGATCTATTTTTGAACTTTCTCATTGGCCTGAGCGATTAAGTGGCAATATTAAAAGTGCAGCATCTACGATACACTCCCCTACTCTTAATTATTTGCACCCACAATACTTTTGGGCTTCATGCACTGGCGTTCTTAATCTAAAAAGCAACCCCGTATTTGAGGGTAAGCTATTGGCTATCCCCCACTCTTTGCAAATAAAAACGAATGGCCTTTGCTGGGGATCTAGCGTTTACTTTAATTCTTTAGTAGAGCTATTAACAGAGGAGGATCTATATCGAGTTTTTAAAAATTTTAAATCCTACCAACCAATCCAAGCAGCTATATTACAAGCTATATATTTGAATGCTTTTAAAATGGCTCACTTCGGTTCTACCGAAAAGGAAGCCGCAGCTCTCACTCAATTGTTTAAGAAAGATGAAATTTTCTTAGATTCATCAGAAGTAAGCTCAGAATTTCTAATTTGTTTTAAAATTGCATCTCAATTTATCAATTCAAACCAACCTTGTCTTATTGAATATGCAGCTGACTTTGCTAAAAAGAGCAAAATTGAACAAAATTTTGATTTTCAGTCAGAAATATACGCTATGCATACATTTTTCAGAACTTTTTCACATTATGAAAGGTGCACATCTAAACCTAAAGACTTAGTGCATAATGCTGTGACTAGTTTAGTTGATCATTCTATTTTTGAAATTGGTTGTTTTTATAAGGAAAAACTTCCTTCGTTATATATGGAATGCTTTGATTTAGCTCCAGGGAAATATATCCTCTCACACTATACCCATGCGATGGCATTTATCATAACAGAGCGACATCAATTTTATCTAATGGATGCAAATACAGGTTTGATTTTAATATCCACAGAAGAAAAATTTAATCAGTATGTGCTTTGTTATTATCAAAAGTCTCACCCCTTCTATATTTATGAAATGGTTCCACTTATTTACAGGTAGTTAAAAGGCAAAAGTCATTTGAAATCTAGGCTCACTCTCTTTGATTGAACCAGATGCTATTGCACTCGTTAAAAATATTGCAAAGTCATACCAAGCATGCACAGCTACAGACTCTTTTAATGAGTTGTTTTTTTGAGCCAACCACCCAAAGTATGCACCAAAACTTGTAATAAATGGGATTATATAGGAGTGATATTTCCTCTTATTTCTTTCAGAGTAATTTGAAGCATTAAACCAGTGGGCTGCTCCAAATATAAGCGATGAACCAATTAACCCAGTCGTTTGATTAGAAATTTCTGATATAGCAGGCTGACAATACCCTCTAAAAAAAGCTTCCTCCCCTATCCCCACAGGAAATGCTGAGAGCGGGTACATCGAATTGGCTACGCTACATCCAATATGGGCGCCTCCATTATCAAAATGGGCTAAATGGCTAATCGCTGCTCCAATTGTAAATGCTCCTAAAATTCCACCCCATACTTCTGGCTTTTTTATCACACTCCACTGAAATGGCGCTAAGGTAAGATCAGTAATACTCTCTTGAGGCATTTTAAATCTATAATTGAGTTCACCGTTGTACTCGCGAAGGTCTCTATAGGCTGCATACATACTATAAAAACGGGTATTTTGAGTTATGATATCTGCATACATATATTCATTAGTCTGATATTGAGCTTGGTGTAAGCCCATTCCAAGCCCATAAGAACCTGCTAGAGCCCCGGCTTTTTTAAATTCATCAAGGTATGCATGACCTAACCCTGGAATTAATGCAGTAAGCCCCATAGTAATAAACACGTTTTTTTTCTTCTTTTCAAAAGTAGGTCGCTCATATGGATTCGTTTCAGTTTTTAGAATTTGGTTTTGTTTTAACTCAATAGATTCAGAAAAAGAAGGTGTGATTTTTTCTTCATCTCCAAAAACTGCTGTTGTAATTATAACAAATAAAAGTGCTGCAAGAGTAGTCTGTTTTGTCATCGAAATAACCATTTTAATAATTTAAGAAACTAAGGTAACAAATTTGACTTTATTTTTAAAATGAAAAACATTTCTTGAATAATATTTTGCAGTTCATATAGAATTCTACCTGAATTTAAACCTTCCACATAAAGAGCACATTGTATGGCAGCAATAAAACAAAGTGATTTATTTTATTCTTTTAATAGTCGCGCTCAAGTTCGTGAAGTAGAAGTTGATGAGGATGGACTAGAAAAGTTCTTTCAACGATATAAGCTTACTGAAGCTGAGCGCAGTACAATAAAACCAAAAGTAACAAAGGTGTATATTCGTAAAGAAGTTCACACAAAAGATTTCCAAATAGAGCAAATTCCAACTGATGTTGTAATGAGAACTTTGGCTGATCACTATTGCGCTAAGGTTTCTATAAATATATTAACTTGCTCTTTATCTGAACTTCCTATGCTAGCTAAAAAATTCATCTTAATAAAGCCTTTTGCATCCTTTGCCTTAATACTTCAATCTGATTGTCAGCTTCATGTAACTCCCTTATATTTTCATTACAATATCGAAACAAAAAAATGGTATCTATTTGTTTTAGATTCTGTGGATTCACTTCCACTAAACAGCAGAATTAATAATTTGTCTCTAGGGATCGAGGATCTTAAAATTGTCTATAGTATTGGAAGGAGGCAAGCCGATTCAAGTTCATGTCGAATGGCAGGATTTCAAACAATTAAATGGTGCCATAGATATTTCATCTCCTCCACCTCGGCTTTAAATAAACTAGAAATGGTGAAAGTAAAAACTCCAACAGAAGTTTTGCGGTTTGATGGAGCCTCAAAAATTGTAACGGGATTAAAAGTTCCTTCTTGCTGGGTTCCACACGCTCAATGCCGCCAATTTCTAGATACAAAATTTGATGATACAAAATTAAAATCGACTCCCCCTCTTTCGGTGACAGAGTATATAAAAGAGAAATGCCTTTTTCCAGTAGACAGAACTTTGATGCTCAAGGTTTCAGGTCAACATTTTGTTATTCATGATGAGTCAAAGCTCAATATGAGAATTTCCATGAAAACGAAAAAATTAGCTAAAGCACTTTTAGGTTCACATAAAAAATGAGTATCTATATAAAGTATATCTGAAATAATAAAGAGGTAATTTAATGGCAGGATTTTTAAGAGCTCTAGCTGGCTCAACTAAACCAATACACACGCCTGTTATACTAGATCCTGTCAACGCCTTGACAAGTGTTGCTATTTTATATTTTCGTCCAGATGGTACTAAACTGGCTATCTCTGAAGGCCATAGAGTCTATAGAGACACTCCAGGAATGGGTCAATCCTTTAAACGATTCTATTACGGCAGCGGGCACAGTGAACATTACGACTTAGCAGTGGCTCTATTTCATGCGTGCAATTGGTTTAGACCCGACAGAAACAAGGCAATTCGCCAGATATTCGAAACAGCCATTTTAGGAATCGAAAAACTCGCTTTGACATATGCTAATGACCCTTCTGCAGCTCACTACCTTTTTCTCTGCCACATTAAAATTCTTGAAGCAGGACTTGCTCCACACGACGAACCTTTAAATGGTGATGCTTTTAGAATACCTAATTGGTCTGGAAATCCAATTGCTTCTAAATCTTGTGAAGTTTGGTGCGCTGATGACCTTGCTGAATTAAAAGCAATTAACGAAGCGTTTGCTCTCGCTATTGCAGCTAAAAAAAAGGACGCACCTTTTGAAAGTCACATCGAATATATAAAAGGAATTGTGAGCGCAAATTGCACAGAGGTCGACAAAGTAAAAAAAGCTCTTCTATCTGGAGCTGAAATTGAAGAGGCCAAATCAACTATGGGTTGTGACAAAGAAGGGATGCCAGCTTCATCAAAAGTAACGGCAGGTGGCGCTGGATGTGGATCTGCTGCAAGAAAAGATGCCACAGCTGGCGCGAGTGGAAGTGAGTCTGATGGAGAAGGTTGATTTTCTTATCATCGGGGCAGGTGCAGCTGGAGTTTTTGCCGCTATCTGTATAAAGCAACGCAACCCAAATTTTAGAGTAGTGGTGCTTGAAAAAACAAACTCCCCTCTTGCAAAAGTAAGAGTTTCAGGAGGAGGAAGATGTAATGTCACGCACAATTGCTTTAACCCTAGAGAATTGGTTAAAAATTACCCTCGTGGAGCTAAAGAATTACTAGGTCCGTTTTACACTTTCAATCCCACACACATGATAGAATGGCTAAAAAACAAAGGTGTAGAACTTCATATAGAAAATGACAATCGAATGTTTCCTGTTACTAACTCTTCTCAAACTATTATTGATTGCCTTTTGTCAGAAGCTAAAAAATTAGATGTTGAGCTTATTTTAAAATGTGATGTTGTAGCAGTTCTCAAAGAAAATGATTTTTTAGTTACGACTAAAAAAGATGATCAATATTTAGCAAAATCACTCCTTTTAGCCACAGGTAGCAATAAATTAGGACATAATATAGCCCTACATTTAGGCCATACTATTGATCCATTACTGCCATCTTTATTCACTTTTAATACCCCTTCATCCCCCCTCCTCTCTTTAAGTGGCATATCTTTGCCAGACGTAGAACTTAAAGTTGAAAAAAAAAGCCAAAGAGGACCCCTGCTTCTCACTCATTTTGGATTTAGTGGACCTTGCGCCATCAAGCTCTCAGCCTGGGTAGCGCCTCAACTGTTTGCCAAAGAATACCAATCCACTCTTTTTGTAAATTGGCTTCCTAATCTCAGCGAAGATGAAATCGCAAAGGAATTATTTCAAGCCAAAGCCGCGAATAAAGAGAAACAAATTTCAACTTTAAACCCATTCAGCCTACCTAAAAAACTGTGGCTTAAATTTATTGATGCTCTTCCCCAGATCATGAGAGATATTAGTGATAGAGATTTACGTAAATTATCCGCAAAACTTCACTCAGATAGTTATAAAATTGAAGGCAAGACGACCAATAAAGAAGAATTTGTCACTTGTGGTGGGGTCAACCTCAAAGAAGTTAATTTTAAAACCATGGAGAGCAAAATAGTCAATAAACTCTATTTTGCCGGTGAAATCTTAAATATTGACGGAATTACGGGCGGTTTTAACTTCCAAAACGCCTGGACAACTGCCTATTTAACCGCATTACAAAGCGATTAAAAAAAAACACTATTTTATTAGACGAAAATAGCTCACTTGTTTAACATAATACCATAGAATTTTTTGGGATTTTAAGCAATGTTAAGTCATTTTTTAGCTGTAGCAGCTACTTTATTTATTGGATCGCATTCTGTTGAAGAGGCAAAGTCTATTACTTTGTCTAGCTATGACCGTACTGCAAAAGAATATAAAAGTAAAAATAACGGTAACTTTCAACCTGAGCTCATGAAGCCATTTATGGATCATATTCGAAAAGGAGATCAAGTTTTAGATCTTGGTTGCGGTCCTGGTCTTCATGTAAAAGAATTGAGTAAAAAAGGGATAGAAGTGTGTGGAATTGACTACTCCCCTGCTATGATCAAGATTGCTCAACATCAAGCGCCAAAAGCTAAATTTTATGTAATGGATATTCAATCCCTATCACTTCAAACTAAATTTAATGCCGTTTGGGCAAGTCGATCACTTCATCATATCCCTAGAGAAAAACTAAATGGCGTACTCTTAAACATTAACAAGATTTTGACGGATGGTGGCGTACTTTATATAAGCATGAAGAAAGGCACTGGTGAAGGTGTTATAGCTGATCATTATTATGAAGGGGTAAAAAAGTTTTACTCATATATTGCTGAAGACGAATTAGTTAAAGAACTAGATCTTGCTGGATTTGATGTAATTTTAAGCGAAGTTAAGGCAATCAATAGCTCTTATAATCCTCAGCCACATGTAATTGTTTTATGCAAAAAAAGACCCGCTCAAAATGAGCAGGTCTCTTAAATCAATTTTGTCTTGATTTTATCTCTTATTCACCAAGGTGACGTCTTTTTCTTGGAGAATATACCAACCCTAAGAAAAATCCATACACAACGTGATTGATCAAACTCCAAACCCAAGCTGGAAGGTTAGACTCAGCCTCTTCTTTCATTGAGTCAACCTTACTAGATACCGATCTTTTTACTTTAGCGCTTGTTTCTGGCTTCATTTCTCCATTAACAGACTTTGCTTTAGGATGACACATCGCATCATCTTGTCCTATTAACTTAAAATCCCTCGCGATAGGGGCGCGAGCCTCTAATTTTGCCGTAGGGCTCATGCTATCGGGTCTACATTGAGGTGATATTGGGTTTTCATCTATGTTAGATTCAGGTGAACAGTCCTCTGGGTAGTCTGCACTACAGGTAGGCGAATTTGAATATGCTTTATCTTTTGCTGAGTTATTATCATATGAAGGAGAACACTCTTTTGCCGGCACTGATGGCCCTACATTATCTAAATCACTTGATTTTTCAGCAGGATCTACCATAGGAGTCGTAGGACTACATGACATTTGCGTTGGCGAACAATCATTATTTTTAAAAACTGTTTTTATCAAACCAGTAAATTGTCCCATTAGCGTCATAGCCAATATAAATGGCAATAGCGAATAGATAGTTCCAGACAAAAAACCAGGGAATTTATGCATAAGTGGTTGAAATATAAGTGCATATATTAAACCAAAAACAATCGCAACAATTAAATGAATAACACCACCAATAAAGTAGATTGCTGCTTTACTAGTCATTCCGGCCAGCTGACCTAGCTGGACCATGATATTCATTTTAAAATACATCATAAATGCTGTCATGATAATACATGCGACAATCGATGCAAAGATCGCCGATCCGAAGTTAAACCTTCTCATACGACAAAAACCCTCAAATAGTATATATTTCCCTTAACCTCTGGTATAAAGAAATAAACCTTATAATGGCAACAAAATCTTAATATGAAAAAAGCGATCACTTTCTCAATTTTAATTCTATCAGTCATTGTAATAAGCTATAAAATCTATACAACACCTCAAAACTTTGAATGTAAGTTGATTAGACATGAAAATGAGTTGAGTAACTTATCAAACCACCAAATACTATATATGAGAGATGCTGCTAAATCTCTCTTAGCATATCAAAACACAAAAAATGTCATCACTGAAGTTCAAAAAGGGGCCAAAGTCATTAAGAGTTACGCTCATTATCCTAAGGGAGATGTATTGGATAAAGCTACTCACTATCAATATTACTACCACTCTCATAGAAATAAAGAACATGGCCACTTCCATACTTTTTATATGCCCTCAGATGAGAATGAAAATTTCTCTCATTTAATAGCTATATCACTGGACAAGTGGGGCAAAGCAATTAAGCTGTTTACAGTCAATCAATGGGTCACAGCTGAAAAATGGCGTCAAAGTGAAGAGTTATTACCTAAAGTGCAGCAATTTAAGGTAAATAAACACAGCTACTCATCTATTAACGAATGGATCAATCCATTCTTTATTTTATTTGAGCCACAAATCAGCCTGCTAATCTCAAATAGAGATAAGGTGATTAGCGAACTCATGCTTAAAGAGCCACTCATCTTAAAAAATAGCCATTTAGATGAAATCACAGCGATGGAGATATCATTTGAAACTCAAATATCATGGCTCAAAGCAGAGTGCGCTAAACGCCAACTGGAATGGTAAGTATGGGAGCTTTCTGTTCACTACTTCCTGCTTGTAAATTAAACAAGTTAAGAAGCAAAACAAAGGTGCGTTTTGAGGAGATATCGGTTTCATCGATATAAAACCAATAATTACGATACTTCACTTTAACCGCAGCTTCAGATGGTTCCGATTTGCTATGATTGATGCAAATAAGATCTTGTATCACTTCTTTCCATTCAAAAGGGCATTGATCATCACAAATGGTAGTAATTCCGATACTATTAGCTTCATGTTTATCTGGAACGTCTACACCAAGACTTAAATAGTACATACAAGAGAGAATAGATCTTGGCATAATCCCCACCTGCCCCTTCTTTTGGAATCCTAATTTTATATTTATAACATAGTAGCCTTCCGAAGACTGTAAATTACCAAGTAGTTTAGCCAATTCTTTGGATTCATTACCATTGTCAGGGAAATAAATTTGAAGAGCGCAACCAGTTTGTATCTTTGAGTCCTCGTTAGCTAGTGAACTATGCACACCAACTTGCAATTGATTTAACTTTTGGAAATGCCTTAAGAGTTGAGTAACTCTGTAAAATTTGCGATAGACTGGACTGGTATTAGGGAATGGGCCAGAAGCAGTCGGAGCGTTATACATATTATCAAAACTTTGAACTGAAAGCTTAAAGACGCGGTCTATATCCCAACCTGAGTAGACAAGTTGCTGGATAAAAACAAGGTCAATTGGTTTCAAAAGCAACTCAGAAAACTGCTTGCCTTCGACTGGGGTATAAACTATTGTAGGTTGTGACTTCCAAGACAGCGCTCCGCCAAGAGCCGTTGGATTGCCTTTACTAAATCCCGGAATGAAAAACTTTGCATTCGCTTCAGACTCATATGAGACTTGATTAGTAATGTTTGTGACATTTAAAAAATAGGGAGTGTCACAATACCTCAACCGTACCAGATTTAAAAGAAGTTGTTCGTTAGTCGTCATTTGCAACGTCTGATTAAAAGCATTTCTACCTCCGCCGCCTCTTAATGCAACAGTTGTTGGCACCTGGCAACCAACAAGTCCCATTAATAATATGGCAAAAATACTTTTACGAACAGCTCTCATAGAAGAAAAAAGTTAAATACACTAAAAAGATGACTATATCGATGCTGTCAATATTTGTTTAGTGTTTTTTTAAAAAAATCTTTCAGCTCGTAAACTTTGAGTAAAAAACAAGAGGACAAGAAAGCAAAAATAAAGGTAAAAAACGGCAAAGAAAAGTCTTTAAATTGAGCTACAGTTGATTTACTTAAATAAGTGGGTTCACTGCAAAAGGGAAGATAGGTTTTAATAGATAAAATTTGGTAACAAAAAAGTGTAGCAACTAAAGCTAAAATTGAAGCAACCAAAACCTTAGCAACTAATAAATAAAAACTTTTGGATAAAAACGACCCCAGCTGTTTGCTAAGCTTATGAAACAAGAAATAAGCATTGAGTCCACTTGCTAAAGCGGTAGTAATGGCAACGCTATAGGGCCCTAACTTAAGGACAAAAATTAAAGTAGCATTGAATGCTATGTTGATACCCACTATTATTAAAGCAAAAACAGTAGGAGACTTGTAGTCTTTTTGTGCATAAAAAGCTGGGGCCAAAATAATAACCAATGCAGAAGGGATAAGCGCTAAAGCATACGCCCAAAAACACTCACTAGATTTAATAACAGACACCATGTTGAAATTACCATGGCCAAATATTAAATTTATGATGGGTGTTCCTAGAACTAATATACCAAAAGTTGAAGGGATTAAAAATAGAAGCGATCCACTTAATGCTTGATTAAGCAACTGTTTACAACTGTCAAAATCCTTAATTTGAAAACTATTCGATAACTTTGGTAACAAAACAGACGCTATTGAGATAGCAAAAAAAGCGAGTGGCAATTGTTGAATGCGAATTCCATAGCTCAAGTATGCCGGCCCTTCAACAGAAGCAAATCTAGAAAATAGAGCATCAAGAGCTCCATTAATTTGAACTGCTGAAACTCCAATAGTGGCTATAAAAAACGGAGCAATCATTTTCTTAATTTCAGGCGAAAATAGTTTTGGTCTTAGCCATTCTTTTAATGATAGATAAGAAGTGAAATTTGAATGAGCTCTTTTAAATACAAATAGAAACTGAAAACCGAATGCAAAAACAATCATAAAAGAGAGGCCAATAACAGCTAAATTTAAATCAAAAGATCTCAAAAAGAACGCACTTATAATCCATACTATATTAAATATAACCGGTGCGACACCACTTGAGAAAAACCGATTTTGACAATGAAGATAAGCAGAAAATAGGCCGTATAAGCAAATAAATAGCAGAGATGGCATCATAATCGAAACTAACAACAAAACCTCGTTAACTCCATAAACAAGAAAGGACACTCCAATAAAACATTCAATTAGAACTATCAAAAGAGTGAGAATAAAAATTAATGAAGCAGTCAAATCGCGAAAAAAAAGATGAGCACTCTTATCCGATTTCAATTTTTGCTCTTCAAAAAAAGGGATAAATCCATTGAGCAATCCCCCTTCAGCAAATATCCTTCTAAATAGATGGGACAATCGATATGCCAAAAAAAACGCAGCAATAAATCCACTTGTACCAAAGAAAAACGCCATAGATATATCGCGAATCATTCCAAAAACTCTAGATATAGCTGTGCCCGTCAAAAACCTTAGGGCGCTATGTGAAAGATTTTGTGCATCTATTTTGTTCGGCATAGCCATACCCTAGCATAGGTGTATTATAGAGCACAACATGTTGTAATTAATTCAAAATTTCAATATCAAATCAGTCGTAATACTCTTGATTCATGTTTCGGGTTATGAAATTGACAAGGTTTGAGAAGTGAAAACTAGTATAAATTATTTTAATTCCCCACTTAATGTGATTTATATGGCCGGCTAATATTTATTTTGATATACTTTCCTGAAGTTTTAGCCGGATATTAAGGGATCATATGAGCAGCGCAGACACACAAACTTTCGGAAAATGGAGAGAGAAAATATGGCCATTTCACGGGTACGAATTAAAAAAAATGTTGCCATTGATCCTAATGAAATTTTTAGTATCACTTAATTACGGCCTTCTCACTTGTTTAAAAGACACCGTAGTGGTCACTGCAAAAAATGGTGGCGGTGCCGAAGTTATCACCGTTTTAAAAGGGTATGTGGTCTTACCCGTAGCGATTATAATGACCATTCTCTACTCCAAGTTTAGTAATATGGTCAAACGGACCACTCTCTTTTATACGTTCATCGGCGGCTTTTTAGCCGTTATTTTTTTGCTCGGATTCGTTTTATATCCAAATTTAGAATTGTTCAGCCCTCATGCTACAGCAGACAAACTCTCTTCTATGGTCGATGTGCGATTTGCTAGCTGGATTGCAGCCTTTAGAAACTGGATTCAAACTGTTATATTTGTCACAGCAGAGCTTTGGGGCAGCATGGTCATCTTACTCATGTTCTGGGGTTTTGTAAACCACATCTCTACCATGAAAGAGGCTAAAAAAAGCTATACTATATATATAGCTGCTGGGGATTTTGCTGCTATTTTAATGGGACCTATTACTGCTATACTCTATCGCACAATGGGTAACATGGATTTTGCCTATACCGTTCAAGCTATATGCGGATTAGCTTTGATTATTGGAGCCATGATTATAGGAATATATTGGTGGACTAATCGAAACGTTTTAACTGATCCAAGATTGTTTGATCAGTCAAAACGTGATTCCAAAGTTAAGGTGAAGAAGAAAAAACCATCCATGTGGGAAAGCTTTAAAATTATTGCCAAATCAAAGTATCTATTCCATATTGCAATTTTAGTTATTGCTTATGGCTTATCGATTAGCATTGTAGAAATAACTTGGAAAGCTCACCTGAAACTATACTACCCAAATCCTGCAGGATATCAAAATATGATGGGAATGGTCTTCTCTTTAGTCGGAACCACTTCACTTATCATCTCACTGTTTTTCTGTGGAAATATGATTAGAAAGTTAGGATGGCACTATGTGGCTCAAATTTCACCTTATGTTTTAGGTGTCACTGGCCTCATGTTCTTCTTAGTTGTTATATACAAAGAACCCCTCACTCCCATATTTATGAAGTTTGGAATGAAGCCCATTGTATTCATTGTCATGTTTGGTGCCTTCCAAAATGTTGTCTGCAAAGTGATGAAATATTCATTCTTCGACCCAACTAAAGAAATGGCATATATCCCTCTTTCAGATGAAGAGAAAGTAAAAGGGAAGGCCTCAATTGATGTTGTGGGATCTAGACTAGGTAAGTCGGGTTCATCTTGGATTCAATCAGGTCTTATTGCTAGCGTTGGGATGGGATCAATTCTGGGAACAACAAGTTACTTACTCCCCATCGTCTTATTAACAGCAATTGGTTGGTCTTATTCCGTGAAAAAACTTAATGACTACTTTCATGAGAAAGACAACGAAGAGAAGCTTGTCCAGGGCTCAGCTGCTTTATAACCAAATTAGCCAACCCTTTTACCCAAATCGGATCTAAATTTAAACTTGGCACTAGGTCTAATTTAGTTCCTCCCATTTTTATAAACTCCTCTTTGAATTCTATTTCGATTTCATGCAAAGTTTCTAAACAGTCACAAACAAATGATGGTGAAAACACAAGAAGTGATTTCACTCCATTTTTCACTAAAGACTCCATTGTCTCCAGCGCATATGGCTTTAGCCACTCTTTCCTACCCAAACGGGACTGAAAGCACACCGTATATTTAGCAGAATCTAGATCTAGTTTTTTTACAATAGCATTTGCAGTCGCTAAACAATGAGCGCGGTAACAATTGTCACTTAAAGGTCTATTTTCACAACAATTTGGCGATGCTAAACACCGTTTAGAGGGGTCTTGAGAAATTAAATTCTTTTGAGGCAACCCATGGAAACTAAATAACACATGATCATAGTTATGAGCTTCACTTCCATTTTTTGCAAAAGTTTCAATCATCTCTGGCATCGTAGCAAATTGCTTGATCACAGAAACTTTTGGCTCTTTTTTCCACTTACTCGTAAGCTCTGCCACTCGAGAAATAATTGATCCGCTCGTGGCTCTAGCATACTGAGGAAAAAGAGGAAGAAGCAATATTTCTTCCACTCCTTTTTTTTCAAAACGGCTGAGTACATTTTTTAAAGAGGGGTTTTGATAACGCATAGCAAAATCGACATCTATTTCCCCTTCTAATAATTTCGCCATCTCTTCAGCCAAATCTTGAGTATGGAACATAAGCGGTGACCCTTTATCTGTCCAAATACCTTGATACATCTTACTTGAAAATGGAGCTCGCCTTGGAACAATTATTCTTCTCACTAATATTTGCCTAAGAGCCCAAGGTATATCTAAAACATCAGGATCGAGTAAAAATTCATTGAGATACCGTTTTACATCTTTCTTGTTTGGAGAATCCGGTGTACCTAAATTAACTAGCAGAAGAGCGCGTTTCATATGACTATTTGATTAAAATTATCTATTCAACCACAATGCAGAATTCTGAATATATTGTATAGGTTTACGAGATTTGAACGTCACAAAATGGATGCTCACCCTTGCCTTTACTCCTGCATTATGCTTTGAAGCAGCTCCTCCTGAAGCTCAAGAAAGTGTGAAAACACATCCTGACTCTTTTTATCGACAAGCAAAAAAAAAGACTAATGATCTACAATTGCCATGGTTTACAGGACCTCTTCTAACCCCATCCGGAGTAACTCTTTATTATCCACACTATAACATAGAACCTTACTACTTTTTTACTATGAATCATGGCGAATATGATTCTAACAGGAGGTATCAATCAACTGACAAAAAAACAACCGGAATATTTTTACTCCCTCTTCAATTTGGAATTGGAACAGGTATCGAGTTTGATCTGGTTAGCAACATAACAACTAACTGGAAGAATGGAGAGAGTTTTACGGGTATTGGTGATACTCAAACAAAGCTAGAGTTTCAAGTTTGTCGCAAACATACTGGCTTCCCTCCTACTGGAAATGTTTATGTCGTTATTTCATGGCCAACGGGCAAGTATAACCATTTTAGTTCGCATGAAAGAGATGTCCAAGCAACTGGCAGCGGTTCATTTGAATCTATGATTGGCACGACATGGTCTCGCGCATATCACATATCGGGTGAACATTACTTCGCATGGAGAAGCAACTTATCTTTGAATTTCTCATCAGGAGTGCGAGTTAAAGGGTTCAATACCTACGGAGGCGGATTTGGATGCAGTGGTAAAGTTTATCCTGGCTGGGAGCTTAACTGGGATACAGGCGTTGAATATTCTATCACAAAAAATTGGGGGTTAGCTTGTGACATCTCTTTCAACTATCAAGGTAAAACGAAGTTTTCCGGAACAAGTGGCACTGCTTTTGATGGTACTGAAGGTAAAAACACCTCTCCAAGCAATAACCAGTGGAGCTTAGCTCCTGCAATTGAATACGATTTTAATGAACATATTGGCCTTATTGGAGGTGTTTGGTTTACATTTGCTGGCCGAAACTCTACTGCATTCACCTCTGGAGTTTTGGCCCTTAACATCTATTATTAGGAACACACAATGAAAGAAGACCCACTAAAATCAATCTTACAAATGGTTAACCATGCGAGCATAGTTGCATGGGAAGGGGTTGCAGCCAGTGTTTTACCTCCAAAGTCAAGAAAATATATCCTCAAAGAAAGTGACCCTCTACTTTCATTTAATCACAGCACAGGGATATTTGAGGAGTTTTGCAACAACTATAACTATTTATCAAAGAAAACACCTATTATCGGTTGGGTTACTAAGTCAAAAGAAGACATTGTCAAAACAGAAAAACTTCTCAAGTCTGTAAGCGATGCTATTGAGTCAAAACAAGGTCTCCAATGGTCTATCGCTGAAATATTAGCAAAAGTATTAGCATACCGTGAGCTACACAAAGGGATGGAAATTGATATTCCCATGTTTTATGGAAAAGAGAAATGCAGCTGCCTCTACACAGTGGATAGAAGATTTAATCTTTGGAAGCAGATGACAGCTTTTGGGCTTGTCCCTCTAGAAAAAGGATATCCCCCTATTCTACTGTTTAGAGGAACAGACTTTTCATTATTGAGCAATAGCTCTAGAATATCGGTTATTTCTAACTTTGATCCAGCGGGTCCCGGCTACTCTATCTATCAACACGCAAGACCTTCTATTGCGCGATGGCTTGACAAGGTTTGCGGAAAAAGTGAACAAGCTATTTCACTTGGTTTTTCATTAGGCGGCTCAATGGCAGCTTTTGCTATGATGAAAGACCCTGCGTATTTTAGCCAAACAACCCCATCTTATATATTTAACCACCCAGGACTTTGTGGACAGTCGTATGAAAAATGGCAAGCTTTGACTCAGAATGAAACTCCTTTAATGCGCGCATTTGTCTCTGATGGAGATGTTGTTTCTAAATATGGCTATTTATTTGATACGACTTATGGGATTGTTCAAGAGGATTCTATAGCTCCTATTAAAGCGCATACTTCTCTCCATTTTTTACAATCTGGAGTGAAAACAAAGCAAGTTGATTTAGAAAAAGAAAATAGCTCAGAATCAAGATCTCTTTACTCAAAACTTCATAAAAACACCGCAAGCCTATTTTTTAATATTGGACTTAAGTGGCTTTTCCCGGCTAAATAGTGTTTTTAACAAATTGCTTAATCCAACTAATTAGCAAGCCATCCATCCACCTAAACCCATATGTACTATTGGGCACGCCTAAAAACCCCAAGTGCCCTCCCCTATCAGTTTTAAATATTTCAACATTTTTTGGCAAAGGTACGCCATCTATATCATTATGATCAATAATAGGGTCATCTTCCGCAAAAAGAATTTTACATGGTATTTTAATATCTGGAACTACATGAATAGCACTACTTTTCTGGTAATACTCAAAAGCAGATGAGTATCCGATTCGAGGAGCAATATAGAGTTCATCAAAATCCAAAATAGAAAGATCGTTAGGAAAAGTAATCGTTTCAAGCTCTGGGAATGAATTATGAAGCTGATACACATCAGAAACCAAGTGACGAATAAAGTATTGGTGAAACATTTTGTTATTTGGATGAGAAAGAAGACGCATGCTAGAAACTAACTTAATAGGAGGGCTTACTGCATATGTTTGGTCCATATATTTATGAGCTTCGCTGCCAAGTTCACCTGCTAATTTTAATACAAGATTGCCCCCTAAGGAAAACCCAATTAAAACCGTTGGAGAATTAGGGTTCTTTTTTTTCAAATGCTTCAAGCAAGCTCCAATATCTCCGCTCAAGCCACAATGATAAAAGTGCTTGGCTAAACCTTTCCCACTACCACAATTTCGCAGATTCATCCGAACAGAACGAATCCCCATTCGCGTTAATCGCTTGGCCATCCTAATTAAATATGGAGATTTATGAGAACCACAAAGCCCATGAACTAACATAACAGTATGATCAGTAGGCTTCCAATTTTTTGGCGTGACAATTTCTAAAGTAACAAGGTCGCCATCATCGAGTCTAACATATTCAGTTTTAGAATTGAGAAATAAATTGAGGTTAAACAATGAACCAAAAACAGTTTGAGAGAAGTTCCCGCTCATAAAAGGGATTGGATTAAATGGTTCTTTTTTGTGCATGCACCCTCAGACTCAGTTGAAATTTCAAACCCAGGTTGCGCTAATCGCCATTATAAAAATTAGGCGAGATTCTTCAGCTATTTCACCTTCAATTGAGTCTACATCAATTAACATGGTCGATTTTTAGAAATCGGCTATTACGCACAACCTAGTTTTTTAATATAGAAATTTTTTAGTTTCAGTGCAACGAGAAAAAAAAAGTTATTGCATCAAATCAAGACAATGTTTTAAAAGTGTAAGCCTAAATTCAAACTAAGGAATTAAATCATGAACATAGTACTAAAAACTTTATCCCTCTCCTTTTGTTTAGGCGCCATGACTGCAGCTACTCCGAGCTTTGCAAGTTCTTACACAAGACAACTCTTTGAAGAGCCATTTTATTCTATTAATGAAATCGACTCTAATTATGAAGGGCGTTTTTGTATAAAAACTAAAGAGGGATGCTGTTGGGAAGTTAAGCCTCAGAGCAGACAAAGGGTTAGAGAAGATTGGCGAGCTGATGACCGAGTTGTTATTTTGCCAAAACCTGGTTATGTCTGGTTTTCTGAACGAAAAGATTATTGCCTTAAAAACAAAGAAACTCAAACTATTGCATTTGTGAGCATGTATAAAGCAGGGAAATTGCATGAAGAAATAATTTAACATAATTACAAAATTTTGAAGACTTTACTTCCTAACCTGGAGGTTATATAATGTCGAGCAAAGAATCAATACGTCAAACATCTATCGTGTCTAGTTTTTCAATTATCAAAGACTGTCGTAAGGACCGCAATCAGATCTATTCAGTATTTGATCTAATAACTATAGCTATTTTAGGAATACTGTGCGGCGCTGATGACTGGGTAGAGGTTAATCTTTGGGCGACTGCTAACAATCAATGGCTTAAGCAGTTTGATATTTGTGCCAATGGAGTTCCTTCCCATGACACCCTTAGCCGATTTTTCCGATATTTAGATGCACGGGCCTTTGAGAAATGCTTTATATCATGGACGCAAAAAGTTGCTCAAATCATAGGTGGAGTGAT
>JAUHQG010000056.1 GCA_030408475.1 Candidatus Amphrikana amoebophyrae
TTGCAAAATAGAGTTTTTCTGAACTTTCATCTTGGATGAGATTGCTTTTCACTTGAGGAAAGCAAGATCGCCAAGAGGATGCTCATCTATTTAGACTTGTTTTTCGACAGTCCCATTATTATTATCTTATACTCTGATTATAACACACTTAGCGCCAAAAAACCATATTTTATTTGAGTGTAAGCAGCTGAAAATGAAGTGCTTAAGTAAACCACTGGCACTTAAGTCTATATAATCAACTTACTATCAGTTATTTGCGAGTGCCCTTATTTCTTTCTGCAACAGTTTTTTCCATTAGTTTCAAAAACCTCTTAGGAGCCACTTTTTCAATTTCTTCTGTAGAAAGACCTACAGTTAGATCATCGAAATTATCGGCGATATAAAGCAATTTCTCAGTATCTCTCTTAACCAATATGTTCTTTCCTTGGGCAGCTAATGCCATTTGCTGAAAATTTTCTATAATGAGCTTTTTAAAGTGTCCTGAAAAAATAATATTGCGATCATGAGAACTCAGAAAATCTACTCTATTTTTTGCCCCTTTAAGAAAAGTTTGGATGGCCAAAATTTGCTTATGGGGAAGCTCATCTAAAATAACGGCTTTTTCTTTTTTTAAGACATCGAGCATAAGATCATAATGATCTAACGAAACTCTCATGGGCAATACTGCTTTTTTTTCTACAATAGGTCTTGGTTTTACTTTAGGCATTTTGACAGATTTCTTCTGAATCTCCAAATGAGCATCAGTTACTATCCCTAACTCGGTAATATGAAAGCCATTTATTAAAATCTTCACAAAACTCAGGAATAAGCTTAAGCGCTCTTGAATAGCTCATACCTGTTTTATTAGCTTTTGCAGAGGCAACCTCTGCGTCTGTAGCTCTTGCCCACAGCTGACTAAGTAACTTATGGCTATCACTTTTGGGATTATCCACTTCTGTTTTGGTCGATGTTTCTTCCTTTGTACGAGAAGGCAATAAAGTCTCACGCAAAGGGTTGTGAAATTAAGAAACAGTGGCTACTTGCCCCTTTGAATGTAAATACTTAAGGGCAATATGAGTTACCAAAGTCGCAACTTCCAGTCCAATAGCGGAATATTTCATAATCGATATCGCCAATGTGGATAAAATCACAACATGAGGGATGAATATAAGGGCTAGTATCACTACTAGAGCTATACCTGTAATTATTATTGCCGATTTTCCATAACCTGACTTAAATAAACTAGGACTAGCTTCATATTTAGCTCCTCTAGAGCCTTTAGATTTAGATGCGCTTAGATCGACCTCGTGTTGAGCCCTTACCCCTCCGCCAGCGTTAGAAACTGACATAGTAAAACCTCTATATTATTATATAAACATTGTAGCAAATATTTGAATTCTTTTCCACAGAAAAGCTTGATTGCAAAGCTTAAGATCTAATCATTTCACTCTTAGTCTTTGCTTTAGCTTTATTTTAGAGTTTAGATTTACCAAATGCTTCTCTCGCTGCATCTTGTATTTTTTTAGATACATTTTTATTCACAACTTCTATACTATATGATGGCATCAGATTCCAAAGCTCAATTAAATATTCATTATTTCTAGGAAGAGGGAAGCTTGGCCATGCTAACTTAACAAGTAATTTCAATTTTTTTAGACGCTCTGCTGTAGCTTTTGCAATGGCGGGTGCATCAACTGCTGTACTTCTTACTTGACCAAATGATGCTACTGTGGCTGCGTTTGGAGTTGCTCTTTTATTTGTATGGAGCTCTATTCTTATCGTTGCAATATCTTGCTTTTCTGAGGGGAGCAAGCCAATAATCGTCTCTATAGTAAATCCTAATTCTTTGCATCGATTTATAAAAGCGCTGATTTTTGAGTCTTTATCATCTCTAGATTTTGCTTTAAGAGCTCCTTCTAACTCAAGCTTTAAAAAATATCGTTGCATGTCTTGCTTAGTAGATTTTTTCTTTCTAGTTGAACGTACTACAACCATATCCTCCAGACCTGATGTAGCTGAGGTTGCAGATGCCACTGCTACTGTCGCATGCGGTGTTCTTCTTGGTGGCGCAGATTGCGCAATTGGCACAGGTGGTGTATCTTTCGATTTTGAAAGTTTGCCTTTAACATAGTCTTTTGCATTTCCTAAAAATCTTCCTAGTTCGCTCTGACTTCTGTATGTTTGGAGTCTAGCTTTTGATTTTCGAGCAACAGCTAAGTTTATTGCTGTCCTCCTATGCTCTTGAGGTCTAAACCTATCAAGAGTCGCTTTAACTATACGCTCTCCATTTCGCTGTCTCTCCCTTGATTGCACTGCATTAATTCGACTTTGTTCAAGCTTTTTGGCATCAGCTTCAGTTCTCTTTTTCCTTTGATTCAGAATGAATTCTTTTTTCTTCTCTCGATCTTCTTTAGATAATGGAGTTCGTTGATCACCCCACCCTTTCCATTCATATTGAGCCCCACCTGCTAAGGGAGTTTGAGCTGAATCTGGCTCCCGAACAGAGGTTTCTCGTACTGGTTGTCCTCTGTTGGGCTGAGTCTCATCTGTTGTAGATGCTGATAATGCAGAAGAGGTTGGTGGTGATGGGGGGGCCATAGCAGGGGCTGAGTGACTACTATGCAAATCAACTGGTGTACTTCTTACAGCTTGAGGCGAGGTCACAGCCTCATAATCTGCAATATACTTTTTAAGAGCAGGAATTATTCTATCTAGAGCTTCGTAACACTCCACCTGCTCAGATGTTATAGCAATTTGCTTTGGCTTGCTCACTTTATCCACCTCTTGTATGGCTGTAAGTCTGGCCAACTCTTTTTTAGCTGCTATATAGAGATTTGTAGGAAGTAATTTACGTTTATGGAGCTGCTCCAAAGCTACCACTGTCACTGCCATCACCAATGCAACTCCCACTTCAGAATAGGCAAATGCCGTCATCACTACGGCTGCAATAGTTATATGGGGTGCAAATACTGCTATCGCTATAAATATCCCTATTGCTACTACCACTGTAACTGCAACTGCTGTGATTATAAACGCTTTTTTACCTAGAGATGATTGCTGAAAACTCTTATTAGCTTCAGTAAATATTGATGTGCCTTCTAATAACGAAGTTTTAACCGTATTTGTTGCCATAGTTGCCCCGAGAATTAATTATTAACCCAATTTTGTCAAAAACTAGTTAAATTATTATTTATTATAATATTATTATAACAATAATTTGAATTAATCTACAGAAGAAACTTTTTTAATAAGAATTTAGCGCAACCAGTTGATTTAAAATAACTTACACTAACGTTAACGCTTCTACTCTATGGATTTGAGCTCAATTGAAAGTAAAAATCTGGCTAATGCGCCTAATTTTTGAAATGGCGGTTACACTTAGGCTTGGGCTATAACTATTTAATAGAAGACTTATGTAACTGATAGTTAAGAGATTAGCCTTGTTCTTGTTGTAGGAGCCTTGGAGAATAGCGCAGTATGTTTCTTCTCTGCTTTATAGATGCGACTTGAAGCGTCTGTATTCTCTGAATCTTGAACATACTCTTTCCTTGAAACCGTCTTGATTTCAAACTTTTTAGTAGATGGATCGTATTTTAACCTAGAGATATAACCACTACCTCTTGCTAATGGGATCATGTACCCTTCAGCAGCTGCTTTTTGATGAATCTCTACTCCAGACGCCCCTGATCCACTTTGAGAGCTATTAGTCAACAAAATCAAGGTTCGACGCATAACCTCTTGATCACTTAAACTTGGATCACTATGGCGTACTGTTGCTTTAATATTGCGGTAAATTTCTGCTGCACCACCTTTATGCTCATATCCTTTATAATAAGTCCTCTCTTCAATTGCACCGTCTCGTGTAACGTAAGTATAAGTATATTGCATGCGCGGTAAATCAGCTTGAAAGCTTTCTATTGCCTTGTTTTTGATTCGATCGCCATCTATCTCTAAATTAAAATCATCATGTGAAAAAAAGTACTCTGGCTTTCTACTTCCAGGAGTTGGTGTCACAGGCCGCTCTTTATCTGTGTCAAAAACCATCCCTTTATTCACCGCACTTGTTAATGCTTCATTCACCTCAATCTTATCATTTCGAAGGCAATAAAGTAGTGGAGGACAAAAAAATGTAAGGGGAGATGCTATCAATAAAACAACAAAATTCACCACCGATGCTACTGTTTTTAACAGTGCCTTGGCACAGTCAATTGGATGCAATGTAATCAGCTTAACCACGGTTAAACCTACAAAGTATGCTGTATCACCTGCACTTTGCAAAGAGGCTGATAAAACCCGCCCAGCCACTTCAAATGGCTTTGCTGAAGGGGCATCAAAATGGCCTTCCCAAGCCTTTTGAGCTTTATCCAAGTGGTGTGAAACTGTGTCATTTACTTTGAACATACTATCCGTCTATTTATTACATCTATTATAACACATATATTTAAATATAAGATATATATGTATAATTTTAATTATACTATACCTACACATCAATTGCTACTAAGGTAACTCCGCGCTTTAAACCAATGTTGTGTGTTTTCTCACCAGCTCGATTTTCAACATACGCTAATTCAACGATACCATAGCCAGCTTCGCTCTCTACAGTATGATCTCTATCTGTTTCTGTTCCATCAGAAACACGGGGGTATTTGCTAATCTTCGATTCTTGACCTATAACTCTTAACCTCGGCTCTGATACTAGCATATTGGCCATCAATTGAAGAGCTCCTTTAGTCGCATCTTCCTCTGAAAAGTGTTGGTGTTTTGCTTTTACATGAGCCTTTAAATGGGTAAATATTTGCTCTGAAGTGACTTCCCCATTTTGTGCAGTATAAGTCACTGCATGAAACGTAGATTCAGTTACTTCATAATCTTCTCTAGCTGACCTTCCTAGTCTCAACCCTTCTGGGGAAATTCCATGGGTATACAATGTCACTGTTTTTGATTTTCTAAGCTGCTCTTCCATTTTTTGAAATAACCCAAGCTTTATGTTATCTAATGGCTTAGTCTCAAACTGGGCCGATATATCAAAATAACTCGCTGTAAATAACTGACTCTTATTTAATTTTGAATCTCCTAATACCTTCATGCTCACGCTTGGTAATACTATCGAAATAGAGCCAAATATCAAGGTTAAAATAATGACTGAAAGGGCAAAAAAAGCGCTTTTTAGCTCACCCAACATCTCTTTTGGTTTCATCGCCACTAAATGAGAAATTGCTCTCCCTAAATAATTAGTTAAGTCTTTAACACTTAGTATAGTAGACAGGAAGATGTGTCCTACGCTTTGAGCGTGATTTAAAATCCCTGACTGCCTATGATGATATTGCGCTTTAGCTATCTCATGACGAACATGAGGGCTAACAGGCATTACAGATAGAGCCATTAATAATTCCGATTATTATATTACTATTATTATAGAAATATTATAACACGAATATATAAATAGTTGGAATTATAGAAAAAAATTTAATTATATTGATTAAGTTGTTTTCAACTCTTCGATGTTGGATCTAAGTGTGATAGGCGCCTCACCAAACAAATTGACATGCTCAAAGTCTATTTTATAGGTCTTGTCTTCACCTTCCGGCTTACCCCATTTTTGCTCAAATGAACCTTTGATCACAAAGCGCTTAGACTCTATATCAAAATGTACTCCTGCTTTGTATATTGGACTACCCTTATTTACAAGCTCAGCTGGAATCATTTGCTTGTGCATAATATTAGACATTGCAGCTTGACCTGATTGATAAGTATTCGATAACAATATCAAAATGCGGCGTAAATGCTCTTTTAGAGCTAATTTAGGATACAACTTATCCACCGATCTCGATATCCCATTATAAATAGCATCGGCTGCTTGATTAACATCACAAGGCGATTTTCCATAGGTTAAATAACCTACCTCTCCATCTTCTTTGATAATTTGAACATTAATCGTTGTTTTCCTATCTAAATCAAGCTTTAATCCTTTTATAATATTATCTTTTATCCTCTCTCCATCACCCGCAACACTAAAAGCGGCATCGGTGAATTTGTGGGCAACCCCAAGCATAAAATCTGAGGTTTTTCTTTCTCCATGAAGCCCTTTGACTGTACCATCATTAATAGGAGCAGCTAACTCACTATTAACTTCAACCACATCCCAACCATGTAAATAGCTAGGTGTTGGAATCACTGTTAATACAGATGCAGCCAGCAACATAAAGACCTGATAGACTGAAAGCATACTCTTAACCATTGCTTTTATGCCATCGGTTCCCTGAAAAGTAGCCAAATTATAGCTCGCTCTGCCTACCAATGATACTCCATGCGCACCCTGATAGCCAGCTGCTAATATAAGATTCACGCTCATCCCTAACGGCTTTAGCAAATAAGGACACGTCGTTTCGCCATTATACACACTTTGAGCATGTAAAACGCTACTCAAACTAGATTCACATAACGCTGACGCAATTATCAAAACAGACCCCTTATTAAGAGAGTATAATAACATAAACAACTTATTATTAATATAATAAATATAATTTTAATTAACAAAGGCTGGCTTAGTTGTTGCTGCTGACTTAAGTGATATCCATTTCTTTCTCCCTTTGGGAGAATGCTTTCCGTGAAGTAATTGCCTTTGGCAATTGCTTTACTAAAAATAGATGGGTTTGCAAAGGGATTTTCCCTTTGACGGGGCTTGGGGCAGCGCCCCAAAATCACTTGTCTAACTCGAATCTCATCAGATCTTCAGCTGCAAAGCTTTGCGCAAAAACCTCGCGCGCTTCAGCTTGATGATCTTCTACACTTGAATAACGCGCAGAATAGTGGGTCAATATGAGCTTGCCCACATTCCCTTTTTGGGCAATTTCAGCCGCTTGCTTCGCTGTCATATGTAAATATTGAGTCGCTAATTTTTTGTGCTCATCTAGATAAGTTGCTTCACATAAAAGCATCTTAGCCCCCGTCGCAATTTCAAAAGCGGCATCACAAATCTTGGTGTCCAATATGGCGACAAAACTATCCCCTTTTCTCACCCAGCTTACATCTTCAAGCTTGATTGGCTTGCCCTCTATTGTGACGCTTTTGTTGGCAATCAGCTCCTTTATTATGGGCCCTTTGATGCCGGCAGCTTTCAGCTTCTCTTTGTCAAATTTGAGCTCATCAGGCTCTGTCACTTTGTAGGCCAAATTATGAACCCCATGCTTCATAAAACGAGCTTCTATTGTAAAGTTATCATCTTTATGGATAATTCCCTCTTGCGAAATAGGATGCTCCACCACTTTAATCGACTCATGATACATCGTACCAAATCGAAGTCTGTCGAAATATTTTTGGCCACTTGCGGGGTAATAGCAATGAATAGGATGGTTCACTTTATCTAAATTTAGTCGCATTAACATTGAGCCAAGACCTAGGCAGTGATCGCCATGAAAATGACTTATAAATATGCGGGTAACGCAAGGCGGCGCAATATCGGCAAATATGAATTGACGTTGAGTTCCCTCACCTGGATCAAAGAGTAAACCTTCCCCATTCCAGCGTAAAAGATAGGCTCCATGATTACGGTGACGAGTGGGCTGCTGTGCTGAAGTTCCTAATACTACTAAATCTCTAACGCTCATGTTTTTTCCGGGCAAATAGGCTCATCTTAGCTAGCACTATCCCCACTATGGCTCCCGATAAATGGGCTGCATTCGCGATTTGTATTGGAAAAGTGGCTACGCCAAGTATTTTTAGCGTAAATGATACCACTTGCAGTGCTGCTATGCCAAGCACAAAAATCGCTAAAAATATTGCTGCCCCTTTTTGCAAAGGATATCCTTCCCAAGGCGCTACCTTTTGTCGCATCCAGATAAATCCTGCTAAACCACACACAACGCCTGAAAACCCCAAAAATGCCGGGCCCACCATCAAATACTCAATCGTATTCGATATGATCGCTATCACTACCATTAAAACAAGGTAGCGCCACTTCCCCATTCTCTCTTCTATTTGCTTACCCAAAAGCCAAAGCCACATCATATTAAATATAATGTGTAAAAAACCCCCATGGAGCAGTGCAGGGGTTGCTAAACGCCAAATTTGCCCTTTAGAAATCTCAATAAACATCGGCGCACTTAAATCAGACTTCGTCTCAGGCCAGTTTAACGCTATATAATAAAGACCCAGCCACACGTTTTGCTCTTCAGCTGCTTTAACTTTTGCTTGCGTTAACTGCTCTTCACTAAAATCATCTTCCACTTCAATGTTAAATGTAGAGGGCATGCCATATAAAAGAGCCTTTTCAATAGGCGTAAATATAGCCACTTTTTTAGCCTCTTCCCCCATTGCTTTCATCATAGTCACCCTTTGGTACATCGATACCAAAAATAGGATAACGCATAAAAATATGGTCGTCTTTGTTAAAGAGGCTTTAATATGAGAATAAAGCGGCTTCGCCCCTATTTTTTTGCGCATCTCTTTTATGCGCGCTGCAAAAACCGGATCTTCACTTATTCCTGTATCTTCTTGAGGCTCAGAGAGTTGCACATCTTCTACGACATCAAATTTAGTTTGATTAGGGTCTTTTTGAAACTGCTCTAAAAGCTCTTTTGCTTTATCTATTTCACCTTCATCATATATCCATACTTGAAATACCTTGTCCCCATTTTTTTCAAATAGGGCTGCAATTCCAACATTAGTGATGAACGTGTAATATCGACGAGCAATGTCTTGATCTTCAAATTTAGCTACTAAACGCATACCGATTGTATCTTGGCTATAATCGCAGATGTGGAAAGTGCGGGAATCCTTTGAACTAAATACAATTTAGCCCCCATCTCTTTTACGCACTCAGCTTCAACACAATCAGAGCCATATTCTGCTCCATTTACGTGCACATCTGGATGAATTTTTTTCAAAATTGTTTGCGGCTCAACTTCGTCAAACCAGGTAACAAGGTCAACAGCTTCAAGCGCTGCCATCATTTCAAGCCTATTTTCTAACTCAATAATAGGGCGATCTTTCGACTTATATTGCTTGATAGATTTGTCGCTGTTTAATGCGACGCACAATATATCACCTTGAGCTTTGGCTCCAAAAATTATATGCAAATGACCTGCATGTAATAGATCAAATGACCCATTGATTGTCACAATAGACTTACCCGCTTTCCTATATGCTTCAATCCGCTTTTTAACATCTTGTGGAGGCGTTATTTTGGAATGGGTAAATATATGGGGATCACTCATTTTTTCGTGGCTCTCTTCTTTTTGACCACTTTTTTTACAGCCTTCTTGTTAACCACTTTTTGCTTTTTTGGAGGAAATGCTAATTCATATACTTCATCATAATGATCGACAAAATGAGCTTTTATCCCCTTCTTCAAGTAAGCAGGAAGCTCTTCATAATCAGGCATATTCGCCTTTGGGAAAATAATTGTTTTCACCGTAGAGCGTCTCGCCGCAATCAATTTTTCTTTCACCCCACCAATCGGCAATACTTTCCCCATCAATGTAAGCTCGCCTGTCATACTTAAATCTTTTAAAATAGGACGATCGAGTAAAAGTGATAAAAGCGATGTCACCATCGTTACGCCAGCAGATGGGCCATCTTTTGGGGTCGATCCTTCTGGAATATGAATGTGAACTTTTGCCTCGTTGAAAAACTTAACATCCGGTGCATATTTTTTTGAATTGCTACTGAGGTAGGTCCATGCAATTTGTGATGACTCTTTCATCACATCACCTGCTTGACCCGTCAATTTCATCGATGTTTTTTCACTTGGTGTCTTGACAGCCTCTATATATAGAGTCGTCCCTCCCATCGAAGTCCAAGCTAATCCCATACAAACCCCAACAGGCGTTTGAGCGTAATATTTATCGGTAGTAAACACAGGCTGACCTAAATAGTCTTGAACGTTTTTATCAGTCAGTTTTACTTTTTCGTGCTTTTTCTTTTTCTCACGCCCTTCGACCACTTTTTTGGCCACTTTGCGAAGCACTTTTTTCAAATTATTCTCTAAATTTCTAACACCCGCTTCTCGAGCGTAACTATTAGAAATCTCTCGAATTCCAGAAAGAGCAAAATCGACATCGGAAATTTTAAGCCCCATCTCTTTTCTGTTACGTGGTATAAGATATTTTTTCGCAATCTCCACTTTTTCTTCCATGATGTAACCAGAAAGACGCATAATCTCCATTCTATCGCGAAGTGGAGATGGAATAGTGTCTAAAACGTTTGCTGTCACAATGAACAAAACATCAGATAAATCGGTACGAACATCTAAAAAGTGGTCAAGAAAATCTTTGTTTTGCTCAGGATCTAAAACTTCTAAAAGCGCCGAAGCTGGATCGCCTTGATATGAAGCTCCCATTTTATCCACTTCATCGAGCATAATCACCGGATTCATTGTACCACAAGCTTTTAAAGCTTGGATTAATTTGCCCGGCATCGCTCCCACGTAGGTTCTTCTATGCCCTTTAATTTCAGCTTCATCACGCATCCCACCCACTGAAAAGCGGTAAAATTTACGATTGAGAGCGTGGGCAATCGATTTTCCAATACTTGTTTTTCCCACACCCGGTGGCCCTACAAAACAAATAATACTCCCTTTAACGCCGCCACATAATTGACCCACGCTAATAAATTCTAATATGCGCTCTTTAATATCTTTTAAGCCATAGTGATCTCGCTCCAACACTTTTTTAGCCTGAACTAAATCGTGTGTCTCCTTGCTCTTAACACCCCATGGAATGATAGTAAGCCAATCTAAGTAATTGCGGCAAACAGCGTATTCGGCCGATTGAACATCTAAAACACCCAGCTTCTCCACTTCATCTTGAATCACAGTCATCGCTTCATCGGGAACGGCATGATTTTCTAAACGCTCTGAGAACTTTTCTATATCGCAAGTTTTATCGTCTTTTTCAATTCCAAGCTCTTTTTTGATCGTCTTGAGTTGCTCCCGCAAGAAAAATTCGCGTTGCGTCTTAGAGACTGTCGCTTCTATTTTTTGATTGATACTGCTTTGTAATTTCGATAAATCTAACTCTTTTTTAAGTAGAGCTAAAGCTTTGTCAATTCGGTCAGGTATATTGAATGTTTCTAATACTTCTTGTAGCTCTTCTCTAGAAGCGGTTGTTAAGGCTACAGCAAAATCAGCTAACTTGCCCGGCTCTGTAAAATCTGAGTGGCCAAGGAAAATTTGTAGCTCTTCTTTAAACAGCGGATTTAACTTAAGTAACTCTTTTATCGTAGTCACAATGCTAATAGAGTACGCTTTTAACATTTTAGAATGTTTATCAGCAGGGGGCTCTTCATAAAACTCAACTTGCGCTGATAACGCTTTTTTCGTACTGCTCGATTTTTTCAGTGTAATGCGCTTTTCCATATTGAGAACCACTTGGGCTCCCCCCGATTCAACGGGAATGATCCGTAAGATTCGAGCAGCAACACCCACTTGATGAAGATCTTTTACCTTCACTTTGTAGATATCCACTTCTTCTTCGTTGGTTAACACCAAACCAAGTAGCTTATGCTTAGATCTTGAAACTGTCTTAAGTACTTCATAAAAAGGACCTGGCTCAATGACGAGCGGAGCTGCCATACCAGGAAAAAATGGACGGCGCGTAATAGGGAGAAGATGGAGCTTTTGTGGCAAATCCCCTTTCTTTAATGGCTTTAGCGGTTTTCCACCAATGAGCGCCTCCCCCTCTTCAATCAGTTGGGGTTCTTCACTTTCAGGTAGGGCTTCTTCTATGTCTTGGTCTTCCAAAATAGTTCCTCGTCTCGGCTAGTATAGATTTACGAGGCCAATCTAGCACCTCTTAAATAAAAATACAACAATCACTTCAGCCTCTTATTACTAGAGCTAGAGTTAAAAAGCTAAGTATTTTAGATTATAAGACGCAACTGCTTTAATATAAAAATGTTATGTAATTCTTTCGTCTGCTTTAACATGTGAAATAGAATCAACTTACAACAAGATAGCCATTTAATCCCCATTTGTCTATACTGGTTGCCAATAAACACATCTCAAGGAAAAAGTATGTCTAGACCTGTTAACTCTGATTTTAGCCAAGCAGTAGCCGCGGCTAAAGTATTAGCAAATCTCTCTAAAGCATTTCAACAAAAATCGAGTTCGAGCTCAGATTCTGATAGCTTTTTTGTTCAAGATGTTTTCGCTACTATGAGCGACATGCTAATCCGAGTCTCCTCAGTCAAAAGCTCAATGGACTTGGGCTATATTTTCACCCATTGCAAAAACTCAATCGCCCATGTTTTTCAAGCTTGCACCCAGCGGCATATCGTAGAGGGTGTCTCTCGAGTTGCAGCGGCTGCTCTTAACTCAGGCCCTACTGTTGTGGTTAATGTCGCCTCTCAAGGTGCAACTAGAGCTAGTGGCAGAGGATCTCCAGCGCGAGATCAAGGTATCTCTGAATCAAAGGGAGTAGAGGATGGTGAAGAGGCTCAAAGGAGCGCCCCAAAAAAAGAGAAAAAGCCGATTAACTGGACAAATGTTTTCGCAGCCATCTCTATTGTAGTAGGCCCTATTCTAATGGCCATAGGCCTTCAAAAACAAGAAGCAGGTGCTGAAATGCAAAAAGAAGCTCTTGATGCATTTGCAAACAAAGTTGAAAACTTTCACACTTTACCTGGAGCAACAAAACTAAGCCAAGCTTTTTGGCATTTAAAAGATTCTCTTCAGGGCATCATTGCCAAAATCTCACTTTATACTGATGATTACTCAGACGGGGCGCCTGAGAAGACACTGGCTAACACGATGATTGGCGATTTAGAGTCTGTCTTTAATGAAATGGAATCGACTCAAAAAGCTATCGCTTCAATTGCTAAAAGAAGTATGTGGGCTGGAAGATTCACCGCTCTAGCTGGAACCGGCTTATTTGGCTTTGGAGTCGCCACTTTACTTGTTTCTTCAGCCCCTCCTATTATTGGGGTTGCATGTTTAGTTGAATCGGCTCTTACTGGAGTTTTAGCTGTTTGGAAAGGAAATGTTTTTCAAAGATCTAAATCAAAAGATGAAATGCAAGTAGAGAAAATGCAAACACACTTGGCTAATCTAAAGTCTAAGTGGGAATCCGAAGAGGCAAAACTAGATTTTCTAAATGTGATCAATCATATAAAAGCTAAAGCGAAAGAGATCCCAGAAGAGCCAACAGGAGCCACTGCAGGAGCCACTGCAGGAGTAGCTGCAAGAGTAACTGCAGGAGTAGCTGCAGGAAGCCAAAGTTCAACCACTAGAGAAGAACCTGTGAGAGCTTAATAATGATAACTCTTCTCATCGACACCTCTTCAAACTGTAACGTAATCGCCATTTTCCAAAATGGCGATATCATCGCTCACTCCCTTTTCAACTCCAAATCTAATCAATTGATTTGTGAAATCGACGCTCTTTTAAAAAAATGCCAATTAAATAAAAGCGATATCGAAAAAATCGCTATCGGTACCGGCCCAGGCTCTTTTACCGGCACTAGAATCGGTGTCATCGTCGCTAAATCTATGAACTTTGCTCTCAATATCCCCTTAGCCCCATTTAACTCCATGGCTCTATACATTCCACAATGTAAAGCCGGCTTTACATTGCTTCGGGATGCCAAAAGTGGTCAGTTTTATCAACTTAGTGGCAAATGGGAAAATAACTCTCTCTCTTTAGACTCACCCTCTTTAATCAATGAGGCTTCAGAAGATGTCATGTGTGACGATCTCCCCATCAATTTTAATGCTATTATTTCACTTATTAATAACGTTAAACCGCTTACGCATAAAGAAATCACCATCTCTTATTTGAAAAACCCCTAGACTTTTATCTCCTCCAGCATTAACCTACCTTCCAAATAATATCGAAAATTAGGATAAATAATGCTTTCAATAAACCCCCTCTCTCTCAAACACGCCGCTATTTTTCACATTCCAGACAATCATATCGAATTTACTATAGCTTGCCGCACTTGCCACTATAAAATGAAAAAAGCCTCAATGGCTGCACACGGGATTCATCCTGAAACATTCTTAGAACTACTTAATAAAAATGATCTCCATCAAGCTTTAGCTCAAGTTTGGAGTGAACCTTCAACCAATGTCCGCCTTCAATATTTAGAGCAAGCTGTTAATAAAGGTCATATCCTCATGATGTTCGAATATGGTATTGCTCTTTTCGAGCATTCCCCCACAAAAGAGACTCTCATTACTGAGGTTTTACCCCTATTTGAAGAAGCTGCCACAAGGCTTACTATCGATGCTGCTTGCTATACAGAATCTGATGTATTAATTCACTTTGTCCTCCCTAAATTAAATAAAGCTTACTCCTCTGCTATCGACTCACTTTGTGTCCAACACCTCAAAGCTCATTTGGATTCTATCGTCGAGTCCAATTCTTCCGCCGTTTCTGAACATCGATTTGATAGCCGCGTTTTTACCCTATTTAACTTAATGAATGAACTTACCCCTTTTGCCAAAGCTAATTGGCTCAATGGCGTTTTGCCTCAATGCAATTTCATCGCAGACAATGGAACTCGATTAGCTATTGCTCTAGTCGAATTTGATAAATATACTCCTCCTGCTATATCTCCTGCTATATCTACTCCTATATCCCCTCCTTTATCTACTCCTGCTGCCCCAAGAATTGACCCCATGCCAGCCCCACTTGGTATCCAAATCCCTCACCTAAAAATTTAAAAATTAAACCTTTCTTCATTAGCCTCTTGAGATTTATATCTCTTTAGGCTAAAATTACCTTGTATTCCCCACTTTTGGGGTTGCAATTTTTAACTTTTACCATTAGGACTAATCATAAATGACTTACGTTAAAGTTCGTACAGGCGATTCAATCGATAAAGCTCTTAGAGCTCTCAAAAAAAAACTTGATAAAGAAGGCGTTATGAAAGCCGCTAAAGCACACAGATATTACGATAAGCCGTCAATCAAAAGCCGCGCTAAATCTAAAGCTGCCTTAAAATATAAATTAAAAAAAGTTAGATAGTTCATTTTACTATGTCAGATTATTACAAAACTCTCGGAGTCGAGCGTAATGCTACGGCTGATGAAATCAAAAAAGCTTACCGCAAACTTGCTGTGAAATATCACCCTGATAAAAATCAAGGTGATGCTACTGCTGAAAAGAAATTTAAAGAAGTTTCTGAAGCTTATGAAATTTTAGGCAACGAAGAAAAACGACGCATGTTTGACCAATACGGCGAAAGCGCTTTCCAAGGCGGCATGCCAGGAGGCGGTTTTGGCGGCGGTGGCGGCGGTTTCTCTTCTATGGAAGAGGCTCTTCGCACTTTCATGGGCGCTTTTGGAGGTGGTCAATCTGGCGGCAGTGGTGGCGGCGATTCAATTTTTGAATCGTTTTTTGGTGGCGGTTTTGACCAAGGTCAAGGGGGCGGGAACTTCGCTCAACAAGGCGCTTCAAAAAAAACTACCGTTTTGATCTCTTTTTCTGAAGCTGCAAAAGGTGTCGAAAAAGAACTATTTATCACCAATCATATCAACTGTGAAACTTGTGGTGGCAATGGGGCGAAATCTCCCAGCGACATCAAATCTTGTGGATCATGTCAAGGGACCGGTTATGTCCAACACAACCGTGGCTTTTTCAGCATGTCAAGTACTTGTCCTGAATGTCATGGCGCTGGCAAAATCATTTCCAAACCGTGTGCCGACTGTCATGGCGCCGGTAAAGTAAAGAAAAAGCGCAAAGTGAAGATTCCTATTCCCGCCGGAGTAGATAATGGCATGCGCTTAAAAATGGCAGGCTATGGAGATGCTGGCGAAAATGGTGGCCCACCTGGCGATCTATACGTCTATGTCCAAGTTCAAGAAGATGAATTCTTCATTCGCGATGGTGATGACGTTATTATCGATTTACCTCTCAGTTTTTCTGACGCCGCTTTGGGATGTAAAAAAGAAATCCCCACACCTCTCGATGGCACCTACCGCATTAATATTCCAGAAGGGACTCAATCAGGAAAAGTGTTTAGAGTTCGCTCGCAAGGTCTTCCTAATGTGCATGGCCAAGGAAAAGGCGATCTCTTAGTACGAGTTCATCTAGAAACTCCTGTTCATCTCAATGAGAAGCAAAAAAAAGTGATGCAAGAGTTTGGAGATATGGAAGAGCCTAAAAATTCACCTCGTCGCAAGACTTTCTTTGACAAACTAAAAGCTATCTGGAGCTAATCCGCTCCAGAAACACCCTTCATGTCCGCAATACAGTCTTAAACAAACGCGATCTAGCTCAAGCTGGTATCATTCCATTTCTAATTTTTTTGATAGCAAAAAAAAAGCAGCTAGAGAAAGTTTCTAGCTGCTTTTTTACTATGGATTGTAATCGATTCCTATCTAGAATCTAGCAGGCTGTTCCAGATCTACCACCACCACCATAAGACGGTCTAGCAGCAGATGATCTTTTTGACGTTTGATGTGGCGCAAATGGCAAGAGAGTAGTTAATGCCGCTCTTACTATTCTAGAAGTATCTAACAAGATATATCCAAATTGCAAACGATTTGCAAATGCCCTAACAGCTACCTGAGCACGAGACGGACTAGATATATCAAATTCATATCCATGACTCATTGTATATAAATAACCAGGAGCACGATCTGTAACTAGACTAATTACAACTACTGCTAAATGTAAAGCAGAAGCTGCCAAGTCAACTATATGACCACTCGTCATTGAGACTAAAGAAGTCAACTGCATAGGATTCTTTATAAAATAAGAAGCTCTATAAGCTGCCCATGATCTCGTTAAAGGCGACTTATCAGCTTTATCGACAGGGTAACAAACGCATGCAGGTGTGTATGGAGGAACTGTTCTAATCCTTACAAGTCTTTGTGGAGGGGCACTACTCGAGACATCAGCTCCATCATAACCTCCTCCTGGCACAAAAGCAGAAGCACCCCTTGGTCCGGAAGCCATTAATTGTCTAGAACTTATGGGGGAGCCTCTCATAGCAGCAGGCTTAACGTAAGCTTCTCCTAATTCTTCTCCACTTTCACTACCCGATTCTTCTTCACTTTCAGCAGCAGGACGTCCAAGTGCCAATTTAGTTAACTGTAAAATTTGGCCATCTTGATGTTGTGTTCTCAATTCAGAATTTATCTGGAATTGCTTCAAATCTGAACTAGAGACTGAATCTCTCATTGATAAAATTTCATTTAAATCTTTTATTTCACTAAACTTATCTAGTTTTGGATCTATTATCCCTACTAAATGGGTGAATACTCTTTGTACATTCAACCCTACTGAAGTGAAAGAAGCAACTGAATAATTGGCGTATGTATCGGTATTCAATGTTGGAATAATTTGACCGAAAATCAAAGAAGCTACTGAAACTACAGTATGTACGCATCCCAAAGCTCCATCTACTGCAATCACGGCTACACTGGCCACTAGTAATGTTGCGCATTTTACTCTACCTTTTATATCAGGTGCGTAAGTCGCAAACATACTTGGCTTTGGAGCTACTCCACTTTGTCTGAGGTAACCAAAACGTGTTGCAGATGATGCCTCATCTCGGTCGCCTGATCTAGCTCTCCGAGTTTCTCGATATACTCTTTCGCTCTCAGCATTTAATTTCCGCGCTAAGCTATTATAATAACCTGTTGCATAGGTATTTTGTATTCTTGTCATTTGCACACCCCAGTGTATTTGTTAAAATGCTAATTACTTTAGTGACGGCACCCTTTTTTAACAAGATAAAATTAAGAAAAAATTAAGAAACTGGTTTTGGAGGGACAAATAATATATTCATCGCGTAAAATCCTGCCGTAATAGCTGGCTTCAAATTCAAAGCGACTAAGAATGCTTCATTAAACTTGTTCATGTTTTTCCAGTAAATAGGGTTCACTGTTTTACCTCTTCCCATTCCTACTAACATACTATCTAAAATATGCCCCGTAGTAGATCCTATGAAGCGGACTCCATACAGCACGGTGAAAAATAGACTCTTGATCTCATCGACTAACAATGCTCCGGCGCTCATGATAGCTATTTGACGCACTTGCCAAAACGTTTTATCATTATTGCTTTCAGCATGCTCAAAAGGGTTATAAATCCTCATCTTTTCACTGCACGCTTTGGTTAACGCTATTGATAAATCGTTGATGCTTTCGTCTTGACCCGTACCTTGAGGTGTTGCTTTTAAATGACCCTCTCTATTTATTACCCTCACTTTTAATATGGTCAAACTTGGTATCATTAGATTTTGCATCATCATAAAGATATGAGGAACTAAACTTCCAAACGATTGCATCCCCACTACATTGATATTATTTAAAACAATAAATCTGCGCCCCGTCAATGTATTAGCAACCCCTGAAATAATTCCAACCACTGAGCCTATGATATCAGAAAGTACTATCTCCAATCGATAGGCAAACCCGTGCCATCTATCTAAAGATTGTACTTCATCTGGGTCATTAACATTAAAATATTGTTTTAATAACTCATCATTATATTTAGGACTTATAACATGCATATGCTCCTCCTATCAAGGCTCCTTTGGAATATAAAGATTGTGTAAATTAAAGAAAAGATTTTTTGTAAAATATTTGTTTAATTTTTGAATTGGCTATTAAAAACACCTTGGGTTTATAGGTAAGTTATCACTATGGAGTTCTCATGCAAACTGCTAATGCTACTACCACACTATGTTTTTCTCTACTCAATGTTAATTGCGCCTCTTGTGTTCGTAAAATTGAGAAAAGGCTATGTAAAATTTCTGGAATTAAAAAAGCTCAGGTCAATTTTGCTTCCCGCGAAATTTTAATTGAAGTGGAAAATCCTGAAATAGGTGCCTCTTTTATTATTGCTGAAATCAAAAAGCTCGGCTTTAAAGCTGAAGAGATTGACACCCATATTGGCCACCGCCCCACTCATTGTCATAAACCTAATCTCAGCTTGCTGCGCGCTCAAGTTATCGTCTCTATCCTTTGCTCTCTACCCCTTCTAATCCCGATGATTTTACTCTTTTTCGGTATTAATATTGAGCTCAATGGAGTTGTTCAATTCGCTTTAGCTACTATAGTTCAGTTTTTTGGAGGATTCCCTTTTTATGTGGGCACTTATCGTGGACTTCGCACTTGGTCTCTCAATATGGATTCTCTTGTCTCTTTGGGAACTTCAGTCGCCTACTTTTACAGCATCTGGCTCTTGTTTTTTTCACCCCAAGTGGAGTTTTACTTCGAAACAAGCGCTGTTTTAATCGCTCTTATCTTACTAGGGCGCTACCTCGAAGAACAAGCAAAGCAAAAAGCGATGGGAGGAATGAGCTCATTATTAAAGCTTCAGGTAAAATCAGCTCGCATCAGAAAAGGGGAAGGATTTGTCGATGTCCCGGTCGAAAAAATAGAAATTGGCGATCTCGTTCAAGTTCGCCCCGGTGAACGTGTTCCGATTGATGGCGAAATATTAGAAGGCACTTCTCACATCGATGAATCGATGTTAACTGGAGAAAGTGGACAAATTTATAAACATCGCTCCGATCAAGTCTACGCAGGAACCATTAATGGCAACGGTACTCTCCAAGTAAAATCAACTAAAAATGCCAATGATACCGTCTTAAATCATATTGTTGAACTCGTTAAAACTGCTCAAAGCTCCAAAGCTCCTATCGAAAGGTTGGCCGATGCCATCTCTTCATACTTTGTCCCTGTTGTTGCGGGTATAGCTCTATTAACTCTTCTAATTTGGTGGACCATTTTTAACAGGCCCATGGATGGCGTTATTAATGCGATCGCCACTTTGGTCATTGCATGTCCTTGCGCCTTAGGTCTAGCCACACCCATGGTCATCATGGTTGGCACAGCCAAAGGGGCTAGAGAAGGTATATTGATTAAAGATGCGCAAGCTTTAGAGCTCGCTCATAAAATCAAAGCGATCATCATTGATAAGACAGGAACGATCACTTCAGGTAATTTAAGCGTTGTTGATGTCATTTACGAAGGGGCAAACTTCTTTAAATATGCAAAAGCTTTGTCTCAATATTCAACCCACCCCCTATCCAATGCTGTTAACCAATTTAGCTCATCTAAAGTAAGTGAAACTGATACCATTGATAATTTCAACACCCATCCAGGTAAAGGAATTGAAGGCGAGTTAAATGGAAAAAAAATATATGTAGGCTCATACAACTTCATGAAAGAGCTATCAATCAGTTTAGCCGGCTATAGCAACCAAATTGAGAGTGAAAAACGGATAGTTGTATGCGTGGCCAATTCCACTGAAATGTTAGGCTTTTTCCTTTTGCAAGATTCCATTAAAGAGGGATCAGCCAATGCCTTGGCTAAAATTAAACGGATGGGAATTAAAACCTTCTTGCTTAGCGGCGATCGTAAGTCTGTTGTTGAAAATGTAGCGCAAACCCTTTACTTTGACGACTTTAGAGCAGAAGTGCTCCCAGAAGACAAAGCAGCATACGTGATGGAGAAGCAAAAGGCAGGAATAACGGTAGGGATGATGGGCGATGGGGTGAATGATGCCCCCGCATTAGCCAGAGCTGACGTGGGGTTTGCAGTGGGATCGGGTACCGATATAGCTATGGAGAGCGCACAAATTGGGCTCATGCACTCAGATCTACGCAATCTCTACAGGGCAATTAGGTTATCCAAAGTAAGCTATGCGAAAATCAAAGAAAACCTCTTTTTTGCCTTTATCTACAATATATGTGGTGTGCCTCTAGCAGCCTTTGGGTATCTCAATCCGATGCTAGCAGGAACAGCGATGGCACTCTCCTCAATATGCGTTGTTCTTAACTCACTGCTACTCAACAAGAAGCGACTTGATTAGTTGTTAAGTAATTACTTTAAATATAATAACTAAATATGTTATAATTAACTATATATAATACCTGAGGGGGAATTATGGCCACAGCAATTCTACATCTATGTAAGCCTAAGTTCATAGTTGATGAAACTAAAAACAACCCACCAGCTGAGTTCTGGACCTCATTAACAGATATTGTGCTTCCAATTATAACAGGATTAGCTATCGCTGGTTTAGCTATACTCCATATTGCATGTCCAGTTGCACTTATAGTTACGCTCGCTATTGTTGGAACTCTAGTGTTCATTCATGGAGTTAAAACAGCGCAAGCAGTTGCATACCCTCTTTTTCATGCTGAAATGCTTGATAAGCACATTGAGCGATCCGGCAGGCATCGCTTTTAGACCACTAGCTCAAGTAGTTCTGGACTAGCTTTTAATTATTCAAAGTGGCTTGTTATTTTTTGTTTGTTGCTTTAGCCTAAATTCTTATGGTTAAATTGCTTTTTTTTCTTCTACTCCCTATTGCCCTCTTCTCTAAAGAGCCCACCGTTTGCCTCAATATGATCGTGAAAAATGAGGCCGATGTCATCTGTAATTGCCTCAAATCTGTTAAACCTTATATCGATACTTGGGTCATCGTCGACACCGGCTCCACCGATGGCACTCAAGAGCTTATCAAAAACGAAATGAAGGATATGCCCGGTCATCTTTATGAACGCCCTTGGATTGACTTCGCTCATAATCGCAATGAAGCTATGCAATTAGCCCAAAATAAAGCCGATTATTACCTCTTTATCGATGCCGATGAAACTTTAGACATTCAAGATGATTCTGAATTGCTCCATCTATCTGATCAATTCTATACCATCACAGTTATCACTGAAGATGCTGTCGGTTGCCGCATTCTCCTCGCTAAAACAGACGTGGAATGGGAATGGAGAGGCGTCATTCATGAAACTCTTTACTGCAATGAAAAACAATCAAGCACAGATCTTAAAAAAGTTCGTCTCAATGCCCTATCACTACTAGGCGCCCGCACTAAAGATCCCAATAAATATAAAAAAGATATCGCCTTTATTCAATCTGCCATTCAAAAAGATCCTTCTAACACGCGCCTTCACTTTTATCTGGCCACTACATATGAAACTGATGAGCAATATGATCAAGCCTATATGGCATATTCAAAATGCTCTAGATTAGACGTTGAGCGTGATATTGAATTCTTCTGCCTATATCGCATGGCTGCTATGAGAGAGTGTCTCCATCACAAAAAAGAGGATATTATTAAAGCTTATTGGAGAGCTTACTATTGCGATCCCGGTCGATATGAACCCCTTTATCACATCGCTAAGTACTACTTTGATGATGACAATATCTTGCTCAGCTATATCTTATGCCAAAGAGCTCTTCTTCATCGTGAAGAATATAAACCTCCCCTCTCGATTCGCTCTGTAGGTGAATATGAACTCGACTTACTCACCGCTCTATGCGAAATCGGCATGAAATTTGATAGCTCAGTAGAGCGCCTAGAACAGCTCTTAAAAAAAACACTCCTTCCAGAAGAGACTATTGATGTCATTGAAAGAGCACTCGTTCTCGCCCATAAAGAAACAGGCTAAGAATATAACCACTGCTTTTATTCGACTATTCTGCAACGCAATGCGCAATAGTCAAGACTATTATGCAAAGCGTTGCAGAATAGTCGAGTTTTAAAGCACCTTAAAGTCACCTACAACGCTGATTGTAAGCAACTTAGGAGTTTTAATGTAAAGCGGCTTTACATTGGGGCAAAACATCGTAGATGTTTTGCCCCCTCGCACGAGTTGAAGTCACTTTTGCCGTAGGCAAAATGACAAGACTTGCGTCAAAATCGAAGATTTTCAAAAGAAGAGAGTCCCTAATATTTCTAAGGGAGAGGTTTTTTCGCTAGTTGTGCTGGGGGTAATCGCTGCCATACCCTTTGGTAGGCAAGATTATCCCCAGTCTCAACTAGTGGAAAAAAATCCCCTCTGAAAATTTCTAAGCTGCGTTTTTTTGTGCGAATCGAGCTTTAGATAATCGCTGCCATTAACACCCTATATTTCTAAGGGAGAGGTTTTTTCGCTAGTTGTGCTGGGGGTAATCGCTGCCATACCCTTTGGTAGGCAAGATTATCCCCAG
>JAUHQG010000057.1 GCA_030408475.1 Candidatus Amphrikana amoebophyrae
TTAAGTCCAGACCCAATCGATTACCCACTATGTATTGAGCCATATAACTATGCCAATGGTGATCCGATTAATTTTACCGATCCCGATGGGAGATTTGCCTCACACGCCTATGATGTAACGAAAGTTAAAACATTAGACATGATCGCAAGCCCAAGATTCCAAGGAGGAATGCAAGCCTTTGCAGGACTATCAGAGGCAGGAGCTACTCTAACAGGCAGAATCTCTTAATGTAGGGAGAGAACTTTTAATGGGGCAGGGATATATATGATCTTGCTACAATTTTGAAGACATTTAAAATACAGACAGAAAAAAACAGAACAAAGCAATTAAATTTTTATGTTTCACAAGTTGTGCCATTTTTCAAAGGAAAAATGTCTTCTTCCTTTATATCAGCCTAATGCTGTATAATTACTTCAGCTAAGCAAGAGTCATCTTAATGTCCGATATAAAAAGCGCTGATACCAAGCAACTGTGGAGAGTTACTTCCCCGCTTATGGTCTCGTTTTTATCAACTTTTGCTATGCTTTTTGTCGATAGACTTTTCCTTTCTTTGTATAGCAAAGATGCCCTCAATGCTGCCGCTATCTCAGGTACTCTTGCTTGGAGTTTTATCGTCGCTTGGATGACACTTGCTGCTCTCGTTGAAATCTTTGTTGCCCAATATAATGGCGCCAACCGTAAAATGGAAATCGCTAGACCTGTTTGGCAAATGATTTGGCTTGCCGCCTTATCCGTTATTTTTTTTACCATTCTAGGTCTGTTTTTTCCCAATCTAATTTATTCATCACCTCATGAAGATCTTCATAGAGATTATTTTAGCTGGCTTATGCCTTGTGGTCCCTTATCTGTTATTATTTCAGGTATATCCGCTTTTTATATTGGTCAAGGTCATGGCAAAGTAGTAAAATGGCTCTCTATACTTGGTAATTTGATCAATATAGGTCTAGATCCTATCCTCATTTTTGGAGTTGATGGTATCTTACCCGCTATGGGCATTAAAGGGGCAGCGATAGCTACTGTCGCTGGTTATGCCATTCAAGCTATCGTTATTATATTCTTATTCCTTTCAAAACGTAACCGAAAAGAATTCGGAACTAACAACTATAAATTTGACTTTAAGCTCTTTAAAAAATGCTGTACAGTAGGATTTCCTACCGCCTTATTTGGAGGACTAGAAGTGTTCGCCTCTGCCCTTTTCTATACTATGATGGAAAAGGTAAGCCCAGAACATATTTTTGTTTGTAGCGTTTGTCAAAGTATAGAAATGCTTTTTTTGTTTTATGGATACGGCCTAGAAAAAGGGATTGCTGCTATTGCCGGCAATTTAATTGGTGCCAAAATGCAGGACCAGATTAAAAAACTCGTTAAATCGGGTTTCATTCTTATTCTCTATTTTGCTATAGCTTTGGCTATTATCACCATCATATACCCAGACCCCCTCATCGACCTATTTCTAAAACAAGAAAGCTCTCAGTCAACTTCTCTCCCTTTTGACACCCATCAAATAGCTCATTATAAAACTCTAATTAGAACTTGCCTCATTTTTGTCACTCTCTACCTTGTGATAGAAAACATACGATGGATTTATAGTGGTATCCTTACTGCTGCAGGCGATACGCTATATATAATGATCTCTGGAACAATCAGCGTTTGGCTCTTTCTACTTGTTCCTTGTTATTTTTTCATTGTCATTGGAAAGCATAGCATTATATTTGCCTTTGTAAACTGGACAATCTATAGTATAATCGCCACATTACTTAATTTTATTCGGTTCCGAAGTGGCGCATGGAAGTCTAACCCCATGCTCTCTGAAGAAATACCATCAAAAAATAGTGTTACCCCATAACGCCTCTTATTGACGTTTCGATAGATTATTTGCCCTCGCAAACTTAACTACTGTTAAGGCAATGCCCACTAGTAAATAAATCACCGATACCCCTAAAAATACCACAGGTAAATAATAGAGCAATCCATATAACAAGATAATGGCCGATAACACCGTAACAAACATCCAATGAAATGACGGCACCCTTATATGTAGCGTCTTTAATGACGGAAATTGCCAACGGCATATCATTAAATATCCTGTGACCAACATCGAAACGCCAATGATAACCGTTCTTAACTTCACATCAATATAAAACCATTTTGCCGCTTGCGGCGATACCAAAAAGTATATCAGTGATACTATAACCATTGCTCCAGCTGGAATAGGAAGCCCTATAAAACTCTTCTTAAGCGCCATCTTCTCTTCTTGAGACACTTTATTCTTCTTACTCAACGTTGTCTTTACATTAAATCGAACGAGCCTCAATACTCCGCACATCGAAAATACCATCGCGCATACCACAGAAAAAAAGACAAACTTCCCCTCTCCTGCAAACACTCGAACACTTTTTAAAAACAAAACCGATGGCGCAACTCCAAATGTTATTGCATCTGCTAAAGAATCAAACATAAAGCCAAACTCTGTTTCAGCATTCAATGCTCTCGCTATCGCCCCATCTAAAAAATCTGCAAATGCTGCCAGTATCAATACTAACACCGATGCATTTAGCAAATCATACAAATTGCCACTTTCAGGGGTCATTATGGATTTGAATATAACAAAAAGGCCACACGCTAATCCAAACGCTGTGATAAAATTGGGAACTAAATTTATTTGGCGCAATGTGCCTTTACGATCTTTCATAAAACTACCTCTAACTTCAGCATAACATATCGAAAATTTTTCCGCTTTCCTAATTTGCTGAAACTACGCTAGTTGAATTTTCCAAGCTTTTTTTCATTTTTTTTTTTGTAGACTTTAACCCATCAATCACAATATATAGTATGTATAGTATGCATATGCTACCACATATAGTAAAAGCAAGAACTAAGAATAAGTGAGTTAATGACTCTTAATTAAGGCAAATAGACGATGCAAAAAGAAACCAAAACAAATGAGCAAACTAGCTCAAATAGTAAAAACCCCATTATATCAAAAGTAAGTGAATCTGTTAAACAGATCAATATTGATAAACTGGAAAAAGTGGCTACCGTTGTGAAAAGAAATGGTCGCATTGTCCCTTTTCATAAAGAGCGAATCCAAACTGCTATTGAACTCGCTTTTCGTGATTGCCGTAATTTGCCAAAGCCGCAACAACTCACTTCTGAAATTATCGACGCTACCGCTGAAATTACGCAAATTGTTGTAAACCAGCTACTTACAATGAACCAAAAAGGCGTAGCACTTACGGTAGAAGGGATTCAAGACTTAGTTGAAATTACTCTTATGAAAAATGGCTATCACGATGTTGCGCGTGGTTATATTATTTATCGCGATAAGCACTCTGAAAAAAGAGAAGACTCTATTCACAACATTAAACTTTTCAGATTTGATGAAAGCTCGCAAGTGCGCTTTAACCCTATGAAAGTTTCAGGTTCTATTGAACGCCTATTTCGTCGTCATAATGGCTTAAATAGTGAAACCTCTACTCCTATTGAAATTGTTGAAGTTGTCAATGAACTTACTACTGCTATTGTTGAAAATGCCTTTGATCTTTCGCAAGTCAAAAAACTATATGTTGCCGATATCGAAGATATGGTCGAGCACCACTTAATGCAAACTGGTTACTTTGATATTGCTAAAGCTTATATTTTGCATCGCGTTGGTAAATTAGATGAAGTTAAGAAGAAAGAGCCTACTACCCTCTCTGCTGATGAAAAAACGTTCGAAATGACCACCAAAGACAGTAAAATAAAAAAAGTTACCCGCTCTAAATTGCTCAAGATCGCTAAACATGCTTGTCGCGGTCTAAAAGAAACCAATGCTGAACAACTTTACGAAGATACTGTTAAAAGCTTTTACACAGGTATCAAAGAAGAAGAAGTTGATAAAGCTATGATCATGACTGCTAGAGCCAAACTTGAAAGAGAGCCTTCATATACAAAAGTAGCGGCTAGATTACTTTTAGATGTTATTTATCGCGAAACTATGCAAGTTTCATTCCTAGATCCTGAATTAGAAGAAACTCACTCTAATTACTTCACCACTTTCTTAAAAAAAGGGATTTCTGTTGGTCGTGTGAGCGAAAAACTTTTAGACTTTGATCTCGATAAAATTAAAAATGCATTAGTGCTAGAAAGAGATGATAATTTTGCCTATCTCGGACTGCAAACACTTTATGATCGATACTTTTTACACCACCTTGAAGTGCGTATGGAAACGCCTCAAATCTTTTGGATGCGTGTTGCTATGGGTCTATGCATAGAAGAGACCAATAAAACTGAAAAAGCAATCGAGTTCTATAACACTTTATCTCAATTTAACTACTCGAGTGCCACTCCAACTTTATTTAATTCTGGAACCCCCCACTCTCAACTTTCTTCTTGTTATTTGCTGACAATTTCAGATGATTTAAGTCACATTTTCAAAACAGTATCAGATGATGCTCAACTTTCAAAATGGGCAGGCGGCATTGGTAACGATTGGACCAATGTGAGATCAACTGGAGCCAGAATTCAAGGGACAAATGGAAAAAGCCAAGGCATTATTCCATTTTTAAAAGTAGCGAACGACACTGCAGTCGCCGTCAACCAAGGTGGAAAACGAAAAGGGGCTATGTGCGCTTATTTAGAAACTTGGCACCTTGATATCGAAGACTTTTTAGAACTTAGAAAAAATACAGGTGATGAAAGAAGACGTACTCATGATATGAATACTGCAAACTGGATTCCTGATTTATTCATGAAGAGGGTTCAAAATGAACAGCAGTGGACCTTATTTAATCCAAGCGATGTTCCTGACTTACACAGTTTATATGGCAAGGCCTTCGAAGAGCAATATGTCAAATATGAAGCCATGGCTGCAAGTGGCGAGCTCAAATTGCATAAAAAGATTGAGGCGGTCTCTCTTTGGCGCAAAATGCTCAGCATGCTCTTCGAAACTGGCCACCCTTGGGTCACTTTTAAAGACTCATCCAACATCAGATCTCCTCAAGATCATGTGGGCGTCATTAATAGCTCTAACTTGTGCACTGAAATTTTCCTCAACACTTCAGAAGATGAAACTGCAGTATGTAACTTAGGCTCAATCAATTTAGTCAAACATGTTTCATCAGAGGGAATTGATGAGAAAAAATTAGCTCAAACAGTTGAAACTGCGATTAACATGCTAGACAACGTCATCAATATCAATTTCTATCCTACAAAAGAAGCTCAAAATGCAAATACTCGCCACCGCCCAATTGGCCTTGGTATCATGGGCTTTCAAGATGCTCTTTGCATTCTTGGCATAAGCTACGCTAGTCATGAAGCGATCGAATTCGCCGATGAGATTATGGAAATGATTTCTTACTATGCAATTTTAGCTTCAACTAAACTTGCTAAAGAAAAAGGAACTTATTCTAGCTACAAAGGTTCTAAGTGGGATCGTGGAATCTTACCAATTGATACGCTTGATATTCTTGAAAAAGAGAGAGGCGTACCTGTAGAAGTGGATCGCAAAATGAGAATGGATTGGTCGATTGTTAGAGACGCTGTTAAAAAGCATGGCATGCGCAACTCAAACACCATGGCTATCGCTCCAACTGCAACGATTGCCAATATTTTAGGTGTGTCAGCTTCTATTGAGCCTAACTACAAAAACTTATATGTAAAATCTAATCTATCGGGTGAATTTACAATTTCTAATAGTTTCTTGGTCAATGATTTAAAGAAGCTCAATCTTTGGAATGATGATATGCTCGATGATTTAAAATATTACGACGGTTCTATTTTAGAAATTAAATCTATTCCTGACGAGATTAAAGCTAAATATCTCACAGCTTTTGAAATCGATCCTGACTGGATAATTGAATGCGCTGGAAGAAGGCAAAAATGGATAGACATGGGTCAGTCACTAAACCTTTATTTAGCAGAAGCTAGTGGTAAGAAAATGAACGAAATGTATTTCTTAGCATGGAAAAATGGACTGAAAGCTACTTATTATCTTCGATCGTTAGGCGCGACTCAAATTGAAAAGTCGTCTGTCGATGTCAATAAAAGAGGGCTTCAACCTCGTTGGATGAAAAATGCTTCTGCATCAAGCAATATCAATGTGGATCGCTCACCTGAGTTTATTCAAGGAGCTGTATGTTCGATGGAAGAAGGTTGTGAAAGTTGTCAATAGGAGAAAATTATGAACAATAAATCAAAAAGAGTTGAGGCTAAAGAAAAACGCCTCATTAATTGCACAGCTGTTGATGTCAACCAGTTGATGCCCCTAAAATATCATTGGGCATGGGAACACTACTTAAACGGGTGCGCTAACCATTGGATGCCAACTGAGGTTCCTATGTCAAAAGATATAGAGACATGGAAGTCAGATGATCTTACCGATGGCGAGCGCCATATGATCATGCAAAATCTAGGGTTCTTCTCTACGGCAGAAAGTTTAGTGGGTAATAATATTGTACTCGCTATTTTTAAACATGTGACGAATCCTGAAGCGCGTCAATATTTATTGCGTCAAGGATTTGAAGAAGCGATTCATACGCACACTTTCCACTATATTGTAGAGTCTTTAGCGCTTGATCCAGGTGAAATTTTCAACATGTATAATGAAAATGAAACTATTAGGAAAAAAGACGCTTTTGAAATGAAGTTAACCGAAGATGTTTTAAAAGATAGCTTCACCACCTCTACTCCTGATGGAGCCCAAAAGTTTTTAGAAAACTTGATTGGTTACTACATTATTATGGAAGGGATTTTCTTCTACAGCGGTTTTGCTATGATTTTATCTATGAATAGACAAAATAAAATGACCGGTATTGGTGAGCAGTTTCAGTACATCTTAAGAGATGAAACGATTCACCTCAACTTTGGAATAGATCTTATTAATTCCATTAAAGAGGAAAATAAAGGTCTTTGGACCCCCGATTTCCAAGCTCATATCATCGATCTTATTAAAGAAGCCGTTGAACTTGAAATCGCCTACGCTAAAGATTGCTTACCTAACGGTGTGCTCGGACTCACTGCTGAAATGTTTGAGGATTATGTTGGCTATATCGCTGATAGAAGACTTGAGCGTATTGGGCTCAAGCCTATCTATAATACTAAAACGCCATTCCCTTGGATGAGCGAAGTGATCGACTTAGGTAAGGAGAAAAATTTCTTCGAAACTCGTGTTAACGAATACCAATCAGCCGCTTCACTCACCTGGTAAAGTATTTTGTCGCAAGTTGTTAATTTTTAATAACTTGCGGCTTCTATGTTACGCTTGATCATATCGCTAGCAACAGCAACTACACCTAATAATTCATCGATGCTATTTTCTATTTGTTTATGATCCAATGAAATAGGCCCGTGAGTGAACACCCCACCTCTTGTTAATACATACTCTTGTTCAAACCCACCGCTTGCAACAAATGGTAGTTTAACTCCTGAAGGAGAATCTGCTTTTACATTATAAGGTAAAGCAAGATCACCACTATCCACATCTATAAACGCCATGACCTTTGCCCAAGCCCGTGAATTATAGGGAGCATGATAAGCGCCTTTATTGAGTTGATTACAAGAAGTTGTAGCAATCAGCGCTCCATCACATCGAGCCATTTCTACTAATCTTTCAGATAGTAATATTGCATGTCTTAAAGAGTGTTGAATTCCCACGACTAAAGCTGGTAAGAAAGCTAAAGCTCTTTGCTTGGTTAAACAGCTTGTGAGTGAGGAAAGTTGCTCTAGGTTTAAAACTAAATCTGAAGCGGTAGCCACTTCTAAAGTTGATGCAGCTTGATCTCTAGAGTAAGCAATAAGGCTAAGTTTCAATGGAGCTACTTGAATCGAGAAACGAAGAGCGACACGATCTTGAGGAGCAATCCCAGCCCCAACTACTGAACACTCTTTTTGTAGATAAGCATTCATTTCAATAGGCTCAACACCATAAAATGATAATGATAAATCTACTAAACAAGAAGCAGAGGATGTAAATTGAGCATTTAACTTTGAGCTATTAACTAACTCAGCAACCAAAGAAGATGAGGTATCAGCGTCAATGTCAAAAACAGAATGAGCAGTACCAATAACCGATTCAAATCGATCAAAGCTTCTTAGAGCTTTCCTTTGATCACTATTTAGAGTAGTCCAGATGCCTAAAGTAAACGCCATATCTTTAAGTGACATGGAATCTGTAAGTTCTTTTCCCGATCTAACTATTGCCGCACTAAAAGCTTGGTGAGTCATTCGGTATACATTTAAACCTAAAGCAACTTGGGCCCCTCTTACATCTGCATCAGAAAGACCTTGAGCTAATTTTAACAATTCAACGCAAGAAGGTAATACATTAATAAGTTGATATCTAAAACCTTGATCAAAACGGTTTGCATCCGCTGAAACAGCTCTGAGTAAAGGAGCTTTAAGCGCTTCAACGCAGCGATGTAATGGCACTTTTACTCTTGCCAGCTCTGCTCTTTCACTCGTTTCACCCATGCCTCCTGTCATTTTCAAATAAGTGAAAGCTTTATGATCGGGTACTACATACTTAGTTGGCAGTAAAACATGATTCACCCCAAGATCTCTTTGAGAATCTAATTCTTTAATGAGTTGAAAAATTACAGGAGAAAGTTTGATTAAATCTTTACTACCTTGCGAAGTAGCCACGTCATATTGCCCCTCTTGAGCCACTTGATGAGTTACACCTTTAACAGTAGCACATAAGTTACAAGCCATTTTAAATTTTTGATTTAAACTTCTCTCTTCTGATTTCAATGCATGAAGTTGCTGTGGCCAAACAGAAATAGTTTTTCTAAACCTAGCTCTTTGCTCTACAGAAAGCTTGGATACTATTTGAAAAATTACAGGAGTTAACCAAGTGCATAAAGCAGTAACTCGATCGACAGAAAACTTAAGGCGCTCATCTTGAGATACTTCAGCTCCTGTAAGTTGCTTGGAAATAACTATATAAGCAGAGGCAGGATGAGCCATAAGTTTAAAAATGGCACTAAAATTATTTCGGCAAACATTTTTTTTACGAGCTGATCGTATATTATTTATATGAGGGATGAGCTTTCTCATTAAATTAAGTTGCACCTCATCCCAATTTCGAGTGGGGGTTCTAATAGCTTGAATGATATCAGTAACTAAGCTAAGTGCTTTAAACCTTTTGGAAAGAGTTTGAATATCTAAAAATCTTTGAGCATTAAAAAGCGCAGCAATTAGAGCTATCTCTCTTATAGAAGAGCCATGAAAAAATGAGCTATTGACACCCACTTTATTAAGCAAATCAATAAATTCTGCACTTCCCTCTCCCCCTTCTTGAATTTGAACAGCTAGAGCTTTCATGTCAGAAATTCTCTGTAAATGAGCTTGCCTAATTGCCTCTTGCTCAGCTATTACTTTGGCTTCGGCCTCTAATTCTGCTTGCCTTGCTTCAGCAGCAGCGCAAGCTCTTTCATAAGCTTCAGCCTCCTTTCTTTCTTCAATCGCACGTAAAACTGCAGCTCTTCTACCTTCATCCACAGCATCACCATGAGTTAATAACAGACTATAAACTCTTTCTCTTATTGCTTCTAGTGGTTCAGAATCTAAAACACTCCTACTAAGAGCTGCTTGATCACTATCTGAGTCTCCATCATACCCTCTATCTGAGGCATCATCACATGCTGGCTCATTTATTGGAAATCTGAATGGTCTATAAGGAATTATTTGTAAATTAGAATAATCTACTTCTGGTGCGGCTGCTGCCAATGGAGGAGCTGCGGCAGCTACTGGTAAGGGCACTACAGCTGCTGTAGCCAATAATTGATCGCCCTGTTGATGCAAAGCCTTTATCGCAGCTCCCATACCATCATAACCTTCAAAAACTGAATCTATCCCAGCAGCAAGCGCAGCAATATGAGAATCACGCATTCTCTTAATAAAACCAAATAGAGCGGATTGATCTTCTTTATTTAAAGATGAAACATCTTTTCCTTCCAGCAGGTCTAAAATAGATAAACCTTTTTCATCTTTGGCTAACTCTCTTATAAAACTTTGATATTCTGTACTCAAACTTGAAAAATTGATCACTTTTTTATTTAAAGCTTCATCACTTCCTGGATCTAAAAAACAGTCAAAATCATCTAAACTTGATACTGAACGAACACTTCTTACTGACATATTACCTACCTTTTATATTAAAATCAGGTTAAGAAGGTATCAAGAGATTGTTTTTAAGGGAACAAATATTTTCAGATAAATTTTAGACACAACTTGTTTTTCAACAAAGCCTTTCTAAGCTCGCTCATTCTATATGCTGACCAATCTCTTTTAAAACAGGTACCATTTCTTTATTAACAGCTTGATATAATGCCATCAAACTTCTCCATATCTCCATTTTAGTTGTTGAAGAAACTTTAACCCCTTGTGATCTCACCTCTAATCCAGCTTTGATCTGGTGAGCATAAAGTGCCATATATTTTGCCTGCCTTGGCAATAACAAATAATGGGGATCTGTATTATTGACACGGAAAAGATGTCCACTCATTTCCCAAACTGATCCATGCAAATGAGTGTTGATTAACTCTCTAGCTGAAGCGTCACTTATAGAGCGATCTGAGTTGATAAACCTATCTTTTGTACTCCTAGCTACAAAAGATTGATGATTCACTTTATAAAGCGTATAAATTTCAGAAATATTGACATCCACTGCTCTTAAAGACTCCAAAATAGTTTCTACATATAGAGGGAAATCTAAAAAATCAAATTCGGGCTTTAAAATAGATTTGATCATAATATCAACACCCTTCAAATGATCTACTGTATCTTGAATTAAAGTCTTACCACTTGTTTTATCCATAAAAGAATTCGATAATATCATATCTAAGTGAAAAAGTAGACTTTCTAGCTTTGCAGTCAAAGGTTTAGGATCTGCTCTCATTGGAACTGCGGTTGCTACCGCTGCTGCAGCTCCAGCGCCCTCTGATTTGGATACAGAACTTGCCAATTTAGCTGCACTTTTCTTTGATAATGGCTCAGAATATCTATCTTCTCCAATTTCAAGCATATCTATATTTGGCCACTTTCCACTAAATGATGGGTATGCATCAAACTCCATTAATTCACAGGTGAATTCAAAACATTTAGAAACTAAACCTTGTGTATATTTCACTGCTTCATGACCCCCTGCTAAAATATGAGTCAAAATATGTGCAGATCCATTTCGTTTTTTTATTGCGCTTAAAACTGTATGTAAATTTACCCTATCAGAGCACACTATTGTATCAAGTTGCATACAAATTGCCATCATAGGCATATCCATTGGGTCAATTCCACACTCTTCATCAGTTCCATAAGTTTGAACATAAAATCTATGTTGAGCCATTAATCCCCTTACAGGTGCAAACTTAAATTCAACACCTTGATCTAAAGCTACTTGATGTGCTTCTGCAGCCATAGCATGCTCCAAAGCAATAACGCTATTTTTTAAAAGATGGATCAAGGATGCTCTAAGAACTAGTGATGAATGTTGATATAAGGCTCTTTGAAATGCCGATACAGAAAGTGCTAACCTCTCAAAACTTAAGCCAACTATTTGATCCATTATAGTAGGTCTCTCTAAAGAGCTCATACTCTCGACTACCAAACTTTGAGCCTTTAAAAACAACCTAGATAAACCCTTTGATAAGTTAGAGCGCAATTTATGAGCACCCTCAACTTCCCCTCTTAACTTTACTGCATACTGAGAAACAGGTAGACAATCAGGATAACAAAGCTCAGGTTGTGCCAATTCTAAAGGCTGAAAATAGTACGGATCTCCTGCAAAATCGGTTGGTAAATATTTTAACATATTTGCCAGATACATTTTCGCAATACTACATAAACTTAAAACGCACTTCTTATAATCATTGTGCTTGTCATTTGGAAAATAGATACAAATCTGCTTAGCATTACCCGTCATAGGTCCAAGATAAATAATGAGATTTGTAAACAGTGATTGGCATTGTCTTAAGTATTGATATTGAATATAAGGGTTTTTAGAATCTTCTAAATAAGCGCCACTTTGATATTCTAGATGCGAAAGCTGCTCTACTAATACGTTCAACTTTTCTTGACTAACTGTCTCATCCAAAGATTCAAAAGGCAACCCTTTTAATAATTCTTTTTCCTTTTTAGTTGCCAAGGTAGCCTGATTGAGTAATAGTTGACACAAAGATAAGGCATCTCTAAGAAATTGGTGACAACAATGCTCTTTTCCTCTCACACTGTTTAATCCCAATAAAAAGCTCCCTTCTTCAAAACCAAGAACATAAGAAGCTTTTTCTTTAATAACCCCTCCTAACATCTTAAGTTGAGTAATTAAATCAACAACGGACTCGTTAGATTGAAAAGGCTCTAATCTCTTAAAAAAATATTCTAAAAAAGATTGATAATTTGGACTAAATATAGCAAAATTTTCTGTCGCATTGTGTATGACTTTCAAAAAGTTACCAATAGTCAATTCTAGTGTTTTTTTAGGGAGAACTTGAGAGAATCTTGTCATAATCCAAATCAGATTCAAGCATACATAATCTCTTACTGTCAATCCTTCAATAGGGCGAAATAAAGGGTATACACCGTTGTCTGCTACAGAAACTCTGTTGTCTTTACATTTATAGGTTCGATCCTCCTCAAAACAAGCTTTAAATTCTTTTTTTAAATCTGGATTATTTTCTAAAAGCTTGGCCCTACTGGTAGCTTCTATCTTAGGATCTACAGTAGTCGTTTTTGAAAACCTTCTAAATAATGACATGCCCAAAGGGGTCTTTATTCCACTCATAAGATTCTTAAAGAGACTATCTAATCTATGTAGGACTTCTTCATTGCTTGGATCAGCTGCTAAGTCAACTGTTTGCGCTCTTTTTGCTTCATCTGGATACATTCTTTTTGCTGGAGATGCCATAATTTAATATTTCCCTTTTTTTTTGGAATATATAGTAACTAAAACAAATAAAAAATGCATCTAATAAATTATTGTAAAGAAATTAATTATCTAAACGATTATTGGGAAATTATACCCAAGTGAAGACCAACAGTTTGCCTTCAAGCTGGCGCAGTCAAAATCAAACTCTTGAATTCTCTTGGATATATGAGCATATTTTCATTGATACAATGAAACAATTGCGATAAAGTGGTGCAAAATTTTTGACGAGTGGAAAGATAATGAAACCAAAATATAGCAAGTCGCAGACATATAAAGACTTCGAGTTTAAGAAAGTGACCCCTCTTTCTGAAATCAATTGTATTCTATATGAACTCGTTCACACTCCAACGGGCGCACATGTTCTTCATATTGAAGCAGATGACCCTGAAAATGTTTTTTGTCTCTCGTTTAAAACTTACCCAAGTAGCGATAATGGAGTTGCTCATATTTTGGAGCACACTGTTTTATGTGGCTCTAAACATTTCCCAGTAAAAGATCCTTTCTTCTCAATGAACCGCCGCTCTTTAAACACCTTTATGAATGCCTTTACTGGCTCTGATTTTACATGCTATCCTGCTGCCTCTCAAGTAGAAAAGGATTTTTATAACTTACTCGAAGTCTATTTAGATGCTGTCTTTTATCCCGAACTTAAAAAAATGAGCTTTTTACAAGAAGGACACAGGTTTGAATTTGAAGAGCCGTCTAATCCTGACTCAGATTTAACCTATAAAGGCATTGTATTCAATGAGATGAAAGGGGCGCTGAACCAAGCAGAATCTAGACTTTGGAATGCTATTCAAAAGGCACTTTACCCTCAAATACTATATAAGTATAACTCAGGTGGTGACCCAGCTGAAATTCCCTCCCTAACTTATGACCAACTTAAAGAATTTCACTCAACTTATTATCATCCTTCTCAATGCCTTTTCTATTTTTACGGTGATCTCCCCATAGAAAAACATTTAGATATGATTGAAGATAAAGTACTTAAAAGCACAAAAAAGCAAAAACAAATCCCTAATATTGAAGAGCAACCAAGAGCTAAAAAAAGGCAAAAAATAAAAGGAACCTTCCCCTCTTCTGATGAAGACGTTGAGGGTAAGAGCTTTATAACTTTTGCTTGGCTCACCACTCACATTAAAGAGACTGTTGAAACTTTAGCTCTTTGTCTACTCGATGCCGTATTAATGGAAAATGACGCTGCTCTTTTAAAAATGGCACTTCAAGAATCGAAACTAACAGTTCAAGCAGATGCCTATATTGAAACTGACATGAGTCAAATTCCTTATGCTATTATTTGTCGAGGGTGCGATCCTTCAAAGGCTGATGAGCTAGAAAAGTTGATGTTTCAAGAGCTCAAAAAAATTGCAAAAAGCGGAATTCCGCAAAAAAAGCTTGATGTCGTTTATAGACAATTTGAACTATCAAGGTTAGAAATCACAAAAGAGGGAGGCCCTTATGGGCTTTCACTGTTTTTACGATCGGGTCTATTAAAGCAGCATGGTGGTGATCCTGAAGATGCCCTTAAAGTTCACTCCCTCTTAGATCAACTGAAAGAGAAACTTCAAGACGAAAAATATATTCCTGAACTAATCAAAAAGCATTTCATCGACAACCATCACTATATTCGCCATGTCATGACTCCTAATAATCGACTGGGAGAAGAAGAAGAAGAGGCTGAAGTCAAGAAACTTAAAGGCATTAAATCTAAACTCTCTAAAGCACAAAAAGAAGAAATAGTGGGCTTGGCTCAACAACTAGCCAAGTTTCAAGAAGAAGAAGAAGATATTGAATGCCTTCCCAAATTAGAACTTAAAGATATACCCAAAGAAGTAGTTGATTATCCCATTAAATTTGAAGCGGTTGATCAACTTGCTCTCTACACCCATGATTCTTTTACAAATGGACTCACTTATGTTGACATTGTTTTCGATCTCTATGACACCCCAATGGAAGATCTCCAGATCTTAAAGCTGTTCACTTCTGTGATCACAGAAGTGGGATCAGGGATTCGCGATTATAAAGAGACGCTTGAATATATTCAGTCTTTTACAGGTGGCCTAGACGCCTCAATTAATCTAAATCCTCTTAATGACAAGCCCCATATTTTTAGACCCACACTTTCTCTTCACAGTAGATCTTTGTCACAATATACAGATCATCTTTTTTCTATTCTTAAAGACACCGTTTTATTGCCCAAACTAGATGATACGCAAAGATTGAAAGAACTCATCATTCAAACACACACTATTTTACGCGATAAACTCAATAGATCAGCTCTAGGGTACGCAGTTAAATCTGCTATGGCACCTTTTTCAGAATACAATACTATTATGAATGAAATGTCAGGACTTCCCTATTATAATTTCATTAAAGATATTGCTGAAAATCTAGATGAGAAACTAGAGCCAACTCTTATTCGCTTAAGAGCAATCAAAGAAAAGCTATTTCACCTCAATAACCCACACTTAGTAATGACTTGTGAAAAAGATGTAATTGATCATATTCACAAAAAAGAATTTTATAAAATTCCGAAAATCGCCTCATCTCCATTTAGTCCTTGGGTTGGAAATATTGATGTAAAAAAACAAAAACAACAGGGAAAACTGATCTCTTCTCCTGTAGCCTTTACTTGTAAGGCTTATCCCACTTTTACATATTCGAACCCTCTTAGTGCCGCACTCTATTTAGCCACATATTTGATGGAAAATAAAGTGCTTCATCAAAAAATTAGAGAGCAAGGAGGAGCGTATGGATCTGGCGCCACTTACCAGCCACATGTGGGTAATTTCTACTTTTACTCCTATCGCGATCCTAATTTAAGATCGACTCTAAAAGCTTTTGACCTAGCGATTGAATACATTTCAAAAGGAAAGTTTAGTGATCAAGATATTTTGGAAGCAAAGTTAGGACTGATTCAAGCTTTTGATCAACCGGTATCAATTGGTTCAAAAGCGCATGCTACCTACTTTATGGAAAGACGTGGTCGAACAAAAGAAGTCAGACAAGAGTATCGAGATCAAGTTCTTGGTGCAACCAAAGAGCAGATTTGTGAATCCGTAAAGCAAGCACTTGTTGGAAAAGAGAAAGAGAGTCAGCTCTCAGTTTTTGCCTCAAAAGAATTCTTTGATAAAGAAAAATCTGATTTAAATATTTCAGAAATTTAAACCCTGTTAGATTGCCATCTCTGATCTAATCTCCCTGCAAAGTAAAAAAACTTTAAACCTCACTTGACATTAGCAAAATGTAGTTTTAGTATTGCGACAAACATGGAGATATCATGAAATTTTTGACTGCCTTTTTAATTTCATTTTCACTTTTTACACATTCGCATGCCAATATATTCAATCTTTTTAGCTCAGAAGATAAAATCGATCAAGAGCAAGTATTAGAGCATGACTCTATAGTTTTAGATAATCAATTATTGGATCAAGAGCCTATTGCTGCTGGACCAAGGTCACCAAGTTACACCTCTCAAAGTAATGAAACCTCAGATAGTGGCATCAATTATGCCAAACAACTCTCCAATGCCTTTACTGGAGTAGCTGAAAGAGCTATACCTGCTGTTGTCTTTATTACGACTGAATTTGAACCTGCAACCACTTATGGCTCTAGTCATCACGACCCGTCGGCTGATGATTTTTTCAATCGCTTTTTTGGACGAGATATTGGAACTTCAAACCCTTTTACTGAAGCAAGAATAGAAAAAGGGCAAGGCTCAGGGTTTATCATTTCTAACGATGGCTATATTTTGACCAATTACCATGTTGTGCGACATGCCAATAAAATTACTGTTGCTCTCAATGATAAAAATGGGACAACCTTTGATGCTAAATTTATTGGAAGCGATGCACAAACTGATGTCGCATTATTAAAAATTGATCGAGAGCTTCCTTTCCCCTTTCTTCAATTTGAAAATATTAAAAATGTTAAGGTGGGTGAATGGGCTATCGCTGTTGGAAACCCTTTTGACCTTGAAGCTTCAGTTACCGTAGGTGTTGTTTCAGCAAAGGGTCGTAACGACCTTAAAATCAGTGACTTAGAAGATTTTTTGCAAACAGATGCATCCATTTATCCTGGCAACTCTGGAGGTCCATTACTTAATTTAGATGGAAAGGTGATGGGAATGAACACAGCGATTTTAACAAACCAAGGAAACTTTGTTGGAATTGGATTTGCCATACCGTCAAGTATACTTCAAGTAACTACCAATCAAATGATTAAAAATGGAGCTGTTACGCGTGGTTATATTGGGGTTCATCTGCAAGATGTTGAAAGCAATATGACCGGGGCGCTTGGTCTTGATAGAGCCAAGGGAGCTATTGTAACTCAAGTGATGAAAAATTCACCAGCGCAAGAAGGTGGAGTTCAGCAAGGCGATGTTATCGTTGAAGTGAATGGTCTAGTAATGAAAGATAGAGAAATGGTGCGCAATACAATCGCCATTTTACCCCAAAATTCTATAGCGACAATGACAGTGAGTCGCCTTGGAAAGATCTACCATTTAAAAGTGAAGATTGGAGCTCATGATAAATCACAAGTAGCGATGAGTGAGATGGCAAAAAAGCTTGGACTTGTCGTATCAGAAATGACTCCAGATCTCTCTGCAAAATATGGGTATAAAAAAGATGATGTCGGAGTGGTTGTAACAGAAGTAAAAGCTAAATCAGTAGCAGCCCTAGCTAGAATGCGAAAAGGGATGTTAATTATAAATGTCAATCACGAACCTGTACATGATGTAGATGAATTTAATGAGGCATTAGAAGCGTCAAAAGGCAAAAGTGTCTTTTTGCTCGCAAACGATCATGGAAAGCACACCTTCATTTCACTATCAATTAAATGAATATCCTGAAGCTTTTGCCCTCTTTAACCAATATTTTTTTGGAGGTAAAGCTCCTCTTGGTTCTAGTTCACTAACCACTTGAGCAGCGGAAGATGCGCTACTACAAGCTTTTTCTCCCACGACAAGAGCACTATTAACCCTACTTTCTTTCGTTTTGTTTTCAGTATCAGTCACTTTCTGTGATCCTGGAGTCAACATTATATTTGAAACACGAGTTGCTTTTGTTCCAGCTTGTAATTCTGGTCTTGCTATACCACAAGCTGGAAGCACTCCTAATTCTACGTTAGATACTTGTGTTGATGCATCTTGTGCTGAGGCTGCTGCATATAGAGAAGGTTGTGGCTGCGCACAAGGGTAGGCTCCTCCTGCTGCATATGGAACAACAGTATGAGGTGATCTAAAGGCTGAACTTGAGGGAGATCCTGGTTCAACGGTCAATGACAAACGTCTACGATGTTTACTTGCTTCTCTTGTAGGCCTTACAATCTTACGTTTGTTCCTTATCTTGTTGTGCATGGGAATGTTTTCAACCGCCAAATCAACTATTTTTGCATCCTCAGGGGTAATATTTTCAAAAGCATTTAATACTGTTATCACAGCATCTTTTTTCAAAAGAGTTTTGGATAAGTCAGCTAATGTTGTCGTTTTTCTAGCTTCTCTTCGTTGTTTTCTAATTGCAGCATTAATTAAATTTTTTAAGCTCAACCCTGATCGATAGCCTCTTGGAAAAAGGGCTTTACTTCCCTCAGAGACGATTAACTGCTCGTTGATAAACCAAAGCGCTTTAGAGATTTGCGCAAATTCTCCTTTAAATCGATAATAAAGAGAAGAAATAATAGTTGTCTCTCTAGAGCTTATAGAAGACACTTTGAACTTCGGAGGGCTAATTTTAGGACGTTCGTAAAAAACAATTTGCGACATTAAATAATGGATTGTCCTCTCTCGAACCCTCTTTTTTGAATATAGATAACCCCTTTGAGCTACCTCTTTTGACACTTTAAGCCAAGAAAATTGGTTGGAGTCCCAGGGAAGGCCATTAATATCATAACCCATTCTTTCCAATACAGATAATAACACATTGTCTGCAGTTGAATCCCAAAATGTTCTAGTTGCTGAAGCAGGCTTCATCTTTATTCCCCTTTCGTTAGATCCGATATTTTAATTAATTATTGGTTTAAACTCAACCAATTAGAAACCCAAGTATTTGTCTATACCCTCTCATCCTAAAAGCTCCAATTAATTAATTCAGGAAGTGCTTTTGGCGCAGCTTCAGATAAAACCGTATCACTTGGCATCCGTGTCATCAACGTATCAATCGCTTTAATATTATGCGGCCATTCCCCTCTATAATCACACAACTTTAAAAATTCAAGTGTTTGCCATGGATCTATCGTTGGCCTTTCTGTTATAATCGTGCATCTTTTAGCAAAAACATCTACAGATTCTTCCTGTTTAGGTTTACTCTCTTCTATAACTGCTTCGCAATCTGGCAGTAAAGGAGTAACTCTCATCACTGGTGCAACAATCTCTCCTCGAGGTTTGACTACTCGCAAATAGGGAGTAGAGTCAACTGAGTCAACTGTAGGCCTATCTCTTTTTTTTCTTACAGTTGTTTTGTCTGTTAATTGTTCTATTATTCGATTTGTAATTTTAAGATCCGAATCAGAAATTTTAGTCTGCGAACTTAAAAATGGAAAGTGCCCCCCGTTTTTCCTTTTTTGAGTATAATATAAATTTTTAAGGGCTGAAGGAGTTCTAAAGTAACCTTCTAAAAAAAGGGGCTTATGACCTGAAGTTTTATGTAACTTATCATTAACTAGTTTAAGCGCCTTAGCAGCTAAATTATGAGAATGATCTAAACTATCATAAAGTAAAGAAATAATCGACAGCTCTCTCTCTGAAAGTGCAATCACAACACTTTTAAAGCCAAAATTAATTGGATGAGCATAAAATGCTGTTTTAGAAAAAAGAAATGACCAACACCTTTCTTTGCACTGTTTCCCTGTTTTATATATTTTCTGCTCTTTTAATTTTTTTTCGCAAGAAGCCCATTTAAATCTTTTAACTTCCCATGGATCTCCATTTAAGTCTAATCCCATTTCTAGAACTACAGTTTGCAATGCTGTAGTCTCTTCAAAAGTCCAATTTTCCCGTGATGAAACACTCATTTTAATCACCTTTTTTTACAAAGAAAATAATTTAATATATCGAGAGATAAATCTCAATAAGAAATCGCAAAATTTAAAACTTCGGTTTTAATTCTGCTCCATCAGCTTTTGAAATGCCTTAAAATCTTCACTGTCTCGAATTGTGTTGAAATGTTCTTTACCTAAAAACTCATTCAGGTTTTTACATCCAAAATCTTTAGCCGTTTGTAACCAACCCATAGCGGCTTGAATTTCATTTAGCTCTGCTGCTGCTGCCGCTGCCCTAAGTAATAAGTCACCATCTGGTAAATTGACTAAACAGTTGCCTGATAAAGAGAGTGCCGTTTTATAATCACCCACTTCATATGCAGCATGTTGCAATAGGGACTTTCCAGTATCTGAAAGAAGATTGATATGGGGATGTAATAACTCATACGCCTCTTGATACTCTTTTAAATATATAAGAGATCTAGCTAAATCTTGGGTTGCCAATTGAAAAACCATTCCCTTTTTAGACTTTTCGCGAATTTGGCGAAGCAGTTGCATCGCTTCATTACTTCGTTGATTCATTATCAAGCTTTCAGCTTTTGCCAAATCTTTCTTAAGATCCTCATCATCATCATGCTCTGTCGAAGCTCTGATTTGCCTTGCGAACTCAAAGTTTTGGAATGCAAACATAAAAAAAAGGACGCTAATGATATAATAACCAATATAAATAAATACCAATGCACCCACTAAAGCTATTCCTAAAGAGGCTAAAAAAGCCCCCCGCCTTCCCTTATGACCAAAAACTCCCTCAAAGATAATACGCATCAATTGACCGCCATCTAATGGCAATACAGGAAATAAATTAAGCGCAGTCCAAATCAAGTTTATCAAGTATGATACATCTAATAGATAGATAACTATTCTATTGGTAAAAAATCCTGTCGATAATACTAACCAAGAAATTAAACATAGGCAAAAGCCAAAAGCTGGGCCCGCTAGCACTACTAAAAACTCTTTAGGTAAGCTGAGCTTGGGGTTTGATGCATAAGTTACTCCACCTAAGGCAGTTAGCTCTATACTAGGTGATTGACCAAACATTCTTCCAAACAAAGCGTGACCAAATTCGTGAATCAAGATAGAGACAAAAATCACCGCTATCCAAAGCAGCATACCCATCAAACTGCCACTATTTAAATAGCCAATCACTCCAGCTGTTAAGAAAAAAAAGGGAGATATTCTTAACGGTATTTTTTTTCGCTCGTTCATATTATCCTTTTAGTGCTAACTTCATTGCCTCGCCTAAATCGGCAGGTGATTGAGCAACAACAACTCCTGCTTTTTTTAACGCTTCAATTTTGCCTTTGGCTGTTCCTTGGCCGCCAGAAACAATCGCCCCTGCATGCCCCATTCTCCTACCTGGAGGGGCCGTAGTCCCCGCAATAAATGCGGCAACAGGCTTGGTACAATTTTGTTTAATCCACTCAGCCGCTTCTTCTTCAGCTGTGCCACCAATTTCACCAATCATTAATATTCCCTTAGTCTCGGGATCTTTTTCAAATAACTTTAACATATCAATGAAATTAGTTCCATTAAGAGGATCTCCTCCTATGCCCACTACACTTGTTTGTCCAAGGCCAAGATTAGATGTTTGCCATACCGCTTCATAAGTTAAAGTGCCCGATCTAGAAACAATTCCAATCGATCCTTTTTTATGAATATATCCTGGCATGATCCCAATTTTACACTCGCCAGCAGTTAAAACGCCAGGGCAGTTCGGGCCAATTAAGCGTGAAGTTTTGGACATGTTCATCACCCGCTTCACTTCTATCATATCTTTAATGGGAATTCCTTCGGTAATACAAACAATGAGAGGAATTTCACTATCAACAGCTTCTAAAATAGAATCAGCCGCAAAGGGTGGCGGCACAAAAATTAGCGTTGCATCAGGATCTACTTTTTTCTTAGCTTCAAGCACAGTGTCAAAAACAGGAAGACCCAAAACTTTTTGACCCCCTTTACCAGGAGTAACTCCGCCAACATATTTAGATCCATATTCAAGCCCTTGCTCCGTATGAAAAAAGCCTGATTTCCCTGTAATTCCCTGCGTAATAATGCGCGTGTTTTTGTTAATTAATATTGCCATCTATTTTACCGCCTCTATTACTTTTTTTGCCGCGTCGGATAAATCTTCAGCTGTAATCACAGCAACATCTGATTTTTGAATCATCTTTTTTCCTTCAGCTACGTTTGTTCCTTCTAGTCTAACAACAATGGGAACCTCTGGCTTCACTTCTTTTGTTGCAGCGATCACACCTTCAGCAATGGTCTTGCAGTCCATAATGCCACCAAAAATATTAACTAAAATAGCCTTTACATTGGGATCATCCAAAATAATTTTAAACCCTTCTGTCACTTTTTCAACTGTAGCTGATCCCCCAACATCTAAAAAATTCGCAGGCGATCCACCATGATGATTAATCATATCCATTGTCGCCATCGCTAATCCGGCTCCATTCACCATACACCCTACAGTTCCCACTAAAGGGATATAAACAAGTCCCGCTTCATGAGCGCGAAGCTCACTCTCTTTTACCTGCGTTGGATCGTAAAACTGGGCAATCTCTTTTTGTCTATATAAAGCGTTATCATCTATTGAGAGCTTAGCATCAAGAGCTATAATTTCATTCTCTTTAGTCATAACAAGAGGATTGATTTCGAGAAGATCCCCGTCGCAGTCAACAAATGCCTTCGTTAAAGCTTTAGCTATTTTCATCCCCACTTTAGCATGCTCTTTTTCCCATCCCATAAACTTAACTAGTCGAACAAGTTGAAAATTTCGCAAACCCACATGAAGATCAAAAGGCAAAGTTAATATTTGCTCAGGATGTTTGGCCGCCACCTCTTCAATCTCAACCCCACCTTCTGGCGAAGCTATAAGAGAAGCGCAAGCATTTTTACGATCGATAGTGCAACCTATATAGTATTCTTTAGCAATAGAAATAGCTGGAGTAATCATCACTTCATTAGCAATAATTCCATCGGGACCGGTTTGATTGTTGACAATTTTCATCCCTAGCATACTTTTGGCTAAGGCTTCAATTTGAGAACGAGACGAGCCAATTTTCACTCCACCTGCCTTACCTCTGCCTCCAGCATGAACTTGAATCTTGACAACGGCCTCATCAACTCCAAGAGAAGCAATAGCTTCTGCAATTTCACTTTCATTTCTAACAATGCGAAAATCTGGAATAGGCACTCCATACTTTCGCAAAATTTCCTTTGCTTGGTATTCGTGTGTGTTCATATAAGATCTATGTTTTGGTTTTTAATTTCCTTATGTGCTACTCTCCTATTAACGATCAACCGAAAAATCAACTGTCTGCCCATGTTCAAATTCTTAAAATCTAGCTTCAATAAACTAAAAAATGCCTTGGGAAAAACACGTCAAAAGCTATTTGGCTCTCTCAAGTCTCTTTTTTCAAAGCCCATCAACGAAGAAACGCTCGAAGAATTGGAGCGCATTTTATATGAAGCTGATCTTGGATCCATTTGTGTGGAAGAGTTTGTTGAGCATGTTCGTAAAGTTCATAAAAACAATGACTCTAGCAAATCAGCTGACTATCTTAATGAAATGAAGAGTTTTGCCAAGGGGATTCTCTCTTCTCATACTCCAACTATCGATCATGAAGATTCGCCACACGTTATTTTAGTTGTCGGTACAAATGGATCAGGAAAAACGACATCCTGCGCTAAACTGGCTAAACAATATAAAGATCAGGGGAAAAAAGTGCTATTAGCAGCAGCTGACACTTTTAGAGCGGCGGCCATTGATCAACTTGAAATTTGGGCCGATCGCATTGGCGTTGACATAGTAAAAGGTCAACCTGGAGGCGATCCTTCTGCTGTTGTTTACGATGCAATTGATAAAGCGAAGCATAAAGGGTATGACATTGTGATTGCCGATACAGCAGGAAGATTGGAATCGAAAATCGACTTGATGAAAGAATTAGAGAAAATCAGACGCACCAGCAAAAAATTAATGGATAACGCTCCTCATGAAACAATTTTAGTTTTGGATGCGACTACGGGACAAACAGCGATTGAGCAGACAAAAATTTTCAATCAATTTACACCTTTAACCTCTCTTGTGTTATCTAAATTAGATGGGTCAGCAAAAGGTGGCATTATTTTAGCTATCTATCGCACACTAAATGTTCCTGTTCATTGGGTAGGAACGGGTGAAAAAGTGGAAGATTTTGCCCCATTTGATGTTGATGAATATGTAGATGCTCTTTTTCAGGTATAATGATGCACGATATAAAAAAAGAATTTATTGAACTCACTCAAAATCTATGCAAATGGATTGAAGATGTGAAACCTGAAATTTACCTTGATAATCCCCTCACTCCTATAACGAAACAAAAGCCAAAAGCGACTATTGTATCTGAGCCTACAAATCTCGAGCCCAAACAATGGGCAAAACAGCCTGCGATGCCTGCTTTAAGAAGAAGACCTAAATCGATTCCTCAAGAAGCGCCTGCTCAGAAAAAAGTTCCAGCTAATATGGTAAAACCGAGCAACATTGACCTGCAACCTATAAAAATTGAAGTCGATACTCAAGAAAATGAAATGTTAACCACATTTAGAAAAGCGAATCCAAGGGTATTTATACACACTAAAGTACCCGATGATCGAAGAGCTAAAACAGTAAAAAATGGGTGGAAAATCAAAACAAGATTGATTGATGTCCCCTTATTTACATCAAAAGAAATGGCTCCCTACTTGCCTTTCATGCAAAATTTAGCCAAAGCGATTGATATTCGCTTAGCTCCCTCTAGAGTAATTGAAGTAGATATGTTAGAGCAGCGCAATGTATGGGAAACCCTACTCGATCCTGATCATATCAAATTGATTTTATGCCCCAACTTAGTCCTTTGGTCTTGCCCTCACTTAGTGACCCATTTCAAGCAAAAAGAGAATAAATTGGGCAAAATAGATTTCCTTATGCTCCAAGAGCCTTCAGCCTATATAAAGGAGCCATTATTGAAGAAATCGCTCTGGACTCAGCTTCTGCAAAAGCTTTCTCAATAAGTCTCTTAACCTTAGTGACTTATAATTTCACTTAGAGTTTGTAATTAATATTTTAATTATGATACAATAAGATATAAGTCTCTGGGGGGGGAAATCATGGATACAACATTACCTTTACTAAGCACTGGCGCTACGCCGCACGCTGCACAAAGTATTGAATTAACTAAAATGCACCAGCATACTACGCAGCCCGCTGCACAAAATACAGAAGTTAAATCTGGCGTTGATTGGGGAAAAGTTCGTAAAACTACTTTAGTAGCGCTTAAGTGGATAGCGATTATAGCCGCGATAGCTTTACTCACGGTAGCTACTGGGGGAATATTTGCGCACACGCTATTATTTGTAGCGGTGATTCATATATCTACAGCAGCTTTAGTGGGGTCGACAATTGGGGGAGGAATTCTGTCACTCACAGCAATAGGATGTGCAGTAAGACATGCTAAAAGCGACATAGCCAAATATAAAGAGCATAGAGCATATGAAGCAATTATTAAATTTGCTAGCAACATGGACAATAGCCTTCTAATTGAACGTATTTTAGAGGTCCCTAGAAGACCAGAAAATTTTGAACTTATCAAAGAATTGCTTATTATTGCTTCCAACCGTGATTTATCAGATGATGAAAGAAAAAAAATAACTCCAATAATTATCGAAATTCATAATGTTGATCAAGATAGTTGGAATTCTTTCTTCGACTCACTAAAAAAGGAGCAGCACAAACAAGATGCCAAAATATGTATAAATGAATTTTGGCTTGGTGCTAAAGACATGGTAAGTAATCCTACGAAGAAATACCTGAGATCAGAGATACTTAAAATAAACTATACAACTCATGACGTACAAGACAGCGAATTCTCAGAAGTGCCTAATCAAAAGTTTTATAATCGTGGGTTATTTGCAGCTCATCATCACTCTGATAGAGGTCTCGATGTACAGACTTATCGTAGGGTGTTTTATAATAAGCAAGAACAAAAATATTGCTATTATTCAGATCATAGAGACGCTATTCTCAAATGTTTCAATGAAACTTACAGGGACCTTGTAAATAATGTCTAATTCTCATAATCTACACCCATGAAATTTGATCTTTATGCCACCGTCATTCTTGACCAAAAAAAACTAAAGCCACTCGATTATGGCGTCCCTTCTCACATGCAAACCGATGTGGCTGAAGGCTCTCGCGTCCTTGTCTCCCTTAGAAAACAAGTGTGTAAAGGCACTGTACTCTATGTTCGTAAAAAATCTGCTCTAAAGTCGGTTCAGCCCCTTTTAGAAGTTTTGATGGAAAAACAAAAGATCCCCGAAGATCTTTTTGCCCTCGCTAACTGGATGTCAAAATATTATGCCACCCCCCTTCGAAAATGTCTCAACTGCATTCTCCCTTCTGCCGTTCGCGATGATAAAAACGCTAAGCAAAAAATCTTCATTAAACGCTCCATTTCTAAACCAAAGTTGATTGGAGTTTGCGCTGAACTAAGAGCCAAGCACCCTTCTCAAGCTTCTATTTGCGAAGAAATGCTTAAACACGATAACGGGATTTTTCTCTCCGATTTACTCAATGAAACTAAAGTGAGTATGAGCCCCATTGAAACGCTCATTAAAAATGGTATCCTTAAAAAAGAGCTCCATACCATAGATCGCACACATTTAATGAATGATGAATATTTTCAAACTCTTCCCAAAACTTTAAACGATGAGCAACAAGCTTGTTTTGACTCCATTTCTAAAAGCTTGAAATCAAATGAATTTCATACTCATCTGATACATGGTGTCACAGGCTCTGGTAAAACAGAAGTCTATCTACAGCTCATGCAACAAGCAATTGACGATGGCAAGTCAATCATCATGCTCGTTCCAGAAATTGCCCTCACCGCTCAAACTATCGAACGTATAAAAGGGCGCTTTCAAACCGGTGTCGCCATTCTCCATTACCGCCTCTCGGATGGTGAAAAGTTAGATGCTTGGCGCAATATCATGAATGGTAAAGTAAATATCGTCGTAGGCGCAAGATCTGCCCTTTTTAGCCCACTTTCTAACTTAGGTCTCATCATTGTTGATGAAGAGCAAGATGGCTCATTTAAACAAACTGACGATATGCCATGTTATAACGCTCGAGATGTTTCCATCGTAAGAGCAAAGCTCAATAAATGCGTTGCTATTTTAGGAAGCGCTACCCCATCGCTTGAAAGTTATAAAAATGCCAAAGAGGGTAAATTTCATCTCAATAAAATGACAACTCGAGCAGCTAAATCTCAGTTGCCAACCGTATCCATTATTGATATGCGCCTTGATAGAGAGGGATCGACCCATCACCGCTTTTTCTCTCAAACACTTTTGACTAAAATGAGACAGCGAGTAGCCTTAGGTGAGCAAGTCATTTTATTTCTAAACAGAAGAGGGACATATAGCACCCTAAAGTGTGAAAAATGTGAGCATGTATTAGAGTGCCCTCATTGTGATTGTACTCTCACTTTTCATAAGTCAGAGCACCACTTATCTTGTCATCTTTGTGGCTACACTCTAACGCCCCCCCCTACTGTTTGCCCCTCATGTCATAGTGGTGAAACGATTAAATTTAAAGCTCCAGGAACTGATCAAATTGAGCGCTCATTAAATGCGATGTTCCCTGATATTCGAACACTTCGAATGGATGGCGATACGACAAGAAAAAAAGGATCTCATGATCGCCTTTTCAAGCAGTTTCGAGCAGGAAAAGCTGATGTCTTAATTGGAACACAAATGATAGCAAAAGGGTTACATTTTCCCTCTGTAACTTTAGTTGGCGTATTAAATTCTGATGGCTCGCTCAATATTCCCGACTTTCGCAGCTTTGAAAACGTATTTCAATTAATTACGCAAGTATCTGGAAGGGCGGGAAGATCGGAATTACCAGGTGAAGTGATTATTCAATCTCGCATACCCGAGCACGATATATTTAAATACGCATCAACTGAGGATTATGTTGGCTTTTATCACTCTGAAATTAAAAGTCGGAAAATGTTTCACTACCCCCCATTCTCTCACCTGATTAAAATCACATTTTCAGGTCCAGAAGAAAAGGCAACCTTTGAATTTGGAAAAGCATTTCATGAAGCGCTTCTCACCAAATTGCCTGCTGAATTTACGCTAACGCCAACAGTGCCGTGTAGTTTATCAAAGATAAAAGATCGCTACCGCTTCCAGTTCTTCCTAAAGGGAGAAAAAGTGATGATAGCCTCAAAGCTCATAGCTAAGTTTGATGCAGAGACGAAAAGGCCCAAGGATATTGGTGTTGTCATTGATGTAGATCCTCGAGACAGTTTATAGTCAGTAAGAGGCTTCCGCCCCTTACAATCCCACAAATGCAAAGTTACAGAAAGAATAAGGGCGCAGCTATTGAAATTTTTCTAACGAAAAACTCCTTCAAGCGACGCTAGGAGGGCAAAATGCCGTTGGCATTTTGCCCTCCCCCCTCTTTAGCTCGAGATTTGATCCGTAGGATCGAATAAGAGATTAAGCGCAAAACCGTCAGGTTTTGAACAACTCATTCTCTGAATTTTGCAAGTGACTCATTGGGTACAGCTTATAGTCAGTAAGAGGCTTCCGCCCCTTACAATCCCCGGCAAAGGGAATTTCCCTTTGCAATCCCACAAAAAGAAGCACCTAAAAAAGAATATGAGCTTGTTTAGAAAATAGGCTTTTTTAGATGAACATCGTCTTTCCGTGATCTTTCACGAAAAAAATAGCAACTTACTGTACCAAACGTACAAGTTTCGTTGCTATTTTTGAGAA
>JAUHQG010000058.1 GCA_030408475.1 Candidatus Amphrikana amoebophyrae
AAGAATTTTCCAAAAGGAAAATTTTAAGAGCTGCGGATTAATATAAAAGTGGCTCTTATTGAAGAGAATTCAAAATTGATTGCGCTGTCAAAGCTAAAATCCCAAACATAAGATGACAATAAACTTTATCATGCCCTTTTACTTGAATTGTTTTACCGCCAAAGCTCTCTTTTAAATGATTTGACTTTTCCTTAATTTTTTTAAGTTAGGTGGTTTGCAGGGCATTTTCATTTTACTACCAATTTTTGTAAAATTGGTAGTTATGAACTTTCTCACTAAATAGATGGGTTTCCAAAGGGAGACTCCCTTTGGCGGGGATCTTAAGGGGTGGAACCCCTTAAATTTGAAACTCTTCACTGAGTCGCTTGAGCGTTATGAGCTCTAACTCTCTTCCACTGATCGCTTGTGGCATGAAAAATGTTTTCTTCTCTGTTGATTTTTTCAGTTGCCTTTCAGCTGTTACCGTTAGCCTATCAAACTTAAGCAACGTAAACAGATTATTCATGCAATACACTTTGATGCGGGTTAAGTGATAGAGCCATTCAACTTCTGTTGGCGCTTTGCCAAACCGATCTTGAATTTCATTCATTACTTTGTCTGCTTCTTCTAAAGTGACCGCGTCGCCAAATCGGTGATAAAACTCGAGTCTTAGGGAAGTATCATCGACATAGTGCTCAGGGATGAAGGCATCAAACTTAAACTCCATTTTCGTGTCAATAAAGGTTGTTGATTTCCCTTCTTGAAGCGCTGTAATCGTTTTTTTAAGTAATTTACAATAGAGATGAAAACCTACGGTTGATACTTGACCCGATTGTTGCGTTCCTAATATATCTCCAGCACCCCGAATCTCTAAATCCATCATAGCAAGCTTCATGCCGCCACCGTGTCCACTCGATTCAATTAGCGCTTGTAAACGCTTTTGCGAGAGCTCTGGCAATGCTTGAAATTTGGGCGTTAAAAAATAGGCATAAGCTGTTCGATTCCATCTGCCCACTCTTCCTCGAAGTTGGTACAGATCTGATATGCCAAAATGGTGCGCTCTATCAATGAGTATCGTATTCGCATTAGGAATATCGATTCCGTTTTCTACTATGCTAGTTGCGAACAAAACGTCCACTTCTCCACTTTTAAAGGCGTGGAAAACTTCATCTATAGAATTTGAATCCATTTGACCGTGAACAATCGCTATTTTAGCACTGGGAATTAGTTTTTCTATTTCAGAGGCGACTTGATAAATCGTTTCCACTCGGTTGTGGATAAAGTATACTTGACCATCACGCGCTAATTCTCTTTGAATCGCATTTTTAATAAGCCCTTCTTCTCGATCGCAAATCACAGTTCTAATCGGTAACCTATCATGTGGAGGAGAAGCAATAACAGAAAGAGGCCTAATATTTAAAAGAGAAAAATAGAGAGTTCTTGGAATGGGAGTTGCTGTCATCGTTATACAATCAACGCCCGCTTTTATTGTTTTAAGCTTTTCTTTAGCACGCACTCCAAATCGTTGTTCTTCATCTATGACGATTAAGCCCAAATCTTTAAAGATAACGTCTTTACTTAATATGCGGTGAGTTCCTAGTAATATGTCAATTTCGCCCCGAGCGAGTTGCTCTAGAGTTTGCTTATTTTGTTTTGGCGTTTTAAATCGGCAAACTAAACCAATATTGACCCCAAAATTTTCCATTCTCGCTTTAAATGATTCATAATGTTGCATCGCTAAAATAGTAGTAGGAGCTAAAACAGCCACTTGCTTTTTGCCATCAAATGCCATTTTAAATGCAGCCCTCATCGCCACTTCAGTTTTACCATAACCCACATCGCCACAAACAAGGCGATCCATAGCCGCCACTTCGATCATATCTTTGCGAATATCGTGTATTGCCAGCAATTGATCTTCTGTCTCTTCGTAAGGGAACTCCTCTTCAAAGAGTTTCATCTCATCGCTATCAGCTGGACATGCATATCCACCCTTATGTTGCCTTGTTGCTTGGATTTGTAAAAGTTCTTTCGCATAGCCTATAATCGCTTTTTGAGCTTTTACTTTCGCTTGATGCCACTTTTTAGTTCCAATTTGGTGCAGATCGGGTTTAATTTCTCCCGCTCCAATATATCGAGAAACAAGATGCGCTTGTGACATGGGGACAAATAATTTGGCGTTCCCTTTATATTCGATGAGCATAAATTCAGCGGTAATGCCGAGATGGTTTTTTTGCTTTTCAATCCCCATGAATTTTCCAATACCATTATGGAAGTGAACCACATAATCGCCCACTTCTAATTGGTGAAATTCACTCGGAGCAGTGTGATAGGTGTTGCGCCATTTTTTGCGTGTTACTTTTTGTCGCTTAGAATACTCTGCATAGGGGAATAGTCCAATATTAGCCGCAGGATAAATAAATCCTGATGAAAAATAAGAGAGGCTCCAGCTTGTATTTTCAGGCAAAATGGTTCTAGCCATATGAGCTTTAAATGTCTTTTCCTCCGCCCTTGTAGCTGAAAACATGTGAAGATTAAAATTGGAAGGGAGCTCTGGTAGCTTTTGTTGAAGTTGAAGTTGGTGATCTTCTAAGCTTGCTGCATCAATATCAAAAAAGCTAGTAAGAGGAATAAACGGCTGGAAAAAGAGATTTGTGGAAATGTCATAATCAAATATGGAAAATTTTACAGGGTGTGAAGGGGTTTTCCCCGTATAGTAGTCACGACCTGGCTTTGTCGATTGATTCTCTGGATAGAGTTCGTTTAGTTTCTCTTTGGCAAAATATAAAGTAGGATAATCTTTCACATCTTTTAAAAATGAGTGAAAATCGAGCATGTAAGGAGAGATTGCTCCTGGAAGAGATTTTAGTTCTACGTACTTGTCTTCGATCTTAAGTAAGTCATCTAAAATGATCAAGGTGTTTGGCTTTAGATAGTCGAGCAAAGTGCTCGATTCTTGCATAGTTAATTCAAGCTCATTAGCGGGAACAACTTGAATCGATTCAGCATGGCCATTTGAGCTTTGTGACATGGGATCAAATGTCTTAATTTCTTCGATAGTGTCGCCAAAAAAATCGAGGCGAAAGGGGTTATATTCCGATGTGGGAAATATATCGAGCAAGCCTCCTCGAATGGCAAATTGCCCTTTATCTTCGACTAAAGTTTCTCGAGTATAACCAAGCTCTGTTAGTTTTTTAGCTAGCGAATCAAATGAAATTTCATCGCCCACTTTTAGCGTAAGAGTGTGAATGTAGAGAGCATCTTTTGAGGGTAACTTTTGCAATACGCCTTGCAAGGGGGTTACGACTAAACACGAGTTTTTTTGATTCGATAACGCATTGAGTTGCGATAGCCGCTCTCCAATAACGTCAGAGCTTGGAGTGATGTCATCCCCAGGAAGAGCTTCCCATGCCGGAAATTCATAGCTTGTTTGCCCCAAAGCTGTTAGGTCATCAATAAGTCTAGATTCGCGATTCCCGCCGCTAATGACCAAAATATCGCAACCCAGCTCTTTTCGTAAATAACTTATAATAAGCGACTTAGGGCAATCCCAAAGTTCTTCTAAAATAAGCGATGGGCTTTTTTTGATTTCATCTTTTAAGAGTGAAAAAAAGGGAGCATTAAAAATATCTTCTAGCATTCAATAGTCTCAAACAGTTTAACCATCTCATTTAAAGCTTGAGCAATACCAGAGGAATCTTGTCCGCCTGCTTGAGCCATATCGGGCTTGCCGCCGCCAGAGCCTTTAACATGAACAGACACTTTTTTTATAAGATCGCCCGCTTTGATTCCATTTTTAACCAAGTTTTGACAGAGGCGTAATACGAGGCTGCATCGCTCACCTGTTTCAGCCGCGAGTAAAACAGCATGAGCTTTAGTTTTGTCCATGATAAGTGTGGCTAAGTTACCTAACTCTTTTGGATCGATGTCCACTTTTTCAACGACTAAAGGGTGTCCATTGACACTGATTGTCTTTTCACAAAGTGAACTCAATATAGAACCCGCTTTCTCTTTTTTCATCTGCTTCAGTTCAGTTTTTAAAGTTGATTGTTCTTCTAATAGGGAATCCATTTTGATTTCAAATTTAGGAAGAGCGACACTTAATTTTGCGCTAGATCTATGCAATATATCTTCTTGAGAAAACATGAAATTAACCGCGTCAATATTGGTACACGCTTCAATTCGGCGAATGCCTGCCCCAATGCTCGACTCTTTAGTAATACGGAAAAGGCCAATTTTGCCAAGGCAATCGATATGAGTACCTCCACAAAGTTCTTTACCGCCATCATCTCCCACTTCTACAACGCGCACTTTAGCGCCATATTTATCCCCGAAAAATTGTTTGATATCGCTATCTTGTTGAGCATCTGCATAAGAGATTTCAAGAGTGGTAACGATTGAGTTTTGTCCAATTTTAGCATTGACCGCAATTTCTAGACTGCGAATTTCTTCATCGGTTAAAGCTTTATGGTGAGTAAAATCAAAACGCAATCGATTGGATTCAACGAGTGATCCCGATTGGCGAATATGTTCTCCCAGTAAGTCACAAAGAGCTTTATGAAGAAGATGGGTTGCGGTATGGTTTGCCGCAATGGATCCTCTTCTTGTTTCGCTGACTAAAGCTTCAACAGGCTCTCCAACTAAAAGGGATCCTTTTGTACAAATGCCAGAATGAGAGATGATGCCAGAGTAGGGGGAACTGCAATTTATGACATTAAAATGGGCGCTATGGTGAATAAGTTCACCTTTATCACCTACTTGCCCCCCTTTTTCAGCATAAAATGGGGTGATATCTAAAATAATTTCCCCTTTTTGACCTTCATCTAATCGGTCGACAAAATTGCCGTCTTTTACAATCCCCAAAATAGACCCTTCTCCACTTAAAGTTTCAAAACCGATAAAATCGGAAGTGCCATGTTTTTCGACAAACTCTTCAAAGAGGTTGTCTTCAACAGTTTGAGCGTGAGTTTTATGGGCAGCTTTAGAGAGCTCTTTAGCTTTATGTTCGAGTAATTCATACGCCTCAAGGTTGACAGTTAAGCCGCTATCTTTAGCAATGAGTAAGATTTCTTCTAGGGGGAATCCGTAGGTGTCTTTTAATTTAAAGGCGTCTTCACCCGATATCTCTTTTTTCTTTTCTGCTTTTTCAATAATAGAATTTAAAATGTTACCCCCTCTTTTAAGAGTCTTAAAAAAGCTCTCTTCTTCGGCGGTTAATATTTCACAAATTCTCTGTTTAGCATTTTTAATTTCGGGGAAATCATCGCCCATACACTCAATTAAAACGGGAACTAGCTCAGCTAAGAAAGGATCATTCATCCCCAGTTTTTTTGAGTAGCGAATCGCTCGGCGTAAAATTTTGCGCAAAACATATCCGCGATCTAAGTTAGAGGGTTGTACCCCATCAGCAATAGAAAAAGCGAGTGATCTTAAGTGGTCAGCGATAACATGAAAAGCGGGAGCGAATTCATCTTTGGGGTTATACTTTTTACCGCAAATTGTTTCAATTTTTTGGATAATCGCTCGTAATATATCGGTTTCAAATAGGGTGTCTACTCCCATTTTAAGTGAGACGATTCTCTCTAAGCCGCAGCCGGTATCGATCGATTGGTTTTGCAAAGGAATTTGTTTCCCATTTTGCTCTTGGTTAAATTGCATAAAGACAAGATTCCAAAATTCAAAATAGCGCTCTCCATCTTCGTCATTAAGAGGGGAAGTGGCTTTGCCAAATTTATCGCCTCGATCGTATAAAAGCTCTGAGCAAGGGCCACAAGGTCCCACATTTCCCATAGTCCAAAAATTGTCTTTGGCTCCCATTCGAACGATTCTATTTTCTGGCATAAACTTTTTCCAAAGCTCAAAAGCTTCATCGTCATCTTCAAAAACTGAGACCCAAACTTTTTCAATATCGAGTTCAAATACTTGCGTGGTGACTTCATAGGCAAATTCAATTGCTTCAGCTTTAAAGTAGTCGCCAAAAGAGAAATTACCGAGCATTTCAAAAAAGGTCATGTGACGAGAAGTGTGGCCAACATTGTCAAGGTCGTTATGTTTTCCTCCAACGCGTATACACTTTTGCGATGTGACAGCCCTTGTGTAGTCCATCTTAGTTTTACCAAGAAAAATATCTTTGAATTGATTCATTCCAGCATTCGTAAATAAAAGAGTGGGGTCATCATGAGGGAAAACAGGGGATGACGGGAGGTGGTGATGCTCTTTAGCTTTAAAATAATCGATGAATTTTTTTCTAATTTTAGCAGACAACATACTCTTTTCTCTTGCTTTGTTAAATCAGGAAGGCTAAAAATAAACGAAAACGAATAGAAAATCAAACCCAAAGTGGTAAGAACCCAGGTTATTAGATGGACGAAGACGAAAAAAAAATGTTAGCCAAAGTGGCAAATATCATAAGAGCTCTCTCAATTGAGGGTGTTCAAAAAGCAAACTCAGGACATCCAGGGTTGCCTCTTGGTTGCGCTGAAATTGGAGCCTATCTTTACGGAAAACACCTGAATCATAACCCAAAAAATTCAAAATGGTTTAATCGCGACCGATTCGTTTTATCTGCCGGTCACGGTTCGATGCTTTTATATTCATGCCTTCATTTAGCTGGATTTAAAATCGCTTTAGATGACTTGAAAAGCTTTCGTCAATTTCATTCTATAACTCCTGGTCACCCTGAATATCATGAAACTGACGGGGTCGAAGCGACAACTGGACCATTAGGGCAAGGAATTGGAAATGCGGTGGGTCAAGCGCTTGGGTCAAAATTATTAGCAGAACAATTTAATACTTCGCGCCATAAAATTGTGAGCAACAAAGTTTATTGCCTTTGTGGCGATGGTTGTTTAATGGAAGGGATTTCACACGAAGCTTGTGGTTATGCGGGTCATGTTGGACTTGATAATTTTGTCCTTATTTTTGATTCAAATAAAATTACTTTAGATGGACCGCTCTCTGATTGTGGTTCTGAAGATACTGCCATGCGCTTTAGAGCGTACGGATTTGATGTTTTTGAGTGTGATGGAAATAATCTCACCGAATTTGCTGATACATTAAATACGGCTACTAAAGATCAAACTAAACCAGTCATTATTATCGCCCACACAATCATTGGAAAAGGGTCGCCAAACAAGCAAGGAACTCATAAAGCGCACGGATCTCCTCTTGGGGAGGAAGAGATGGAATTGACTAAGAAAAACTTAGGTCTTCCAGAAGAAAATTTTTCTGTTCCAGGAGCTGTTACAGCGTTTTTTGAGGCTAAACTGAAAAAAGATGCTCTTAGAGAAGAGAAATGGAATCAAATGTTTAGTGAGTGGAGCAAAGAGCACCCTGAATTGGCTAATAAGTTTAATCAAATGAAGAGCAAAGAACTTCCTGCTAATCTTGAAAATACTTTGAAAGATTTAGAGATTGAAGGGCCGATCGCTGGGCGATCTGCTTCTCAAGTTGTTATTGGTAAACTAGCAGAACTACTCCCTCATTTATATGGAGGTTCTGCTGATTTGTCGGGATCTGATTGCACTATGATGAAAGCGTTTCCAATTGTTGAGAAAGGGCATTTCAAAGGGCGCAATATGAAATATGGTATTCGCGAATTTGGTATGGCAGCTATTGCGGCGGGACTCTACCAAACCGATTTGATTACTCCATTTGTTGGTACCTTTTTAACCTTTTCAGATTATATGAGAAATGCAATTCGATTAGCGGCCCTTTCTCACTATCATGTGATCTATCAATTCACACATGACTCTGTATTTCTTGGCGAAGATGGACCGACTCACCAACCTGTTGAGCACTACATGTCCCTTCGAGCCATACCTAACCTTCATTTCTTTAGACCAGCTGATGCTTGGGAAGTAAAAGGGGCTTGGATGGCTGCGCTTAAATATGCTGGCCCTTCTGCAATTGCTTTGACAAGGCAAAAGTTACCTCACCAAGAGGGAGCGGCTAAGGATTTTGCTTCCAAAGTGTCTAAAGGAGCTTACATATTGAAAAAAGAATCAGGCAAGTGCGATTTTTGTATCATCGCCACTGGCTCTGAAGTAGCTTTAGCGATGGATGTTGCCAAAGAGCTGGAAACTCGCGGTAAGCAAGTTCGTGTCGTTTCAATGCCTTGTTGGGAGCTATTTACTAAGCAAGATAAAGCTTATATCGACTCAGTTGTGGGTGGTGATTTAGGTAGACGAGTGAGCATTGAAGCTGGTATTACAACTGGTTGGCAAGAGTGGACAGGTCCAGAAGGGATTAACATTGGAATTGACCACTTTGGCTTAAGCGCTCCGATGAGTGAAATTGCTAAAGAATTTGGCTTCACAGTTGAGGCTGTATTATCGAGATTACTCGCTCCATAGGAAATAAGATGTCACTATTTTTAGATGCTTTAGCTGGTAAAGAGCTCGATAGATTTCCCGTTTGGATTATGCGCCAAGCGGGACGCTATATGCCGTCATACCAAGCGATTCGAAAAAAGAATAAATTGTATGATTTGTTTCACAATCCAGAGATTGCGGCTGAAATTACTATGTTGCCTATAAATGAGCTGGGTGTTGATGCGGCTATTTTGTTTTCTGATATTTTGATGATCTTAAAATCGATTGGATTAGAAGTTCACTATCCTGATAGTGGTGGACCCTATTCTGATGGGATTGAAAATATAGTCAAAAAAGATGTTGAAGAAGTTTTAAGTTTAGTTCCCAAGACGATTGAATTATGTAAGAGAGAACTTACTGTTCCTCTGATTGGATTTGCTGGGGGCCCTTTTACTGTGGCTAGCTACGCTTTAGAAGAAAAAGGGAGGCATGCTGAGCTCCATAAGACAAAAGCGATGATGATGCGCGATCCTAAGCGCTTTACAGAGCTATTAGACTTAATTTGCGAGCAAACGATTACCTATTTAAAGATGCAAGTGAAAGCGGGCGCTCAAGTGGTTCAACTCTTTGATTCTTGGGCAGGCATATTAGCTTTGCCTGAATATAGAAAGTATAGTCTAAGCTATTTGAGTAAAATCATGGATGCGATCGATGTCCCTGTGATCTATTTTTCAAGAGGATCTTGTCTATTCGCTCCTGAGATTGCGAAGATAAATCCTGGAGCTATTAGTTTAGATTGGCAAATTCCGATGAGTGAAATGAGAGCTAAACTAGGTCCTGATATATGTTTGCAGGGTAATTTTGACCCTACCCTTCTTTATAGTAGCCCAAGTTATATTGAAAAAGTAGTTTCTCAAGAGCTTGACATGTTGCCGCGGCGCAATACAATAATCAATTTGGGGCATGGGGTGTTACCTAATCTTCCATATGAGCACGTTAAGACCTTTGTTTCTACAGTCCAAGGTCATAAATTACTAACAACCAGTAATTTATAGAAGTTTAAGGTATGGTCATGTAGCATCGCATATTTTTGCACTACATGGGCGAGTAAGTAGGGATGTAACAGCGAAAAAATGCGCTATTAATTGAGTCAGATAGGCAGTTTGTTTTAGATAATTCAGTTGAATTACTCTCGCCTAAAGGCTAGAGATTCTTGTTTCATAGCTCCCCTATTGGGGCAGCTCCACAAGCTTTACAACCGTAGTCCCTACGGCCTTTAAACATTGCTGCTTTATATTTATTGCAGCATTTACATCGCGATCTATTTTATTTCCACAAC
>JAUHQG010000059.1 GCA_030408475.1 Candidatus Amphrikana amoebophyrae
GTTAAAAATGTAATTAAAAGTTTAATTTGTTTCATAGTTTTTATTCCAAATGTTAAAAAACGAGAAACTAAATCTTTTTAGAAATTTAAATAAAGTAAAATAAAAAGTAGTATAATTAACGAAAACAAATTTTTCATAGAAGAATGAATAAAGAACAAGATTCGTAATTAATTAATTTATAGCAAGTTACAAAAAAAACACTTTTTTATAAAAAATATCATTTTGGCTATTGCAAAAGGAGTTTAAAAATCCCGATTTCAATTTTAGAGATTATCTTTTTTTTAAGCTCATTTTTTAAGAAAATGACTCATTTAAGGAGGTGAAATAACCGAGTAGACTAAGAATTAAGAGTTTAAGTTCAAGTAGCAAATTAAGAAAACTCTTATTTTCTAGTTAAAAAAAACCATAGAAGCCCTCTCCAGTTCATGAAATGAACTAGCTAGGGCTTATAAAATAGAGTAGAGCTTAAAGCTTACGACTTTTGCTGCTTTTCGATATAAGTGACCACGTCACCTACTGTCTTTAACTTCTCTGCTACTTCTTCTGGAATCTCAAATCCAAACTTTTCCTCAAAAGTCATTATTAACTCTGTTAGGTCCAGTGAATCCGCATTAAGATCCTCAATAAAAGATTTTTGCATCGACACCTCAGCTTGGTCAACGCCCAGCTGCTCAACAACGATGTCAATTACTTCTTTTTCAATAGATGATGTCATATAATTCCTCAATAGAATTTTTGTTAGTTAGTCTTTTACGCTGTCATGCCACCGTCAACAGCAATTACCTCGCCAGTGACATAGTCTGATAGCTTTGATGCTAAAAAGAGACACACATTAGCTATATCTTCTGTTTGTCCCAGTTTTTGCATCGGTATTTTTTGCATAATTGCTGCTTTTTGCGTTTCATTTAACGCATCGGTCATTGGAGTTTGAATAAATCCAGGTGCAATACAGTTTACACACACCCCCCGAGATGAAACTTCTTTTGCGAGCGATTGGGTAAACCCAATCATTCCTGACTTTGATGCAGCATAATTAACTTGTCCAGGATTTCCTGTCAAGCCAATTACAGATGAGATATTGATGATTTTACCCGACCTAGCTTTCATCATTGGTCGTACAACTGCCTTACAAAAATTAAAAACAGACTTCAAATTAACATCGAGCACTTGATCCCAATCTTCTTCATCCATTTTCATCAATAATTTATCGCGTGTAATCCCGGCATTATTAATTAAAACATCAACGCCGCCTAAAAGATCCATCGCCTCTTGAGCTTTTGCAAGTGACTCTTCATAGTTTGAAACATCCACTTTTAAAAAACCAAATTTTTGATCTTCACTTTGAGCCAATTCCCTCATTTCATTCACTATAACAGATCCACGCTCTTCGTTTGTGCCAAAAATAATCACATCCGAGCCATTTTTAGCAAAAGTAAGAGCCATTCCCTTTCCAATTCCAGCTGTACCCCCTGTAATGAGCACCTTTTTTCCTTTCACTAATTCCATTGCTAAACCATCTCCACCAGAGTCGTTTTCAGTTTTTCTAAATCTTCCACTTTATCAACGTTAATAGTGGGAACATCGAGCTTGATTTTTCGGTTCATTCCACTTAAAGTTCTTCCACAACCCACTTCTATAAAAAGCTCTACGCCTTCTGATTCCATAGCACGAATGTCACTCTCCCAGCGAACTGGTGATGAGACTTGAGAAATCAAGTTTTTCTTAATTTCATCCATCTCTTCTAAAAAGCCACCCGTCACATTAGATACAAATTGTATATCACTTTCATGAAAATTTGCACTTAAAATTTCACTTGATAGCTTATCTTGAGCCGATTGCATAAGTGGAGTGTGAAATGCCCCCGCAACATCTAGAAATATTATTCTTTTAGCCCCTCTATCTTTCAAAACAGGCTCAGCTACTGTAATCGCTGCTTTTTCTCCAGCAATCACTACTTGACCTGGACAGTTTAAATTGGCTATCCAAAGCTTTACCCCTTGCTCTTGAAATGGCTTGATCGCTTCTTCAACCGTTTTTTCATCCACCCCTAAAAGAGCTGCCATTGTGCCGGGATTTTCATCAGCCGCTTGTTGCATATATTCGCCACGAGCTTTAACTAATTTAATACCCTCTTCAAATGAGAGCCTGCATGACGCTGTCAAAGCAGTATACTCACCTAAACTAAGTCCACCCATACAATATGGCGTCATGTCTGGGTACTCTTCAAGCAATGCGTGATAAATCGCTGCACTTGTTATATAAATAGCAAGTTGGGCCACATTAGTTTGGCTGAGCTCTTCAACTGTTGACTCAAATATCTTTTGAGAAAATTTTTCTCCAAGAAGTTCATCAGCCCTATCAAATATAGCTTTAGCCGCTTCATTTTGGTCATAAAAATCTTTACCCATTCCTGGATATTGAGCTCCTTGCCCTGGGAAAATAATCGCTGTTTTCTTGTTCATAATCACTATTCCTTTGTCAATAATGCAGCTCCCCATGTGAGACCTGCTCCAAATGCGGGCAAAAGTATATTTTCCCCTTTCTCAATTTTCTTTTCATTTAATAATTCGTCTAAAGCGATACCCACTGAAGACGCCGAAGTATTTCCATACTTATGAATCGTCAAAAAGACTTTCTCCATTGGAATCTTAAATCTTTTTGCTAAAACTTCTATAATGCGAATATTAGCTTGATGTGGAACGAGCCAATGAATTTCATCCACACCAGATATCTCAACGCATTTTTGTGATGCGGCTTCCATTCTACGAACAGCGTGCTTAAACACTTCACGCCCTTCCATCTTTATATAGTGGTCTCGATTCTCAACAGTCTCTTTAGATGCAGGATTTCGAACACCACCCGCTGGCATAATTAAAATCTCAGCTAAATTTCCATCAGCGCCAAGGGTGACCGCATCAATTTCTAATCCACTCCCTTCTGATGAGATGACACAAGCAGAAGCTCCGTCACCAAATAATATGGATGTTCCTCGATCTTCATAATCAACAATTGCAGAAAGTTTTTCTGCAGCTATCAATATAATATTTTTATACATTCCAGCTTGAATATACCCCTTTGCTATAGACAAACCATATATATAACCAGAACATGCCGCTTGAAAATCCATAGCCGCTGCATTTTCTGCTTTAAGCTCTCTTTGTATCAAACAAGCTGTGCTTGGAAACATATAATCAGGCGTTAAAGTAGCCACTAAAATTAAATCTACGTCTTTAGATTCAAGACCTGCTCTTTCCATCGCTAATTTAGCAGCTTTTGTACCCATATTAGAGGTAAATTCATCATCAGCTGCCAAACGGCGCTCTTTCATTCCAGTACGAGAGGTAATCCATTCATCAGTAGTATCAACCAATTTTTCTAAATCGGCATTGGATAGTACTTTTTCCGGTAGATAGGATGCTGTAGAGACAATTTTCGCTTTCATATTTTTCCTTCCATACTATAAGCTCGAAAGTTAGATCTGATTTTAACTCAACTACAGAAAAAATTAAAGGAAAAAAGCGATGCCTCAATACCCAACCGCACTCAACAACTTAATTCAATCTTTAAAAAGACTACCTAGCGTGGGGCAAAAGTCAGCGGAACGCTTTGCTTTTAATTTAATTGGATGGAAAGAAGAAGATCTTCAAAAACTCTCTACGACCCTTGGTAGCCTAAAAATTGACATACAACCTTGCTCTGAATGCGGCTGTTTTTTAAGCAATAACTGTTGCTCTTTTTGTGAATCTGCTATTCGTGATAAAAGAAGTTTGTGTATCACCTCTTCAGTTAAAGATGTATATGCTATTGAAGACACTCATATATTTGCAGGTCTTTACCATGTGATCCCCAAATTACTATCCCCACTTGACGGTGATTTTGAAAAGCAAATTAACATCCAACTAATTAAAGAGCGGATTGAAAAATGGGAGTGCAAAGAAGTTATCATTGCACTTGATTCTACTCTTGAAGGTGATGCAACAGCCCTTTTTATAAAATCACAAATAGAAAAAATGGATCTTATTATTTCACGCCTTGCACTCGGTCTTCCCCTTGGAAGTTCGCTTGATTTTGTGGATGAAGGCACCTTGAATCGCGCGTTTTTAGGACGACAACAACTCGTTTGAGTTGCAATTATTTACTTGCCGCCATATAATTCATTCAGAATGTAATACTTACTTAAAAGATGACACATGCAGAAAATCTCAATCGTTTTAAGCGCCCTTTTATTAGCATCAAGCCAAGCTAACTTAGCCGCTTCCACTCCTACTATGATTAACCAATCTAAAGTAGAGGTGATAGAAAATAAAAAAGTAGCTAAAGTTGAAGTGAAAATTGAAAACCTGCCAAAAGGGGCGAAATATGACTCTCGCACTCTGAGCTCAACTATAAGAACAAAAGCGGGAGAACCTTTTTCTCAGCGCGTTTTTGATCACGACTTAAAGAAACTATCTGATGAATATGAAAAAGTGGATCCTACAGTACATGTGAAAGATGGCGAAGTTTATATTAAAATTCTTCTCTGGGAAAAACCTTTTGTAAGAGCTATAAGCTTTAATGGTAACTCCAAAATGAAAACCAAAACTTTGCAAAAAGAATTGGGCATCAAAGCTAATACTCAATATAATAAAGATGACTTCATCAAAGCTTTCAATAGCTTAAAAGAGTACTACGTTAAAAAAGGTTACTTCGAAGCAAAGCTCTCCTATCGAATCATCCACGTGCCTAACTCAAACGAAATTCGCATTGATATTACCGTACATGAAGGAAGATCCGCTCACATCGATCATATTAAGTTTGAAGGGCTAACTCCAGAAGATGAATCCCATATTTTAAGCATGATCAATACTAAAAAATACAACTTTTTTACTAGCTGGTTAACAGGGAAAGGGACTTATCACCCTGAAGCGATGGAACAAGATCGACTTACCATCGTTAACTATTTGCAAAATGAAGGTTATGCTGACGCTCACGTTAAAATAGAATTTGACGAATCAAAAAAACACAATATCATCATTTTAATTAAAGCTGAAAAAGGACCTCTTTTCCATTTTGGAAAAATCACCTTTGAAGGCAATGTTATTAAAAGCGATGAAGAAGTCACAGAGTCAATGGGTGTGGCCACAGGAGACCCTTATGGTCCTGAAAAACTTCGTAAAGCTAAAGAAGCTATCGAAAGGATTTATGGTCAAAAAGGGTATATCGATACTAACGTTCGCTACGATTTAAGACTCTCTCAACACTCCCCTTCATATGACGTCCACTTCTTTATTGAAGAATCTGAGCAATTTAAAATTGGTGTGATCCGCGTTTTAGGTAATATCAGCACGAATACAAACGTGATTTTAAACAGCTCTGCAATTGCACCTGGAGAAGTGTGTGATGCTGATAAATTAAAAGCCACTCAAGAGAGGCTCCAAAGCCTTGGCTACTTTAAGTCCGTCAATGTTTACTTTGTGAGAAATCCTGACGATGTAGGCCTAGGACCTCAATATCGAGACGTTAATATCGAAGTTCAAGAAACTTCAACAGGCTCTGCCTCACTATTTTTTGGAGCAAGCTCAACTGACAGCATTTCTGGAGGTCTCGATGTTACAGAAAACAACTTCAATATCGCCGGACTCGGCCGTATTTTCAAAAATGGTCTCGCCGGTCTTAGAGGTGGAGGGCAATACGCCCATGCTAAAATCACTGTAGGTCGAAGATTTCAAACCTACTCAATTTCTTGGTTAGACCCTTATCTAAATGACAGCCTATGGCGCTTTGGGTTTGATATGTCTTACTCAAAGAGTAGCATTACTGATAAAAACTTTAGATCAGATGCTACTAGCTTGAATTTATACGCTTCACTTCCACTTTCTGCTTACTGGACCTATGGATGGAAGTACCGTATTTCAAATACCGTGATCAATGTATCTAATAATTCAAGCCCTGAAACTAAAAGACAGTCTTTAAACTCAGGTATCGTATCTGGTGTTGGCCTCTACTTTGGCTTCGACTCTACCGATAATATATTTAGGCCTCATCGTGGACTAAGATCTACTATTGAAGGCGAAATCGCTGGAGTTAGAAGACACGATAGAAACAATAAGGATTTCCTCTTTTCGAAAATGTTCTTCACCAACTCTTATTACTACCCTCTTTGGGCCAAAGGAACATTTAAAACGCGAGCAGACTTTAAATTCTTAGCTACATTCGGCGACGGAACTCCACTTTTACTTCCTGCTAACGAACGTTTTTACCTTGGTGGTGACAACACTGTTCGTGGATTCCAGCCAGGTGTTATAGGTAATAAATATGAGCGAGGGAATGGATCAAAAACAAACGATCCTACAGGCGGCGCGTCTTCTATTCTATTTTCTACTGAATACTTACAATATATCTTCAAGCCACTTGATGCTTTTGTTTTCTTCGACGCTGGTATGGTTTCTTTAGCTCAATTCAATGTCCAGAAGTTTATGATGAGTGCTGGTGGAGGCTTGAGAATCGATATAGGCGGAAAACTTCCTTTAATTGTGGGTTATGGGTGGCCGCTAAATCTTAGTAAAGAGCAAAAAGATGAGGCTCAACCATTCTTCTTCTCAATGGGTGGACAATTTTAATTATTTATATTTGGAGACATTATGCGAAATAAATCAATACTACTCACTGCCATTGCTTGTTTAGCAACTGTAGGAGCAACCGCTGGAATTAAAGGCTCAAGTTTTGGAATCGTTGATTTCTCTACTTGTATTGAAGATTCTAAGTTTGGAAAACAAGAAAAAGAGAGCTTTGAATCACTCAAGCAACAAATGCTCAGCATGCTTGGTGATACTGAAAAACAACTCAACGAAGTGGGCCAAAAACTTCAAGATCAAGACTATCTAGACGGTCTATCCCCTGAAGGAGAAATGGAACTCAAAAGTCGTTTTCAAGCACTAAACGAAGAGATGCAGCGCTACCAACAGCAGTTTTACCAAGTTTTACAACAAGCCAATTCTAAGCTCGTTCAAACTATGGCATCTAAAATTAATAACGCTTCAAAAATAGTGGCTAAAGACTACAAAATTCCATTGATTTTGAGTAAAGAAGCTGCTTTTTTCTATGATGAAAAATTTGACATCACACAAGTTGTAGTTAATCAGTTGAATGAAGAATTTGAGTCCGACTCAAAAAAACTTTCTGATGCAGCAACAACAACTAATGATGCAGAAGCTAAATAGGAATAGTTTTAGATGATTAAACACTTCACACTAGAGCAACTTGCAAAAATGACCCGCTCCAAGCTGGTTGGAGATGCAAGTCATATTATTCAAGGCGTAGATGATATAAAAAGTGCAACCAGTAGCGATGCCACTTTTTTAGCCAACTTAAAGTATAAAGATTCTCTGAATACTACTAATGCTGGTGTCATTTGCGTACACGAAGATTGCCCTATAGTGGCAGGTAAAAATTACCTTAAAAGTGCTAATCCTTCTGAAGCTTTTCAGATTATCGCTGAAGCTATGATTGACAAGCTAGAAAATGATACTAGTTTTACGGGTATTCATCCTACAGCTGTCATCGACCCCTCTTCTACTATTGAAGAGGGAGTTCATATAGGTCCCAACTCAGTCATTGATGGAGACGTCACGATTAAAAAAGGGACCTTAATTTATGCTAATGTCTATATTGGACCTAGCTGCATTATTGGTGAAGATTGCCTGTTTTATCCTGGCGTTGTCATTAGAGAAAGATGTGAAATTGGCAATCGGGTTATATTACAACCTGGAGCTATAATTGGCTCATGTGGTTATGGATATTTAACAGATGCTCAAGGAAAACACACCAAATTGCAACAAATTGGCAATGTGGTAATAGAAGACGACGTTGAGATTGGAGCTAACACAACCATTGATCGAGGACGATTCAAATCTACTCGAATTGGAAAAGGGACTAAAATTGATAATTTAGTTCAAATTGGACACAACGTTAAAGTTGGAGAACACAATATAATTGTTTCTCAAACTGGAATAGCTGGTTCTTCTAAGACTGGACGCCATGTTATGATGGGTGGACAAGTTGGTATTGTTGGTCATGTTGAAATTGGCGACGGAGTGATGATCGCAACTAGGGGCGGCATAAGTAAAAACGTAAAAGAGCGTGGAGCATATGGCGGAAGCCCTGTAATGCCCATGGTTGAATTTAACAAACAACAAGTTCACCTCAGAAAGATCGGCTCATATGTTGACCGGCTAAAAAAACTTGAGAAAGAATTAAAAGAACTAAAATCTGATATCTCTTGAACATCTAGAATGTATCTGCGATAGCAAAGAATGAAATTGAAGAGGCCGTATGATTACAATCTACTATAAAGAAGAAGAAGACGAAACTTTCCACACAATAGACGAGCCTACGGCAGGATGCTGGATACATGTAGATTCAGCCACCACATCTGATGTAATGAAGCTAGCAAAGTACATTGACTGTGAATATAGTGATATTCATGATTGCCTTGATAAATATGAAATTCCCCGAATAGAGCGCCTCAATCAAAATATTCTTATCTTCACTCGCCACCCATCAACGCAAGAGGTTGGTCTTCAAACGACAACGCTAACTATTATCCTAACAAAAGACTATTTCATTACTGTTTGCCCTCACAGAAGTAATCTAATAGATCGATTTGTATCACAAAGACCCAAAATATCCACAGCGAGCACATCCAAGCTACTAATACACATGTTACTTCGCATTACACAAGAATTTACGATTGAGATTAAGAAGATAAGATCGAATGTTTTACAAAAGGAGAAAGGGATTAACGACGTAGAGAGTGAAGACATAACCTCGCTTACGATATCAGAAGAAAATCTCAATCAATATCTCTCATCGCTACTTCCGCTTCGAAGTGTCTATCAAGCGATATCGAGTGGACGCTACACCTTTTTGCATGAAGAAGACCAAGATTTGCTAGAAGATTTGCTCAATGCCTCGATGCAATCAGAAGAACTTTGTACAGTGATATTGAGAACGATAAGATCTTTAAGAGATTCGTATCAAATTATCTTTACGAATCAGTTAAATAAGACGATCAAGTTATTAACAGCGCTGACGATTATCTTGAACATACCGACGATGGTAGCGTCTTTATATGGAATGAACGTAGATTTACCGATAAGTAAGAGCCCTATGGCCTTTATTTATATAATGATTTTCATAGTAGTGATATCGATACTGGCATTTCGGATGTTCCAAAAGCGCAAGTGGCTATAATCAATTAGGATTTAGCTTTAATATCGCAGTTCTATATTTAGAGGCTTTTAGATTAGATTCAAGTATCGTCATAAATGTATTCAACTCCTTTGTATTAGAACAGTCTACTTTACCATCATGTCCTATAGCCTTTATAGCCCGATTCACTAATTCTTGAGTTACAATTCTGTTATTATTTGGCGTATTCACTATTCCGGCCCTTCCACTAGCCCCAGGCAAATTAAAATCTCTAACATACATGGTATTTTGATTTATCATTCTAAGAAATAAATCATCATGTAACTCACAAAGCATTGTGACTGAGGATCCATTCTCACTAACTGTTAATGCATTTAGTTGAAATGTTTCCCATTTCAATTTATCTTCTTTAGTCATGCCCTCTGTAAATACCGATAAGTCTATATAAGGCATAACCCCATAATATTGTTTATCTTTTAAATATTCCAAAAACTGATGTGCACCATGTTGCCCTAGTATTGTAAATATAGCCTCTTGAGGATTTCTTCCTTCTAAATCACTCGCACTATAAGACCAAAACTCTCGACTAACCAAACGCTCAAAATATTGTTCTCTAAAAGCTTTACTTTTTGGGTTATTTTGGTTTGATAAAGTAAAATGCTGTTTTTGCTCTGGAGTTAATTTAAGATTGCGACTTGCTTGTCTTGCCTTATATGCTGCTACACCTAAAATAATAGCACCATCAGCGACGGGTAATGCTATTTTAGCTATCCCAATCACCTTTGCTGCGACTCCTGATGCTAAAGCAAGATGAATCACTGTTACCGCTAAAGCGACATGAAATACCGCTCCAAAAGTAACCACATTTAATGCTACAAAAGCAGCAATAGCTAACCCTATTAAGGCATACTTTATAACTTTACAAATTGTCTTTCCACAGCTAGATTTAGCTTGTTTTGCTTCAGACCCACTCTCCTGCGAGACATCACTTCCACTTCGAGTTCGATCATTATGTACTTCACCACATGCTGGTGCTGGTGCTGGTGCTGGTGTGATAGCCATGATTCCCCCCGGAACTATTATCTATTATTATCCAAACTCTATTATAACATATTTTTGAATTATTTTGCTCTATTATTTAAGTTTTCAAACCACTTAACATAAATGACTTACGAACTTAATTTACAGCGCCTTGATTTGCATATGTAATTAATTATCAATCAGTTATAAGGTTATGTCGAATAAGCCCCATAAATGATTAGTGATCTCTTTGGCAGAAGCCGTCTCAAGCTTTGCATTAAAAAAGTCAATAATCTCAACTCTAGCTTGTTGTCTTAAGCGACCTTTGAGCACTTGAGCTAAAAAAGCATCTGCAACTTCAGGACTTTGCTCAACAGCTATTGCTACATATAACTGAGAACATATTTCTGGGGTGAGCTCAATTCCAGGTTCCATTGCTCGAGCTGCAGTTATCCACTGCTGAAATATAGCATGTGCCCATATTACATCCTCTTGAGTAAACTTCGCTGCGCTTTCTTCTAAAACAGTCTCTCTTAATCCACTTGGTTTTCTTGCCGTTTCTACTTGCACAGAGGTCAATGGTTCTTTATCTGCCACCTCTAATTCAGATTCCTTTCTATCTTCTCTTTCTAAAGCTTTGCCATAAGCCTCGGACAGCTGTTTTACTAATTCTACACTTTCAACTAGTGCTTCAACTTCTGCTTCAGGTTTTCCTTGTTTTTCTCTTTTAACTTGCGCTTCCGCTTCTTTAATATGTAAAAAGCGGGTCAACTCTTCTTTATTGGTAACATCAAAATCTAATTTATAACCTGCCTTTTTCATGCACCCCACTAACATGGATAACTTCTGTTTTATCTCTTTGGAACTCTCCCCTATTCTCACCCTGAACTTTCCATCTCTTAGCACTCTTACAGCTAGCTTTTCTGGCAAATCTTCAATGTCGCCAACTTTTAGCAAACTTCCATCTTTATTATGTAAATGGGCTAGTTGCAGGTCTTCAATTCGTCTTGATTTATCTCCCACATCTAAAGTTTCAATATCCAGGCAAGAGAGTGCAGGCCAGCGACCTTCGTCTTCAATTTTTTTCAAAAAAGCAACTCGAAGATCTCTACTCCATAGCATCTTACGAATACACTGAGAAGGCTCTTTCCCTCCTAACTCTTTAGCTTCAAGCTCCCAAATGCCAATTCGCCACATTCCTCCTAAAAGGCGCTCAAAGTATTTTTCTTTAACTTCAGCATGCTTTTGGTGATCTGGATTATTTAGAATTTTAATATCTGCTTTAGAGATTGAGTAGTTACGCATCGCTTTCTTAAATTGATTACGCGCTACTAAGATCATAGATATCCCGATGGCAACTCCTTCACCAATTAAGATTTTTTTAGCAGCAACAGTTGAAATAATAGAAACGGCCAAACCAACATGAAAAACGGAACCAAAAGTGACGACATTCAAAGCAATAAAAGCTAAAACAGCAAGGACAATTAAGGCGACTTTTGCTACTTTTTTCCAATTGATTGATGACTTTGGCTCTGCACCAGAGACTTCTGAATCAGATAAATAAGTAACTCTAGATGACCCAGGTTTTACTGCATCAAGATTACTATGTTCTAGTAATGGTCTTGTTAAATCCCCTCCACACAATTTATGTGTGGCCATTGTTTACTTCCTTATTATTTTTTCTCTATTCCAGATAATGATTCCCAACCTTTATCTGTGGTAATTGATATTAAAGCATCTTTAACTGCATTTTTAAAATCATTATTAGACTTATTTAAGTTATTAATACGGTCTAATAAATTCTGAGCATGATCTCTTGCTTGAGGTGATTTTAACCCCCTTTCTAATATCTCTTTGATAGTGCTATCATCAACTTTAGATAAAGCCAATAGATAGTCATTCATATAAGAAGCGCGAGTATTGCCTGGCATGTAAGCTTCTAAATCAATAGCAATTTCATATGAAGTATTAATTGACATCATAGAGGTTTGGATCTGATCAGCACTTCTAGCCTGAATGCTACCATACTTTCTTGTATTAGCCGTCTGCATCCCATTCAAAGCCAAATCTACATTCTTCGCTTCACTGCGACACCAATTGTTGATCATGTAGCCACCCACTGCGGCTAAAGCTGTCGGTATTGCTACTGCAGCATATGCCGCAACTTTTGCAACTACTGAAGTTGATCCTATGAATTTCAAAATAACGGCTATAGAGATTACCACATGTGCGCCCGCTAAAACAGCAGCTCCCCAGCCAGTTAGTATAATGGCAGCTACTAATAACACAATAGCTGCTCCAACTAACCACTTGGCCAAATTCGCTTTCTTAGACTGTTTAGCATGAGATTTATCGCAATCAACGAGATGCGAAGCATAGTCAGTCACTGTTGTAGTCACATTATTAGACGTCGCTGATGAGTTAACACCACTTCTACCTATATGACTTTGATGCCGACAACTTTTTCCTAGCGCCTCATCTGTAAGCACTGTAGTATTCAAAATATTACTCTTTTTTAAACTTATTTCAAATTTATTATAACACATTGTAATTAGTTGTGCAAAAGAGTAAGCCCTTGATTATTAATGGTCTACAAATAATAATAACTTAGAGCAAGTGACTAAAGATTAAGACTTTAGCCAAAGTTATCGGGAATTGTACGGTCCATCTCATGAAATCGCAACTTATATTGTACTGGGCCGTACTTCTCAGGTCCAAACCTCAAGACATCAACATGTAATACTCCAAGATCAGACGATACATCAAACCCACCTGGCGTCTGCACAATGGCTCGCACCCCATTTGGAAAGCTTTCTCTTACTTCTCGCGAATTAAGAATATCATTAATTTCTCTTGCTGTTTGATCTATCGGCGCAAGCGCCTGATAACCAAATGCTTGCATACTCATTAGAAATGTTGCTCCAGCAAATAACCACTTTTTCATCGCTTTGGCCTCCCAAAAGGCTAAAATTAGACATTAGTCGCTAGTATAACAAAATTTGGTTTTTATACAAACTAAAATAGATTGAATTAGATTAGTAATGTTGCTGGGCTTTCCAAGTACTTTTTAAGTGTAACTAAAAATGCTGCCCCTTCCGCACCATCAATCACTCTATGATCAGCGGAAAGTGTCACTTTCAAAACTTTACCTGCTACAATTTGTCCGTTTTTAACAACGGGTTGATCATTGATCCCCCCTACTGCTAATATAGCCGCTTGAGGAGGATTTATAATGGCACAAAAGTCTTGAATTCCAAACATACCCAAATTAGAAATAGTAAAACTACCCCCTTGATATTGCTCAGGAGCTAGTTTTTGCGCTTTAGCCAATCCCACCAATTGTTTCACTTCTTGAGAAATCTGACTCACATTTTTATAATCAGTATGACGTAAAATAGGAGTGATCAATCCGCCGCCAACACTCACCGCTACAGCAATGTCAACGCTCTTATATTGTACTATCACCCCTTTTTGATTGTCATATCCACTGTTAATAACAGGGTGCTCTTTAAGAGCAAGAGCCACAGCGCGAATAATCAAGTCGTTATAGGTAACCTTCACTCCAAACTCTTTCAATTGCTCTCTTGCTTCCACTAAAGAATCGACTAAAATATCGTCATTAACATAAAAATGAGGAATAAAGCTTTTTGACTCTTGAAGCCTTTTGGCGATCATCTTGCGCATAGGTGTCATAGGAATTTCATCAAATGAACCTGGCGCTTGCATAGGTAATTCTCTTGAATGAAAAGCGACTTGACCACCTGTCTTGCCCTCTAAATCCCGCATCACGATTCGGCCATTAGGACCCGAACCTTTTATAGTAGTTAGGTCAATGTTTTGATCCGAAGCTATTTTTTTTGCCGCTGGAGATGCTAATATGCGCTCATTGTTCATTCCCGTAGGGAATTCAAATTGGTAATTTTCAAGTGGAGGCATCGGCTGAAAAATAGGTTCTGCCATAGAACTACCACTAGTTGGCTTTGCTTTTTGAGTCGTCGTTTCTACTTGCTCTTGCTTTTTTGTCGATTCATTAATTTCAGGAGCCTTTGCAACCACTACTGATTCTGGCTCATACCCTTCAATTGATTCATCTAAAGTTTCAGTCATGATAGCAACAGGTTGATTTACTACTGCATCTGTCCCCTCAGGCACTACTATTTTGCGCAAAAACCCTTCATCCAAAGCATTGTACTCAACTGTAGCTTTGTCTGTTGCTACTTCAATAAGTAAATCGCCTTCATTAATCTTATCGCCTTCTGATTTATGCCATTTGACGATATTACCACTTTCCATTGTGGGCGAGAGTTTTGGCATAGTCACTGTAAATGGCATAAAAAAGCTCCGTTATTTCATCGTTTCACGTATCGCATCTATAATGCGACGTCTATTTGGCATGGTTTCTGCTTCTAAATTTTTGGCGTATGGCATTGGGGTTTCTCTTTGGCATACTCTTTTCACTGGAGCATCCAAGAAATCAAAGCAATGCTCCATGATCTGAAAACCAATTTCAGAGCCAATGCCTGCAAATAGATGCCCTTCTTCAACTACGACACACCGATTTGTCTTTTTAACTGAAGTTGCTATCATTGGCATATCTAACGGTTTGACTGTCCGAATATCGATCACTTCAACTTTAATCCCTTCTTTAGCAAGGTGAGCCGCAGCTTCAATACAAAAATCCATCATACGTGAATAAGAAACCAAAGTAATATCAGATCCTTCTCGAACAATTTTACCTTTACCTATTTCAATCAAATATTCACCTTCAGGAACTTCACCTTTATTACCATATTGCAATTCACTTTCTAAAAATAACACAGGGTTATTATCTCTGATGGCAGCTTTTAAAAGACCTTTAGCATCATACGGATTAGAAGGCGCTATGATAATAAAGCCAGGAATATTTCCATACAGCGCTTCAACGCAGTGAGAGTGTTGGCAAGAAACTTGAGCGGCAGCTCCGTTACAGCCACGAAAAACAATCGGTACTTGAAACCGTCCGTTAGACATGTAGTACATTTTTGATGCATTTGAAATTAATTGATCAGCCGCTACAAATGAAAAATTAAAACTCATGAACTCTACAATAGGACGTAACCCTGTCATAGCAGCGCCTATAGCTAAACCTGAAAATCCAGCTTCAGTAATAGGAGTATCGCAAATTCTTTCAGGACCCCATTTCTCAAGCATCCCTTTAGTGATTTTATAAGCGCCATTATACTCGGCCACTTCTTCGCCTAATACAAACACTTTTTCATCGCGCGTCATTTCTTCATCAATCGCCTGTCTAAGAGCTTCTCGCATTTCTATTTCTGGCATTATGCGTAAACTCCTTCTTCTAATGACATGGGATCAGGAAAAGGTGATTCATCTGCAAATTTCATTGCATCAATCACAATTTTCTTTTGAGCTTTATTAATCTCATCTACTTGCTCTTGCTTAATCATTTTCGCTGCTATCATCTCTGCTGCCAATTTATGTATCGAATCGCGTTTCATAGCATTTTCAAGATCTTCTTTTGAACGGTAAAGACCTGGATCAGAAACTGAATGCCCTTTATACCGTTCTGTTAAAACTTCAACAATAACAGGTTTTTTCTTTTTTAAAACATCCGCTAGAATTTGTTTAAATCCAGCGTAACAATTGAGATAGTCCATCCCATTTAAAGTGTAGCTATCAACTCCATACGCTTTAGCAAAGGACTCGGCAATAGGTTGGTTACAAACTGCTCTTGAAACTGCCGTTCCCATGCCCCATTGATTGTTCTCAATAACATAAACAGCAGGCAAATCCCATAGAGTTGCTAAATTAAGTGACTCATGAAATGTGCCTTGAACAGACGCTCCATCACCTAAAAAGCCAATAGAAATTTTACCTTCTTGTTTTTGATATTTAATTGAAAAAGCTGCGCCTGCAACAACTGGCAAATGACCACCCACAATACCAAAACCACCTAGTAACTTATCCGAGTAAAAGTGCATCGAGCCGCCACGACCCCCTGCATTACCGGTTGATCTCCCATAAAGCTCTGCCATTAACTCATTAATCGGCTCCTCGTGTAAAATAGCTAAACCGTGACATCTATATGTAGTAGAGTACCAATGATCTAAGCCAAGCGCATCAACGGCAGCAGTTCCAACAGCTTCTTGCCCAACAGTGGAGTGGAAGAATCCGCCAATTTTACCTTGTTGATATGCAGCTTCTGATCGCGTGTCAAAGTTGCGAATTAAAAGCATTTTAGTAAGTGCCGCTTTGAGATGATCAACGCCTAACTTCTTTAGAAGTTTGCCGTTATCACTTTCAAACATATTATATTCAATTTTCGTCATAGCCTACCCGTTATCTCACTTTACCATCATATAGTATCTATGTGAAAAAAATCAAAGCTCATTTAGGTATTGATGTGAATTCTTGCCAATATTTTTGAAAAGTTGACTCACCTTTTAATATAACAACATTTTCAAAGTTGCTATTAGATCCGGATTTAGTTATATTATATGAACCAGTCCAAACTAAAGAACAATTGTCTTTATTGTTTTTAAATAATAAAAATTTGTGATGCATTAAACCTCTTTTATTGGATAATTTTCCAATTGAGACCTCGACACCACCTTTTTTCATATCATCGAGAGCTTTTGAGAGCTTCCCTTTATGAGTGATGAGCTCAACTTTAACGCCCCGCTTTTTAGCCGCAATTAAAGCAGTCGCCACTTTAGGGTCAGTGAAATGATAAACAGCTCCATGTATCGACTCTTTTTCTTGGTCGATTAATTCAACCAATTTAGGACTAATCGCTCCTTCTGAAGAGAAGAAGACACCCATAACTTCATCTCCAAAAAGAGAGCAAGTAGCAAAAGTTGTAAGAATCAAAAACCATTTCATACGATTTTAACAGTAAAGATATTGTTAATTTTAGTCAAACCTAACAAAAGTTAAATTTGAAGACTCTTTAACAAAACCACTAACTTTGTATACCAAATGCAACCTCATTTGGTCTTTATCATATTCTCGAGATATCCTTTCTTTTGTACGACAATTGACAATTTCAACTTTCACTCTCGCTTTATAATGATGACGCTTTTTCCAATCCTCAAAAGTTTCACCTTTATGATTGACTATATCACCTTTCATTCCTTCTGGAATTGGTAAGCGAGAAACCACTTGAGCACCGACAGCCCAAGTTCTTGGCACACAAAAAACTAATACAGGTCTACAATAACTCTCAATCTCTTTAGCACTATTTTTTAATAGATCTGGTAAATGACAATCACCTTTATTCTTTGCCCACAAAAGGGCATATTTACCTAGCATCAAGCTCTCTACTCTGCAAGAATAACTATCCGCTAACCTGGCCCCTTTTGAAATCATGACATTAACCCCATCCGGGATCGACCCTGAAAGGTTGGTAAGCACATCTTTGCACATGATTTCGGAATCTGCACAGTCCATGATAGCAATCGTCCACGCTTCTTTCGTTAAACTCTTATGAATCAGGATAGGTGAAGCGTGATAAGTGCCATCTCTATACACAATTACTACTTCACTTTTTGAACTATCGCCCATCACAATAGACTTTATAACTACAGATACAGCATCAATTTTAACGACATGTATGTTTATTCCATACTTGGTTGCGTAATACTCAGCCCTTTGTTTCATAAATTTTACAGAAGGGACGGTGCACTGCGAAACAGAGGGGCTTATTATTCGCAAACTTGATGTAAATTTGTCATCAGATCTTATATCAGAAGCAAAGGCAGCAGAGACAAACCTTCCCCCCCCCCATTTTTTTTCTCATCGACTTCGGACTCAAAGAAATCTGCTTTGAAGGTGAAAAGGGGCATCTGAATAGATCAAACAACTCTTCATCTTCACGGTCTGGAGTGTCATCATATCTTGATAACTGTAATAAAGCTTTAGAAGTTGCTGTGGACATACTTTCCTCGTTTAAATTCGGAAATAGCTTACAGATCATGAGACTATTTGACAAGACAATAGTGAGTGGGCTATAGTAGTTTGGAAAATAGGACATGACATGAAAAGAGCTCTTTACTACGACACTGAAACAACCGGTGTAAAAGCAGAACGCGATCGAATAATCGAAATTGCAGTCTACGATGCCACCCATGATAAAACTTACTGCTCTTTTGTTAATCCTGGGGTGCCTATTCCTGAGGAATCTACTCAAATCACAGGCATTACCACTGAAATGGTAAAAGATGCCCCCTCATGGAGCGAAGTAGGGAAAGCATTTTTCGAATTTTGCGGCGATGACGGCGTTTTAATCGCTCATAACAATGATAACTTTGATATCCACTTTCTCAATGAAGAGTGTAAACGCTCGAATATGGAAATGCCCCATGTTGAAACTATTGACACTTTGAAATGGTCACGCAAATATCGTCCCGACCTCCCTCGACACTCCCTCCAATACTTAAGAGAAGTGTTTGGTTTTGAAAAAAATAACGCCCATAGAGCCTTAGATGATGTTTATATGTTGCATAAGATTTTCACCCTCATGATTGGAGATCTTACCGTTGAACAAGTGATGGAGTGTATGAGTCAGAAAATTAGCGAAGAAATTTTTTCTATGCCTTTTGGTAAGCATAAGGGAAAACCGCTTAAAAAACTCCCCTCCAATTACCTGAAATGGCTCGCAGGATCAGGTGCATTAGACAAAGCTGATAACGAAAACTTAAAAGATTCACTCGAGAAACTTGGCCTTTTAACTAATGCCTAAAACTCAAGTGCTTTTCTTAACTAGTTGTGATTTGAGATATAATTGACCAAAGCCCTTTGCTTTAACTTCAATATTATGACCATCAGGACCGTCTACTAAGCGAATCCCTTTAATCTTGAGACCCACTTTCATTGGAGTAGAAGAACCCTTCACTTTAATGTCTTTCACAACAGTGACATTATCACCATCGTTTAAGATTTGACCATTTGCGTCTTTGACAATAAACCCTTCCTCTCTTACCTCAGTTTCAGCTGACCATTCGTAAGCACATTCTGGACAAACATAGAAATTACCACTTTGATATGTATATTCAAATCCACATTTAGGACACTTAGGAGAATCTGTCATAGTAAGCCTCTTTTTTTCAACCTGATTTGCAACTGTTGCAAACTAAGTTAACACTTTTTCAGGTTTAATTTTGCCTTTGTCTTTTACTTTCGATGTTTTAAAATGCATATCCCAAAGCAACTTAAACTCTGGGCAAGTTTTTAAGAGTTCATCTTTAGTTCCTTCAGCAATTTTGACCCCCTCTTCAATAAACAAAATGCGATCAGCATGTTCAATGGTGGTCAGTCTGTGCGCTACAATAATTTGGGTCACACTGTGATGAAGACCAACTATAGCACTTTTAATCTTATCTTCACTTAAAGAGTCGAGAGAAGATGTAGCCTCATCTAAAATAAGAATTGGAGCTTGCTTAGCTAATGCTCTTGCGACTGCCAGTCTTTGTTGTTGCCCACCAGATAGATTCTTACCCGTTTCAGCTAAATGAGTATCGTAAGTGTGAGGCAGCTCATGAATAAAATCGTGAGCATGCGCCTTTTTAGCCGCATCAATAATTCTCTCCATTGGAAACTTTTGACCGTAAGCGATATTCTCTTTAACAGTGTCATAAAATAAAAACGGCTTTTGCGGAACAAATGAAATATTGTTTCTCAAAGATTCTTTAGTATAAGTGTCAATATTTTCACCATCAATTCTAATTTCACCTTTTTGAACTTCGTAAAGCCTTGGCAAAAGTTGTAAGATGGTTGACTTACCCGATCCAGTAGGGCCGACAATTGCAACCGTTTCACCCTTATTGACAGTGAAGCTCACATCTTTTAAAATCCACTTCTCTTCATAACTAAACCACACGCGATCGAATTCAATTTTTTCTTTAAATTCTGTTAATGGAATAGCATCTCTATCATCTTCGATTTGAGGCTTTATATTAAGCACTTCGTAAAGTCTTTCAGCTGCTACGATCCCTTTTTGAACAACGGTGTTTTCATCAGCAAATTTCTTGACAGGCTCATAAAACAGATTCAAAAACCCACAAAAAACTATAAGTTCAGCAATCGTTAGCTTTAAGATATAGAGGCCAAAAATTAAAACAGCTGCAAGGCAAAAAGTTGTTATTGTGTGCAAAATCGGTCGCACCATCAAATCGTATTTTGCAGTTTTTTGCTCAAGGTGAGCCATTTGATCATTTTGCTCTTTATATTTTTTGAGTGAAAAAAGCTCCATAGCGAAAATTTTAACTGTTTGAATGCCTGATAAAAAATCGATTAAAACGGATGAAAAATTTTCTTGGTTCTTTTGCAATTGCCTTGTAATACTTCTCACTTTTTTAGTGATCATAATGATCGGTAAAATGATAAGAGGCAGAGCAACAAAGACAACCAAAGAGAGCTGCCAAGAGAAGTAAAAACAAGCTACTAAAGAGGTAATCGCAGTAAATGGGGTGACAACATAGTTAGTTACACAAGCATTTAAAGAACGTGCTATTTGAGTAGCATCTCCAGCCACTCGCGATGAAAGAGATCCAATGTTATATTCTTGATAAAAACTCATAGGGAGGCTTTGAATATGTTCAAAATAGTCCTGCCTAAGGCGCTGAGAGATTTTTATTGACAAAACTTGAGTGGTATATCGGCTAATAAAGAGAAATGAAGCCTTAAATAGAGCCACGGCGATGATTACTAAGACCAAAATATGGATTCGCCCTCGTTCAATTTTCACCTTAGATTTGATTTTCTGTAAGAGTCTACCAAGAGGATTGGTATCATTTTTACTCAAATATTTAGCAGCATCTTCTCGAGTGATATCAGCCTTACCTTTCGATATATCATCCCACTTCACTTCTACTTGGTGACGAGAGAGTTTATCTGTCGACCCATCTTCTTTTTTCTCTTGAAAAAGGGTGAAAAAATCGGCTCCAGAGCTCGTCATCACACCAAGCGATAACATCTCAGCTTGTGAAGCCAACGTTAGTATCACTAGTGATATGAGCATGAAAATCAGCCACATGATGTGATCTTTGGCTCTAATAGCAGCTTTTAAGAGTAATTTCATATTGAGTCATTTGCAAATTTTGCAAAATTGTAACACACTCGACATCAATTACTCAAGCCCTCTCTGAACAAGAAGTTAAGGCACTCATAATGAGGAGGTTGCTTCTGCCATGATCAATGCGTGAGCCTCTTTATAGATCTCCAAGGGAACTTCCTTTCCTGTTTTCAGACAAAAATTCGGAATTATATGCTTTTCTTTTGAAACGACAGGCTTTCTCCCCGTTCGTTCTTGCAAATTATCCGCACACATTCTTGAAATTTGATGTAAAGCTAATTTTGAAACAGAAAGCCCTAATTCTGAAAGCCTGCACCTAATATAAGCTTTGATATAATAGCCTGAATTTTTTCTTTTTCTAATTGAACTTTGAGCCGTAGGTTGCCTGCTTTCTGGTGGAGTAACCGCTCCCCCTCTTTCTACTCTTGCCCCACTTAATGATGATGCCATATTACTTCCATTTTTTATTAAAAATATTAATTTTATGTAAGTATTCTACCATAGATAAACTTTTAACAATACTAAGTAATAAAAAAATAAGTCACTAACCCTAAGTGACTTATAAAGTGCACAACTCTTTTAGTTTCAATAATTTACAAAATTAGCTATAGAGTAAGTTTTAACAAAATCAAGAGAAGAGAGTGCCATGTCATACGTAATTCACTGGTTTCGCCAAGACCTTAGGCTTAAAGACAACCCTGCCCTTCATGATGCATGTAAAAGTGGCTATCCCGTCTTATTACTATATACTCATGATGAAAATAGCCCGTATAAAAACGGGGATGCGCATAACGTATGGCTGCACCATTCATTATTAAGTTTAAAAGAATCACTCGATGCCAAAAACTTCAAACTATTGATCATGAAAGGATCTTCTACAGAGGTTTTCAAAAAAATATTGAGTTATGGCAAGCCACAATCAGTATATTATAATGAGTGCTATGATAGTTATACGCGAGATGCCGACCAACGAGTCAGCTATTTATTAGAAGAGAATAATATACATTGTCACCGTTACCATGGAAATGTATTTATTGATCCTGATCATATATTAGAAGATAATGGCAGCTATTACACCGACTTTCTTGCATATTGGAATGCGCTTAATAAACAATGCAACCCTAAACCAATATGCTCATTTCCTAAAGCAAAGCCTCATCCATATTCTATACCATGCCTAGATATTGAAGACTTAGCTTTACTTACTAGCTACCATTGGAAGGAGTATTTTTCTAAATACTGGAAAGCTGGAGAAGCGAGCGCCATAAAAAGGGTACGTGAATTTTATAAATACAATGCGAAACATTATCCTAAAGACAAGGTGTATCCTGGAACTGATTGCAGCTCCAAACTATCTTGCCATCTTCATTTTGGCGAAGTGAGCCCATGGCAAATTCTTGAGGAAGGCAACAAATGGATAGAAAAGAGCAAAGAAAAGAATGCTAGTAAAGCGGTAGAGTGCTTTATTAAGGACATAGCAACAAGAGAATACTCTCAATATATGCTATACCATAGACCTGAAATGGAGACTTCACCTATTAGAGATGAGCTCAATAACTTCCCTTGGGCCGAAAACCAACACTACTTTAATGCCTGGAAACAAGGGATGACAGGTTATCCTATAGTTGATGCTGCAATGAGACAACTTATGTCAATGGGATGGTGCCATAGTCGCGCGAGGATAATAGCCGCGACATTCTTACTACAAGATTTAAAAATTCATTGGCAAGAAGGGCAAAAATGGTACTTGAAAAACCTATTTGATGCCGACATTGCATCTAATGCCTATAATTGGCAACTTATGGCATGGAATGAATCGACAACCCTTCCCTATTATTGCGCGTTTAGTCCTGAGAAAGAGTCTAAACATCACGATCCAAAATGTGAATATATCAAGAGATGGATACCAGAACTTAAGAACCTACCTGTCAAATATATGCATGCGCCATGGAAAGCTCCCAAAGAAGTGCTCAAAAAAGCCGGGGTTATTTTGGATCAAACCTATCCACTACCTATAATAGATCATAATGTAGTGGCAAAAGAGACGTTAAAGTTGTTGCATCAAAAAACGCAGATTAAAAAAGAATCCGTGAATGCTCGGGAACTGGCTGACTAAACGGATAGTCTCTAAGAAGCTTAAGATACAACTTGGGGGTTTATTCCTTCATCGCCTGCTTGCTTTGATTAGAGCTCTTGGAATTCACCTAATCTTCTGAAGCGATTGTAGCGCTCTTCTAACATCTGATCAGTCGTTAAAGCTTTAATGTTAACTAAACTGGAAAGAATATATTCCTTTAAATTATTAGCAGCCGTTTGATGCTCATGATGAGCTCCACCTAGAGGCTCTTTAATCATAGCGTCAACAACACCAAGATGTAGTAAGTCTTCAGCATGCATTTTTAAAGCTTCAGCAGCTCTTTCTTTCATGGAAGAATCTTTCCATAATATTGACGCGCACCCTTCTGGTGAAATCACAGAATAATATGAATGCTCAAACATTGCAACTCTATCACCAATACCAATGCCAAGCGCCCCACCAGAGCACCCTTCGCCAATAATCGCAACTATAATAGGAGTCTTTAATCTGGCCATAACAAATAAATTATCTGCAATCGCTCTCCCTTGACCTCTTTCTTCAGCCTCTAAACCTGGATGAGCTCCCGGAGTATCAACTAAACACAGCACTGGTAAGTTGAATTTCTCTGCCATCTTCATTAAACGTTGAGCCTTACGATAACCTTCAGGATGTGGCATTCCAAAGTTGCGACGCAATCTTGATTCTGTATCATGCCCTTTTTCTTGAGCTATGATGATAAACTTTTCTCCACCAATAATTCCAAGTCCACCAATAATGGCTGAATCGTCACGATAGAGTCTATCTCCATATACTTCTTCAAACGACGAGCATATCATCTTAATATAGTCCAGAGAATGAGGGCGGTTTGGATGGCGAGAAATAGCCACTCTCTCCCATGGAGTAAGCGCTGAATAAACCTTCTTTTTAAGATCCATCAACTTTTTTTCTAAAAGTGCCACCTCTTGTTTGTCCGGAGTGGCCACATCTTTTTGATGTATTTTTAGCTTATCCAGGGTGTCTTCAAAATCTTGAATCTGTTTTTCATGATTTAAAGTGTGTCCCATTTTCTTAACCTCAATCTTTTCCATACGCAATTAATTGCGGTATTTTTTTGTTATCAGCTCTTATTTCTTTAGAATCTTTTACGATTTCAACAATTGTTGGTCTGGAAATAACAATGCTGAATAACTCTTCTACATCTTCTTGCTTTAGTCTAATACATCCATCGCTAGCATACTGACCTAAAAGGTGAGTCTCTTCTTTTAGCTCATTATTACTTTCATCTAATCTAATAGGTAGCCCATGTATGCCATACCCTTTGGCACTGTCTGAACAATCAGCAATTTCAGATTCAAACGGGAGCCATCTAGTTCCAAATACATTAATCATCTCTACTTTTTCACTTTGGAAATACCCTAGCATTCCAGGTTTATAAGTAGCCACTTTTTCTCCTAATAAATAGGCTCCAGTTGGAGTCAAACTTGTATCATTAGTTAAAACCCCAAGACCTACTTTATAAGTCTTTAACAACGTTTTTTCAGCACTTTCAGCATCAACATAGTAAAACCACATCTTTGATTCTTTCAAATCTACTAGTAGGTAAAAGTTAAACATCTTATCTGGATTTAAAACATTAAATCTATCCCCAGAAGAGACTTTTTGAGTGTAGTAATCTGCTTTTTTATTTAGACTACGAGCTATAAAATGCCTTGAAGTAGCAAAGTGTGATGCGTAATCAGCAATCCAAGCTGGCCTCCCCTTTAACCATGGAACTCTACTTGAATACGAAACAGTTTCTACAATAGGTAGCTTATCATGACCCGTTGTAAATAATCGATCTATCAAGTTTACTTCTTCGGAGTTGTCGCTACTTACAGATATCTCTTTCTTAATCAATGGCTCACTTTCTACTATAACAGGAGTAGGCTCAACAACTTTTGTTGCCACTTGTTCTACTTCTGGTTGTTTGACATCGCTTTGACTAGTACTGCGTTTTTTGAAAGCTTTTACACCTATGAAAGCACCCATTAAAACAACCATTACTAATAACATTCTTCGAAAGGTCATTAATTCCTCACTAATTGCAGTAAATTATAATTGAACACGCAATATAACACAAGTATAATAGACGTGACAATTAAAATTTTTAATTACTCGTGTTTATAATCCACATATATTCTTTATCTATCGAACTAAGTTCATAACAAACCATATAATCGGCACCCCAAAAATGGCTACACCCTTCAAGAGGAATCAGTTGCATTTCTTCATCATGACACCCATCGAGAGTCAAACTGCTTTTTTGGTGAGTAAAAGCGATAGATTTACTTTGACCCAAATATTTATTTAACACTCGCCTTTCAAACACTTGACTACCATCTACTATAGCTTCATCAGCTTTGATAAATAAAGTAAAAAACAACTTATCCTTTAAATCGTATTGAGCAAGTTTAATTTTTAATCGAAGCTCTTTTTGTTTCTTTATAATACCAATATGAGCAAAAACTTTCCCGGGAACAGGCTTATGGCCACTAGAATTGGGGTCATGGATACGAGTCCAGTCGCTATACGTGGTAACCTCTTCAGCCTCAATGAGTTTTGAACTAAAAGCAGTAGTCCCTTCCATTCTATAAGTCCCAAAAGTCTTCATATCACCTAAAGGGGCGTACTGAAGCCCAAAAGCACGAATCTCAATCCCATTCATCTCAATATAGCCAAAAGAAGTACCTTGACCGTAACAGTCTACAATCAAGCTTGCGTCAAAATCTGATAAATTAACAAAGCCAAGAGTGTGATCTTGATTGTATTTTAGCGGTGGCAACAACATATTGGGTTGATGAGATATAAGAGCTTCAACTAAAGCTCTACAAAATGGACTTAACGTATCTAAAGTTGGATTACAATGTGAATTAATTTGAGAGGAGACCTCATAAAGGATCTTATCTTTAGTCATACTATATATTGCTCTAATCGTAGCAGCATGTAAAGTTTGTATTACCTGACTATTTGAATCAGAAGAGATCGAACATGGGCCAATAGGAATTTCACCATGTCTATTTAAAAGATGAAGCGAAGCGAGGGCCATGCTACACGCTTGATCTATGAGTAAGCGAGACTTAGTAAAAAGACCGAATAAAAAAGCAAGAGACATCATTTCAATAAAATAAGGTAGTTGAAATGATGAGCCTTGAGGGGAAAGTCGATTTGGATCGACAAGCAAGAAACCACAGTCTGTTAAAGACATATTTAACAGAAGAGGTTTTTTATTAACTAAAGCATTAATAGCCCGTCTAGCCAAAATGACTTTACCTCTTTTAAGATAAAAATCGTATTGGCACAACTTGAGCTCTAGCTGGTCTCCCAACTCTTTATCAATAGTTTGTCCATCAATAATACAATGAACAATTATACTGGTAAGCAAATTCTCTACAAAGCTATCAAACTGAGTAAGCGATGAAAATGAAAAATCTACCAACTCATTAAGCGTTGGTAAATTCAATCTTTCGTTCTCTCGAAAAAAGCTACCGATTTGGGCCTTAATCCCACTTTCTAGTTGTAACAAGTTTCAACCTTGAGTTATGTTTAGTGAGTCATCCATTACAATGACTCTAAGAGAACCTAATCGAAGAACTAACTCTCACTTAAGCGTGAGAGTGAGTGCCTATTTTCCCTTTAATTGGGCCGTCTTCAATCAGCTTTTTCATCTTCTTACCGGGTGTGAATTTTACAGCTGGCCTTGCAGGGATAACAATCGGTACCGCAGCATTTTTTGGATTTCGCCCGATTTTCTGCTTCCGTTCAACAACTTCGAAAACACCAAAATCTCTAAACTCTAGACGATCTCCATTTGACAGATACTCTGTCATCACATCTAGAAAAGCTTGAATCACATTTCTCACGTCGTTTGGGTGAACCCTTTTGCGTTGTGAAATCACTTGAATCAGCTTTTTCTTCGTGATCGTTGCCATGTTTTGACTCCCTTATTAGATTCAAATAAAAAAAGTTTGTAGTCTTTATTAAGACCATCATCCCAATATTTGTAAAAAGGCAATTTTACAAAGTTGGGGTTTTAAAAATTTCATTTTTGTATCTTATTGATTTTGAGACAAGTCCTTTTTCAAAAATCTTTCAGAAACATGTCAAAAAAAGACTTAAAAACAAGAGTTTACACTCCCAAAATCACTATTCGACACTGATTAATATTTTTTTCTTTTTTCCTGCGCCAATGATCAAATATTTGCCCCCAACTAAATCTTTTTGACAAATTAGTGTTGAAACATCTTCAACTTTCTCATTATTTAAGTATGCGCCGCGATTTTTTATGAGCCTTGTCGCTTCACTTTTACTTTGAAGCAGCCCACTTTTTACCATTACATTGACATATTTATTATCAACAACTTCACCACTCTTCAAAACAGCCTTCGGGAAGTCTTTAGCGATTGCTTCAAGGGTTTCAAGATCAAGTTTCATGTTTGAACCAAATGAAGCAGCATCCGTGACCTTCTGAGCCCTTAAAAGAGCTTGTTCTCCGTGAATAAACTTTGTCATCTCTTCTGCTAATCGTTTTTGTGCACTATTGGCTTCAATCTGATTCGACTTCAACTGATTTTCTATCTCATCAATCTCTTTGACATCCATAAAAGTGAGCATTCGCATTAAGTTAGGAACATCATTATCGGGAACTTTCATAAAATATTGATAAAAATCAAATACAGAAGTAAATGACTCATCTAGCCAAATTGCCCCTTTCTCACTTTTGCCAAATTTTTTACCATCACTTCTTGTTAAAAGAGGATATGTCATCCCAAAAACAGGTTTTCCCATAACTTTTCTTGTAAGTTCACATCCTGCAGTAATATTACCCCATTGATCAGAACCCCCTATTTGCAAGTCGACGCTCTCATTTTGATGTAGATGCATAAAGTCATATCCTTGCAAAACTTGATATGTAAATTCAGTAAAGCTAATCCCCTCTTCAGAGTTCAGTCTTTGTTTCACACTCTCTTTTGCTAACATCGGACCCATTCTAAAATTCTTGCCAACATCTCTAAGAAAATCAATTAATGTAAATGAATTCAACCAATCTAAGTTATTGACGATAACTGGAGCTGCAGTAGGATGGTTAAAATCGAGCAATCTTTCGAGTATTTTTTTGATGCAACCTACATTTGCTTCGATTTGCTTTTCATCAAGTAATGGCCGCTCTTTGCTTTTGCCAGAAGGATCACCAATACGACCTGTTCCACCCCCAATTAAGATATAAGGCGTGTGTCCACATCTTTGAAACCAAGAAGAAGCAATAATGCCTACTAAGTTGCCCAAGTGTAGGCAAGGGGCTGTTGGATCAATTCCGTGGTAAAATTTTATAGGTTTATCACAAGCTTTTTGTAATTCTTCAGACGTGATATTATCAATAAATTGCCGTTTTTTTAAAACGTCAATGACATTAGGAGTCATTATTGCCCTCGCTAAAGCTATCCACTATAAAAGGAGCGCTAGTAGGGAAAATCTTAAATATAGAACCTAAATCACCTGCAATTTTCTTTACTCTATCACTTAAATCTTTAGGATTTCGATTGGAATCAAAAAGCTCAAAACTATTTCCAAGAGGAACTCTAAGTGCTGCTAGCCTATTAATTCGCTCACGAATACGGAACGCGGCATGCTCTATAGCTGCGTTAGTAATTTGCTGATCAATCTCTTCAAACTTCAGCTGTAACTTGCGCCTGTCACGCAAGGTCTTTTGACTTTCTTCAGCAAGTTCGTCTTGTGCCATACTTATAGTCCTCCTAATTAAGTGGGTAACTTTATTGTAGAGAAAAGAATAAAAAAAAAAAACTCAAACTTTGGTTGCAGCTAAAATTTCTATTGTGAATGATACAACAAAAAGGAGATCGACATGACACAAGAAGATGGCAAAAGAGCGTGCGGTTATAGAGCAGCTGAACTTATTGAAGATGGAATGCAAGTAGGAATAGGAACCGGCTCGACTGTTTATTTCTTTATTGAAAAGTTAATCGAGAGAGTAAAAAGTGGACTCAACATCACAGCAGCCTTCAGTTCAATTCGATCAAAAAACCAAGCCATGGAGGGAGGTATACCCCATATTGAAAACGATCTCTTTACAAAACTAGACGTAACCGTAGATGGCGCTGATGAGATAGACGCTCAATTCAACATGATAAAAGGAGGAGGCGGAGCCCTTTTACGAGAAAAAATTCTAGCCACGTCCAGCACTAAAATGATTATCATTGTAGATGAATCCAAAGAAGTTGCAAAACTTGGAGGAGCCAAACTTCCCATTGAAATCTGCCAATTCGCCTACACCGCTACTATTGATAAAATTCAAAATTTAGGCTTTAATGGGGAAATAAGAGTCGATCAAGACAGATTTTACCAAACTGATGGAGGGAATTTTATCTTTGATTTAAACCTTCAATCACCTATTGACAATGTCCAAGCTCTTCACAATCAATTAATTACAATTTCTGGTGTTGTTGAAACCGGCCTCTTTTTCAATCTAGATGTAAAATTGATAGTGGGAAAAAAAGACGGAACGCTTAAATAAAGAGAAAGGAGTAATTCTATGTCTCAAGAGCTAATCCCTGTATCATGTCATAAAATCATGCAATCTAATAGCTATACCCTATTTTTATTAGATGGTGAAACAAAGAAATTTGCCATTTATACTGACCCCCAAGTAGGTGAAGAAATTGAAGACTTCCTGTCTGAAGAAGGGACCTCTCGACCAAAATCTCATGATTTAATTAACTCAATATTAAAAGGACTAGATGCTGACATATTACAAGTGATTATTCACGATGTACAAGACACAATCTATTTTGCTAAACTCTTCTTAGAGCACAAACTAAAAAGTCGCCGCACTTTTTTAGAAATTGATGCAAGACCCAGTGATTGTTTAACGTTAGCCATAACTAACAATATTCCAATATATTGCACTAAAGAACTTTTGGATAAAGCTATTGGCGTTGAAAACTAACTTTCTAAAAAGGAACCGGAATTGAGGAGCTCCCGGTCTAACTGAATTATAAAGCTCTAGTATTGAATATGAAATTTGTTTTTAGCTAATTCCAGTAAAGCTTCTACTGCATCTTCGGCATCATCGCCATCTGCTTCAACTCTGATCTTAGATCCTCGAGCCGCCGCAAGCATCAAAATACCAAGCAAAGATTTAGCGTTAACAGTAAAATCTTGATAAATCAACGATATATGCGCTTTAAATCTTGAAGCGCACTTAACTAGTTCTGTTGCAGGCCTTGTATGCAAACCTTTGTCGTTGAGAATTGTTAAGGTATCTTTAATATTCGTTTTTGCAGTCACGGTATTACTATTAGTGATAAATTGTTGAAATTGATTATCTAATATTCAATTTTATTCTGCAATCAAATTAGAGGTCTTCATATTTTTTTTGTTGCAAAATTGATTTCACTCAGACATCAAAGAGTACTAAATAATAACCATTTTATACTATACTCTGAGGGGATTTATATGAAAAAATTCATTATTCCAATGGAAAAAAAAAGCCAAACAACTAGCTGAAGAGGGTCACTTTACGATTGTTGATGCTTACTCAAATCCTAGTTGTGTCTATTTTATAGGCCTATCAGGCGCAGGGAAAACAACATTATATAATGCTTTAAAGACAATTTTAGAGCAAAAGTTAAAGAAATCTGTTATCACTTTGGATGGAAATGTTATTCGAAAATATTTGAGTAATGAGCTTGGGTTTTCTAAAAAAAAGATAGCTCAATCTATGTCAAAAGAATTGGGTATGTAGCTTCGTTAATTGTTGAAAACGGTGGAATTTGTTTGTGCACTAACATAGCTCCCTACGATGCAGACCGTATAGACAACCGTCATCTTATTGGGCAAAAAGGGAACTACATAGAAGTATTTGTAGACACCCCTCTTTCTGTGTGCGAAGATCGAGATGTGAAAAGGCTATATAAAGCCGCAAGAGCAAGCAGAGGACCTGTCTTACATCCCCGACCTAAAGGACGGGGTTTTAATAAGAAAACACTCAACTTCGATTTTGCAACAATTCTTTCATTTCTTTTACTAAAAACTCAAAACGATTTATTAAAATTTGAACTGGTTTTTCAGTAGTCATATCTACCCCTGCTTTTTTTAATAGATCAACTGGATAATCACTTCTACCTGAACTTAAAAAATTGAGATAATCTGCTCGAGCTGGCTCTCCTTCTGTTAACACTCTTTCTACTAAAGCATACGCAGCACTAATTCCTGTCGCATACTGGTACACATAAAAATTAGAATAGAAATGAGGAATCCTCAAATACTCGTTAAACAAAGCATCATCATAAACGAAATCAGGTCCAAAATAGTCTCTATTAAGCGATTCATACTCGCGCTTCATTATTGCAGGAGTTAGTGGCATATGGTTCTCTGCTATTTCATGAATTCGTAATTCAAATTCTGCAAACATTGTTTGACGAATAAGTGTCGATCTAATTGAATCAATTTTTTGATTAAGAATATAGATCTTCTCATCGACACTTGTAGCATTTTCAAATAAGTGTCTAAAAGTTAACTCTTCATGAAAAGTAGAAGCTACCTCAGCTACAAAAATACAATATGATGCATCTTGATATGACTGATGTTTATTACTATGATATGAATGCATACTATGACCCGCTTCATGAGAAAGGGTCATCACATCATTAAAAGTGCCTTTGTAGTTCATCAATATATAAGGCTTAGATTTATAACAGCTACATGAATAGGCTCCCGATCGCTTATTTTCATTCTCATAACGATCAACCCAACGAGCCTCACCGAGACCATGCGCTAATATATCTTGATACTCCTTTCCAAGAGGGGCAACCGATTCAATGATCAACTTTGAAGCTTCATCAAAATCAAACTTCATATCAAATTCATTAATCGCAGGAACATACATATCATAAGCGTGAATTTCATCTAAACCAAGCATCTCTTTTCGAAGAGCTACATAACTATGAATAGCACCTAAATTTTTTCGAACGCACCCTATTAAACTAGTATAAACAGAGCGGTCAATGTTATAAGGAAAAAGGGCTGAGTCCAAACATGTGTCATGCCCTCTGACACGCGCATTAAACAGATGTTTTTTTACAGAACCACTTAAAAGCTCCGCAATAGTGTTCTCAAAATCCCCAAATCTTGAGTGCATGCTTAAAAAAGCATTTTTTCGTAAAACTCTATCTTGTGACTTCACAAGTAATTGATAAGCAGCATGTGTTACTTCATGTTTTTCGCCCTTACCATCTTCAGCTGGAAAAAACTTTAAATCTACATTATTTATAGATGAAAAAGCTCCATTAATCGCTCCTAATGGATCACCAGCAGCAGCCATAATTCGCTCTTGTTCTTTTGGTAAAACATGGGCTTTTTGATGAAAAAGCTGCACCAAATAGTTGCTATATTCTTGTAGATTTTCCCCTTTTAAATCGAGCTTAGATTGATCAATTTGTAAGATTTCAGGTTCTACCCAAGCTGTTTCAGCAGCAAAAGCGTGATAAAGCATCACTATCATTTGATAAAAAGCTTTATGTTCATCTAATGCGATGTCTTCGTCATGTCGCAAATGAGCATAAACATATAACTGCTCAATATTTTCTTGAACAGAAAAGTAAATATTTAAAAACTGAATTAAAACAGTTGTCGATTCACCAATTTTACCTCGAAAATCATTAATTTGAGGAAAATGAAGGTCCATTTGCTTACGTAACTTGGCAAATTCACAATTCCATTCATCAAAGTCTTTATATAGTGTGTCTACTCCCCACAAGTCTTGCTGGGGCATGTCAGTTCGCTTCTTCGCCATAATTACTCCAAAATTAGATTTGATTCCATTCTGAACAGAACAAAAATTGTTTTCAAGAGAGTGTTTGTAAAATAAGCACTCCATATAATTCTGAAGATCGCTTAGCTCTAAATTTTGAATGCAGTAAAAATCGGTGTAGCATTGCAAAGCGACCACTCTAACAACAAAGATCATGTTGATTGCCACATTAATGCTAATTTTATTGGGTATTTTTTTGAACTGCTTTGTACAACTAGTTTTAGGAAAGACAACCACAATATATAAAAAAGGTTTCACTAAAATTTTACATATGTTTAGATGAATTTAAAGTAATAAAAAAAACAGGTTAAATATGAGTAGGTATATTGACAAACTCCACATTTTTTATATCACTTTATTTACACTCTTTTTTTCAACAACCTATGCCTCCTTAGCAACTCACCAAAGTGAATCAACAGTTTTGCTCATTAAATTTCCCACCAGACAAAGAAATGAGAAGTTTTTCAACACTTTGGACTTATATTACAAAAAAATGTCAGGTAATATCCCTTTTCACATAGTAGTAAGCTGCGATGTTGATGACGTCGATATGAATAATCCAGCAACAATAAAAAGGTTAAAAACTTATCCCCATCTCACTTGTTACTTCGGCAACAACAACAATAAAATAGAAGCTGTAAATGCTGATATTGACAAGTTCCCAAGCTTTAAAGTTCTACTTCTAGCCTCAGATGACATGATCCCACTTGAACAAAATTATGACGAACATATTGTAAACTCAATGACACAATATTTTCCTGATCTAGATGGTGTGCTTCATTATAATGACGGTTTTTGGGGAGAAGGACTCAACACCTTGTCAATCATGGGGAAAAAGTATTTCGATAGATTTGGGTACATATATCATCCAGGGTATAAATCCGTTTTTTGTGATAACGAATTTACAATCGTCTCCAGAAATCTTCATAAAGTTAAATATATTGATAAAATACTAATCGAACACCAACACCCTCTTAATGGCAAAGCTCCTCAAGATGCTCTTTATATTCAAAATGATGCCAATGAATACAACCAACATGATAAACAACTATTCCTAGCACGAAGAGCCAAACACTTCGATTTACCAACAACTCTATTGATAAAGTTTCCCACTCGACAGAAAAATAAGCAATTTTTTACTGCATTAGATAAATACTACGAAAAATTATCTACCAATGTTCCCTATCATTTTTTAGTCACTTGCGATGTAAACGATATAGAAATGAATAATGAACAAACTATTGCTAGACTAAATTCGTACCCCAACCTCACCTATTGTTTTAGAAATAATAAAAATGAAATAGAAGCTTCAAATGCAAATCTCGAACTATTTCCTAAATTTGAAGTTGTTTTATTAGCCTCTGAAAATTTAATTCCGATTGTCCAAAACTATGACGAATATATTGTAAATACATTAAAATCTTATTTTCCTGACCTTGATGGAGTTCTTCATCTAAATGATGGTTATAATGGACCAAAAGTAAATTCCCTTTGTATCATGGGGAAAAAATACTACGATCGATTTAATTATATTTACAATCCAAAGTATAACTCATTATATTGTAATAATGTATTTACTGATATATCTCAAGCACTAGGAAAATCTATATATATTGAAACCGTTCTTATAGAACATCAAACGCAAGCTTCTGATGATTGTTCATGAATAAACTAACCTCTATTATTGCTTGTTTACTTCTAAATTCTTTAAATATTTGGGCATCAACAGAAATAATAGAACCCATTTACTATAGTCAATGCTCACAAGATGAGTATATTCATAGGAACTTTTTCCCAGATGAGCCTATGGAATGACCGTGATAAAGCGATCGAAAAAGGGCTTGAAAAGTTCAACAATGCTAGTGCTAAAAAAATAGCAACTGAAAGACAAGCTCGTATTGGATTAAGAGGTTTTCTGAACCTGAATTTTGGATGAAATTGCTTTTCGCATGCGAAATGCAAGGTCGCCGAAAGTCAGCTGCGAAAAAATATCGAGTTTTTGCTGATATTTATCAAAAATTGCGACGAAACTTGTACGTTTGGAGTTGCAATTTTTATCGTGCGAAAGATCACGAAAAGGCTATGTTCATCTAAAAAAGCCTATTTTGTAAACACACTCAAATAACAAGTTCACTTTCATCTTCACTCTTAAAACAGCTTCTTCCTCGTTTAGAAAACTAATAAATACATTAACTCTTGCCCTTTTGAAAAAACAAAATACTAGTAGGAATTTTTTCAATTCCTACCCTCCTCTTTTTTTCACGTCCAAACACAATATCATCATTGTATCCATGCCATCTCTGTACAATACTCCTGATTTATCATGTATTACAAATGTATTTAGCAATTGATTGCTAAAATTGCTAATTTTTGTGTTGCACAAAATTCCACTAAAAGCTTATTCTTATGTCTGTACAACACAAAGGAGTTTTTTCAATGACAACACAAACTGAAAAAAAAACTACACTAAAACCAGTAGGGAACAGAGTCGTTCTTAAACGTTTAGAAACTGAAGAAACCTCTGCTGGAGGCATCATCCTTCCTGAATCAGCGCAAAAAAAACAAGAGTCTGCTCTTGTCATTGCTGTCGGAAAAGGTAAAACATCTTCAGATGGACACACTTTACCTATGACCGTTAAAGAGGGCGATACTGTTTTAATGGATAAATACGCTGGTCAAGAAGTGACTGTTAATGATGAAACTTTCATCATTGCTAAAGAAGATGATATCATCGCTATTATTGAAAACTAAGAGGACACTATGGGTGCTAAAGATATAAAATTTAAAGATGATGCTAGAGCTAAAATCCTCAAAGGGGTTAATAAACTCGCATCTGCTGTTAAAGTTACTCTCGGTCCAAAAGGGCGTAACGTAATTCTAGATAAATCATACGGAGCTCCGCACATCACTAAAGATGGTGTATCCGTTGCTAAAGAAATTGAACTTGAGGACAACCATGAAAACATGGGCGCTCAAATGGTTAAAGAAGTAGCAAGTAAAACTGCCGATAAAGCCGGTGATGGAACCACCACTGCTACTGTTTTAGCTGAAGCAATTTACTCCGAAGGTTTGAAAATTGTCGCTGCAGGAGCTAATCCTGTCGATATCAAGCGTGGAATCGATAAAGCTGTTGAAACAACAGTCGCAGAACTGAAAAAAATGAGCAAACCTATTAAAGATAGTAGCGAAATTGCTCAAGTAGCCACTATTTCTGCTAATAGCGATACCGAAATCGGTAACATTATCGCTGAGGCAATGGAAAAAGTGGGTAAAGATGGTACCGTTACTGTTGAAGAAGGCAAAGGATTCGAAACTTCTTTAGATATCGTAAAAGGAATGAACTTTGATAGAGGTTACCTCTCATCTTACTTCATTACTGATCCTGAATCTCAAGAAGCTGTCTTTGAAGATGCTCACATCCTCATTTATGAGAAAAAAATCTCTGCCATGAAAGAGTTTTTACCTATCTTACAAGCAGCTGCAGAAACTGGCAAACCTCTTGTCATAATCGCTGAAGATGTTGACGGTGAAGCTTTAACAACTTTAGTTGTCAATAGACTTAGAGCTAATCTTAAAATTTGCGCTGTTAAAGCTCCTGGTTTTGGCGATCGCAGAAAAGCAATGCTCGAAGATATCGCAACCTTAACTGGCGCTCAGTTTATCTCTGAAGAGCTCGGACATAAACTTGAAGATACTACTTTAGAAATGCTCGGAAAAGCTAAGAAAATTGTAGTTAAAAAAGAAGACACTACTATCGTTGAAGGTGGTGGATCTAAAGAAGGGATTCAATCGCGTATTCAACTCTTGAAAAATCAGATCAAAGAATCTACTTCAGATTACGATCGTGAAAAACTTCAAGAAAGACTAGCTAAACTTTCTGGCGGCGTTGGTATTATCCGCGTTGGCGCAGCGACCGAAGTTGAAATGAAAGAGAAAAAAGATCGAGTTGACGATGCTCATTATGCGACTAAAGCTGCTATCGAAGAGGGTATATTGCCAGGTGGAGGCTCTGCCTTTATCCGCATATTACCTACTTTGAGAACTTTAGCTAATACTCTTTCTGGTGATCAAAAAGTAGGGGTAGAGATTATTATAAAAGCTCTTACAGCTCCTCTTAGACAGATAGCAGAAAACGCCGGTTTTGAAGGATCAATTGTCATTCAAAAAGTGAGTGAACTAGGCCTTAACGAAGGGTATGACGCTCAAGACAACACGTATGGCAACATGCTTCAAAAAGGGATCATCGATCCTACAAAAGTTGTGAGATTGACTATTGAATTAGCCGCTTCAATCGCTGGACTTCTTTTAACAACTGAGGTTATTATCTCTGATGAAAAAGAAAGCCCATCTAAAGCAACTCATCAAATGGCTGATGCTGGTTTCTAAGCCATCCCATCAGATCATAAAATAAAGAAAGAGTCATTTTTTAAAATGACTCTTTCTTTTTCTTCTCATTTTTGTTATATATAAAATATGCATAGGAAATTTCATAAAGCTACCTTTCTTACTATTGGCATCGTTATTATTGGAGCGATATTAGCCATACACTTCTCATTGCCATTTTTTTTAGCCCGATCTTTATCAAGTGCACTAGGAGAAAACTCAAGTGTAGGATCAGTTCGGATCCAACTTAATAAAATAGTTATTAAAGAAATTAAAATTGAAAACCCTCCCCTATCTAAACTCAAGTACGCATTAAAAATAGATGAGCTTATTATTACTGCGCCGTTAATAGAATATCTTCAACCTCAAGTAGATATCAAACAAATTTTACTTGATAAAATTTATATGAGCGTTGAGTTTTATACAAAAGATCGCAAAGAAAGCAATTGGAACTCTATTCTTGCCAATGTAAATAAACCTGTTGCTGAAGAAAAAAAAGAGCCCTCTCACCCAGGTGATCGAAGAAAGATCACAATTGGAAATCTCACCTTAAATGACATTCAAGTAGAGCTTATGTTTGCAAACAGCAAACCAGAGCTGCTCCCGATGCTAAAACAAATCTCCATTAATGACATAGACCCCGAAAATGGACTGCTCACAAAGCGAATAACTCGAATATTGACCAATCATATAATTCAATCTATCTCTAAAGGGTTTGGCATTCAGGGGATTACTGGTGTCATCTTATCTGCTCCCTCTGCAGTAGTAGATACTATCATCCTTCCGTTTAAAATGTTTGATAAGAAGAATAAAGATAAGCAAAAATCAGAGCATTAGGTAGTTCAACCCCAACCCTTTTTCTCTCTTTTTATACCTAGCTAAATTTAAAAAACTAAACTCAATACCTTTTTCTTGAGATTGTTCTACATCTTCACTTAAGCTCTTAAGAAACTCTTGTTTTTGATCTGGTAAAACTATGTCTGGATATTTTCTGTCTGGATCAATTTGAGGAAACTCAAAACTTACTATTCTGATCTCCAATTTAGGACCTGAAGTTGTGTCAGGTGTTGTATATTTCATTCCATAATGGGTATACTCCCATCCAACATTAATATGACGTTCAACTCGAATCCGTCGACTCATTTTCACGGCATCATCTCCAAAAAGTATCACTCTTTTGTTTTCACCAAACTCAACCCTCGACAAGCGTTCTTTTGCACCCACTACTAAATCAACTTTTTCGCCTGGCTTTGCTTCTTTAATTAACTCCCTTACAATCTCGCACTGCTTATCCACCATCTCTCTTTGAAATTCTACAGGAGCCGCTCTTACCTTGGAATCTGTGAGCACCCCAGTTTCGTTTTTCTCAATCAAAGACGCTTGACGGCGACAAAGAGCAAAGTCCTTTCTTTCTGATGGAGCATACACCCATAGTGTAGAGTCTAGATCTGGTTCTGCTTCTTTTTTATCCAACTGAGAAACAGTAGAATAGGCTAATTCTTTTTTGAAAAACAAATTGACTACTTTAATTGCCAATACATGTAATCCAAAGCCAAGCGCTAAAGTAACAAGAGACAAACCTTTATATGCAGCATGAAAACAATGAATTAATTTACTTAAAACCAATGATGTAGGAACAGTAGTCTTTGTTGCCTGAACTACCGTTTCCTTAAGAATTGATCCCCCGCGCCTTGAGATTGGATCAATCATAATAAACCTAATAAACTATATAAGACATATTAACATTTTTTCAGTTTAATTTATATAATAAATTAAAGTTTAAATATTTTGAATTTACCATAACTAATTGTCGATTTATTTAACAAATGACGGACGCCAACAATATCCCTCTCAAGTTCAATATTACCCCTATCTCGTTCATTTAATAGTGCAATATGAGCATGAGATCTAAAGCTCTCCTTTTCTATATCGCCAGAGTTTTGATACAAAATCCGATTTAACAGATCTTCATTACTGGGAATTCGGATATTTGGAGCTACAATAGCAACAATAAAACCTAATGCCAATTGCCTTGACTCAGAGCCCACATAGGTCTCAAAATTATCATAAAACGATTTATTTGCAGAAAGAGGGGCACGAATATATAAAGACTCTAATTGATTGAAAAGAGCTTCTCCGACAATACAAAAACCATTAGAATGCTTCATTAAAATTTCTTGAAATAGCTCATCTAACCCAATTTTATCTCTGTCAACCTCAATTAAAGAATAAGGCTTTTGACTTGTTTCCATTCCTACGAAAAATGGTGTATAGAAATCAGCCTTTTTTGCAAAGCACTTCAAACCTTTACCTTGGAGTTGCCGTGAAATATAACATGTTTGATTAATAAGAATTGAATCACCTAGTAAAGACAAGCCATCAAAGCTTGCTCCACCAAAACCGTAAGAGAATGATTTGGAATTCACCTTTTGCATATGATCATCACTGATATTACCCTCTACAACATCTTTAATACTTCCATAAACAGCAGTCTTAGATGAATGACCATACTCTTCTAACGTCTTAATCCTCATCAAAAGTCTAGCTCCAAATTAAAGGTCAATCCATACATATATAGATTACCAAAATCTAAATCTTCACCCGATAATATCTTTTGAGTAAAATTCCACAAGTATTGCCCTTCAAAAGCGAGCTTGGTGTGCACATATTTAAATAAGAAATCAACTTCTTTATCATAAGCCAAACCTATATCATAACTCGCATGCGGCACCACTACTTTATCCCGACCACTTAGTTTTGTCCACGCATTAATATTATTACTTATGTTTTCACCATAATAGGTTTTTAAATCACCTAACATGAATGAAAATGCTAAGTCTTGCGCAATACTAAAGCCCCGCTTAAGCCCCCACTTCATACCAATAGCCGTTTTAGGTCCCACTCCCCAAAAACGATCTTTAAACTCAGTTGATAAGGTATTATTTGAAAGAAGAGTTCCACCTGAATAGTAGTTTTTTTGCTTACTAACTAGTAAGCTCCCTTCTAAACCGATTTGTGGCACAAACTCGATTAACCCTGCCATAAACCCCTTCCGAATCAAAAAGTCAAGTGTTCTATACTTAAGATCATAGCAAGAGGAAGCTCTTTGAAAAGTGACCTCTTCAAGACCAGATCCCGATAAAACTGTATCGCTTATTTGCTTTGAAAAACCATTTGGAGCTTTTAAATCTCCCCACATTCCACTTTTTGTACGCGCTGAGTGGTCTGCCTTCAAATATGTAAAAGTAGAAATATAACTCCAATCATCATGATCACCATTATATCCTAATGAAAATCTAAGCCCTAAATCATAACTAAAGTTTACTTCTCTAAGCATACTCTTATATGGAAGTGCAAACTGGGTCGTTGAACTACTCATTGCATAAATCGAATCTGTTGTTCTCGTTTTCCATACTAAAAATGAGCCCCCTAAAATAAGAGGAGTGTCTTGAGATAGCTCCCCCTCATTTGTACTCTTAGCCGTATATTTAGGCTCAGGTTGCTCTTTTGTCATAGCAATAAGTTGACCTTCAGACGTTTGTGGGTACGGTTTTATTTCATAAACCCCTGCATGAGCTAAAGATTGCACAAAGATCATAATCGCTATAGAGCTTATTTTTTTTATATTTTTCATAGTAATATTTTTAAAAATTGGGTCTTTCCCCGTATTAACAACGCTAAACAAAAGTGTCAAAAAAAATTTGCATTAAATAAAGATTTCATTAATATGTTGATGCTAACATTTTCAGTTGAGAGCCTATTCTCAACAGCTTTTACCAATGAGGTTTATCATGAAAAAAGCCGCAATATTATTTGCATTAGTCGCTACATCTTTGTTATCGGCTGATGAAATCGATGAAAGTATCGATTTTTTAACCAGTAATCGTTCAACTGTAGGATTTACTTATACTGGTTCTGCAGGAACTTTATCTGGCAAAACCTTGCCACTGAGTTATTACTCAACACCTGAGTACTTCGCAGAATATGTTGGCGCCTTACCAGGCAATAACATGACTGTCACAGATAAGTATAATCCTGGCGATTACACTTTATGTCCAACCCCAGACTCCCCGGGAATTAAACTTCAAGTTGAAAGAGTTGATGTGTATAGCGGAACGGATATTTACGATGGCGCTTGCTGGCAAATCGCATTAGCTGTCGCTGCCAAAGAAGGAAAAAGTGGACCCGGCGGGGAGTCTCTATTTGACACTGCTCAAAACCAAACCTCTCTTTTACAAGTGGGTTACGATGGCAATGCTCCTATGATTCAAGCCAATGCCAATCGCGCTATCACTAAACCTGATGGCTCATTCACATATGGCGGCGTTCAAATTTCAACGCCAGATCAAGCCTACTTTTATAGAATGATTCCTACTGCTTGGACAGCTACAGACCCATTTATGGGAACAAGCTATATGAAATATATTACTGCAGAAGGCTTGCCACAAGGCAACCCTGCCTATAAACCTGGTATTATCACCTGGATGGACTGGAAACCTATTACAGGTGAAAATGCTTGGGCCTTTTTTGAAGGACCTCTCCAGCTTGGATACTTAAGTGCTTTGAGCAATCAAGAACAATTCATCCCTTTTCAGTCACCTCAAGTACAAAATGCAATTAATGTGTTATACTCTTTTGCTTGCATGCAATCAGAAATTGGTGGGGTGTTTTATGCAGCAAAAGGCTCTCTCGGTAATACAGGCGATCAACCTGTTAATCAATATGAAGTCTCTGTAGAAAATAACGCCTCTTTACTTTCTGGAGTGATGATGTTAAAGCAAGTGTTAAATGATGAACTTCAATACGAGTCATCTTTAACTAGTGATGAAAAAGCAACGATCAATAGTAAATTGAAAATGATCGATGTGATGGTTAATGGGGGCACAGCTCCATCAGGCATCACAACCAAAGGAATGCTCGCTTTTTTTGAAAACTATGCTTGGGATCACACTAATGGCATTTTCTACCAAGGTGGATTAGCCAATGATCCATCAACTGGCGTTGATTTTAAAGCAACTATTGAGCCTAAAGCTGTCGATGTCAATACTTGGGGTATTACTGTACTAGGACAACCTATGCTTGATAAATGGTTTGGAGAAGGTACTGCGTACACCGCTTGGCAAAATGTTAAATCTTGGGGCGGATATTACGGTCCAGATGGCTCTCTTTGGGGCGTCGGTTATTCTGACCAAGACCATAATGGCAAAAATGGCGACTATAAAGAGGGTATTATTTCAGCCGAATGGACAGCTGGAGCTATCAATATGGTGCGCGCTCTAATTAATCAATATACAGCTGCTGGGAAAACTAGTTACGTCACCAGCTTAAAAGCTGATGAAGCTTCTATGGTTGCAGGTCTTTTAAACTTAAGAAATGATAACTATATTACAAGCAGCGCCTTTGATACGGTACGCCCAGCTAATTACGACCAACTAGTTCCTATTCCTTCTGGGAAAATGGCCTATCTATACGCTAGTAAAAGATATATGATCCCCTTTGGTTGGTTTGCTAATCCTCTTCCTAGCACTACCTCAACTTCTTGGGCAGTCATGATGCACTACAACTATAACCCTTTTAAATTGGGTGGCGGATACGACCCAATAAACTATTAAAACCATATATATAGGGGGGCAAGCGCCCCTCTTCTCTTTTATAGGTAGCATAACTACCTTACTCTCTAGCACTTAAAATTAAGATAATTTAATTTCATTTTTATTAAAAACATTTAATCAGTTGATATACAATTGGTTAAACTCTGTTTTGTGTTAAGTTAAAATATTAATTATTACAAAATGTTAATAATTAATATTTTAAGTATTTAACTTATGTTGCAAATAAACTATAATAGACGTATAAAGTTTATAAAATAGGAAACAATATGTCTTTAGCACTAGGCCAAGCCATTTATCACAAAGGTCAGAAAGCACAATTTTTAGCTGGAAAATTTGATTTAGATAGCACCTGGACAGGAGCGGCAATCAATGGAATTCGACGCAACATCACTTTTATGGTTGTTTCAAAGAAAGACAATGAATTGATGCATAATGCAAGAAAATTTGGTGGAATGGTCGCAACAATTGCACTCGGATTTACTTTAGCTCCAATTGAAGTAGCCGGTCGAGCGGCAGCTTGCTTTATAACATCTCTACTATTTGTAGATGCAGAAAAAGAGCCACCAAGAGATGTAGTTGCATTTGCCACTTTTGATAATCCTTATCTACCTCAATTAAAAGAGCAAGCAAAGGCTATGATTGTCTCAGCAAAAATATGGACTTTCTTCTCAAATCCTATACTGAACATTGCCTATGTGATTCATAATTTACGAGCTGATTCGTATCGACCTAATGAAAATAGAGCTGAAACAGATATAAAAGAGACAAAGTTCTTTGAAAAATTCATTGGCCAAGAATCAAAACTGTCTGAAAAAAACAAGCTTACAAAATGGATTCACGAAAAAATTGTTACCGGAGCAAAAAAACGGGGAGCAAGTAGTGCCAACCTAGTGGCTATACAAGTCTTTGTAGGCATTGCAAACCTTGCAACAGGAATTGCAAGCTCAGCAGTCACTCTATCTGCACATATTATAATAATCACTGGCTCGAGTGCTGCATACGGAGTTACATCGTTAATTTTCACCCAATTCCAAGATAAGATTGCAGAGTTTATTAAGAGCCAATCAGATGCAGCATTTGGTGATATTGCATATTTAGGATATATGTGGAACCCAATTGGTCCTGCTATTTTAGTCATCGAAGCTGCTCTTGATGAATTTTTACCAAAAATGGACAACCGAGAAGTTGAAGTAGTCAAACCTCAACCTAAAGAGGCCCTTGTGCTTGCAAAACCAACGTTTACTGCTAGTCAAGGTGCTATTGGTTTCTAACAATTAGTTTTTATACGACAAAAACAGCAGCGTGGCTATACCCTCCTATAGCCACGCTTTTTTTGTGAACATTGAATTTTCGCGATCTTTCACAAAAGGGGCAAATAAGAGTATTAACCCGAAGTCAAAAAGCCCTGACTCTTGTTTTACAGCTTGAAAAATTCTGAACGTCGAAGTTTCGATGAGGTTTTGCAAAAGTGAAAAATCAGGTAGTATAAGTAATACACCTATTTGTCACTTTTGTGAAAGGTCGCGAAAATCCGGCGTTCACTCCCCTAGTTGCACTGGGCGTCTTTGTACGACTTCTCTACAAAGTCCCAATGTATCATATCCCAAAACTTCTCAATAAAGTCAGGTCTACGGTTACGGTAATCAATATAGTAAGCGTGTTCCCAAACATCTAGTGTCATAATGGGCTCTTTGCCATGCTTTAAAGGAGTATCGGCATTAGATAGTGGCATAAGCTCTAACTTACCACTTTTATCAGCAGCAAGCCATGCCCATCCTGAGCCAAAAAGAGTAGCTGCAGTAGTAGAAAGTTGATTCTTAAAGCCCTCAATAGAGCCAAAATCTCTTTCGATAGCTGCTTTAAGATCACCTTTTGGACCACCATTCCCTGATGGAGTCATGCAATGCCAAAAGAAAGTGTGATTCCAAGCCTGAGCGGCATTGTTGAATATGCCACCTTCTGAAGTGATCACAAGTTCCTTTAATGACTTTTCTGATTCTGGCTTACCATCAATAAGTCCATTTAGCTTAGTAAAGTAAGCTGCGTGATGCTTATTATAGTGATAATCCATCTGCTCTTCAGAAACAAAAGGGTCTAGTGCACTAAGATCGTAGGGCAATTCTGGCAATTCGTGTTTCATAAAATTTCTCCAAATTGGTGTAAAACTATTCATTGTAGTGATCGTGAAACTTTTTTGAAACAATAAAGAGCAAACTACAATTTTTTGGGATACATCTTTAAGCCCAAGTTGTGTGTAATCAGCTGATTAAACACTTATTCGACTCTACATATTAAATAGCTTCTGAAAAGATAGGTCGCATGCTGCGAAATATAGCACATATGCTATATTTTTCGTTAAATATATAAAAGCTTAAGTAGCAAAACCTATTTCCAAACACCCTTTTATGAGTGTATTTACAAAATAGGCCTTTTTAGATGAACATCGCCTTTTCATAATCTTTTGCACGATTAAAACTCAAGTTGTGTGACAAGCTGATTCCAAAAATTGGGTAATATTGTAAAAAAGAATTTTTCTGGGCCTGCATTTTGGATGAGATTGCTTCTCGCTTGAGAGGAGCAAGCTCGCCGAAAGCTTGCCCAGAAAAAGCGATGCTCAACTAATCAGACTTGTTTTTTAACAAGCCATTTATGGGGTATCTAAATATATCCAATACCTGCTTCCATTCGAACATAAGTTTGATACAATTGAATTTATACTTCGGCTATTTATACATTTTTCTCTCACTGTCCAATCAGTTAAAGAATCAACAGATAACCCTTTGTCTAAATGTAAATTGATCACATGAAGCCAAAAGTTATTCTGTTGATTCGTCTGATTAAAACTCTCTCTCATGACTGCCCTTTCTGTCGCTATCTCTTCACGAGAAAACCCTTCTCTAACTAAACTATCTAATTGCTCGGCAATTAATAATCGCACTTGGTCACTATCTTTCTTTAAACACCTCACAGTCAAAGTTAAAAATGCTCCAGATGAAAGTCCACTCGAGATAAATGTAGTTTGCGCCTGCGAAGAATATATCTTTGAGTTCAATTTTCTTAAAACATGATCAAATCTTCGCTTAAACAAACCATTTATAGAACTCATCGCCATTTTAGTTTGAAAAGAATCTAAAATATCTGCAAATTTTAACCTTACTTGAAATAAAGTGGTCTTAGGATCTCCTTTTGGATAGTGCCACTGACCTCCATCTCCTCGAGACATTACTGGATGAACTACAGGGTACACCCTTTTCTTATCCGAAGGAATTGCGGCTAAATATTGAGATAGTAACTTCTTCACTTCATCTTTCTTAAAGTCTCCTAAAATGACCATTTTGAAATCGGCTGGATTTAAGAAAAACCGTTTGTAAAGCGATCGAACCTGGGCTTCATTCACATTGGCCAAATTAAGTTTAGTAAATAGCGGATGATTGTAATGATAGTGAAGATCTCGAGCTAAAGTATATTGAGCCCCCACTCCATTATATTTATTATCCAACTCATTTTTAACCAGTTTTAATAACCCACTCCAGTTAGAATGCTTTAACCTCTCTTCGGTAAAGTGAGCACATAGATATTGAAAAATACACTCTTGACTACTTCTTTCCCCAGATATAATTATTCTTCTTGATTCCGAATCAATTCCAAATATAGGATTAAAGCGATTATCATTCATAAATAGCTGCAACTCAGAAGTGGAAAGATTGCCCAAACCCGATCGTGCAATAAAAGGGATCACCATTGACGCAGAGTCATATTCATTTTTATGCAAAGATAACTGACCACCTTTAGCTTCTAACTCAATTTCAATTCGATTATGACATGTATTATTTGGCTTTAGTATCACCTCCATCCCATTTTCAAGTTTCAGCCTTTCAATGTCATACTTTTCATTTGCAGAGACAATTTTTATTGCCCCTTTTCTAGGAGGATTGGACAGATGAAGTAAAATTTCTTTATTAGTTGGAGAATAATCAGCTAAATTTATATTAGCATCAGCTCGGTTGAGCTTAAACTCTTCAGTCGATCCCAGGATATATTGAAACATATGTCCCGTTTCAAAAAAACTTTTAAGATCATTATTGTCTATTTCTTGAAGCACTCTCATACATCTTTTTCGATTAGCCACAAACTCTTCAAATGGTTCATCAAACAAGAAATGGTGGAGATACCCTTCAATAAAAGTTGAGTTTTTTATTATTTTGTAGTTTTCAAGCTCAAATTCAAAATTCTTTTTCATCGACTTCTTAGCTTCAGTAATTTCATTTTCAGTAAATCCATTCAACTTGGCATGAGCTAGCATTTGCCTAAATTTTTGATTCACCTCATCGGCTCTATTTGGATAGCACTCAAAGCTTGCTCTGACAAACCAATGCCCTTTTCTCCATTGATGGAGAAATATGCCTCCTGCAATAGCTCCGCTATCTTGAGAAAATACCATTCTATTGATTCGTCGATTCAATATCTGTGTTGCTAGTAAAGAAGAGTATGCTTCTTTAAGATGTTCGTTTGTGCAAGTGCGCTGTATCGCATCTACCGCCTTCCAAGTGTAGATCAACATATTTTTGCCAAACTGTGGCACTATTTGCCTATACTGATCAGCGTCTGTTCTCAAGCTTAAAGAGAGATCAGGTAACTTTCTTGGTATGTTAGATCCCTTATGATTGGAAAATTGAGTATGGATCATCTTAATCACTTGCTTCTCATCTACATCCCCTACAACTAATACTGCCATTCGATCTGGCGTGTACCATTTTTTATAAAAGTTTTGAATCACATCTCTTGAAACCGATTTCACAATTGGCACTTTCCCTGCTGGATAGCGGACAGCATATCGTGAATTGGGAAAAGTAATATTGAACATGCCTGATTCGATTTGGGAACCTACTGAACCTCTTCCCATCAATTCATTAATAACAACAGGTCTTTCAGCATCTAGCGCTGTTTGTTTCAAATGAGCCCTTGTTCCCAAATCCGAGAGCATTGTAATCCCTTTAAGAAGATGCTCCCCTTTAGGAACCTCTAACTTAAAAATGGTTGATATAGAAGTTGTCATCGCATTAGTATCAGCATCCAAAGGAGCTCCAATAGACTCTAAAAACTCAATGATTTTCCAATCTTCAAAATTGTCAGACCCTCTAAAAACAAGATGCTCTAAAAAGTGAGCAATACCTTGTTCATGATCTTCTTCATGACAAGAACCTGTCTTAACCACTAGCCTCATCGACACTTTTTCATGAGGATTATTGTGTTTTTTAACATAATAAGTGAGCCCATTAGGCAACTTACCATAAAATGTTGTCTTATCTAATGGAATATCAACTGAATATAGAGCTGAAAAAAGGAAAAATGAGAGAAAAACTAATCTTGACATAACTGCCTGGTATTAAATGAATTACAAACTCAGTCATTATACATTAAATTTAAAGTTTATGTAAAGAAAAAATTTTGAGATTTAATCTTATTTGTGATAAATTCAGTAAACCGATTTAAACAAGGTTCGAACTATGTCAATGAAAATACACAAAGAGGATCCTTTTAACTTTGAAGGTCGAGGATCGAGATTACTCCCTGATGACGCTGTTAATTTCGTTGAAGCCCCTACCGATATATTTGACGAAGCAACCGCCTGTAAAGAGCTATCAATTGAAACATGTGACACCCCTAAAACTATAGCGACAAAAATTCAAGTATTGCTAGACGATATAGAGATTTTCAATGAAACCGTCGAACTCAACTATATGAGTGGCTTAAGGACTGATTTTTCTAAGAATGCAACCGTACTTGAACTTTCAGACTTAGGTATAACGGTTCAGGCCACAGCAGATAGAGTGCTTGGGTGCTGCATTGAAATGAAAGGATTTGATGAATTAAAAGTGGAAGTTAAAAACCTTAAACCATTCGAGTAAAAATCTTATTTTTTAAAGAGGTGATCTTGGATTAGACGTATACTGTAATGATAATAATTTATGATCTGAATTGATAGGCATATCCCCTTTTTCAGAAAATTCAACTTCTAGAAATTTACCTTTTACAACCATCATTAAATCGTGCCCCACAAGTTGCTTTCCTTCGTCCCAACAAGTTTCTTTAGAGCCATATAAATCAAAACTATCGAGCCCTAAATTCAGAATCTCTTTTTCTCGATTTTCTCCAATATTCATATCTCCCATCACTATACAACGCTTTGATTGAGATTCAACAAAAGCTTTGATTTGCTCCATTTGCAGCTTACGAATTTCTTTATTGGTAGCACCTGATGCAAGATGTGTTTGTATGAATACAGTACTATCACTCTCTAAAACAGAAAAACCTCGAGAAATAGTATTCGAGCCGTGATTAAATTCAATATATTGAAAATTGACAGCTTTTAAGGTTGTTAAACATAATTGGCCTGAATCTAGTCCCATCACCTGTATTCCTGATCGACCAAATGCTTTACTAAATAAGTTTGAAAACTTTAAAATCATATAGGCTGAGTCTCCAAAAGCTTCTTGTAACATAATGACATCATATCCATTTAAAAGTGAGACAATCCCTTGTACTCGTGAGTAAAACGGAGCCGTTTTATCACACACTTGATTGAAAGGGATTCCATTGATATTCCAAGAGGCTACTTTAATAACGCGACCAAACTCTCCATTCTCTTTACCCTTACCAGAAAATTGATAAAATCCATTCTTAGTAGAAAAAATAAACGTTGGCACCCCAATGACTAGAGCTGCTGCAGTTGATATGACACTTAAAACCACATTAAAAAGGGTTGTGATCACTCGAGTAAAAAGAGCTGATACCTTTCTTTCAACTGGAGTAGTCATATTTAAATATAAGCATTCAATACTTCTTGTAGCATTGCCTATAAATCCTGTTGCTGCTTTATCTAGCACTTGCATATATCTTGCCAAATTGTTAAGTGAAAGAGAGTATATCACTCATGAGGTTATTTTGCCCAATATCGGAATAAACTTTTTTGACGCTATTTTATATATTAATTTAGATCACCGAAACGATAGAAAAGAGAGAATTCTTAATCAATTATTACTAGCTGGCGCACACAAAAGCAAAATTTTCCGAATTGACGCTCAACTTGACCCTCTTAATGGCCATCGCGGTTGCGGGCTCAGCCATGTCAAAGCAATAAATTTTGCTATCAAAAAACAATTTGAAACTGTGCTCATCTTAGAAGATGACTTTATTTTTACACATACAAAAGAGAGTATCGATTCTTATATTGATTCTTTCATCACTCATATGGGTGAAATGTGGGATGTTTTTTTACTAAGTTCAAATGTAATCGATTATGAAAAAACTTCTCACCCCAATATTAAGCGGGTTTTATGCGCTCAAACAACCCATAGTTATGCCCTTAACAATCACTATTTCGACCCATTGAAAAAATGCTTTGAATTTGCCCTCTCTATGATGGAAAGCGATATATTTGCCATTCAGACAGCCCAAAACCTTCATGCAATTGATCATGTTTGGAAAATCTTGCAACCAAAAGCTCGTTGGTTTATAGGTTCAAATGCGATAGGCAAACAAGGTGAGTCTTTTAGCGATATTAGTTTAGATCACATTAAAAGGCTTGATAAATATGAATACCCCTAACGAGTGTGTTTACAAAATAGACTTTATTAGATGAACATCGTCTTTTCGTGATCTTTCGCACAATAAAAATTGCAACTCACTGTACCAAATGTACAAGTTTCGTCACAATTTTTGCGAAATATCAGCAAAAACTCGATATTCTTTCTGAACTGACTTTCGGCGACCTTGCTCCTCTCAAGCGAGAAGCAATCTCATCCAAAATTCAAGTCCAGAAAACCTCTTAGGTAGGTTGCTCCAACTGATCTTTGATAAACACAAGTCGTTTTAAATTATGAGTCAACGCTTGCATAAATGCCTGAAATTGCGTTTTGGCTATTCCTTTATATCGAGCTCTTTTACACTGCTTAGAAAATACCCTTTCAAATGGCATGCGCCTTTTGGATATAATCCTATCTCGTAAAAAGTCTTTTTCTTTCATGTTGTTTTTTAAAATAGCTTTGTTGATGCATTGATTCTTTTTCATTGTCATGCCTGCAAACTTATCGCAATACCCTTTGTCGGCAAACACAAGCCCATACTCAGGACAAATATGTTTAAGAGCTTGACTATCAGTCACATTAGCTGGCGTTACTGCAACTTTAGAAATAAGTCCAAATTTCATGCAGACGGATAGATTTCTCTTGTAGCCATACCAATATTTTTCATTTCCTTTACATCCAATACTAGCTTGTCTATCAGTTGCTATTTTTTTAGCACTAGCATTGTTGAACTTTTCAAGCCCTTTTTCGATCGCTTTATCACGGTCATTCCATAGACTCATCTTGGAAATAATTTTAGAAGCATCTACGAAATTGAAGATGTTAGTCATCAAACCTTGTGATTTGAGTTGTCTATTAACTTCACGGAAAATATGAGCTAATCTTTTAGTACCAATCCGTGTTCGGAGCACTGAAAAATAGCTATGGTCAGGGGTTTTCTCTGTTAGAGAAAACCCACAAAACAATTTGCCCGCATTATCTTATTGCAAGAAACGCTCTAATTCACGATCGCTTAAGTCTTCCATCCATTGTAAAAGAAGAGCTGCAAAACCTGATTCAATATGATAACCAGCGCGACCTCTATTAATAGAGTATAGGCTTCTCAACGGAACAACTAATTTTTTTAAATCAATTGCGTTTAATAGTTATAGTGATGATCAGGTCTAACTAACGAGTCAACGTGAGTTTCAAACATATCTTGGTCCTTTTTACGAATCGGTTTAAACATGAAAATAGGATAAACCAAAAGAGGTTAATATTGTAAAAAAGAATTTTTCTGGACCTGCATTTTGGATGAGATTGCTTCTCGCTTGAGAGGAGCAAGGTCGCCGAAAGGTTGTCCAGAAAGAGTGTTTTGAATTTGCACTAACTTTGATGGAAAAAGATGTTTTTTCAATTCAATCGGGTGAGAATTTCAGAGCAATCGACCAAGCTTGGAAAATATTACAACCATCAGGCAAATGGTACATCGGTAAAAACACAATAGGGATGCAGGGCGAATCTTTTAGCGATATAGAGCTCGATCACATCAAACGCTTTATTCCAAACTATTTCCCGTGATATGTAACTCTTTAGGCAGCTTTTTCATGACAATATTAGCAAAAATGAACGCTACAATGTTGATGAAAATTGCAAAGTAAAAAGTCCATTTAAACGCAATATAAGGATAGTGATGAATGTATGAGCTTGGCCAACTATCTAATATTATCCCTGTTAAAGATTGTACCACAAATGTAACAAAGAATAGGCAAAGCGCGTGCATCGCTATAAATAAAGGAAATAGTTCTCGGCTCACTTTTTTTGTAAAAAGAGTATAAGCATGTACTGAAACTTGAGCCAATAATGCGTATAACCCCCACTCAATCCAACTGTTACTCAAATGCTTAGACGATAAGAGAAAAAGAACAACTACTGATAAAAATGAAACAAAATTAATAAAATGACCATAAGAAACTTTTAACTTCTTAGCTAAAACATAAAATGGGTGATTGAGTATCACTCCAATCGTCATTCCTAAGTTCATCATCATAATAAAAAATGAAACTGATTCTATATTTTTATCCATCACATGAATCAACCATGGAGCTATCCATAGAGTTTGATAGGATACAAACGTACCATAGGCTACTGCAGTAAAAAGGGTCATTCCCCAAAAAAGGCGCGATCTAAACACTTCAGAAATCTTTGAAAATGACACACCCAGTTTAAATTTTTCCCTTTGAACTTCATCTTTTGGAGCCAATAAAAGAAAGATAATAAGCGCAATAAAGCCAAGAGCGCTAAGAACTAAACAAGTCGATCTCCAACCAAAATTCAACACCAATTCTTCAATCGGATAACCGGCCATTATGCCACCCACTCCTCCAGATGCTAATATCAAACCGATAGACCAAGTCCAATATTTATGCTGAACATGATTTCTCAAAGCCAACATTCCCCCTAAAGCAGAAATGCCCCCACTAAATCCCAATAAAAGCCTTCCTATAATGAATAAAAACTTAGAGTGGGCTATTCCAAAAATAGCGATCCCTATACTCATTATCACAAAATAAATAGCTTGCGTTTTTTTAGGACCGAGATGATCGAGCATAATTCCTGAAGGGATTATACCAATACAAAGGCAAATAAAGTAAGAAGATGAAATAAGCCCCATATCTTGAGCTTTAAACCCCATATCTTGAATGATAGTTGGCGCCATCATAGCATTAGATACGCCAAATAAAATAAGAATAAAAAAAGCGAGTGAATACGCTTTTAAAGTTCTAAACCACACCCACATTGCTTGCTTATTATCCATGCTCTTAACCCAAGTTTAAATATTTCAACTATACCCAGTTAACTCAAGAGCTTGTTTGGATATAAAAAACAAAGGGTGCATACTTAAGCAAATAAAATCAATCTTCAACTATATGATTCTCTTCACCTTTCTCCATCATAAAAAACCAAACTAGAGCCGCTAAGTTTATGATCGCAATAATCCAAAAAGCGCTATGGAAACTTCTGACACCAAAATTTCCTCCCGAGCTCATCGGCCAAAGATTGATTGTTGCCCCCACTAAATATTGAATAATAAAGGCTGCAATATATATAAAAAAAAGAAAAAATGTGATCACTTTTCCATATTGATTGGCTGAGAAAATCTTAGCAAATTCCAACAATGATAAAAAGATTGCCTGAACAAAAAAACCAAAGAAAAACCAAGGAATATAACTATAAGCTAATGGCTTATAAATCAACGCAATTTGAAATCCAATATAGAATATCATATAAAATCCTACCATCGAAACATAGTTTAAACGCAATTTTTGTCCAAAAAAGACAAATGCCTTATAACTTATGATCCCCAAAACAGCTGCAATAGAAATAATGAAAAGATATATAGAAATTTTTTCTTGAGGAAGTCCTAATCCATCTTGAAGCCATTTGGAAATCCAAAGCGATTGATACGCCATATACGTACCAAAACAAAGTGCGCTTAATACTAAAAGCTTCCAGTAATTTTTATTGCTTAGTATTTCTCCAATAGGTCTCACTGTCTCCTTATCCTGATGTTTATAAATTGGGACAAATAAAACAAATATGCAAGCCAACACAAAAAATAGTACAGCAATAAAAATTAAAAGCGGTCGCCAATGAATATGTTCTAAACATATCTCCAAGGGATATGAAGCAAGCAGAGCCCCAAAAGAAGTGGCAGCTACTAAAGTCATATTAATAGTTTTAAATCTCTTTTCACTAAACCACAATTTAACCGCTTTTAATCCCGTAACAAATCCACTGCTCATTCCAATTCCCATTAAAATGCGCCCAATCACTAATAGATAATATTCATGAGCTAAAGCAAATATCAAAATCCCAATGCCTCCAATAAATAGTAAAGCTGTTTGAATGATTTTGGGGCCAAATTTATCTATCAAAATACCTACTGGGATAAGGGAAACGGCTAGAAAAAAGAAAAACAAAGAGGTTAAAAAGGCTAACTGTTGCGATCCTAAAGCAAAAGTATCATCAAAAGGAAGTTCAACAAGGGCTGTCATGACTTGAACAAAAACACTTAAGCATGCTGCTAATGAATAAAAAATGAGAAGAGTAATTTTCTCTTTAGATAGCTCTTTAACTTGTTTCATCAACTACCCTCTTTTTTAAAGACAAAAATATCGATACAAATATAAAGAGAATCATTATTGAAAAAGCGACCCGATATGACACCTCAGGAGCATCTTGTTTCGAGCTATACTTCCAAAGATTAATGATAATTCCCACTATCATTTGTATAAAAAAAGTGTATAAATAGACCCCTATTTGAATGACATTGGCCACTTTTAACAAATGATGATCTTTTTTCTCTTTAATATACCATAATATTTGGGCTGTAAAACATTGAAGAACAAATCCATATAAAAACCATACTACAGGGGTGTTAAATTTCTTGAAAAAGACTAAAAAAGTAAGAATCAATGTTGAAGTTACTAAAAAAAAGTTACACACTGAGATGTTCAGCCCATTCGCAGATCTGAAATATTTCAAAAAGCATTTAATAAAGATCAAAGCAAAAAACATTCCAATAGCAGAAGACAAGAGTATCTCCCCACTATGCCCAAGAGTAAACCCCAAAACCTCAGTAGTCCACTGCCCTGTCCAAAGTGATTGCATAGACATAAAAGTTCCTATACCCACACTCGAAAGTATAAATATAGTTCTATATTTTTTGTTACTTACTACACTTGATAGCTCTTCTATATGTGAAATCACGTCTAAAGCGCAATGAGATTGGGTCTCTGTATCAGGGACACAAATAGCAATAAGAATAGACAAAACTAGTGAGATTAAAGCAATAATTAATACTAATACTCTCCAATCCACAATGCTTAATAACCACACTGTAGGAATAGAAGCTAAGACCATTCCTATAATAAAGCAAAGATAGATTATAAAAAGGATATTAACTCTTGATATCGCCTTACAATGGTGCAGCAAAGATTTAATAGTTGTCAAAAAGGTGCAAGAAAAACAAATGCCGCATACCGCTCTTCCCATGGTTAACCCAAAAGGGGTAAAGGCTGATGCTATAATCAAAAGCCCAAAAGCTCCACCTATCAAGAAAACAACTTGAATATATTTAGGGTCCACTTGAGTAAGGAAAAAACCTAGAGGAATCAAGCTCATCGCAGAAAAAAAGAAAAACGCTGAACTTGAAAACCCCTTCATTGCGGCCGTTAATTGAATTGTAGTTTGAGATATTTCTATAATAGCAGAATTGAAGTAGGCTATATATCCTAATAAAATAACACAAATAGCATATGGAATTAAAGTTGTAAGGGAAATCGATGTAGGATTAGTCTCATGCTTCATGAATTTTCCTCTGTTTAATATATCCCCAAGCTATGGATAATACACATAAAATAACACTAAACCATAATGCAGCTTGAAAAGCGGCCTCTGGATAAATTCCTATATCCTCTGCCTTCCATAAATCTACTATGTATCCCATAATGATCTGGATAAAAAATGAAAGACCAAAAATCACAACAGCGGCAAAAGAGGCAACTCTGCCGAATATTTCATGAGAAAACATATCGGAAAACTGAGGAAAAATCATGTATATCGCTTGAGCAAAATAACCAAAGCCAAGCCACACTACAATATTAGTGGAAAAAGGCTCAATGGATCCTAAAAATAAAAAAAGTGTGAAAATTGAAAGCAAAAATAATTGAGTTATCCGCATAGACTTTTTAAGTTTTCTCCCTACTACGATAAATAGATGTCCCGATAACATACCCAGAATCATAAATAGAGCGATTCCAAACAAAAACCAAGACATTTTCTCTTTGCTAAAACCAAGCCCTCCCTCTAACCATGGACCTATCCAAAGAGACTGTACAGCTGAAAATGTACCGAAACAAACAGCGCCAGGAATGATTATCTCCCAAAACTTTTTATTTCTTATAATAATTCCATAGTTAAATAGTTCTTTAAATTGAAAAGGTGGTTTGTCTACTCTACCTTCTTGAACTGTCTCCTCTTCATTTTCATCACCCTTTGGAACTACAAATACTAAAATCAATACCACTGCTACAAACAAGCTAGAGTAAACAGCACAAACCCCTCGCCATGTAATTAATTTCATTAACTCATTTGTTGGAAATGTAGCCATTAAAGCGCCAATTCCTCCTATGGATTGTAGTATACTATTTAGTAAAGGCAGTGATCTTTTGTCAAACCAGTAGTATATCGCTTTTAAGCCGCCACTTAATGCCGCAACGCTACCAATGCCTAATAGAGCCCTTCCTATACTAAGACCAAAGGTGTGATAAGAGCTACCATAAATCGCTAATGACAATGCCCCAATTAAAAAACACCAAACTTGAACCCTTCTCGGTTGAAAATAATCTAGTAAAACACCTGCAGGCATCTGAAAAAATGCAAAAAAGAGTAAGTACATACTCGATGAAAAACCTACACTCGAAGGACTTAAATGAAGCCCTTTATGTAAGGACATAGCAAAAACAGCAGGGATATTTCGAGCTAAAAGAGCTAAAAAATAACAAAGCGAAAATGGGATTAATACCCTTAGAATTTTTACTGCAGTCACTTTCTTATCCATTATTTTATTCCTGGGTTAGTAGAAGAAAAAGACCCGAATTCCAATATTGCGGTGGCAATACAAGGTCCGAACCAGTGATGACAAAATAATAGAAGTTGATAAGACCCAAACAGCTCCATTCAACTGAAAAAGTGGAATAAAGATACAATCTAAAATGAGTATAGAGAGTAGCTGGATAAGTGAAATCTTAAAACTTAATGCTTGATGCCCTGAATATAGTAATAAAGGACCCGATGAATTAAAAAACTGCCCCACAACAAATCCAAGCAGCATAACCATTAATGCGCCATACGCGTCTGAATACCCTTTTCCAAAATGTTCAAGTAGATCAGCACCAAATATAATAATAACTATTGAAAGTATCACAGTAGGGACTACTTTAAAAAAGTTCAAAATATTAAGTATTGATTGTAAATGCTGTTTACCCCCTCCTTCTTTTAATGAAGGCGCGATAAGAGGATTAATAATAGTATCAACTGCGGTTGAAAACACTACTACTGAACTTGTGATGACAAAAATAGCTGCAAAATGTCCCACTTGATACTCTGTCTTCCCTAATATTTGTAACATCATAATATCAATAGCAGACAAAGAAGCAAATACAATGGTAGAGGACAACATTTGATACGAGTTAGTAAGCCACTGCTTCTTTTTATATTCGGGCTTTATTTTGAAAAACTTTGGAGGTAAATGCTTTTTGAGCATTTTTATTTGAGCTAACGCTACTAAAATACACGCAATACCTATACATAAAAGAATACTAAATCGCTTTTGATAAATCCCGATCCATGTGCTATCAAAAAAAGCAATCAGAAGAGTCGTCACTAATATTATCAATAGAGTAAGTCCAAAACCCCCAAAAGAAGCAGAAAGAAAGTATCTCTTAAGTGATTGTAATACATTGGTAAGAAAGACGACAAATGCAAAAAGAGGAATAAGCCAAAAAGCGTACAAAAAAATGCTAAACTTATCCACCTTCACTACATGTAAATCCGATAAGATTGAAGAGTAACAGACTAAAATTGATCCAATAATTAAGATAACGAGAGAAGTCATCAAAAAAGTTTTGATTGCCCATCTTATAAAACCAGCCATGAGAGCATATTGTTTTTCCTCAATATATTGCGGAAAAAATCTTAATATAGAGAGCTCAGCACCCACTAAAACAAATGGGGAAAAAAATGCAAGAAGTTGAAATACAACTGAAATCTCTCCATATCCTTTAGGATCCAAAGTTCTAGCCAAAAAGACATTCAAGCCATAAGTAGCAAAATATGAGAATATAATGAGGATTAAAACAACTGAATGCGTTTTAAATAGTTTTAGAATTAAACGGGTATCTTGAGCCAAATATTGTATAATTTTCATATATCACTTCATAACGAAGTGTATATTATTTGAAAAGTGGATAACAAATTTTCATCGTTTCTATTCCACCTGATATTAAATCAAGCTCTAAACTTTCTAAATAAGTGCACCATAAAAAATCACAGTGCTCACCTTCTGAAAGTTTCACACTAGGTTTAATATCAAGGTTAGCATGATAAATATCAAAAGTGAATTGAATCTCTTCTTGAGTGATATATAATGTACATACTTCATTTAAATTTTCAGCGATTACACTAAGTCCCACCTCTTCTTGGATTTCTCGAATAATTCCCATTTTGGAAGTTTCTCCAGTATCTATTTTGCCTCCAGGCAACCCCCAAGTAAGTGGGTAGGGCTTATCTTTCTCTCGCTTCAGTAATAAAAAATGATCATTGACACACAAAAAAGCTCCCGCTACTTCTACAGAAGGAGAAAAATTATGCGGTCTCTCTTGACGAACTTCTATTTCCATGATACTCCAAATATAATTGCTTACAAAACTGGATTTAGCATGATCGATACATTTGTAGTTGTGGGATATACACTCATTCCCGTTATTGCCACGCTCTTAGGTGGAATATTAGCATCTGTTATTAGAATGAATCAAACTATTTCATCATATCTAGAGCATTTAGTAGCGGGAATTGTAATTGCTGCTGTAAGCGTTGAGTTGATTCCTGAAATATTACAAACTGACACCCCTATTTCTACTACTATTGGATTTGGCCTTGGCGTATTAGTTATGATTTTAATACACTTTCTCATTCATTTCATATCAGATCGCGGCATAGGAAAAATCCTCCCTTTAGGAATTATTTTGGCCGCCATAATAGATCTGTTTATAGATGGTGTTTTGATAGGTGTCTCATTTATAGCTGGAACTGATAGCGGTATTCTAATAGCAATTTCACTCAGTTTTTGCGCTTTTTTCTTAACAGCGACCGTTTTATCTAGAATGAAGTCTCTTCAAAATAGTACAATATCAAGGGTTGTTATATTAATTTTAATTGCTATTGCTCTTCCAATTGGAGCCTTTGTTGGAACAGAAGTGATTCACTTACTTCCCACTGAATACTTTGTAGAAGTGCTCGCATTTGGAGTAGCCGCACTACTATTTTTAGGGATTGAGGAGCTTTTAAGAGAAGCGCATAAAGTGGAAGACAATCATCTTACACCTGTTCTCTTTTTTCTAGGGTTTTGGGCTGTATTAATTTTTAAGATGCTATAGATTTAAAAAACATTTCGGTTACTTTGACATCTTTGGCTAGTATTTTCACTCTGCTAGCTACCAGAGTACTCTCTTTAGCAAAGGTGGTAAGAGGTTTACTTATAACTGATTGGGGCGACTGTAATTACAGCAATTTGTCTACAGCCACAGATAAAGCTCCCAAATTACCTAGTAATAAACTACCTAGAGGGCTACTCGATCTTCTAAATATACATGCCATATTATTTTCCTCAATTTTTAAATTAATAGTAAATTTGATGTTAGAAGATACACATCGTCTTGAAAAAATTGCAAGGAAAAACAATTGATTGCTAATTAATACACTATTGTATAAACTACATGCCTGTTTTAATTTAATTTTAAAACAAATATGACACTCGACGTTATTAATTAAAGAAAATATTCGCTATTTATTATTAATTAATATTCATGAGTACAAATGATCACTATGTAACCCAAGTTGGGTTATTATATCCTTGAGGGGGAACTTATGACACCAGTTGGTAAATCTCTGAGAACTGAATCACCTTCTGAACTACAACAGCCTGATAAAGAAATGGAAGCTATTCGTGCAAAATCTGCACAAATTGCCCGAAATATTATCCCTTCAAAAGCGAGTACTCCTAGAAATTGCTCAAGTGTTGCTATCTCTCCAACTTCAATAACAACAGGGGTGCTACCCGTCTCAGATAAAATTGCTAAAATGGTTAGAGAAACATTTCCAACACCCGTTCACATGTTTAGATTTGCAGAATCTAATCCCATTGATCCTAATCTTCTGGCCCAGCTCCTTTTCATAGGTTTTTATGGACCTGGAGGAGAAACTACATGTTGGAAATTTCACGAAACTCTTGAGGATATGACACCAAAATTAGCTCAATTAACTATTATTAAATCGATGCCATTTCATATGCCAGAAAAAATGAGAGGCTCTCTGATTAGACAATATTTTGATTCACCAGCTCAACTAGTTGATACTCTTCTAGAGTTTAAAATCAACATAATGAATGCTATACCATTTTTATTCAACGCTCACCTTAAAGGTGATGCTATTTGGGAATATGGGGTTGAACAATACTCAGATTTATTAACAAAAGCAGATACTCGATATTATGCTCAAAAAAAAGCAACTAAAGCCCGTATTAAACCATTGGCTGTAACGCCTTGTTCATCAACTGTTATTATAGATAACTCAAAACCAAAAACTTCAACGTTGACTGCTGATCGATCAAAAAGGCAAGCGGCACTACAAGCTAGTATAGCTAATTATAGCTTAGAAGAAGATGATAGTTCGGCAATAAGTGATTTTGGTGGAATTGCTATGTCTGAGTTTCACCAAAAATCAGACCCAAGTAGTTGGTGCTTAATACTTTAAATTCAAATTGAGTGTAACAAGTTGAATTTAAACTTAAATCACTTGCAATTAAATACTTAAGTTTAGATAATTCCCTTTTAGCTTATCTCTATATATGTTATAATTAACGAATAATAAACAATTCTCTGGGAGGGAAAATATGGCAGCTATAAACGGCGATGCTCGAGTGAACCAACAACTAAAAGACGTTTGTGAAGATAAGCCTGTTAATTGTACAGAGTTGAATGATCTTATAGCTAAAATCACCCAAAACAAACTCCGGCTAAAAGACGGCTCTGATTATGAAATGTTTGATATTGGAAATGCGCTAAGATTAATATTTCCTGATATTTCCAAGTTAAAGAGAGCATCAGTAGAACATAATATAGAAAAACTTGCTCTTGATAAATTAGTTGAAATACATCATTGCATTGAATACGTGGAATAATTTTACCCTTAAGAGCGTGATCAACATCTTTGATCACGCTCTGTAAGCCCAAGTTGTGTGTAGGGATCTGTTTGTTAAATATCAAAGCCTGATTTTCTCAACTCAGCTTCTGCTTTTAAACTAAATCGATTAACCTCTTTTAGTCTTTCAATGGCGCCTGAATCAACAAAAAATTGCTTCAACTCTTGACTAGCTAGCCTTAAATCAATTAACCTTTCAGCTAAAAGCTCTAATCTTGTTGCGTTTGCTCTTAAACGCTTGCCGCCCGTTTTTTCAATCCATTGAGGTAATGGGTCAAGTCGATCACTTGATCTTGTGTGAACAAAAAAGACCGTTGAAAAACGCTCTTGACCTAGACCAGGATCGATAACTCTATGAAATGAACTTCTAGCATACCCATTTGTTAAGTTTTCCAAAAAATCGCCACAGTTGATAACAAAGGCTCCATCTGGAGTCAATACATCTATCCACTGACCCTCTTTATTTAAAACCTGCAACCCTTTTGCAGTAGATCTTGGCAAAATAGTAAACAAATTGATATCAGTATGAGCGCCCGCCCAAATTGAACTTTTAGGGCCATTAGCAGGATAGTGGATCGTTCTCATAAGAGAATCCCCTTCTACTGTCATCTCATCTAAAAACTCAAGTGGTTGTTTTAAAACCTCACTAAAAGCATTACACAAAGTGGCTCTACACTTTTCAAGTCCGTTATACATAGCCAACATTGACTCTTTATATCCTTGAGGATGCTGAGGCCAAATGTTTTTAACATAGCCAAGTCTTTTTAAATCTGCATCACTCAACTCATGCCCAATATGACAAAACTCTTTCAAGTCCATCACATTTTCACCCTTTGCTGATTCTGATAAGACATAGCCTCGTTGACCACTTGCACTTCGCATCGACATTTTATAATCAAGATCCAATGCAAAAAACTCTTTAATAGCCTCATATCCATTGTCTAAAATGTCAGGATCAACGCCAGTTCCTGTAAGAGCAAAAAAGCCCACTTCATGCATCGCACTTTCTAATTTTTCTAAAAAAGCTTCTTTTTTATCTTCGTTAAGATAATCAGGTAAATGCAACACTGGAATAGTGGCATCAAAAGCTCGTAACGATGTTGTTATTAACATTAATACAGGTATTATAAACCGTTTCATACGTTCCTCTAAGGTTGTTTTTAGAGCAGCAGACTATACCTGAGAAATAAAGAATTTCAAGTGTTTTTTATTGATAATCAAGATTTCCTTTCGGAAATATTAAGCAGGTTCAAAAAGTGGGTCTTCACCCCATTTTTTATCGCTTTTTGTAAATTGAGCTTCCCCTTTTAAACTCTTAGCCACAGGGCCAGAAACCAGTATGGCTGATTTAACATGAAGCGCTTGCTGCGCAATCTCACTCGCCACTTGAATGAGTGGGTATGGAACGCGGCACTCAGTTGACGAGTTCTTTGCTCTAATAATATTACCCTTAGAGATAGAGAATCCCAGTTTAACTTTATTTCCAACTAATAAAGATTGATTAAGTTGATTCATGTGTTCAATGATCTCTTTTGCACATTGCAGGGCTCCTTCCTCTTGAGGAAGTGGAAATTGTGAAATACCAAAAACAACCCAAGCTTTATCTCGGCTTATTTTATTCAAAACACCCCCATATGTAGAAACAATCTCTATAAACTCTTCAAAAAAGTTTCGCAACAAGTCGTGATATTGCTGCTGGTTTAGCTCTTTATTACACTGAGATAATTGGATTAGGTCTATATATAGTATTGTCGACTCAACCTCTTCACCCCTATATTCCAATTTATCAAAAAAATGGCTACAAAGCACTTGAGCAAAATTTCCCTGGAGCAACTTTCTAGACCGCTCATCTAAATTTATATTCGTAATTGAACGAGCTAAATTATTAATCTTATGATGTTTCCCAGATTTAATGTGCTCAAGCCTATATAGATGACTCGTTGGAAGCGCTGTTGTCACCAATTGTGCGACAGGCTTTAGTAACAATTTAGATATAATAGCACCTAAAATCATAGCAATAGCTAAAGCTGCAATTGAACTAAAAAGTAACTCCTTTTTAACCACACTCATTGCCCCAAGCACTTCTCCTTTAAAAGCATCAAGCCCTAATGTGGCTACATAATGCCCCTCATTATTTATAATAGGAGCATAAGCTGACATCACCTCCCCCCGTTCACTAGAAAAAAAATGAGCGGGGACATATGGATGCTTTAAGTTTTGAATCAATTCACCTTGCTCTTGATCTGAAGACAAAACCCCTACATTAATCCGATTTTTTGACCCATCCCCATCTACAATAAATTCTAGATACCCTTTCTTTTTAGATGGCTTTAAAGTGTAGGCGTAAGTGATTCGCAAACCTTGTAATTCATTAGCCGCTTTAATTTGCGCTAAAGAGTTTTGAATTCGATCGTAAATTGGACTCTTGTCATCACTTGTAGAGTCAATTTCATCAATCCCTTTAAAATTTATCGTTTTTGCGCATGTATTAGCTAATGACATTAGTCGATCTTCACCCTCCAAAATCATTATTTTTTTTGATTCAAAATAGTATGCTGTGTCTACAATTGCAATTGCAATAACAGACAAAACAACAAAAAATATGAACAGTTTAACTTGAAGTTTCATCTTAATCTTGCCTCTCTTTTCTTGTCAGAAACATGGCTACTGACCAACCCAAAACTATCGATAGAATCAAAGCAGTTATTGAACAGTAAATAAGCGATTGCCTAACGACGACAATATTTGAAAATATTTGACCTTGATAAACAGACATAGCCATAGTGGCAACATAGCTGCCATCAGCATCAAATATAGGAGTATAGCTGGTAAGCAAACTCCCCCATTTTGTACTAAAATATCCAGGAGGGGTATAAGTTTGTTGCAAATGCTTTAGTAAATCTCTTTGCTCATAATTACTAGTTAATTTTCCTATGGGGAAATGGTTTTCAGATGTATCACCATCAACAATGAATTCTAAATATCCACTTTTTTTAGACGGCTTTAAAATATAAGCAAATGCGATAAACATCCCCTTTTGCTCATTAGCGGCCATCACTTTTTCTAAATCTCCTAAAATTCTTTTATAACTTTCTTTAGAAGAATCTTCTGGGGAATTCAGTTCATTTAACCCTTTGAAATCAATAAGCTGAACAGAGGTTGTTAGAAGCGACTCTAAATTTTCAACAGCTTGAATTTCAAATTGTTTTTTCATGGCTTGGTAATATTTAGGCAATGTGACAACAATGCCTAAAAGGGTAAATAGGAAAAAAAACAAAATAAGTTTGGATCGATTTCTCATATATGGTCTAATAGAGGGTAATTATATCTAAAAAATCACATTAGTATGAGCGCAAAATATTCGCAAGGAATGGATTTAACTCTTGACATTGAACGACTCGGTATCAATGGCGAAGGAGTTGCCCATCACAATAAAATGACAATTTTTGTAGAAGGAGCTCTTCCTGATGAAAAAGTAATAGCAACTATTACCGAAACCCGTCGAACCTTCCAAAGAGCTAAAATTAAAAAAATTTTAATTCCATCTGATTATAGGGTCGATCCTATTTGCCCCTTATTTGGCACCTGTGGAGGGTGTCAAATCATGCACTTATCCTATGAAATGCAACTATTGCAAAAACAAAAGCGAGTAAAAGACGCTTTCGAGCGTATTGGTAAATTGAACAATATAACCGTTCACCCTACCCATCCTTCTCCCTCTCAATTTGAGTATCGCAATAAAATTGCTTTGCCACTTACTAAACATCTTCAACTGGGACTCTATAAAAAAGGGTCGCATGATATTATTCCCGTTGATCACTGCTATATTCACACACCTCTTGGAGAAAAAGCATTTTCATTAGTCGCTAAATTGATTAGAGAAAAGGGGTTAAAAGAAATTAAACATGTCATTATTAGAACAGCGATTAAGTCTAATCAGTTATTAATTGTTTTGGTCACTCATAAATCTCTTACGCCAAGATTAAGTTCAGAAGTGAAGTCTCTTTATGATGAAATGGATGAGATTAAAGGGATTATCCATAATGAAAACAGTGGACATGGTAACCGTATAATGGGCAAAAAATTCACTACTATTATTGGCGAAGGAGAGATTGAAGATGAAATATGCTCACTTCGATTTAAAGTTTCCCCTTCTTCTTTTTTTCAAGTTAATCCGCTTCAAGCCGAACTACTCTATCAAAAAGCGATTGAACTCGCTGAGTTTAGTGGGTCAGAAACCCTTTTAGACGCCTATTGTGGAGTGGGTACTTTAGCATTAATTGCCTCGCCATTTGTCAAAAAAGTGATCGGAGTAGAATGTGTCGCCCCTGCTATTGCAGATGCGAAACAAAATGCTAAGCTCAATAATATTAATAATGTCTCTTTTTTTGCCGACCATGCAGAGGACTTTATAAAGAAGCAAAAAAATCTCGATATTGCCTTTATAAATCCCCCTCGGAAAGGGTGCGATAAAAGCTTTCTCGATTCCATAATTGCTCTCTCTCCCAAAAAACTTATTTATATCTCTTGTGATCCCGCCACTTTAGCACGTGATTTAAGAATATTAGAAGATGGAGGTTATCAAATACATGAAGCTCACCCCTTTGACATGTTCCCTCAAACATCCCATGTGGAATGCGTTGTCTCCTTGTCTAAAAAATAATTTGTTAAGAAATTGTTAATATGTTTTACTTCCAAAAAACCGCTCTGGAGGCAGTATGACTAATGATAATAAACCACTTTGCTACTTTGATGCCGGTGCATGGAATTCTTGGGATTTTGTTGACTACGCAACTACACCTCCCACTTTAAAAATGGCTGAGCTCAATAACTATATATCCACACTCTCATCGCAATTAAAAAATGCTAAGTTAGATAAAATAACCTTCTCTTTCGCACAACTTTGTGATTTACAAAAGATTGAAAGGGGTGATTTGGAGAATTGTAGTCATACTGATTCGCTTTGGATGTTATATAAAAATAGTGATGGTGCCTTTACAAAATCAACCCACCTCAATATTTTACAATATGTGATGAGTCAACTCAAAGCAAATGACATTATCCCCATACTCTCATTTGGAGGAGCTGCTGCTACTGAAGAAGATTTTATCTTTGGCTTTGATTATAAAAACTACACTCCAAGCGATGCTGTCAATGAAGTGATGACCATAATTAATTTATATAGCGTCGGAGGTCTTGATTTTGATTTTGAAACGGCTTCTATGAATATGGTTTACGATAACGGAGCTGCCAATTTAGCCAACTTTTTTAAACAGCTACATGCTAAAGCTGGCATACCCATTACTTATACTGTAATGGGACAAGTAAGCCTTTGGGGAACAGGTGGTTCAGTATTTAAAGAGATGTTTTCTCAAGGGGTCAGCTTTGCCGATATGTTTGATGGAGTCAATTTGATGCTCTATAATGGTCAATACTATATTGATGCCCAAAATAGCTCTTGGGGAATTGAGCTTTGGATGCAAGATTTAGCCAATCAAATTGGTTGCCCAGTGGCTGAAACAGCTCAATATATCCATATTGGCTATAACGACTCGCTTGATTACACTAATCCTACCTCCTCAGCTGGCACAAAATACGATATCCCTTCCGATCTATCTAATGGATCGGCTGCAGCATGGATTCAAAATGAGGTGCAAGAAGAGCTTCGTACTATTTTAAGTGATTCTACTCTTACATTGAATGCCCCCATCTTTTGGGAAGGAAAAGCTAATTATGGCAGGGGACCTGATGGAATATCTCTTTTTATTACCGATGAAGATTCTTTTCAGCAACAATTTTTAAGCTGGCAACCTGATTTTGCAACTGTTTAATAAAATTTCGCCCATTTTGATGGGCGATTTTTTCAACAAGGTCTTGAGAAAATCGATCGCTTACCATTTGTAAAAATCTTTGATAAGTGCTCGCATCAGAAAAGTCCTTTTGAAATGGAGGATAGTACTCTGGAGTTTGCATATATTTTGGAAGGGGAAATCCTCCATAAAAATCAGCACCAAGAGCAATAGCATTCTCGCCCCCTAAACTGAGCGCATGCTCTATATGGAGGAGAAAATCACTACTTTTTTCTCCCACAAAACGGCGAACAAAATTAAGGCCAATTACCCCATTGCGTTTGATAATTTCTTTTGCTATCTCATCGGGTAAATTTCGGGGAATATCTTTAACGCAGCGATAATTTGAATGACTTGCTATAAATGGGATTTGTAACCCTTTTTTCTCAATATGGTTAATAATATCATAGGCCAATTGATCTGAAGTGTGACTAAAGTCTATAGCCACCCCTTTACCACTCATATATTCTAAAAGTGTCTTTCCATCCTCTTTAATCCCCACTTTAGTGATATTACCTCCGCCAAAACGATTTTCTTCATTCCAGGTGAAACTTATATAGAGAATTTTTTCTACAGTATTGTATCGCTCAAATCGATCAAAAGCTAAAGTTAAAGGCTCATCATCGATGGCTAAAACAGAAGCGTTCTCAATAGCAAATAAAAACAAAAGCTTATCTTCAGAATCGCCTCGCAAAAACGAACCCACTTTATCGCTATATTTTTTAAGCATATCCAAGTAAAGCTTCACTTGACGCTCACCTTGCTTGGCCGATTTATCACTTGAAATCGCCGCTATAGCCAAAGTTTCAAGCTTGACGCCACCATCGAGTTCTTGAGGCAATGAACATCTAATTTCTTCAGATTCAAAACCTAGATTGTTATTAGCTTCTATACAACCGAGTAAATCGCAATGTAAGTTAACAACTGAGAATGGCTTTTGCAATGATTTCTCCTGATTCAACGGCCCCTTCTAAAGTAGCTTGCGCCTTAAAAACCAAATACTCTCCTGCAAAAAAGAGTTTGTTTTGAATTGGCCTAAATACTTTTCGAATATTGGCTCCACACAGTTTAGTGGATTGCTCAAAAAAATCAAGGGTATTAGGAGCAAATGTTGAATAGCTACCTTGAGTGTAGCGCTCTTTATTCCAATCCATTGCTAAAGATCTGCTATGATGATATGTAGACTGAGCGATATCAGGAACAATTTCAATTTCTTCACTCATTCCATCTACGCCAAAAACTAAAGCTAGCTCTTTTTGAGCTTGCAGATAACTTTTCTCTCTATTATTTATAGGATTTTCTTTCCCAGCAAAGTAAATAGTCATAATCGATTTATCATGATTTCTCCAAGTAGCCGTACTATTTAACATAGCAAAACCTTCCTCAGATTGATTTGATTTGACTGGGATCATCAATTTAGCATTAGTTCCCATTTGAATTGTATCGATTGCTTGATAGTGATCTTCCTCTAAAACCCCCTCTTCAAACTCTATATCTTTAAGGCAACTACTCGGAATAGCCAGAACTACCCGATCAAATTGGTATTCTTTATCTAAAGTAATTTGAACGCCGCGATTTCTAAAGGCTATTTTTCTAAGAGGTTGTTCAGTGTGGATTTTCCCTTTGAGCTTTTTCCCAAGAGCTTCTACCAACTTAGCATTACCCCCCGTGATACTTTTCATTTCATACAGCCCTAAATTATCACTCGTCACTTTTTCAACCATTTGATTATAAACATCTAAAAAACCAAAATAAAAATAACCTGTATCGAGTTTATAAATAGAAGAGCCTTCATAACAAGAAATTCGCAAAGAGAGGTAGCGAAATAAGAGAGGCTCATCTTTAAACATTTCCTTTAATACTTCGCCTAAGTTTTTTTTAGATTGGATAAGAGGCTTTAATTGATCAAGATCGTCCCCTTGGAGTATTTTTTTTCCTTTAAACAGCTCTTTTATACTGACTATCTTCTCACCGTCCAAAACATTCATACTAAAAGGAATTTGATCGATAGTAAGATCGAGGTCAAATTGATCAATCAATTTTAGAATATGGGGAGCCTCTCCACCGTCATTGATGTTTTTCCCACCTAACTCTTCAAATGAAGAATCAGTATTTAGAGAGAAAACGCGCCCTCCCAACCTCTTCCTAGCTTCGAAAACTTGAACATCAAATCCATATTGGCTTAATCTATAGGCGCATGTAAGGCCGGCTAGCCCTGCACCAATCACTGCAACTCTTTGCACAAAATAATCCTTTTTGAGATCAATTATATGAGAAAGTTACTTTCTTTGTAAACTCTCAATTGTCTTCACAAATCTACTATCATCCAACACCTCTTTCATGCCTAAAGCTTTAGAAGTCGCTCCCAAAACTAAAGCGTGGTCGATTCCTTTAGAATTTGAAGGGCCCGGAGCAAATGTAGCAGTTACAGGGTGAACGTTGGTAGGCCAAGGAGTGTGCAAAACTTGCTCTGGATAACGCTTATCTAATAAACCTGCTTTTTTGAAAGCTCTGGTCATTCTATCTCGCTCAAAATTGCAATCTCCTAAAGCAATCGTCACTTGATCAGGTGAGAAAAACTTAGCTACATATTTTGCAAATTCCAATGGTCCAGGAATATCTGGGTTCCCAGGAATATGCGCATTAAATAGCCTGATAAGCTTGTTATCAGTTACTCTTTTGAATACTGCTTGAGCTAATTGACGACCCATTTGGGAGGGATAGGCATCTCTTGGAGTTTCTGACATCCCTTTATCATATGTAACATACTTATCGTTAAATAAAACAACTTCTTGATCCTGGGTATGTTCATCAAAAGATCTTGCAATATGCCAATTTTTTGGAAGTGAATCTCCAAGAGCTTTTAAGAAAGACTCGCCACACTCTTGAAGTGCCACTAAGCCTGTATCTCGCTTTTTAGTCATCGATTGAATCATGGAAATAACAAGTTAATCTCTTTTTGTGAGTCCCTCTTGATTTACGATAACATCTAACTCAGTTAACATTGAGCCTTTTAGCCCTTGAGAATCCTTTTGCTTCACCCAAGGCATATAACAATTATTCATCACATTCCAGGAAATTACTTTAAATTCCCCATCAATGTCAACACCAATAGGTAAGTGATCTGAAGGAAATTGCCAGTTTTTTCCCATTTTGCCCACAAACACATTTTTTATTGCTTGTTCAATTTTTTGCCTTCGATTCCAAAGCTCACAATAGCCATACACTTGTTTAGATCGAATTGCGCTCATCAATAGAGTTAAAGCAGTTTCTATATAATTCCCTTTTGAGAAATTAAAATACGATGTGGCCAAATTAAAGATAATTTGAGTAGACAAAGATACAATTTGAAGCTGAAATGAACCACACATCAATAGAGATAAATAAGCCACATTGTTTAGTAGTTGAGCTCCTACTAATAATTTTTGATTTGAACTTACAAGAGCTTTAACATTGAGGAAAATATCATGAGAAGTTGTTAACACCCTAGCCATTTTGTTACCAAAAACATTGGCTGCAAAAGTGCCAATTTAAAGGGATAAATTAAACAAGTTTTCATAAGATGGGTCCATTTTCCAAGCTGAAAAAAACACCCTTGTTCCATTCGTGGCTAATGAAAGCATATTGCCAACAGGTCGATATAAACTCAAAATAGGTAAAGCGGCAACTGCAACCCTTTTAGTTAAGCTTTCGCCATGTGATAAATCATTATTTATAATCGCGATGAATTCTCGGCTGTCTAACTGGATCAAAAGTAATGCCCATAATTAATTCCTTTTTTAATTAACCGAAAAAATTATATAAAAAAAAGGAATTAATAACCATATTAAATATAAGTTTAGTTTTTATTGATTTTTAGGTAGGTGTCAGCTAGTCCAGGAGCACTCCCAAACCATTTCCCTTCATTCTTGAAAAATACCACGTCGCCATGTCGGAAAATGCGGCAATATCCATAGCCAACACTCCCATTATTAAATTTATATCCTCGCTTTGAAGCTAAATTTAAATAATTAGAATTCTCATCTAACTTGACATCCGAGGGTACTTCAAGAACCATCATCCTACCCTTTGTATAGACAAAGTAGTCAATATCAGAGTCACTTTCTGCTATGGCAAAAGCTTCATCTAGGGAGATATTTCTCTCCACTCGCAGAGCATTTTCAAAGCTAGCCCCTTTATATTGGGCAATATCTTTATTAAGTTTAAAGCCTTCTTTTGCTTGTAAATTTATAGTTTGAGATAATATTGCACATGCAATTAAAAATTTATATTTCATTGTAATTTCCAATTTAATTCTTTACGTCAGAGATAGAAATTAAAACAAAAGAGAATATTAAAGTCCAATGTAATAAACAAAGTCAAGTCGAAGATTATTTTAACCCAAGTTGCGCTGAAGCAAGCTGACTTTCGGCGACCTTGCATTTCCCATGCGAAAAGCAATTCCATCCAAAATGCAGGTCCAGAAAACCTCTTAGGCAGGTTGCTCCAACTGATCTTGTTGGCAAAGCATTCTCCTATATTTTTTCACAATATAATCCTTAGATAGGAGATGAAAAACACTCTTTATTTTTTTAATATGACAAATTAGATAAAAAAAAAGACCTCCCAATGTGGTTGGGAAGTCTTTTTTACTCCGGAGGCGAGATTCGAACTCACGACCAATGGATTAACAGTCCACTGCTCTACCGCTGAGCTACTCCGGATCGCTTTATGCCAAGATATTACATAATCTCAAGATTAAAACGCAATCGATTTTTAACCATTTTTTTTGAGTTGATTATTTCTTTCCTAATAGTCTAAAATGCTCCCAATCACAATTTTAAGAGAACATATGCAGCGCTTAACTTTTATCAGAGCACAAAGGCAATCAACTATTGCGTGCACCCTAAAACAACCCACCCAAGAATTAGAGCGAAAAATTCAAAAGCAACAAAGACATATTGACTATTTATCAAGCCAATTACATTCAAAAAAAACCCATGGTGGTAAAAGATATCGTAGGCGCCAAATATCAATCAAAGAACAAATTAGTGATACTACATTATATTTGAATAAGCTTTTGGATCAACTCACAAAACTAAATGAAAGTCGTCCTAAAATCTTTCATCGTCGTTCAGCCTTTACCATCGTGGGATAAAACAAGTGCTTACTGAGTAGATTGAAAGTTATTTTTCTATAGGAAATAATTCGCATGAGGGTTAAATTGCTCTCATGACTGACACATTACAAGGCACTTTTGATCACGCTATTTTCTCCAACGATGAAAACGGCTTCACCGTAGGAAGACTTATCCCTTTTGAAAAAGAGGAAAAAGTGACCATCATCGGCTTTTTAAGCGATGTTGATGCTGGCGAGTCCATTACCTGCCTCGGATCATGGAAAAAGCACCCTGCTCATGGTGAACAATTTGAAGTAGAATCTTTTAAAATAGACCCTCCCCATAATCTTATTGGTATTGAGCGCTACTTAGAGTCTGGCTCCATAAAAGGAATTGGAAAAAAATATGCTAAAAGAATTGTTGAGCGTTTTGGGCTCGACACTCTTAGAGTTATAGATGAAAAACCTGAAAAGCTTCTTGAGATTGAAGGGATCGGCTCTAAAAGAGTAAGTCGTATTAGAGAGTGCTGGAGTGATAAAAAACATATTCGCAATGTAATGGTTTTTTTACGCTCTCATGGAGTAGGAGCCGCTCTCGCTCAAAAAATCTATAAAAAGTATGGCGATGAAAGCATAGATAAGGTGAAGAAAAACCCATATTTAGTTGCCTCCGATATGAACGGAGTCGGTTTTAAAACGGTTGATAAAATTGCTAAAAGCATGGGCATTAAAGATGACGCCGAGCAAAGAGTTAAAAGTGGTATTGAATACACCCTCTCTTTGATGACTGAAGAAGGTCATGTCTGTATGCCTCTAGATAAACTGATCGAAGCTGCTCAAGAAATCTTGCATATTGAGCATAAGCCAATAGAAGCTGCCATAGAAAAGTTAATTGGCGAGACCAAGATCATAAAAAAAGAGGTCAAAGAGGGTGAATCCCCTTATATTTGGCTGCGCCCTTATTTTATGAGCGAAATTGGGATTTGTAGAGAACTAGATCGCATCAATAGCAGTGTTATTGCCCTTCGAAGAATTGATTGCGAAAAAGCAATTAAGTGGGTAGAACAAAATGAAGAGATAGAATTCGCTGACCTTCAAAAAACAGCTATAGAGCGCTCTACAGAAGAAAAAATCCATATTATCACAGGTGGACCCGGTACGGGTAAGAGTACTATCACGAAAGCTATTTTAGATATCACTGAAAAGATCACCGATAAAATTTTGCTCGCCGCTCCTACTGGACGCGCTGCAAAAAGAATGTCTGAAATTACTAAAAAACGGGCTCAAACTATCCACTCACTTTTAGAGTTTGACTTCATTACAGGTAGATTTAAACGCAATAAAGAAAATCCGCTTGAGTGTGAGTTGATTATTGTTGATGAAGCTTCGATGATAGATACTTTTTTAATGTTTAATCTACTTAAGGCGATCCCCACAGCTGCTAGAGTCATTTTTATTGGTGATATTGATCAGCTCCCAAGTGTTGGCGCAGGAAACGTATTAAAAGATCTCATCGATTCTGAGCAAATATCAACGACAAGATTGACTGAAATTTATAGGCAGGGCAAGTACTCTCGAATTATATATAATGCCCACAGAATCAATGCAGGCGAGTTCCCCGATATAACGCCTAAAAATAAGAGTGATTTCCATTTTCTTGATGTTCAAGATCCAGAAGAGATTTTAAACACAATTATCGATCTCAATGCAAGAAGGCTGCCTGATCATTATAAATTAGATCCGATGAAAGAAATTCAAGTTCTTTCCCCCATGAAAAGAGGGGTTATTGGGACAGAGAATCTAAATATTAGGCTCCAGGCCAAGCTTAATCCTAATAAAGCCTCTATCACTGTCTATGGAAAGACATTTTGTTTGGGTGATAAATGTATGCAGATGAAAAACAACTACACTAAAAAAGTATCAAACGGTGATGTTGGCTTTTTAACTGAAATTGACAACGATTTGGAAATGGTGATTATTGAATATTATGGTCGAGCAGTTGAATACGATTTTACTGAACTAGATCAAGTAGTCTTAGCGTATGCCGTTTCTATTCATAAATACCAAGGCAGTGAATGTAAATGTATTATCATGCCCATTCACACATCTCACTTTAAACTGCTATATAGAAATTTGCTCTATACAGGGATTACGCGTGGCAAAAAACAAGTGGTATTAGTGGGAACAAAAAAAGCGATCGCAATAGCAGTAAAAAACGACGAAGTAAAAAAGCGCTACACCACCTTAAAAGAAATGCTTCAAGGTAATTTATAGCGCATCAGATAAGTCTATTTTTTATCCATTTTTTCTCTAATTGCACTTTCATAGTACTTATTGATATCTACACTTCCATCATACTTAAAAGCGAGCTCAGAAACCTGTGAAGGATAGAATAAACAAGTTTCCGGATCACAATCATACATGTTTGCAATCTGATTTGGGGTCAATCCAAGATTTACACCCGCTTTCAATAAAGAAACGCTATGGTATAAGGTTTTCTCGTGTCCTTCATCAAAAGGCTTTCCTGATCGATCAAACTCAGCTCGCAACTCTTCAACCATCAAAGTGGGATCAAGAGCCCTTATCTTAGCCGCGGCCACATCAGTAAAGCGCTTATCAGCCGTCTCAGACTGCATCCAAACGCAATTCATTCTTGCTCTATAACCTTTAGCTAATAAAATCGAATGGTCTATCAAATGTATATCACCATCATCATCAACTAAGACATTACCCGCATTTCTGTCCGTTCCATATAAGGCTAAATCAAATGCCATCATCATTTGAAATTGCTCCGGCTTTGCTTTTGCTTCGATTATTTTAGGAATAAGTTGAGAAGCATACTCACCCCCAACTGTTAGAACAGACGCTTTAAAAACAGTCTCTTTATCCACACCTGCTTTTTCGGCAGCTTCTTCTGCCTCTTTCTGCATTTTTATTTCTTCTAAAAGTACAGGATATAGTTCAGGACCGCTTTTACCCGGTGCAAATCTTTGCAATGAACCTGTTTTAGTAAGATCTTCTTCAGTCGGATCTTTACATCCTTTTGTGCTAAAAGAGTTGCTAGCCATTGTAATTCTGCTCGTTTCAGGAACAAGGCCTTTTTGAAAATACTTCGCCATATTAAATGCAACCACTTCAAAAATAGCTCCATCTCCAACAGCTACACCTTCGGCAGCTGCGACCATATGCTTAGCCTTGGCATTACCAAGCTCTACGTCTGGAGCATTCTTTGCTCCCATTTCTTCATCTTCAGGCTTAAAAACGCCAATTACAACTCCATCTGGAGAATAAATAAAGTAACTTCCAGATTTACCCGCTTGAATTGGCTTCGGTCTAAATTCTTCATTGCCTGGTTGCTCTGAAAAAACAATGCCATCATGAGCCGCTTTAGCTAATCCAGGTTCTTCATCACCATATCTTTTTTCAGAAAGATCCATTTCAATATGGCCTGTCTTATAAAAGAAAGCTTCTTGCTCTTTTGTTAATGGCCTCATAGAACCTGTATCAACTACTCCTAGCATAGCCGATTCTATTGCTCCATAAAGAGCGTCTTCTCCCAAAGTAAGTAAACCCTTGCCATCTTCTTTGAATTCAACATCATCTGAATCATACCCGGATTCAACTTGCAAACCTGTCCGTACTGTCTCTTTAGGCGTTGCAGCGCCGCCACCTCCACCCCCTCCCATGAATTCTTTATCGCCTGTGGGGCAAGCAGATGCTGATAGCTTTAAAGCGGCCATCTGTTGTCTTCTTCTTTGTAATAACGAAAGCTTTTTTCCACCTGGTGGATCACAAAAAAAGGGTGGCGGAGAAGGGTCTTTAGACTCTAATATTGAGCTTTTTCTATCTGATAAAGGAGATTTATCTTTTACCTCTGATCTTGAGCTACCCCTAGAATCGTCACCTGCTCTTAAAATAGAACTTCCCCTAAATGGGGTAGAAGTAGGCGTATAGGTAGGAGTAAACGGTGGTGTTCTTGACACACATCTACTTTCACTAAGATCACTATCTGTTTGTATTTTTTTTCTTTGTTGCAAGACTTTTGCTTTAGATTTAGCACTAGCTAATGATTCTGTGTCTTCAGCTTCACCAGTAAAGACAACTTCCCCTCCTTTGGCAACTGGATTCATGCTCCACCCAAAGGTTATAATTAATCACTTAGTTAATTATAACATACTAAGATATATTTTCAAATAAATACTACCACTTAAAAAGTTAACCACAAGTAGTTAAGTATATGTTACTTATGACATCTAAGTGTTTAACTATAGTTCTCTGTTAATTTTTCTTCGTAATATGTATGTAAATCAGCCTCTTCAGGACAATCTCTTGACCAATGATGCATTTTTGAATCCCCTCCAAAACCTGCATTTTTCTTATGCTCATCATACAACTTGACCAAGTGATTAGGTGTAAGACCTAACTTCACTCCTGCTTTTAACATGGCTACGCTATGCCTTAACGTTGTAGCATGCCCCTCTGGTAATGGTTCCCCCGCACTAGCAAACTCACCCCGCATAATTTCTATCATTTTTTCAACATCAAGATCCAAAATTTGCGTAGCAACCTCACCAGGGAAACGCATATCGGCCGCTTGAGATTGTCTCCAAAAGCAAGCCATTGTATTTGGAAACCCTTGAGCCAATATAGCCGAGTGATCAATTAAATGGAGGTTCTCATCATCCAATACTACATTTCCAACATTTCGATCTGTTCCATATAGCGCTAAATCAAAAGCCATCATTTGAGCAAATTGTTTAGGATCAGCCTTTTCTTCAATTAATTCCCTTTCTAGCTTTGATCCAGGAGTCCCTTTTACAAATTTCTGCAAAGAGCCCTCTTTGATTAAATCTTCTTCAACGCACTTATCAACGCAACCTTTTGCATTGAACGAATTACTCGCAAAACTAGTTCTAACCGTTTCAGGCACACTAAGTCCTTTAAAAAATAAAGACATTTTATAAGCTACGACTTCAAATATTGATCCATGACCAGGTTTAATACCTTCAACTGCAGATATCACCGTATTTCTAGTTGGATCCCCAAGCTCTATATCGGTTCCATGTTTACCACCAGCCTCTTCATCAGCTGGTTTAAATATGCCAATATCTTCACCCCTTTCTCCTTTCATGATATAGCTTCCCGACTTTCCACCATCAGTATCTCTTGGAGCAAAATCTCCGTATACACCACTGTCAGCATACTCGCTAACTAAGCAAGCGTTTTGAGCAGAATTCACCCAAGCTTTATCTGTACGCGTATAGGCTACATTTAATTCTACAGGAAGGTGACCTTTATTATTCAATAGTGAAAACTCTTCATCGCTTAAATCTTTTGCAAGCAACCCATTATAATGAACATCTAACACTTTCTGTATGCAAATATCGTCATGCCCTGAGGCATCAAATTCACCGTAATCAGCTTCTTCTCCCTCTCCAACTGAGGCTACACTTGCATCACTCACATAACTCTCTTGATCGCTATCATCACCCCCTACTTGTAGTAAAGTGGGTCGTCTATCATCACCACTACCGATACTTCTAGCATCACCTTCATAGTCTGAACTATCTGCATCATCAAGTAATGAGGGTCGTCTACACTCTTCATCACTCTCGTATTCTACATTCGCCGGGGCAGCTCCATTAACTGCAGTTTCATATACACCTGCCAAACTAGAATAAGAAGCTCTTGAAAGTAGTCTTGAATTGGGCGAAGGACGTCCCGCTTTTGGTGCAGAAGCTGCTGCAGAAGAGCAACGAGAGGGTGCATGAAGAGAACCGCTACTAGACCTTCCCCAATCTTTAGTCATCACATCCGTTCCCCATCCAACATCGCGATCGCCTTCCTGACTTAAAACTCTATTTAGCTTTGCTAAAGCAACTTCTTTCTTAGAAGCTGAACTTTTTTCAGGAGCCTTATTCATATCTCCATCTACTCTTGTATAATCAGGTTCAGGTGAACCACTAACATTACCTGCCATACCGATCTCCCTTCGAAATGCACACATTGTTTTTATACAATTATACTAAAAATTTTAATATTTGTCAATTCACGCAAAAGTCATAGCGCGCTTACATTAAACGTCTTATGGCTTTTGTGATGCCTTTAAGTATTAGAGACTTAGGTTGAAACTGGGCTGTATTTACTCTTGAAAAAAGTGAATACCCTATTTTTTTTCTTTAAGAGCGGTCAATTTCTTGAAATAATAATCATCAATATCCATTTCTGAAGGGTTATATTCAAATTCTAAATCATTTATTACTGATCCAGAATCAAAACTGTCCGATGACAAAACATCATACAATGCCGCTATTTCACCTGCTGTAAAACCTAATTTTACCCCTGCTTTTAGTATAGCAAGGCTATGTTTTAGAGATTCAATATAACCGTCAGGAACTTCTGATACCCCCGCTTCAGTAAATGTTTTCTCTATATCACTTACTATCTCTTCTAAGTCTAGACTAAGTATTTGAGTTTTAGTATCTTCTGAAAATGGTTTAGATGCTGCCTCACTATTTCTCCAACGACAGTTCATGCTTGAACGATGACCTTCTGCCAAAAGAACTGAATGATCAATTAGATGAATATTTCCCTGATCATCTACTATGATATTGCCTGAATTTCGATCTGTTGCATAAAATGCGAGATCAAAAGCCATCATTTCCTCAAACTGAGCACGCTTTGTTATAGCTTCAATGGGCTTAAAAGACCTTGCTGCTCCTTCAATTTTTTTACCCACAGTCCCTGAAACAAACTTTTGTAAAGAACCCACTTTAGTAAGGTCTGCTTCAGTACATGCTTCTTGATCACCACCTTTAAAGCTGAATTTATTACTTGCTAAAGAGACTCTCACTGTTTCAGGAACATTCACATTGTGGAAATGATCACTCAATTTATAAGCTAAGACCTCAAATATTGCCCCATGACCTTTTTGAACACCAACTGCTGCGCTTCCAGCAACGCGAATATGAGGATATCCAATTATTTTGTCTGCCCCATGTATCTGACCCATTTCTTCATCTACAGGCTTAAAGACTCCGACTATATTGCCCTCAACATCTTTAATAAAGTAACTCCCTGACAATCCAAAAGCTGTTTTTTCTGGGCTACACCAATCATTGCCTGTTTCACTCTGGCAACATCCTTCATAAGCTTTCATAACCCAAGGTTTATCTGATTTTTGAGGCTTAACACCTTTTAGATCTACTCTTAAATGACCCGTTTCTATAAATAGTTTTCGATCTTCTTCAGTTAATTCTTTAAAAGTTAATTTATATTGATCAATTAACGCTCTCATCAAACCTTCACGTTCCATATTGGTCTGACCAGCTAATCCTGCACCTACTTGATCTGCGCCCGCTCCTGCTCCTGCTCCTGCTCCACCTAAAGGCCTAAAGCTTGTTCGATTGGATCTTTCTGATGAATGAGGTAGTACTAATTTAAAACCATTATCTGAACTATCACTCATAGCAGTTGAGGCTCTTCCACTCAAAGAAGTTGAGGCTCTTCCTCTCATATCAGGTGAGTTGGACTCTAGATGAAATCCTTGGAAAGAAGCTTTCACAGTATCGGCATCTAGCTCGTTGTGCTTAACCTGTTCTTTAGTTCCTTTTTCAATTGGTGCTAAACCAACATTTAAACTAAGACCTAATTTACGTGGCATATACCCAGGGAAATTGCATGAAGAAATAATTTGACATAATTACAAAATTTTGAAGACTTTACTTCCTAACCTGGAGGTTATATAATGTCGAGCAAAGAATCAATACGTCAAACATCTATCGTGT
>JAUHQG010000060.1 GCA_030408475.1 Candidatus Amphrikana amoebophyrae
TTGGTCTCCAAGCTATTTTGCTGCATCTTGTGGAGGAGCTCCTTTAGAAATCATACAACTCTATATCAAAAGCCAAGCATCGCCCAAGTAGAAAATCTGCCTTACATCCCCGACCTAAATGACGGGGTTTTACGGCATTAGTGATAAACCATATGTGCAGTTTGTAGACGCTTGGAAAATGACAAAACGCACCTACAGTGGCAAGGAACTAGCTAAACGTTATCCATCTACATCTTTTACCACTCAAGTCATTGACTCTTAAAGGGAGTGTTGAAAAACTCAAAATCTTGATTTCAGCACCTCTCTTTTTCCATTCAAACGCTTTTTTTTCGCCTACCCTCTCTGGGTATGTTCTCAAAAAAAGTGAGTTTGACTAAAAAAAGATAGGCACTAAACTAAAAAACTCTGATTTTCTAAACACCCCCTTAAATAAGCGAATCTAACCCTCACCTCTCTTTTCGACCATTTTTAAAAAATACAACGCATTTATTATCAAGATGTTGTGTAAACCTAAAATAAGTTATATATAATCTTAGAATATGGTATAATAGAGTATACTCGGGGGAGGAAATGGCACATATTTATGATCCAAACATATACAGACTTGAACTGGCGCTAGCGCAAGGCAACTATTTTAATGACTCTAATATAGAATCCTCTCAAAAAGAGTCATTTAGTAGAAAACTTCCTTCAGATGTAGCCAAGAAGTTAAATAAGCAACACCTGCCTTTTCGTGAACAAAGGGTAAAAAGCGCTCTTTATTCTCATGAAGTTTGCAGAAAAATCGATCTCAACAGTCTAGATAAAAGAACTCTTTTTGTCATAGCAAAACGGCTCAATAAAAAAACTGTTATCTGTAGCGCTAATTGCGCGCTGATATCGAGGGTCTTTTTATATAACATGGCCCATGAACAAGAGCGCTTATCTGTTGGTAACCCCTCTCTTCCATTTCTCCCTTTGCTAGGTCGAGAATTAAAATCTGTCCTCTCCGTCAAACTTCTAAAAGAGAATATACCCAATGTCAAGATACTAAAAGAGCAACTATTAGCCTGCTACCATGAAACCAAAGAAACTGTATTTGAAATCGGCTATTTAAGGAAGCTCCCTATAACTGATTATAGTGTTGGTCACAATTTTAATGCTGTTATCTTATTCGATTCAGAAAATAAACCGTATGTCCAATTGGTAGATGCCTGGGCAAAATCAAATCCCACCCCTAATGAACAACAAGTTGCAAAAAAGTATCATAAAGGAAGGTTTTCTATCGCCATAGCAGATCATCGCCAACTCTATATCGACAACATTGAGACTTGATTCTATTTACTAAGAACCTAATTACAATATAATAATGAATAAAATATATTTTATACAACACTAAAATGTGATATAATAGAAGTGCAAATATTCTCTTAGGGGGAGAAGTCATGGCCGCAATAGCAATTCCCGCTAGAAAAGTCGTAATGTCCTGATTTTCAGTCCGATTTTGTAAGGCAAAAGCAACCCCGTACTCCCTAAAGCAGAGCTTTCAGCCTCTTAAAAAATTTCTAAACAACTAATGGATACAGGGTCGAACACTACGAAACATGGCTCCTTATTTATGAAGTATCCAGCAGTTTTCTGGATAATATGAATTGATATAGGCTCTCCCAGTAAGACCATTTTACATACTCAAATAATACCCTTAACTTTTCCCAGAGAAATTGGAAAGAGGCTGCCTGTTTCTTGACTGTTTGAAATAAGCTGCAACTCATCCCCTGAATCTGGTCAATGAGAAACGCGAGCAGCATCAAGAGACAAAAGTTTGTCGACAGATACCTGTTGCCATGGCCATAATTGTGTTCGAAATTGTATCCTAAGTTCTTTAGTGTATTGAATGTTTCATTTTCAATTCTCCATCTCGCTCGACCTCCTTTCATAAGCTCAAAAGCATTAGTTTTAGTGATATGAATATTTGTAACCCACGAAAAAACAACTTCCTTGCCTGTGGGACTTGTCTGCATGTACTCCAGAGCCACTTGCAAAATTCAGAGAATGAGTTGTTCAAAACCTGACGGTTTTGCGCTTAATCTCTTATTCGATCCTACGGATCAAATCTCGAGCTAAAGAAGGGGGCAAAATGCAAAAAATCGCATTTTGCCCCCTTCTCTTGCGTAGCCTGGAAGAATTTTCCAAAAGGAAAATTTTAAGAGCTGCGG
>JAUHQG010000061.1 GCA_030408475.1 Candidatus Amphrikana amoebophyrae
TCCGCCAAAGCTTCAAATGCTAATAAGTCATACTTGCAATTACTTATAGAATTATAAAGTTGAGTCCATTGGGTATTTTCTTGGTGTTTTTTTTCCATGTTAATCTTTATCCTTTAGGAATTTCATTTGGTTTGGCCCCCCTCACACTCGGTCTCCCGGGCATGGGCCCCTTTGGCGATGGATTGATTTTATTTTCCTTAATATTCGGTCTAGAGATGTGATCATGGGGCTTTCCAGTCCCCCGGTATTGCTTGTATGTCCCATCTCCATTATAAGTGGTGTATTGTCCATCTGGACCAGGTTTTTCAATACCTATAAAAAAATATAACCATCTAATTGAGGCCTTGTTGAAAAAGAATTTAATCCAAGAAGATGACTAGAAATTACTTCTAATTTAGGTTATTAAGTTTGACACATTTTGTTTTGGGTATTTCATATGGATAATAGTTAAACCTTTAGGCGAGAGTAGTTCAATAAGGAGCTTCCCCCATAAGACTTTGTAGAGTAAATTCAACAAAGTTCTTTCCCTTATACAGTTTTTGAATGTATTCTCTTTCTTTCTTGTATTGAAGCACCTTCGTGTCTTCTTTAAAGCCATATGAAGCAAAAGTTGGAATTGGAAAATTTTTTAAAGTACAATTATTAATTGATCCTTCATTACAAAATCTAAAAATAATATTATCTGATATTTGCTCCAACTCCTCTTTCTGAGTTGAATGCTTCCATTGAAATCCCCATGAATTATCTATCCCGAAACCATAAATAACTCCATGCGTTACCGCGTTAACCATAACTTTAGGCCAAAATTCAGAATCTTTATTTTTATACTGAGTTGCTTCATAAAGTGGATCAAAGTCCTTTTCATATAATTTGTAAAACAACATATAGTTCTCTTGAAGAGCTAAAGCAAGGTTAAAAATATTTACAAAAACAATAGAAGCCTGTTTATTATCGAATTCCCCATCAAATTCCCTAAAAAGCAGAAAACCTTTAAGAGGATATTTACTTTGTACATTTTCCCATTTATCCCAGTTCTCTTCAAAATGATAACGTTCAAATTCTGTAACCGTGGCCTTTTCTTCATCAGAAAGAGAATCTAAGTATTCATCTACTTCTTCCTGAGTATAATAATATAAATTACACTCCGTTACAGGCTTTGACCCAAAGAGAGTATAAGCTCCCCCTTCTTCAAGTAAAAGCATATGAAAAAAATCACTCATCCATTGATGATCTTCTAATGAAATCAGGCTTGAGGTACGCTCCGAAGTGCTTTTTGAACAAGATGAAAAAGTAAATAAAATTGACAATATACAGGAGAAGGTGAGAGCATAGCGTAAAGAAACTGTAAATTTATAATTTTTTTTACCCCTCTTCAAGGATTTCAAAATGAAAAAAATATTTCTCATATTATCACTTTCAATATCATTAAGTGTTTTTGCTCAGACTAATACTAATACAAGAGATATAATTAAAACAATAGGCACTGATAATATTGAATTTATTTCACAAGATAAAGTCTATTTAAAGCAAGACAATATCAACATAGGAGATCACGGACTATACCTAAAAAATAATTCTGATGAAATTGTATTCCTCCCTATAGTTTACTCGGATAATGAGGGATGTTATTTAATTCAAACAAGCCGCGGGGCTCTCCCTAGATGCAAAGATTGCAACAAGAAAAAATTTGTGTTCTGCAAGGATAAAAACTGTGATGCTTATAAGCGTAGAGAAAAAATAAAAGCCGATCAAAAACAGAAAAAAGCATCAAAGAAAAAGTCTAAAAAATAACTAATAATATGATCATTTGTCTCAGATTTTTTATTTTTTTATGTTGTATATGTACAAATTTGTCAGCAAGCCCCCATGTTGATTTTGAATCAAAAGTGTTACCATCAATAGCTCTTGTTGAATCGAATAAAAACTCAATAAAACAAGATCAGAACCAAAGCACATCTTTTGGTTCTGGTTTTTTTGTAAAAGAAAACGGTCTATTATTAACAGCTTTTCATGTCGTTAAGAATGCTTCTGAAGTCATAATTCATCATGACAATCAAAAATACTCTGCTCATCTCTTGAATTCTTGGGCTCAACATGATGTAGCATTACTAAAAGTTGATGGAGATAGCTTTCCATTCCTACAATTTTCTCCACTTTGCAAGACAAGACTTGGACAGAAAGTAAGCATATGCGGATTCCCTTTCTCTATATCCTATACCTTCAATACTGGATCAATTGCCGCAATTCTTACAAAATCTACAGACTTTCTTTCAAAAAAACTTCTACTAGATGTCTACATAAGCCCAGGACATTCTGGAAGCCCCGTTATCGACTCACAAGGCACAGTCATCGCAATTTGCACCCATGTCATGAAGAGCAAGTCTGAGTATAGAGGATATGGAGTAGCATCTCCAATCAATATTCTAACAAATATTGCAGAATTGTTACATTTCCACTAAAAATGCAATACTCCCAAAAAATAAAAACTAAACCAAACTTAAAATTCTCCATATCAATTCAGCTTTTACTATCGAAGCAAGACCAGCAGTTATAAGAATCTCAATAAAAAAGATCCTACCATCCACATCTATATAGCATACTGGATTGCTTCCGGCAAATAAATAGGGGTTCATCCCATCTACTGGCCCTAAAGGGTCCAATGAGATCTATGCCTGGTCCTTAATCAAAGTTTTTAGACATCAAACATTGGAATACACTTAGATTTATATATCCCCAGCTAGCAACACTCAAATGTTTTAAGTATATAACCACCTTCAATATTAAGTTTTAAATCAAATTCATCTTCAGAGATCATGCTAGATGTGATTTTTCTTTCAAAAAGGCCTTTAAGCTCGTTTTTTGCGTCCATAATATTCTCTGGTGCTGTCCCCGCAAGATACAGCCCTTTTCTTTCTAATCTCCAACAAGACATATCAAGTAATAGTTTTTTACCTTGTTCAAATAATATTTCTAATCCACCAGAATCAAGATATGTAATTTTTCGAATGTGTCGGTTAACAAATTCAGAGTGATTTCTCCAACGGCTAGCATCTGCTGTAAATACCATTCTCTTTAAATGCCCTGTCACTACTTGTCTTGATTCTTCAGTTAAAAGGTCTATACCAAAATCATGATTAGGGCTGAACATTACCCACTGATTCTCTTCAGCCCAACTAAAAAATGTTATGAGGTACATTCCATTATCAAAAGCTATTTTTATGTCCGCAAATTCATTCAAAAACTCTATCGATAAAAGATTTGCGCCCAATAATTGTAAGATATCTGTATCTATGTCCTCTATATGGTTACCTGATCCAACAATAAAACAATCGCCCCTCATTAAACGCCAAGCAGCATTACCAATCCAAAGACATCTTTTATTAGATTCTAACTGATCTTTTGAATCTTCAGTAGGCCCAAAATCTATAAAAATATTATGCCCAATCGAACGAAAAACTCTCGAAATAGAAAATCCATCTAATTCTCTCTCCATGAGAGTTAATTCATCCAATAATTTATTTTCCACCAAATTTATAATATCCTTCTTCTACAATTTCATGATATCCATAGTTCTGTTTGCTAATATCTCTATGTAAACCTTCTACTTCTTTTCGAGATAATTTTCTACCCAGCTTTCTCTCAATCTCTTTGCATGCATTTCCAAACTGTTTGTTTTGAGGTTTATTCGTTCTTGGTGTCCCATCCCGCTGTTTACCGGCTTTCTTTTTCTCCATGTGAGCTTTAATATGCTTGCCTGTATGATATGCAGCAATTCCTGCTGTAGCACCCCAAACAATTGGAGCAAGACCTGGTACTGCTAAGGAAGCCCCCCTTACTCCCCAAATAAGAAAAGGTAAAGCGACTGCTGCATTTCCATCTACATCTATATGGCATACCGGATTGCCTCCAGCAAATAAATAAGGATTCATCCCATCTACTGGACCTAAAGGATCCAAAGAAGTCCACCTCATTAACTCAGGATCATAATACCTATTGCCAAAATAGACTAAGCCTGTTTCTTGATCAAAATGTTTAGCTTGAAAAACCCAAGGAATTGCAAATCTCTTACCTATTAAGTGAGATCCAAAGGGATCCACTTGATAGGTGATCTCTTTTTTAGATTTAACATGGGTTAGCTTTTTTAAATTACAAGTGACATCGTACTCAGGAATAAATACACCTTGATCGGTCTCAATCGTTACTGGAGAAACAACTAATGGATGAATGCTTATTCCTGGAATACGCTAACGTCATTAAATCTCTGTTCTAATTCATCAATTATTCTATTATTTTTTGCTACAACAACCCAAAATGAACTGTCTATCATTTGTAAACAAAATTCACAATTTTTATATAGATCTTCATCTGTTTTATAAAAATGAATTTTACCTCTATCTTTACCTACAACTAACGTCATATCAATGATTTGAGTGTACCTCAAAGCTAGTCTTTTTAACTCTCCCCAAAAAAAATCCAGACCCATCTTCGAATCAAAAACTTTTTGCTCTAACTCTTTATTAGTAGGATTATCACCAATATTCCCTATTGCATTAATTTCTAATAATACACATTTTGTAAAATCTTCAAATGGTATGTATTTAACAATATCTTTTAGCTCAACAGAAATATATCCGTTGATATTATCAAATACTTTTATTCCTTTCATCATAACCTCATAATGTTTCAGCTTTACTTGAGCGTTTTAAAGAACCACCTGTTGAATTCGGCTCCCATTTATGTTGGTGCGGGTTTGAATGATTTTTGGGCAAACCATGATCCGTAAAATCAATATCTCTTATTTTTTTACCTGTTTCATCAAATTCCCTACATTGTGTATACACTTCTCCTGTTCTTTTGCTTTGACGTTTGCCTAACTGAGTATGTGGAGCATCTGTATCAGGAATAGCCTCTCCATGCTCATCTTTAGGTAATGAACGGTCAGGAGCATAAGGTTTTTTTGCTCTCTTTCGACGCTCTTCAAGCTTCCTCCTAACTTCTTCATCTCTTTGCCGTTTCCCCTCTAGTTTTTTTTGCCTATTTTTCTCTTCGAGCCTAACTGTCTCTTCCCACTGCTTTTGCTCTTTATGCTTTTTAACTTGATCTGATGTCACTTTTGCTGCCACTGCCAAGCCACCCCCTACCAATAAAGCTTTTACCATAGCAGCAACTCCTGCTGTTATTGGAATAGCAAAGAAAAAGATTCTACCATCTACATCTATATGGCATACTGGATTGCCTCCAGCAAATAAATAAGGATTCATCCCATCGACTGGCCCTAAAGGATCCAAAGAAGTCCACCTCATTAACTCAGGATCATAATATCTATGACCAAAATAGACTAAGCCTGTTTCTTGATCAAAATGTTTGGCTTGAAAGACCCAAGGAATTGTAAACGTCTTACCTATTAAATGAGATCCAAAGGGATCCACTTGATAGGTGATCTCTTTTTTAGATTTAACATGAGTTAACTTTTTTAAATTACAAGTGACATCGTACTCAGGAATAAATACACCTTGATCGGTCTCAATCGTTACTGGAGAAACAACTAATGGATGAATGCTTATTCCTGGAATACGAAGCGCCTTAAGCTTACCTTGCCCATCAATAACTCCTATCTCATTAGCATCAGTATAAAGGTAGCTTTCAGAACTTTGCCCCTTTTTTGACCTAACAGTTTTTGACATTCTGCGATTGAAGATATCATATGTAAAACTAACCTCATATTGTGAGTTCATGACCCAAATAAGACGGTTGAGGGCATCGTACTTATACTTTATAACTCCCTTATCGCTCTTTTTTTCAATTAGGTTTCCATTGAGATCATATTTACACTTAATATTATTAAACTCTATGAGTTCATTAAGAATATTCACTTTCCCATTTACTGGATTACCCAAAGAATCATATTCAGTTTTGGCATTTAGTAAATATCCATATGCATCGAGATTTATTGGGTAATCAGTGGTAAGTGTTGGATCATTTATTCTTTTTTCATAGAGACACTTCCCCATTTGAGAATAACGCTTAACTTTAAACTCATCCTCACTATTTTCATAAACAATGCTCCCCCATTGCCCTAGATCAAATTGCGATATACCCTCATTTTTAGCATCGTATGCAATGTGAATGGTCTGGCCACTGGGAAATCTCTCTTGAATAAGTTTGCCATTTCTATCTACTACTCTTTCAATCGTTTCTTCATTAATATTATCTCTAGACCATGCGATATTCCCATCATCATCATATTCTAAGCTATAATCAATACTGTTATCACTAGAAAATATACCTACAACCTGGTTGGCATCATATTCGAAGTAGATTTTGACACCATTTGGATAAACCATAGCCATGACATTTCCGTCAGAGTCATAATCGTATTTGATAGTTCTTGCAAGATCGCTATTGAATCCTCTAGTTAATGAGAGCAACAAGTTGTTAGATGTAAAATTACAGCTAGTAGCTAGGGTTTGAACTCTTTGATTCTTGTGATAAATATGATCTTTAATAACATATTCATTTTCATCTACTTCAACAATCTCTTGAGTACATATAGATGAACCATCTTTTAATTTTATCTCTGTTGTATTGGGCCCCTGACAGCGGGCACTCCAATTTTCGCCAAAAGTATCATTCTCATCTGCTAATAATGAAAATGTAAAGCATAATAATAACATAAAAAATGAGCGCATAACTACCTCAAAAGCGAATAAATGAAGTTTAAGCTAGTTTTTTATACTATTTTGGTCAATCGAAAAAAACGCTTGCTAAAGCCGTAAACAGAATTGAAATGCTTGCTCAATGTTCATCTAAAAAAGCCTAGTTTCTAAACAAGCTCTTAAGGCTTAGATCTAAATTCTGTTGTATTATTTTTTTTAATGTCAATCAAAGATGGGGTTGAAATCTGTCTCTTTGTTCCTCTCACTTTCGTGGAATATGTGAAATTTAAGAATCCCATAGATATACAGAAATTGAGAATTGCTATCGCTGCCAGGACTCCTCCAACTAATACAGCTTTTACTATGTGTGTGATCAATATTTCAACAACCCCTCATATCGATCTGATAGCTTATATTTGCGCCCCCTATTTGAGGAGTCTACAACCGTTATAAATTCTTCTTTAACCCATTTGGAACATAGAGCTGCACTTGTGCGGGGCTTATACCCAAATAACTCCCCTATTTGACGACTTGTAATAATCTCAAATTGTTGAAACAACTCCAAGGATTTACGCTGCTTAGGATCAAGTTTTTTCAGTATACTACTTTGATCAGAAAACCCTTTTTTGCTTGCTTCTGACATATATTTCAAAACACTTTCACAAGAAAACACCATCCCTTCAATAAAATATTCAATCCATTGCGTAATTTCAGCCTCTGCTCGTCCTATATAATAATTATGGGATTCTCCAACACTTATTGCTCCATAATAAGCACCCAAGTTGCGAGCATAGTATTCTTCCAATGAGTAAATCCCCTTTAAATCATACCCACCTAGATATAATATCAGCATTGTAAGGAGCCTAGCTGTTCTTCCATTCCCATCATAATAAGGATGAATAGTAGCAAATTGATAATGGACAATAGCAGCAACTAAGGGGCAAGGAAGGTCCTTAGCACAATTTATCCAATTTACTAATGCCATCATCAATCCGTTAACATCCTTAGCTTCTGGGGGCATATAAATAATTGCTTTAGTTCGTCCATCTCGAATAACATTTTGTCCATCTCGGTATTTTGATGGTTTTACATTCATTTTCCCATTAGCCATCACAAGGGCATGTAGAGTTTGAATATGCTTTTCCGTAATTTTTATATTTTTTGCTGCCCATACTTCAACTTGAGTCAACGCCGCATAATATCCTTTAACTTCATGTTCTTCTCGCTCTCTCCCTGGGAAATGTCCTTCATGTTTCAGCACTTCCTTAACCTGGTTTGGCTCTAGCTGATTTCCTTCGATCATGGTTGAATAATGTGTCGTATAAAGTCGAGCTGTCTCTCTTAGAGAGTTCAGAATCATTGGAGTCACTGGTAGATAAAGTACTTTTTCTTTCATGGACTCAACACGCATAAGATGGCTTAAAATTTTGGAAGAAATGGTATAATTTGGCTTAAATTTTATCGGCATAATAACTGTATTTTATCTGCATTCTTTAATGCCCTAACTATGCAGATAACATGCAGATAAATCAAGAAAAAATCCTAAAAACACGAAATTCACTCAAATTAAGTAGGTTAAAAAACCAATGACTAAGCACATTTAGAGCTAAAATTTTCGACCATTTTTAAGTCTACTTCACACAAAACAGCTGTTTCTTAAATAACTCCTTGGACCATGCTAATACATACGATAACTTCTTCCTCACACAGAAAAACCATAAGAGGTCTTTTTATTGAAAATATACTCTAGGTTATATATTTTTACTCAATTATATTATATATTAGATATATTTTTTATGAGAAATATATCTAATGTGCTATATTAAAGAAAATAAGAGGCATTATGAGAAATATAGATTATGCAGAAACCCTTGTATTTAATGAAATTATGGAAATTAGCTGCCAATTAGAAACTTCCCTAAGGAGTTTAAAAATTGGTGATTTAATTAAAATGCTTAGGAAACAAATTGGCATTCCTCAATCCATCCTGTCAAGACGCTCAGGGGTTCCTCAGTCCACTATATCAATGATAGAAAATAACAAACTAACAAGCCTTTCTGTCATTACGAAACTCCTTAAATCCCTTCACTGTAATCTCACAATTGTGCCAACTCTACAAGAGCCAATAGAACAAATCCGAAAAAAGCAAGCTAATAAAATAGCGAAAAAACATTTAAAGTATTTGAAAGGAACGATGAGTTTAGAAGATCAAAAACCTGATGATAAATTGTTTAAGTTAATGCTTCAAGAAGAGGAGAAAAATCTCTTGAGAGGATCAGGTAAAAAATTATGGGAGGAAGAACTATGACTTCATTCTACCACCATCCTGAAGGAGCAACTCCCCTAAATGACTATAGTGGATTAATCCCCAAATGGGTCCATAGTATGGAAGATTTAAACCTAGCTGAAGCTAGTAATATTCAAAATGCACAGAAAAAACACCTCCGATCAAAAACTCCCCAAATAAATAAATGGTTTACCCCAACCTTTTTAAAAAAAATACATTCCGATATGTTCAATAAAGTATGGGACTGGGCTGGGAAATATCGCTCATGTATCACATCGATAGGGGTTAAACCAAACAAAATCCCTTTTCTCACTGCAGAATTTTGCATGCAGGTTCAAAACTGGCATAATCACCCTACTCAATTAACCCCTTTGGAAAGAAGCGCAATCATCCATCATCGATTAGTTCAGATCCACCCTTTTGAAAATGGAAATGGTCGATTTTCTAGACTAGTAGCTGACAAATATTTGTTGTCATGGGAATGTCACATACCTATTTGGCCTTCAGCACTCAATAATAATAACCAAGTTAGAAAAAAATATATTAACTGTCTTGTTCAAGACGATAAATTAGATAAGAACAATAACACTTCCAATGCCCCAAACTAGCAACAGAGAAAGGAAACTTTAGCAAAAAATATCTATAAGCTACAAGATATGTAATGCTGCATAAAAAATTCGTAATGCTAAAAGAATAAAGAAAAAGCTACAGGTCCTTTTAAAGGATATAAAAGGAGTAAGTTTTTTAAAGTCAAACAACTGAACTCCTACACATAGAAAAACAGATGACAAAATAATCCGAACCAATAAAACACAAGCCATTCCTGGAATGCTTATTAAAAAATCTCTAAACAAGTTACTACCTCTACTAATCTTTACAAAAAACCAAACATATTGCTTGGCATATCAATACAGCAAGTGGATTAGCATCTGGATGTGAATTACAATTATCTATGCACTCCACATAGCTAATGGCTTGAGTTTCTTTCACTTTTGATGCTGCAAAAACCAAAATAGCTGGAATGGCTATTTTGCTTAGTCTGTCAACGACTTCTTCCGGTGTTGCAATTCTAATTGTTGAAGCGTAATTTGATATAGCAGATAATTTCATCTTATAACTCCTTATTATAATTAAATTACTTGGTTTCGACCATTACACAATTATCCATAAATATGCCACAAAAAAAACCTCTTTATAAACCTTTCACAGTCAGCTGATAGAGTAAATCCGAAATATTGCAACATTTTTTAAACATCATGAGAAATTCCTTTCTCCTTAATTTGACTTCTACAATTCAATGCTTCCCCCTTTGCTATTTGAGTTTCCAAAGCATCTTTTTCATTCTCAATCATACGCAAGAAATCTATTTTTTCTCCGTCCAACTCTTGCATTGGTAACTTGTTCAATACTCTATGAACTGCGCAAAGAGAGATAGTATCAATTGACCTGTCTTTTTCTGGAATAGAACTCATCACTTCAGTAGCTTTTGTCAGAACTTCTTCTAAAGGCTCTTTGGTTGCTCCCATCCTAAATACTGACAATTGCCACTGCATCACACGATCCTCTACTTTCCCATTAACATGTCCGTCTCTTCCATCCAAAAGCATAGCCCCAAGATTAATACCCAAAATTCCTAAAGCTGTATTCTTATCATGCAAAGATTTACCCTTTAACAATGATGCAACTTCTTCTTTATTCTCTACAAGGTAGCGCGCAACAGCATCTGCTACCATCTGCCTAGAGCCTAAATCTTCTTTATCGATTCCAAGTGTCTTTGTAGTAGTATATCTCAATCTATCAAACGTAATCCCCTTCAATTGTTTCGATAGAGCAAAGCTCTTAACCTCCTTGGGTAGTTCTTCCCCCAACTTCCATTCTTCTGAAAAAGATTTTTTTATCCACTCGGGATCTACAACATGGATTCGCTTTGCCCCTTTTTGGAGTAAAACCGAAACAGTTGGAATCAAATTTTCTATATTCTTCCTATCCCAAAGAAAAACCTCTCGACCAGAAACCTCTAAACTACTGTTTGAAGCTTCTAATGAATTAATGTTTTCTACATCATATTGCTTTTTTGCCGCTCCCTTTATAAACTCTTTTGCCCCTTCTAATGTCGTAAAATCACCCGCAAAAAGAATACTTCTAGATTTAGTCTCATCTTTCTCCTGCTCCACAACGGTTTGAGATGATTTCTCAACATTCTTTTCTAATTTGAAAAACTCCTTGTCGATTCTCTTGTCTTGGGATCCTTCAATGATTTTATCTGCCCCTTTTCTCAGTGTATCCCATGTTGACAAAAGATTTCCTTTCACTCTATCACCTAAATAGTCTGAATGCTTGAGAGATGCAATTTTTTCCTTATTGATTTCTCCTAACTGTCTTCTTTCAATATCAACATCTGAAAATAAGCCAACACTAGAAATCTTTTCACCCTCTCTACCTGCTATAGATTTAAGATGTTCCATATCTGGAGACTCGTCTTTGGAAACATAATACCCCACTTTATCTACGTGCCTAGAAAGTCCTACATAAGCCATTTGCTTATTAAGATGTGGTGAATGCAACACCAAGGCAGTCCTCACAGTCATACCTTGTGAACGGTAATAAGTTGTGGCATATCCAAGCTGAAGATCTTGGTATAACCGAGGATCAAAAGAAATAATTCTTGATTTCTTCTCTGATTCTGTAACAGAAACCGAACATCTCTTGTTAGACACTTCGATTATTTTCCCCTTCAACCCATTCGTTACATTTAATTCTTTGTCATTTTTTCTAAACTCAATAAGATCTCCCTTGCTAACTGTGATAACTCCCTTAGTAGTCAATAACGAAACTTCTCTACAGCTAACTTCTCCCCTCTCCTTACGAACCTCTCTTATCAACTCATTTAAAACATGAACATCCTTATTTGTCCCCGCAATCACAAGAACATCATTCGTTGAAAAATTATGTTCGTTATGTTTTATATGCTTACTGCATTCTTTATGCTCAGTATGTTTCGTATGTATGTCCCAGTCTAGCACCAGTTTTTCGTAAGCTGCAAATTTGTCATTGACCCAATGAATTTTTTCTTTTCTCTCTAAAGAATGAAGAGCTCTATCAACATCTCCTTTAGCAAGATTCTTAGATATTGCCTTATCAACCTCTTCCCTTTGTCTATGGATTTCTTCCAAGTTAGCTGATCCAAATTTCTCACAAAGAACTTTAAATATTCCACTTCTTTCAACAGAAGAAAGTTGAGAAGGATCCCCCACAAAAACTACTTTAACTTTGTGGCTATTTGCCAACTTTAACAACTCTAATGTTGGCTTATTCCCTATTTTCCCAGATTCATCAATAATCCAAATTTCCTTTCCGGATCGAATCTTACGACTCCCATAATGAAGACAAAACAAAAACTTATATACATTTTCAGAACTAGAGAATCCTTTTCCCTTTAAAACTCCCACCGTAGCATTATCTGGACCAAAAGCCCTTACTCGGTATCCACCTCCTTCATAAGCCTTTTTAACAGCCTTCAAAAGATAACTCTTGCCTGTCCCTGCATACCCTTTGACACATGCAAGCCCACTCTGTTGCATTGTGTAAGAAAATGCTTTCTGCTGTTCTTTCGTTAAACTCTCATTTAATACAGACAATTTTTTCAAACTTAACTGTTGATGCTTCATAGTTTGTAGTTTCCCACAAATGCGAAGGGCCTGTCTTTCTTCCTCGAGAATTTTTTGTGTAGAATAGCCTTTAATATCCCCATGACTATCTTGCAATTTCACAATTTCATCTAGTTTCCAAAATTTTTCTCTAACGCTTTGAACAAGTTCTTCAGGAGTATGTTTGTTTAGAAAATGATTCACATCATTTTCACTAAAAACACTTTGTTTTTTTGTAATTCCTTGTAAAATTTCACTAGGATCTGAAGCTTTCTCACGGTTTTGTTCTATTCTCCTGCCATGCTCATCTAATAAATCAAAAATCCTAGCTCTTAATCTATAGGGTCCTAAATGTTCTTGTGAAACTAATCCATTTTTATCTACTCGTAAGGTGTAACCTTTTTCCTTAAAAAAAGCATTTTGATGATCTGTCCACAATTGCCCATTATCAGGACCATTGACAACCTTTCCCTTTTTGACTGTTGGCATCAAGTCGATAGCCTTGTAGTCATTGAAAGCATTCCCACAGGAAGCTACCCTTCTAGTAGAGATGAGAGCGTGTGCATGCCAATTATGATCTTTAAACTTAACTCCCCTACTTTCATTACCTATCTCTAGTATCTCTTCTGAAGGGGTCCCTAGATTTCGAGCTAGGATATACCCTTCCTTACTCTTACTTATTACATCTAATTTTTCACCCTTCTTTAGACCCAGAACATCATTATCCTTTGTAATCAAAGCTTTTCGGTTTGGTGGGTGAACAACCAACTCTACAGCCAACCCTTTACTAACATAGAATTTTTCCACATATGATCGCGCTAATTCTATTCTGTCTTCGTCACTTAACTCTTTATCATCTGGAAGAGCCAGAACTAAGTGCATTGCAACTTGTGCATCTTTTCTTTTTTCTTTTTTTTCTACAAGATTCCACAAAACTTCAGAAACTCGTAAATTCTCATTTGCATGATTTGGAATTAAAACTTCTCGTAAAGGAGGTGATTCACGATATGAATAGTCATATGTTTTCTTCGATAAAACACAGTTTCCTTGAAACTCAACTCTTGATCTTGAAAGATAGGCAGAAAGTTGACAGGAGTTTCTGCCTTCAGATCTTTTTATAAATTCTACTTTTGCAAATCCTATGGCCAAAAGGCAAATCCTGTATCTATTTTTCACCCGAATAATGGATAGGTTTTAATTTATTAACAAGGTTTTTTAAGCATTAGTGTCGGTACGACACATGTTGCGTATAAACCCTTTAATCCAGCTTTGCTATTTTCAACTGCCTCGCTTATTCTATGACTATCATTATCTATTACGGTTTCGTTGACTGAAACTATCCAAAGAAGTAATCTAAATCCACATTGCATAAAACTTCGAGGTGAATGTGAAACCGTTGCACATTGAAAAACAACAAAAAGAAATTGATGAAAAGCGTAAAAAACTTATAGAAAAGGAAAAAAAATTAAAAGCAAACCTTAGGAAAGAAAAAATCCGAAAAAAAATACAGCTTGGTGAAATCGTTGAGCTTGCTTCCATAGATCCCCTTTCTAAAATATCCCTTCTTGGGGCTTTGCTTGAAATTAAAACCTTGGCTCGTGATGAGGAAAAAATCAAACAATGGGAAGAAAAAGGGACTAGTTATCTAAACTCTAAAAACAAAACTGATGGTGAACAACTAATTGTAAGCTTCCCTTCTTCGCAAGCCCCAGTAGAGCTTAAAAATGCTTTAAAATCTCTAAAATTTCGTTGGAATAGTTATAGACAGGAATGGTATGGTATTTCTAAATTGTCAGATGTGGAAAATATTCTTAAAGAAACAAATGCAAAAGTAGAAAGAGTGAATTCAATTGAGCAACTTTAAAGCCCTTACAACATACACTTGGGTATTATACTTCGTTTTTTTTGTTTTATCACTTCTAATCGCAAAATTATGGGGTTTTCAATCATGTTCAATGTGCAGCATACAACGCTGGATATGCTTCTTTGTTTTTATTTCCTGTTTAATTTTTTGGGTCTTCCAGTTCAAAATAGCACTATTTCTCACTAAAGTTGGGTTATATTCTCTTTGTTTAGTTTCAGGATATCATGTTTTAGTCGTTTATAACATATTACCAGATTGGTGTAGTCGTGCTTTTATTAACACCTCCTCTGTTCAATCTTTTTCTGACTCTCTTTTGAACAATAGTCATGGATGTAAAAATACGCTTGAAATTCTTCCACGTGTTCCATTGCCATTAATGAATTTAACTCATTCAACAGTTCTGTTATTAATACACTCGTTTACTATCAGAATACAAAAATCAAAAGCCTTTAGAGGAGCCTAAAGCGACCTCTAAGGCAATCTTATAATATCTTATTAGTCTTATAATATCTTATAAGATCTTACTCGTTATTTTTATCTATGGAAAATGCAACTCGTATGACGAAGAATGCAACCCGTATGACGAAGAACGCAACCCGTATGACGAAAAAGGCTATGGTTTTGCAACCTGTATGACGAAGAATGCAACCTGTATGACGAAAAAGTGCTATTTTTCAGGTTAAGCTTCTTGGATATTTATCATTAATGCCGTAAAACCCCGTTCTTCAGGTCGGGGATGTAAGGCAGATCTATTACTCGGGCGAAGATTGGTTCTGGATATATCGTTGTATGATTTCTAAAGGAGCTCCTCCACAAGATGCTGCAAAATAGCTTGGAGACCAAAGCGCATTTCCCCACAGAGATTCCTTAATTGAGGGGAACTTCTCTTTTCGAAGCATTCGAGATGAAACGCCTTTCAGAGAATTCACTAGTTTTGACACAGACGTTTTTGGAGGGTAGTTAACCAGTAAATGAACATGGTCGTGCTCACCATTAAGTTCAATTAATTCTGCTTCAAATTTCTGGCAAACATGTGAGAATATCTTCTCCAATTCAATCAAGACGATTTTAGTAAATATCTTTCTTCTATATTTGGTAACAAAGACCAAATGAATATGTATATCAAAAACACAGGTTCTTCCTGTTCGAAAAGAGCTTGATTTTTTCATAGGCCAAATGATAACGTACTGAGATGATTATAAGAAAGACTTTTAAATACCGCTTGAAACCCAATAATGCTCAACGGCGACTCTTTGCACAGTTTGCAGGATCTTGTCGCTTTGTCTATAATAGAGGTTTAGCTCAGAAAATAGAAGTCTATGAAAAGTCGAAAACTAAGCTTTCCTATTATGATTTGAATAATCAATTGCCAGCTTTGAAACAAGAATACCCATGGTTAAAAGATGTTCATTCACAAGTTCTTCAGCAGGGGTTGAAGGATTTAGCCACCGCTTTTACTAATTTTTTTCGTCGAGTCAAAAACAAAGAAACTCCTGGATTTCCAAAGTTTAAAGCAAAAGGGCAAAGAGATTCTTTTCGCTTTCCTCAAGGGGTAAAGCTCAATGAAAACTTGGTCTATTTGCCCAAAATTGGTCTCGTTAAGTTCAAAAAATCTCGGGACATCCTAGGAGAAATCAACCAAACGACTATCAAAAAAGAAGGAAAGCATTGGATGGTTTGCTTTTCTTGCGAATATGAATCATCGATACCAAATTATGACTTGGCATTGTCAAAGTCTTTGGGTATAGACATGGGACTTGCCACTTATGCTACCTTTGTAAAAGGGCTAGGTAATGAAGTTGAAAAAATAGAAAATCCTCGATTTTTGAAAAAGGGTTTAAAAAAGTTACAATATTTAAGTAGAGATCTATCTCGAAAAGCTAAAAAGAGTCGAAATTGGTACAAAGCGCGTCAGAAGTTACAAAACTTCCATGGTTTTTTAAGAAACAGCCGCAATGACTTTGCTCATAAACTCTCAACGCAACTTGTCAAAAGCCACGACATTATTTGCGTAGAGAGTTTGAGCATAAAGGCAATGCTTGGCTCTGGATCTAAAAACTTATCGCGTGCAATATCAGATGCTGGCTGGAGCGGTTTTTTAGAGAACTTAAAATATAAAGCCTCTCATGCAGGAAAAGGCTTTTTACAAGCGGATCGATTCTATCCAAGCACCAAGAACTGTCATAATTGTGGGCAAAGGCACGAATTGAGCTTAAAAGAGCGAGTGCTTGACTGTAGTTGTGGAAACAAAATAGATCGCGATGTAAATGCTGCAATAAATATAAAGCAGCAATGTTTAAAGGCCGTAGGAACTACGGTTATAAAGCTTGTGGAGCTGCCCCATTAGGGGAGCTATGAAACAAGAATCTCTTGCCTTTAGGCGAGAGTAGTTCAACATATGTATGTTGTATTTCGATTATGCAACTTGTATGACGAAAGATATGGGAGTCAAGTTGCAATTAGAGACTATTAAATTTAGACGTTTATAGTGCAACTCGTATGACGAAAAACGCAATATTGAAGGTTTTACTATGACTTTTGCTAAAAGGAATAGAATAAAAGAGTTAAATAAAAACTAGGTGCAACCTGTATGACGAAGCACATAGCAATCAAGTTGCAATATAGGGTGCTATATTCAGAAGCATTCTTTGCAACTCGTATGACGAAAGTTTAGGGGTGATCAAGTGCTAACATTAATTTATAAAAAATACGACAGGATTTAAGTGCAACCAGTATGACGAAAGACATCGAATTAAAAATGCAACTTGTTTGACGAAAATGCATCTCTAAGAGTTGGTTTTTTATAATGCATAAAGGGGGGACGAATATAGACTTAGGGGTGCAACTTGTATGACGAAAAGTAGAGAAACTAAGTTGCAACTTGTATGACGAAGATTTTTAAATGAATGAATTGTGGAGCTATTAGCAAAAAATTAGGTGATATTAGATTTAGGCGCAACCTGTATGACGAAGCACAAAGAAAAAAATGCAACTCATATGACGAATCCTCAAAATTTGAAAAGGGATTTCTATATTAGATTTTTTTTAGTAAGCCTATCATTATCTATGGACAGAAAGAAAAGAATGAAATCTTCAATTAATAATTTAGTGCAACTCGTATGACGAAAAAGAGGGAGGTAGGATTGCAACCCGTATGACGAAAGCTTAATGTATATTTTTTTTAATAAACGTGGACTATTTGAAATTGGGATTTAGGTAAAAGATATACTTCTCTTGCTCCTTGGCGCCTCCTTTCATTTCATAAGATTGGATTAGGCCTAATTGGATTATCGTATCAATCGCCTTATCGACTTTTTTCTGAGCTCTCTTTTTTTGTCGAGTTTCTAAAAGTTTGTCTAATTTTAAGAGGTAGATCATTTTTTCTTTGTTAAGTGCCACTGTGGTTCTTTTAGATGACAACTCCCTAAGCATGTAGTCTCTTAGAATATTCATAGCTTCGGTTACTCGACGAGTCCCCCCTGCTGCGGTACTCATTTTTTTGTGGATATCAGAAGGATATTCAATGTATTTTGAATTAATTTGGTCAACCAGGATTGGATTAAATCCAATAATCAACTCACCTTTAGATTCAAAGACATCTCCATTACCAGAGTTCATTTTTTCTAACTCACCATCTGATATATCTTCTGTATATTTGATGACTTTAATAAGAGACTGATATTCCTCTATCCTGTCAGTTCGTGTCTGCATTTTTCCATTTATCATTACTTTTCTTTTTCTATCGAAAACAAGTAGAAATTTTTTATCTGCAAGGGTCTTTAATGTTTCTCGAACAAATTGCATTTCATCAGCTGAGTAGTGACTTTTGTTTGTGTAAGCTCTGTAGAGTTCTCCTGGTTTAATAGCTATTCGGGGACTCTTTTTTGGCTCATTGCCAAAGGGGACAAGTCCATTTTCCATGTTACCTGTATAGTAGTCATTTTGATCAGGAAAATTATTTTGACTTTTTTGATGAAGAAGTTTTTGCAAGCTATTAATTAGTTTATCTTGTGCTGGAGAAAGGCGTACCCCAATAGTTTTAACTTCAAAGGCGTGTTGATTTAGATGACTGTTAATACTAGTAGATTTTATTGTTTCTAGTTGCTGGGGCTTACCTGATTTAGGATATTCATATTTTAGCTTTTGATCCACAAAGTGACCCGCATGGCGAATTTTTTCAGAGATAGAATTATTTGGAGAAAGGAGTCGAAATATAGTGTCATTGTGAGACTTTAAGAACTCAAGGTATTGTAACAGCTTTTTTCTATTGGGATTAGACTGTGCTTTCCTTTTTGCTCGTCCAATAAGTTCAAGGACACCTCGTTTTTTAAATTCAGCACTATTTACTGCATCTTCAATTGGGTACCCAAACAGGTCTTCCCAAAGAATTTGAATTTCAGGGAAAAGTAGCCCCTTTTGAGTAAATTCAAGGAGCTGTTTTGTTGACATTTCTTCTTCTATATTGCTATTTACAGTCATCAAAAATCCTCAATAACGTTTTGTTGCTTACTAGAATATGAAGAAAATTTAGCAAGCATATTCGCAAAGTACAAGTGAGCTGTTCCCGTTTGTCCATGCCTGTTTTTTGCGACAATGAGTTCAGCTTGTCCAGGGCGATCATTTTTGTCATAATACTCATGCCTAAGTAAGAACATTACAACATCTGCATCTTGTTCTATGGAGCCACTCTCTCTTAAATCACTAAGAAGAGGCCTATGTTCATTCCTTTCTTCAACCTTTCTAGAAAGCTGAGCAAGACAAACTATAGGTATATGAAGTTCCATAGCAAGGTTTTTAAGTTCTCTAGTAATATTAGATATTTCTAATAAGCGTGTTTCGCCTTTTGCCTGAAGAAGTTGAAGGTAATCTATTATTAGTAGCTCAATCCCCTTTTCTTCCTTAAGAACTCTAACTTGAGTTATGATTTCTGATAAGTTACTTATTCCTTCTTGAATAAAAATAGGCATTTTAGAAACTTTCTCTTCTATAGAAAGGAGTTTCCCCCATTCTTCATTTGAGATTTTTCCTTCTCGTAGCTTATTACCAGGTATTTCACTTTCAATTGAGATCATTCTTTCATATAGCTGCATAGATGACATTTCTAAGGATATAATTCCAATCGAAGATTTGTCAGCAATTTTTTGAGCTAAATTAAGAGCAAATGCAGTTTTCCCCATTCCAGGTCTAGACGCTAAGATGATCAAGTTTGAGTTGCCTAGTCCACCAACAATTTCATCTAAATCTGGATAACCTGATGGAACGCCATCAACAAATGGCTTTTTATATTTGTTAAAATATTTTCTTCTTTCGTCAAGAATGTTTATATACCCTTTCGCTCCATCTTTTTTACTGATAGAAGCAAAGCTAAGAGACTGGGTTGAGTTGAGTTTTTTAGCTTGTTTTGAAAATTTCTTAGAGAATTCCTCAAAAGAGAGAGTGATATTCTTTGATTGCTTTAATTCTGCAAGAAATTCGTTAACAGTTTGAAAGCCCCAACGTTTAGCCCAGCTTTCTTTAAGGATAGACATATAATGTTCTATATGGATAGCACCTGGAGCTAGTTGAGAAAGCTCTAATATTCGGGTTATATTACCTACAGAGAGGAGTTTGTTTTCTCTTTTCAAAAACTCAATCAACAAAGGCATTTCAAAAGGTTGATTAGATTCTATATATAGCTGCATACAGCTGAATAGAATCCTGTTTTCCTTTGTATAGAAATGATGGTTCTGTAGTTCTTGGCAACAAGCTTTTGCGTCAGTAAGTGAATTGATCATTCGCCCCAGCAGAAGGTTTTCTGCTTCAGTTGACACCATTGCTTCCACACTACTCATATATTAAAACCTTTTATGTGTTTTGTTTTTGATACTAGAATATTCACATATGAATGACTAGCTACATTTGCTTTGATAAGCCTCTAGAGCTTGCTTTAATACCTTGGGATCTTTTTTATTTAAATGTTCAATCATAGATTCTGAGAGAACATCTTGAATTTTTTTCCTTTCCCAATAGGCCAGTGCTCTCACTTGCTCTAAAATATCTTCAGACACCATAACAGATGTTCTTGCAAGAACTTCACTTTTTTTATTGCTTTTGGGTTGTACAGAAGCTTTTAGCTGTGGAGCTTTTTCAATTTTTGGCTTTGGTGCTACATTTGTGTTTTGAATTAGACTCCCCAATCCCTTGCTAAAGTTTTTTTTGCTCATTATTACACTCCGGTTTTAAATTTATTTACAACGACTAAGGACTTCTTTTGTTAAAGATTGATAGTCTTCTGCTCCATTAGATTTAAGATCGTATCCAAAGATATCCATTCCTGAACTCGGAGCTTCACCTAGGGCTACATTGTCTCGTATTTTTGTTTTAAGCACACTGGTAGTAAAATATTTTTTTATGGACTCTGCTACATCTCTGTTTAATATTTTTCGTTTGTCGTATTGTGTTAAAAATACACCACCCAGCTTGAGTTTGGGATTTAGCTTTTTTTGGACTAATCCAATGACCTCATTTAATTTAGCTATTCCTTGGGTAGCTAAGAACTGTGCTTGTAAAGGAACATAAACCTCATCTGAAGCAGTAAATGCATTTAAGGTAAGCAAGCCTAAACTGGGAGGGCAATCAATAAGGACAAAGTCGTAATTGTCAGACACCTCTGATAGTAATTCTTGTAAGATCATTTCTCTTGCAGGAACGGCTGCTAGTTCAAGCTCAGCCCCCGATAAGTCAAGTGAGGATGGGATTATATCAAGATTTTCAGAAATTTGGATCAAAGTCTTTGATAGTTTTTTATTGTTAGTGAGTGCGTCATAAATAGTAATTTCAGGAGAAGTCACCCCGAGACTTAAAGTTAAGTTTGCTTGAGGATCTAAATCTAAAAGAAGAACTTTCTTTTTTTTTCTTGCTAACCCGGCTCCTAGGTTTACTGTAGAACAAGTTTTTCCTACTCCCCCTTTGTGGTTGGCTATACTAATAACTTTTGTCATAAAGATCTTGCCTTGTAATATTTTGCATATGATCACTCTTATACGCATAAGATGTTTTTTGAGTAAAGAACATTCTCTACTTTAGTTAATACTTTGTTTTTAGCTCATCTTGTAGTTATGAAGCTCAACATGCATATGCTAATATAAAAAATCATGGATGCTGAACACGTGTTGTCTGTATCAAACATTTACAGCGTATAATAATATTGTATGTGAAAACTATATAGAAATAACTTACGTATGACGCGTAAAATATGTGCTGCACACATAGCCAATATGCAGAGTCATTTATTTTATTTATACATTAGATGTGAATTATGTTTACAAAGTATGGTAATATTGTGTGCCTGTGGTGCGGAATATTACTCTTATGTGATTAGTGTTAGGTGTTTGCTATGTATAAATTAATATTGCATGGAAAAGTCATATGGAAAGTGATCGGCATGTGATGATTAAGTTGATGTTGCAGTTTAGAATATCATTGCTTGTACTGAGTATTAATTTAATATTACGCATAAGCTATGTGTTTAACATGTGGTTAATACGTGGAGTCTTTGCTCTTTTCAATATATCTTATGTTAAAAAAGGGGGCTACATATGAAGAGTAAAATAATATTAAACATATTAAATATTGCACATGTAGCGTATGTAAGGGGTATGGTCAGCTTTTTTTTGGCGGTTTTTTCATTTTTTAAAAGTTTAAAAGCGTGCACAAAAAGAAGCCTTAAAAACTCAAATTAATTTGAAAGTAGCCATTTATAAATAGGAACGATTCGAATTCGATGTCCATTCTCATTTATAATGTCTTCTTCATTTTCGACCAGAATCAGTCCTTCTTTCAGTTTGTAGTTTTCCATCGCTTCTACAAGACCTTCGATTTCTCTTTTTCTTACATTTGTATCGGATAGGCTCGTTGTGACCTGTATGGCGTCAGAGACTTGATTACCTTCTCTTAGAATGAAATCGCACTCTTTCTTTTCTTTATGGAAGTAAATCTCATTCGTTTTCTGTCTAAGGTGTATGAAAACAATATTTTCAAGCAAGCGACCTCTATCTTCACTTACTCGGAAGCCAGTGACCCGAATCAGGGCAGGATCGATCATATAACTCTTTTTATTAGACTGAATTTGTTTTTTAAGTGAATGGCTGTATCGGTTAATGGAAAAGAAAAGATAGCACTGTTCAAAGTGGTCGCAATATTTTGATATTGTATGGGGGCTTTTAATTCCTACCATTTTAGCAAGATTTGTATAACTAAATTCCTTACCGATATTGCTTGCCAAATAGAAAGCTACTTCACGAAGGGCTTTTTCATCATTGATCCTGTATCTGGTGATGATGTCTCGATATAAAATACCATCTAAAAGATCTTTCAGGTATTCAGGCTTTTTAAATTTCACATATTCAGGGATGCCGCCATCTTTAATATAATTTGAAAAGAGACCTTTTAAGAAACCTATATCTTGAGTAGAGAAGTTTTTTTTAGTGAAGAGTTGGGGAGTCTCATAATTAACAATTTCTTTGAAGGAAAGAGGGTACGCTTCCAATTGAATGTGCCTACCAGTTAAATGAGTTCCTAATTCTTTACTTAGAAGTTTTGCATTTGAGCCAGTAATAAAGATTTTCTTTCCCTGTTCGTAGAGTCTTCTTATAAACCTTTCCCAACCATTTATATTTTGTATCTCGTCAAAAAAGAAAGTAGAGCAGTTACCAAAAATTTCTATAAGAACTTCTAAAAGGGTTTGAAAGTCCTCAACTTGAAATTGGATGAGTCGTTCATCATCAAAGTTGAAAAAGCAGCTTTGTTCTTTTAATGCTGCTTGAAGAGACCTTTGAATAGTGGATTTTCCAGATCTTCGAATCCCGCTGATAATGATGATATTAGGGTCTTCTGCAAACTCAAGTATAGTTTTGCCAAGAGTTCTTTCAAAAAACTGCTTTGGTGGGGTATATTCTGTTTGATCTGCTATTACTTGTTTGAGTATCTGGTGTTTCATGATTTGCTCCTTTAACTTTATTTTAGGGCTAAAACCGTGTATTGTCAATACACAGTTAGATGAAATACCGTGCATTGCTAGTGCATGTTTTTTTGTTTTTATGGGCGATCAAACCTCATCACTACAATAATTTACGCCATTCCTTCGGAAAACGTGAAAAAACCTACGTTTTTCCTTCGAAAAACGTGACTTTTTGTTTAAAAAAGGATAATATAAAAATATGAAAAGAGATATTTACCATCAATTAAAGTCCTGGAAGTTATCAAAGAGACGTAAGCCTTTAATAATAAATGGGGCACGTCAAGTTGGGAAAACCCATGCTCTTAAGTATTTTGGAGCAACCTACTATGATAATGTGGTCTACTTAAATTTTGAAAAAAATGAAAACCTCTCTGGGTATTTTGATATAACTCTTGACCCCAAAGAGCTTGTGAAAATTTTGTCTATTCATTCTGATATAGATATAAAGCCTTCAGAAACACTGATTATTTTAGATGAAATTCAAGAGTGTCCAAAAGCATTAAATAGTCTGAAATATTTTTATGAAGAAGCTAATGAATACCATGTTATTGCGGCAGGATCTTTACTCGGGGTTAAAACCAATCGTTCAAAAGGTTTTCCTGTTGGAAAAGTCAGTTTTTTGTATCTTTATCCGATGACTTTTTTTGAATTTCTTTCAGCTTTAAAACATGATAAACTTAGAGATCTTCTGGAGTCGACTTGTTCCTATGATTCTTTTCCAGATCCAATACATAGTAAACTTATTGAGCTGCTAAAACTGTATCTGTTTATAGGGGGGATGCCTGAAGTAGTTTCTGAATATATAGAATCAGAAAACTTAAAAATAGTTAGAGAGATTCAGCTCGAAATCTTAGATGCTTATGAACGTGATTTTGCAAAACATGTGTTACCTAAAGATATCCCAAAAATCTCAACTGTTTGGGATCAAGTTCACAGACAACTTGCAAAAGAAAATAAGAAGTTCATTTTTTCTGCCATACGGCAAAGTGCTAGAGGAAAGGAATATGAGGATGCTATACAATGGTTACAAGATGCAGGTATGATTCATAAATCTCATTGTATTAAAACCCCAAAATTCCCTCTTAGTGCATATGCAGACAGTCACATTTTTAAGGTTTTTTTACTAGATGTTGGTCTATTAGGGGCTCAGAGTCATTTATCAGCGCAAACTATTATAAGTGGTCACCTGCTATTTACAGAATTCAAAGGGTCCCTTCTAGAAAATTATGTAGCTCAAGAATTAGTAGCATCACGAACTCATAAATTGTATTACTGGACAAGTTCTGGCACTGCTGAAGTAGACTTTCTTATTGAAGAGAATCATGAAGTTTTTCCATTAGAAGTTAAGTCTGGAGAGAATAATAAAAAGAAAAGCTTGTTGAGTTATAAGGAAAAATACCAAAGTGATCAACTGCTTAGAACAACCCTTATGAATCTGAAGCATGACGGGAAAATTTACAATTATCCTTTATACTTAATCTCTCGGATACTAACCTTTTAGTAAGTAGTGGTATTAGAAAGCAAAAACAGTTCATTTAAGTATCATTCTTCTCTTTATTTAGAAAAGGGAATGTCTTAAAGTAATCCTCAAGTGCATCTGACGTTATTTCTTTAATGGATTTCTCTTTAAGAAGTACTAGAAATTTGAGCATTTTCAGCTCTTCTTCCTCTAAAGGAACGGCTATAGATTTAAGTTGTTCTTTTACATCTGGTTGGTTTGAATTCTTTGCCAAGGTTTGTGTACGCTGTGTTTAATGCATCAAAAACGGTATTCTATCTAGGAGCAAGTTTAATTAACAAGTGAAATTGGAATTATCAACTCAGAAGGAATTGATGAGCTCCTTACTCTTAAGCAAGAGTTTACTTAAAGTGTCTTTCCTCTCTTGAAATCCGAAGTGAATTCATGAAGTTGTTTTCCTTTATTTGTAAGCTGGCGATCTCTTCCAACAAAGCAGAAGATTTTTTTAGTCTGTCTGTTGAATCAAATAGAAGTTGTTGGTTTTGAGCACGATAATGACCATGATTATTGATACAAAACTCCATGAATTCTTTTGCTTTTTTCATTATAGATTTATGTATTGTACAATAGGCATTTAACAATTTGTCACCTTTATCGTTTTCAAGATAGTTTGTAATAAAGATCCTTTCTTCATCGTCGAAAGACATTTTATCCAGGAGTTGAGTTAAAGTATTGTGTTGTGTTTGAAAAAAGCTTGCTTGACATTTTTCTATGCCAGTTGCTGCTTGATTAAGTAGTTTTTTCATTTTGTAGAGGTATGCAATATCACAAAGTTTTTGTGTGTCTAAAACATTCGTACCTAATGGGGTATAAAGAGATTGAATGTCTATAAAAAGTTGTTCTATATTTTTTGTAGTTTTTTCAGTGTAAAAAATGCGTTTCTCTTTGGAGAAAGAAAAATTTGAATCATTGTTATCAACAGCAAATATATTAGATCCAACTATGCACATAATAGTGCTAAGGCTAACAGTGAGGAATTTGTTCATTGTTATAAATATCTCCCAAATGAAAAAATTAATGCATCGATAGTATTCAACGAGTTGGTTTTTAGCAATAAAAAAAAATGTTTGGTGGTTAGCTACTTTGAAAGAGACTTGAAAATACTCTGAATCTCTTCTGGAAGGGTTTCTTGTTTTTTTAGATATTCTCTTATTGCATCTTGGACAATTTGCTGATGGCTTTTTTTTGTCTTAAAAGAAACATATCTTAATTTTTCGAACAGGGACAAACTCAAGTGTGTATGAAGCCTAACTGGTTTTGTAGGAGATTTTTTAGATTTTGATGTTTGCATACGCCCTTGTTTTGTCTAGAGGCTAAACTTTCGTGTTATAATAAAATTAGAAGTTGATATTTGTCTAGTATTTTGAATGTTTCTCGTTTTTTATTTATACACAAAACTCAAAAAATCATTTTCAGCCGTTTTCAGCGGGGAAGAATTTTAACAGAAGCGTAAATTTATTAAAAGTATTTTTCTCGTTTACAAAAATCTTGGGGGTGAATAATGTGATTTCTATAATTTTATAGAACGATAACATTGTAGTTGTCGCAAGGGTAAAAGGTAATAGATATGTACTCACATCAACAGAAACCAAAACGTTTCACACCATTTTTGATGGTGACATTTTCTCTAGTCATGTTAGCCGGTTGTTCAGGAGAGAACTTGGCTCAGTTAAAAGATAATATCATTGGTAAACCAATAGAGAGATTAAAGAGCAACTATGCTTTCGATATGGAAATTTTATTATTGCAAGAGATTAGACGCACTCCAATCAATTTTTATAAAGAAGGCGGTCTAGAAAAGGTATTAAAAATGACTCTCCTAACTCACAAGTGTGAAGCGCTCTACTTGGGGGCAGTAGCATATGCAAAATGGGATAGTAGTAAACCTATGACTAAACAACTAATAAAGGAACTAAATACAGCTTACACTGGATTAGAAGAAGGGGGGATGAAGAATCAATTTAAGATTGAAGTTGCATCATTGATGTATCTTGTTTCTCCTCAACAATCAGAAATATTAATGCGTGAGTTTGAGCAATCACTCAAAACTCTCCCAACTAAAATGAGGTCTGCTTATCTCATTGATATGGCAAGCCACTACTTAAAATTACCAAGAGATATTTCTAAATCCAAAAAGCTTATAAACCAGGCGGAAAAAACAATTGCTTTCGTCTCAAATCCTAAAACGCAAGCTAGATTAAGTAAGCGTTTGGAAAAACTGAAAGATGAATTTAGTCATCTTTTAATTGATTAACTCAAAGAGGAATATATGGAGAATCAAATAACAGAGTTGAGCAAAACAGAAAAATTGCTAGCTTTTTTGGGAAGGCCAACAGTTAAGGTGAGTATTTTGTGCCTAGCAATGCTTACTATCAATCAAGGTCTTTTTGCAGATGAGGCAGAAATGATAACAGCTGCAGGATCGATTAAGGACACTCTCTTTTCTAGTTGGATAAGAAAATCTGTTCTAGCATTTGGAGGAATAGGAGGAATAATTCAATCTATTTTTGGAGGATCATTTAAACCTCTTTTGGTTTGGGGGGGGCTTGGATTAAGTTTTACTTTCATTCCGAAGTTAATAGATTACATAGCAGGGATGGCATAATGAAATACGATCAGCATGTCATTTTAAAACATCTAGATAACCCTATTAGAATATTATCTTTTTCTGTGTATGAGTTAGTTGCATATACAATTCCTTTTTTTATTGGGGGGATGGTTGATGATGTGCTGATTATTCCAATTATAGGAATTTTGATTATTTTTTTCATAAGAAGATCTTTTAAAAAGTTACCAAGGTTTTTTCTACTCAGATACTTGTATTGGCACCTCCCTACTGAAAAATATAATAAGCTTTTACGTACAAATCTTATTTCTTCAGATAAACGAAACTGGGTAAATAGGTAAGCAATGAATATTCAGTCTATGAGTACATTTTTCAAAAGAGTAGTGCATCAAAGGAATATTTTTTTTCTCTTTTCATCCATTTTACTTGTTGTGGTTTGCATTGAAACAGTAATGCTATCAGCTCGTAAAGAGAAGATCGTGATCGTCCCAACAAACGGACATTCGTATTGGATCAACGGTGATAATGTATCAGATAGTTACATCGATGGTATGGGAACTTTTTTGACAGATTTACTTTTGAACAAAAGTCCTGCCGATGTGTCATGGAAGATGCAAAAGATTCTTCAGCATGTTCATCCAAACTATTATCACAAAGTTAAAAAAAAACTTAGTGAGGAAAAAGAATTAATCAATAAGCAGGGACAATCATATGTCTTTCGTCCAACTAGAAGTCATATAGATAGAACAAACAAACTCTTTTTTATTGAAGGGACTTCATTTTTATACATAGGACAGGAGGGTAAGATGTCTTCTTGTGCACATCAAAGAAATGTAGAAATAGTACTTAAATTTGAGTCACAGAATGGACATTTGTTGCTCACATCTTTAAAACAAAAGGAACTAGATTCATGAACTTAAAAAATTACTTTTGGGTCTATGGGATATTAACTTCTCAGTGTCTATTGGGCCTGGTTGAATCACCTATTAATGAAAAAAAACCAGTTGAGGTAGAGCTCTCAAGTTCTTCTATGAATCGTATTTGCATTGATGGAGGAACTGTAGAAAAAGTAATAGCAGACCATTCATTAGTAGATATCAATATAGATGAATTCACAGGACAAGTATTTGTTTCGGTTTTTGGAGAGCTTCCTCAAGAGGGAACAACTATAAGTATTATATCAGGATCAGGATCAGTTCAAGATTTATTTGTGACAAGTGCTCATAAGTCCTCAGAATTGGTTATTTTGAATGAGAAAGATTGGGCTGAAGATTCTCCAGAGTTTCTTACTTTAAACCTTAGAACTAATTCAATTGATTTATTAAACGATATCATAGGAGGACTTCTTCCTCATGGTTACGGATATGCTAACAATGAATCTGTTCCCTGTTTAACTTTACCTAAGGGGTTAGAATCAACTTTAGAGCAAGTGATAGAAGGTCCTTTTGATCGAATTGCATTATATCATCTTAAAAATACGTCGCGTAGGTCGATTTTTGTTTCTCCTGGAGCCTTTGATTCAGGTGAAGGAGGATGGACTTTTTTGACAGATCGTCAAATCAAGCCAAAGGGCTCAATTACTTGCATCATATCATACAATAAAGAGGGTGAAGAATGAAATCTAAGTTACCCCAATCAAGCGTCAAAAAACGTCAAAAAATAACATATTATGTAATATCCTTTATATTCATTGTATCTCTTGGAGCAGTCTCTTATTTCATAGCAAAAGAAGATAGGCCACAGCGTAAATTGAATATAAAAGAGAATGCTTTTCAAGTAACCACAGATGGAATTAAGCCTGAGAATATTAGGATTTCAAATCTCGAAAATTTTAATACATCTCTGTATGGTCGAATGGAAGTTCTTGAAAAGCAAGTTATTATGCTTAAAGATGATAATCAATTGCTAAACCGAGAAAACACAGACCTTGAAGAGAGGCTTGATACAGCATACAAAAATCAGCAAGAACAAAATCAAAAGTTTTTACAGCATCTAGAAACAAGAAACTTATCTGAGATTTCTTCTCAAAATGAAAAAAAAATTCAAGAGTGGCGAGTTGTAAAGTCGGATGAGTCAAGACATGCAAGTTGTGAGATTCCTGCAGGAACTGTTGTGAAAGCAGTACTTGTTTCGGGAGCGGACTGTAGTGTTGGCATTCATAAGCCAACTGGGCCAAATATGGTGCTTTTACAACCATTGGCAAATGGGAGATTACCTAGAAGGGTTAAAGTCCCACTTAAAGGAAGCGTAATTATTGGCAATGCTGTTGGAGATATTTCTAGTGAAAGAGTATTTATTCGTGCTGAACGCTTAACCTTGGTACAAAAAAATGGAGATTTTGTTGAAACAGAAGTGAGTGCTTATATTTCTGGTGAAGATGGTAGAGAAGGAATGCGAGGAATCGTTGTTGATAAATCAGGGTCTATTATTACTAGAGCGGGCTTTGCTTCCTTTCTTCAAGGTGTCGGGCAGGGGATACAGGCAACGCTTGGAAATCAGACTTTAGAGAAGTTGGCAAGAGTAAGTTCGGAGCAAAGTATTCTAAATCTTGATCTAGCTAGAACAGCTGGTTTTCAGGGGACAAGTACTGCTTTGAATAAGATGGCTGATTATTATATCAAGCGAGCTGAACAACTTCAGCCTACAATTCAAATTGCTGCGGGAAGAATAGTGGATGTTATTTTCACAAAGACTGTCAAATTAGGAGAAAGCGATTTAAAAAAACGTATTCAGATAGAGAGAAACCTTTCATCTAAAGGTTTGTCATGAAGAAATTTCTGATCTTATTTGTTATGTATTCACCTTTGTTTGGATTTGAATATTTGGATACCAATTATTTATTCAAGTTTGGTAGTTCTGATTCGAAGACAAAAATCATCGAATATATCGCATTTAACTGTCCTAATTGTATAAAAGATTTGTCATCTAGTCACCAATTGCAAAAACTGACTAGTCATTATATTGAATCTGGGGAGTTGGAGTGGATTATTCACCCAGACCCATCAGACCTATTTACTGTTCAGGTCTTAGCAGCTTTTGAATCTGTTCCTGTTAGTGATAAGAACAAAGTGTTTTGGAAACTTATCAATGAGTTAGCGACAAATTTTCGTAGAGAACCTATCAATATTTTGGAAGAAACTGTTTGTAAACACTATCCAACTTTAGGGGATATTAAGAGCATTGATTATTTAAAAACAACGAAAGTATTTGAGGCAGCAAGGCAATACCTTTCTCAAAAAGGGATTCCAAGAAGTGTTCCTACTATTGAGATCAATGGTAATGTTTACAAAGAATATCCAACAACTAGATTGATTAAAAGAGAGCTAAAGCAAGCAGTAATATCTAACAAAAGTGAAGGGGGAAAATGAAAATACAGATCAATCATGTTTTGTTTATAGCTATATTAGGAGTCATGAGTGGGTGCAGCATTTATAAGAATGGGTTTCAGTGTCCTGCAGGTAAGGGGATAGGTTGTGCTTCTGTTGGGGAGGTTCTTGATCTGATTGTAGAGAAAGAAGAAGGGGAAGATTTATTTATAGCGAATCGGGATATAGCAAAACTTAGACAGTACAAAGAGAAAGAAAAAAAACATAGAAAAAAACAGAATTACGATGCACCAGATGTAGTTCTAGAACTTGTGAAAAATGAATTTGGGGAACTAGTTTTGATCCAGGTGGAAGAGGAGCAATCTTATGGGGACTCTTAGTAGAATAGGTCAAAAATTTTTAGAGTTTTTTAATGAAGATAGCCCAGCAGATATGCTTGCTTTTGAAAATCAAAATGCTTCTTATGTTTTAGAAAATGACTTTTTAAGCGATTTACTTCCATATCAGTTTTACGATGAGCAGCGAAAGTTGTTTGAAAATGAGACGTCATGTGGGTTTGTTTTGGAGCTTCCTCCTGTGTTAGGATCAAATGATCAAATGCAAGAAGAAATAAGCACATTAGTTAGAGAAATTGGAGAAGAAGGTGCTTCTATTCAATGCTTAATGTGGTCAGATCCAAGAATAGATCCTTTTCTTGAAAAGTGGAAAAGCCCTCGTTTGCAAAAGGGTGGTTTTTTTGAAAAAATTGGTCAGAGGAAAAAAGAGTTTTTTCATAAACAAAGTGAATCAGGAGAAGTCCAGCCTCGCATTTTTCGCTTCTTTTTTTCTTATAGTCTTCCAAAAGATAAGGGATCTCTTATGGAAGGTATCTTGAATAGACTTGAAGAAAAAAGAAAAAAGGCTATTTCAACCCTTTCGCATTTTGCTTCAGTAGGTCAAGTTGGTGCTCAAGAGTTTTTAGAGGTTTTTTCAGGTTTTTTATCTTCTAATCAAGGACCAGAAGTTAATCAGAGAAAAACCTGGAATGAAGAGAGTCCATTATCAAAGCAGCTTTTACTCCCTACTGGATCTGTTAATGTGTGTAAAGATGGACTTATTTTTAGTGGGAATGATGAGTTATGTCTTCGTACATATGAGGCGGTTGATTTTCCAGATAGCTGGTCAATGAATATGAACCATGAGTTATTGGGCGATTTTTTAAATAGTGCTTATCGTTTTAGCTCTCCATTTTTTATCCACTACGGCATATTTTTCCCAGAGCAAGAAAAGCTAGAAACAAAGCTTAAATCAAAAGCAAAGCTTATTGATCATCAATGTAAATTCCCTTCGATTATTAAAATGTTTCCTGATTTACCAAAAGAAAGAGAGGAGTATGATTTTGTTTCTAGGAATCTATTGGAAGGAGAACTTTTTGTTGAGACTCGATTAAGTGTGGGATTATGGGGAGAGAAGAACTCATTTATGAAGCAGGAATCAACTCTTCTTTCACTTTATCAAAAGCATGGTATTAAGCTTAAACCTAACTTGTATAATCACCTGAATGATTTAATTGCTTCGCTCCCGATGGTATGGGGTGAAAACGCTAAATACATGGCGGATTATAAACGACGATCTTTGTTGAAAACTACATTAACAAAAGAGACAGGTAATTTCATTCCTATTTTGGGAGAATGGTGGGGGAATTCTCAGAAAGCCATGCCTTTAATAGGAAGAAGAGGACAGATATGCTCATGGGATCCTTTTGCTGGAGAGGGGAATCTTAATGCCGTTGTAATAGGTCCTTCAGGGTCAGGAAAATCTGTATTTATGCAGGAGATGATCATGAGTGAGCTTGGTCAAGGAGGTCGTATATTTGTGCTTGATCTTGGTAGGAGTTTTGAGAAACTTTGTCATCTAGTAGAAGGGCAACATTTATTTTTCACCCATAAAAGCTGTCTCAATCTCAACCCATTTAATTTGATCAAAAGCGATGGAAATCTAGAAAGCATCAATACATCTTTGGAAATGGTATCATCTATCATAGCAACTATGGCAATGCCACATCAAAAGATTGATAAAGATAGAGCAGACTTACTGAGCAGTGTTGTAAAAAAAGCATGGGACCAAAAGGGATCAAAGGCAACAGTTGATGATGTAATTAGGCTGATAGGAGAGGCTTCGTTCAACTCGGAACTTATGAAGGGAGTAGCAGAAAGTCTATATGGGGGATTGCAAAAATTTAGCTGTAATGGAGTTTACAGAGATTATTTTTATGGAGATCAAGAGGTTAATTTTAATAGTGATCTTGTTGTGATAGAGACAGAAGAGCTCAAAAATATGGCGGATTTACAGGCTGTTATTTTACAAATATTTGCTCTAACTATTTCTAATCAAGTCTTCATGGGAGATAGAGAAAAACGTTCTATGATTTGTATTGATGAGGCGTGGGATTTACTTAAAAGCCCTCAAATGGAGGGGTTTATTGAGTCAATGGCACGACGGTTGAGAAAATATAATGGAGCGTTGGTTGTAGGAACTCAAGGATTGAAGGATTTCGAAAGATCCCCCGGTGCAAAGGCCGCTTTTCAAAATTCTAATTGGCTTCTTATGCTAGGCAAAGATAATGACTCGTTGAACATATTGAAGCGAGATAATTTGATTCCTATGGATGATTACAAAGAACGGATGCTTAATTCTCTTCGTAAAGAAGATGGAAAATATTCTGAAGTATTTATCTATCATAAAGGAACAGGGTTTTTTACACTTTGCCAACTTAAATTGGATCCGTTTTCAGGGATGTTATACTCAACGAATGCATTAGAGTTTCAAGCAATACAAGAGCTTCAAAAGGAAGGATTTTCTATTGATGAAGCTATTGATTGGATGGTTGAAAACAAGAAAAAGTTAAATTACCTGACAGAAAATGGAAAGAGAATAAGCCAAGCACTTGAAATACTATTGGGTAAATATCAAAACTTGGAAGAAATTCATGGCTAAAAGAGGCGTTTTTTTAGCTTTTATCTTGATTCATTTGTATCTAAACATAGAAGCAAAAGAATTTTTATATCAGGGGCAAACTTTTAGAATTGAAGAGGAAAATATTAAAATCGCTCTTGGGAATAAAGCAAAGAAGCTAGAATTAGATGAAAAGAGTAAAAAAGAGATTTTAGAAAGAGCCAAACATCCAAAATCTTCATATCTTCCTAAGACGAAACAGATTCGAATAATTGCATATGACCCCTCCATTATATGGAAAGAAACGACAAAGGATTTAGAGGGGAATATTCTTATTGAAAAAGGGGAGAGGATTAATCCTCTTGATCATATTAGTTTGAGCACAAGCCTACTTTTTTTTGATGGATCTGATTTAGAGCAAGTAGAATGGGCAAAGGAACAACCTTCCAACGCCAAGTGGATTTTGACATCAGGAAATCCTATAGAATTAGAAGAAGAAGTGAATCATCCTGTTTTTTTTGATCAACAGGGGATTTATGTTCAGAAATTTGGAATTAAATCTGTACCTGCAAAAGTAGAACAAAGGGGTAAAAAACTTAGAATTGAAGAGGTAGTTTTATGATTAGGCTACTAACATTGGTAGTGACTATTGTATCTTCATTTTTAGTGGCGGATGAAATTGATGATATTCTTTCACAGTCTGAACGATTGATAAAACAGTCGAGTATGGAAGCAGAGGCTAGTCTCAGAAAAAAATGTCCTAGATCCGAGAGTTTTTTTCAAATACAAGGGGACCGAAGCACAAAAGGCATTCTCTTTATGTCATTTTCTGTGCCTTTAGCAAGTTGGAAAAGTTTATCCAAAGAGATGGAAATGATAGGAGGAAAAATTCTTATCAGAGGATTTCCACAAGGGGGACTAAAAGAACTTGCATCTAAGGTAGAATTTCTACGAAAAAATAATGTTAATTCACCAATTCAAGTAGATCCTGATTCTTTTTCCAAATTTAGAATTAAACGAGTACCTTCTTTTGTACTTGAAGATGATGGGAAATGGGATATTGTGGAAGGAAATATTCCTATTTTTGAATCTCTTAGAATTATCCGAAAGTCAGGATCAACCTCACATTTAGCAAAAAAATTACTGAGGAATGGCTGATGAGAGTTTTTATAATTTTGATTGTTTTAGTTTGTTCATCCCAACTCCAATCAAAGGATCTTGGGGGTAAAACATGGATTAATCCAGTTTCAGATGTGTGCTGGAGCTGTATGTTTCCTATCCATCTTGGGGGCATTAATCTAACTAAATCACATAAGGATACTAATAGTTACAAAAAACTTACCTGTAGCTGTGAAGGAGGAGTTGTAGGTCTTCCTCTTGCATTTTGGGAACCTGGTCGTATTGTTGAAGTAACAAGGGTACCTTATAAGATGGTAAGTTTAGGAGGATCGAAACTATCTAGTGCTAGTATTAAACAGCGTGGAACTGTGACCACTTCCAATGGAAGAGGACGCAAGAGCTTTTATCATGTTCACTACTATCAGTTTCCTATTTTAAAGCTTTTAGAGTTGGGGGGTAAGTTTATTTGCATAGAGGATTTTGATTTTGATATTGCTTATATGTCCGAATTAGATCCTTTTTGGAAAGATGATGAGTGGAGTGCTATATTGCACCCAGAAACCTTAGTTTTTTCGAATCCCATTTCACAATCTGCGTGCATAGCGGATTGTATAAAATCTAGTCTTCATAGTCCTTTTGATAAGTTGTTTTGGTGCGCAGGATGTCAAGGTTCCTATTATCCTTTTAATGGGCATGTAGCGCATCATATTGGTGGGATTCAAGCAAGTTCATTACTTGTTCATCGAGTTTTGGGGAAATTACACGCTACAGGAATACTTAAAGGATTTGAAAAAGAGGATTTTTGTCGAAAGAAAACAATGAGGATTTTACGTAAAAGTCTATATAAAACTCAACTTATTTACCCTGTCGCACAAACTAAAGGGCCTTGTAATACTCTGGGGAAATCCGATATTTTATGGGGAGCAGGGAAAACTTTTCCTATCAAAGGAGAAGAATTTGTTTATCTAGTATGGACGAAAAGACATTGTTGCCTAGATCCAGTTACGATCGCAAGAAAAGTATCATCAGGAGGGACGTCTTGAAGGGAATTAAATGGACCTTAGTATACTTGTCTATTTTTCAAACATTGCTTTTTTCAAATGAGCCAGAAGATCTATTCATAGTTATGAAAAATCTTGATCTATCTAGAGAAGAGGCTAAAGAAATAGGTAGATCTCAGAATCGAGCACTTATTGATAGATTAGGATTAGGAAAGGAGCAGCTATCAATAAAGCAAGTAGTTTCCAGAGTGGAGATGGAAGTCAAAGATGTTAATTTATCTCATGGAGAAGCAATTCAAAAAGGAAGAGAGGTTCAAGCTAAATTACCAAAAGATCATGTACTTAACAAAAAAAAAGAAGAGATAGACAGTTCTGAGAGTTTTTTATTTAATTCGATGAAAGCTATTGATAACGAGAATTTTGATAAGGAATTAGATATTGCAAAAGTTGAAGAGTTTGAAGAAGAAGAAGAAAGCAAAATCAAGAAATGTCGAGAGAGTGGATCTTATTTAGTTTCTATAGAGGAAGAGCTTAGTGTAGAGGTGACTCCTCCTAAAACTAAAGAAATAATCAAATGTAATGGCCATCAAAAGCATTTGGGAAATTACGTTATGAAAAAAAATGCTCAAAGAATAGGAAAGCGTTATCTCGAAGAATTAAAGCAGAATCCTAAAATTGAGCAGAGTTCTGGAGCATATTATAATATTGGAGGATTCAAGAAGTATTCAGTTCAAGTTTTTTGGCGCCATAATGATGGGATAAGCTGTTCCAGTCACTATAAAAAAAGGGAGCAAATTGAGGCAAGAAATGAAATTGATAACTGGTCGACTAATAATAAAGATTATCTGAGAGAGCTGCAAGAATCCCCACATTGTTCTTTAATTCAACAGCAAGTTGTTGAAGGTTCTGGAAATCGTATAGTAAATGGTTTCAATGTATATCGTGATGCATGGAAGCGTATAAAATTTTTTAGTTGCGTAGGGGATAATTCCTCCTGTGAGAAACTTCGAAACCAAGGTGGGATTGTAATTAAAAAGAAGTGCATCAGAGAAACTGAATTTGGAGAATGCCGCGAGTGGGAAAAAGAGTTTGATATGGGAGGTCTTGCTTCCAGAAGCAGTCAAAAAATTCAATTCAAAAAAGAAAGAATTTATGGCTTACATGAATCAACAACTCCACCTAATGATAGAAATATGGAATTTACGGATGCAATCTCAAAGCTTTCAATGCTTTCAGAAATTTCAGATGATTTAGCTGATAAGCCTTTTCAGCCACAAACAGTGGAGATTTTTTCTGGAGAGCCTCGGAAATGCTATAGAAGTTTTATTGGAAAGAAGTGGTACGACTGTTGCAAAAGAAAGAAAGAAGGGATTGCTATTAAAACAAAGCTAGCTGAGTGCAATGAGGAGGAAAACCTTCTCTATGATCAAAGAGGAGAAGGGAAATGTCGGTATATCGGGAAAATGACTCGTAAAATGGGATTGGAAACCAGTCATATTTTTTGTTGTTTCCCAACTAAACTTTCAAAGATTTTGCATGAAGAAGGAAGAAAACAACTTGGGCTATCTTGGGGCACAGCCGAGTGTCCTAAATGTGAGGGCCTTACTCTAGAGCAATTTCAAAGAATTGATTTCGATAAGATAGACTTAACAGAAGCTTTAGAAGAGTTTTCAGATAAACTATCTGCAGAAAATCTGATTCATAAGCTTCAGAATGCATCAGTAAGTTTTAAGAATCAGAATTATGAAAACAAGATGTATGAAATTAGTGAGACTGAGAAACAGAGGTTAGAAAATGCGCGTTAATTTACTCCTATTTCTGTGTTGTTTTTGTAGTTTGTCAATTCAAGCTTCTTGGTATGACCAAAAGCTTGAAGGTTGGTACTACTTTGAGGATCCTAATAAGTCATCAAAACATAAAGAAGTTACAGTGGATGAAGCTGAAGACATCATTGAAAAAGAGAAACGAGAACTGAAGCAATTACTCGCTTTAGCATTGGTTAATCCCACTGGGAAAAATGTTGCAAACTACATGAGGTATCAAAAGCAAGTGGTTGATCAGAGCAACCGGTTTGCAGAATCGTGGAAAATAGTTTTATTAGATGATCCTTTATTAGGGGATTTTTTAGAGCAACCAACAAATTCTTACGCCATATTATTGAAGAGGAAACTAGAAGAACAGAAGCGGAAAGTTTTCCTTACGTCAAGCAAAGACACTCACTTTATTTTATTCTTTTTTGATACTAATGAACCTTTTTCTCAAAAAGCTTGGGAAGTCGCACAACTTTTTGGATCATTACATGATTGGAAAATCCAACCTATTTCTGTTTCAGGAAGTAATCTTATAGGAATGGATGCTTTTGAAGTCGATAAGGGGATTGGGCTTAAAGTTGGTCTGAAAGCGACACCAAGCTTCTTTGTTGTAGATTCTAGAGAAAATCGAGTAGTTCCGGTTGGTGCAGGATTACTCACCGTTAGTGAATTGGAACAAAATATTTATGAGCGTTTTGCTCAGGGAGATAAATATGAATAGGTGGTGGCTATTAGCTATTGGGTTAAATACTTGCGCTTTAGCTTCCAATATAGATACCAAATCTTGGTTGGACAAGTTTAACGTAGTATCTAATACAACATCTAGTGAATTTGCGGATTCACAGTTGGGAGTACATTATATTGGCGGATCCAATGTTACAAGAACAAATGTTGTCTCAGTTAATCCTATCCATGTCTCTCTTCCATCTGTTTCTGCTGGATGTGGTGGGATTGACTATACCTTGGGTGGAATCAATATTGCTAGCAAAGGAGAGATTAAGAAGGCTCTGAAAAGTATTGTAACTAATGGAGCGGGATATGCTTTTATGCTGGGAATTGAAACTGTTTCTCCAACTGTATCTAGTACAATGAAAGATATTCAAAGCTGGGCGAACCAATTGAATCAGATTAACATCAATTCATGTGAGTTAGGAGCTACGATTGTGCAAGGCGTTTGGCCTAAAAATACAGCAGCTAAAGAAAGAATTTGTTCTCATGTTTCAACAAGTAATGCTTTATTTCGAGATCATATTGAAGCAAGACATGGTTGTAGAGATAGTTCCGAAAAGAAAGCTAGTGCCAATGGATCTGCTAAAAAAGAGGGGATGTTAGCTGGAAATTACAATGTAGCCTGGGAGGTTTTGAAGAAAATCGAAATGGCAAATCAAACACGAATGCTATTTTTAAATCTCACAGGAACCATCATTGTTAAGGATGATGAAGTTGTTATACGTCCTCCAAAATTTGAAGAGGGGTTTCATCTTCTTATGAAGGGTGGTGTTTTAGAGAACGCTTATCATGTAAGCAAATCAGACAAGGATGGAATAGAAATGACAACATCACCTCTTTCTATAAGTAGAGAGAAATCGTTTGTGCATGATGTTCAGAATACACTTAGTTCTCTTCAAAACAAGATCGTCAATGAAGGGGAATCACAAGAGCGCCTTACAGCTGAAGAACGGAACCTTATTTTAAATACACGATTTCCAATAGGTAGTTTACTCTCTTTAATGGGTCAATGGACAGGTAAAGGAGTTGATCTGGCATCGATTCATGATTGTGGGGAAATAATAGCATTTGAAAGAGTTATTTCATTCATAGAAGAAATCATACAGAAACTTCAAGCAAGTGCTTCAGGAATCCGTTCTATCCAAGTTGATGGAGATTCTTTGAATCAATACATAGCAAGCTTAGATAAAATTAGTGATAAACTTCGAGATCTTCAAATTCAAAACCATCACAAAATTCAACAGAAACACCAAATGATCCAATATTTAATTAGTATGGAAAGAGAACTGAGAGAAAAGGAGAGAGGATTGTGAGAGCGACTAAATACTTATCAATTTCCATTTTTCTACTAGTGTTTTTTCATTCTGTTTCTTTGTTTGGAGATATACCAAATCAAATAGGGACTCAAGTTGTAGCTGAAATTGACAAACCTATTGCAACCAATACTTCTATGGCAATTCATACCTATGGAGGAGGGGAACTCTTTAAAAGAGTGTTCAATGCAATTTCTATGCTGATTTATGGGAATAGTAAAACAGGTTTAGGTAAAACATTTCATGGAATTTTTCGAATTACGTTGTTAATGGGAGGATTTGCAGCTATCTGTCTTGCATTTTTGAGGGAAAAAGCGGAACATCTCATCAAAACTTTTTTTCTTCCTGCTCTTGCTATAAGTCAGCTTATTTTAGTTCCTCGCACAGATATTTATATCCAAGATCATTTAATTCAAAACGACTTGAGTACAAGGCTTAGAGCTCTTGAAAAAGTCAGCAATGTTCCTTATTTACTAGCGCGAATCTCTAGTGCAGCAAGTACAGTCAGTTACAAGATAACCACAGCTTTAGAGGGAGTTGCTCATGGAGTTGATGATGAAATGTATAATTGGACAGGGCATATATATGCTGCAGATAGTTTTTTTAAACTTAAAAAACATAGGATAGCAAATAGAGAAGTAGAAGAAAATTTTCGTGAGTTTTGTAGAGAGTGTGTCTGGAGAGATATAGGACTAGGTCTTTATACTCGAGAAAATTTGGTAAATGAGAAAAACCTTTTAGATTTTCTTTTAAAGAAGACATCTAAGCTAAGAGCAGTTAAATATCGAGAACCATGTAAACCGACATCTTCTGTTAAGTTTCTTCCATGCAATGAAGCAATTGCTAAAATTAAAAAAAATCTCAATGGTGTAAATGGAATTCGAAAGCTTGTATTGGGAGAAACACTTGGATCGGTTTCAACTCTTCTCAACCAAAGTAGAGTAGGAAAAGTTGAACTAGAAAACCTCCTTAAACAACAAGCTGCAATTGAAATTTTGCAAGAAGAAACACCTGGAACACTTCAAAGTTTCGCTTCGAAAAGAGCTGAGATACAACAGCAGGAAAACCAAAAAATCTTAGGCGCCCTTGGGGCTAGTTCTATTGTAGCCATGCACAATTTTTTCGAGGCAATTGTTTATATGATTTTTCCAATTATTATCCTGGTCTCTTTATTATCATTTGGAGTGAAAACGCTCACATCATGGTTGCAATTTGTTTTATGGATTAATATTTGGCCACCATTTTATGTAGTTATAAATTTTTTGCTTACTTCTATTTGGAATTTCAGGAAGGTAAAACACTTCGGAGAAGCTGTTGATTTGACAATTGTTAATTCAGAAGGACTAACTCAACTCTATAACTCTATGGAGTCAATCGCGGCGATTACTATGGCATTCATCCCTTTTTTATCATGGGCATTGATTAAGGGGGGAGTTTCATCAATGGTTCATTTGGCTTCCTCTTTAACATCGCCTGCACAAAGTGCTGCTGCAACGGCTGCATCTGAAAAAGTTACAGGAAATTATTCGTATGGAAATGTTTCCTTAAATACGGCTAATGGCTTCAACCAAGAGATGTTTAAACAATCAACATCTGGTAGATTTTCTCAAGGAGCTGTATCTATCGATCAAGGGATGGACACAACTACATTTTCACAAAGCAGTGATAAGCTGTATATGAAACAAAATGATTCATATTTGCGTGAAGGGATTTCCAAATCAACAGCTTTTAACCATGCTATTCAGGACCAACTTCAAAACTCTGAAAGCATCATGGAAGAGCAATCAGCACAGACTGTTCACTCTGCTACAGCGTCTGCAAATAAAGCATTGGGAGTAATGGATTCCTTTACTCAACATCAGCAGCACGGGAAACAGCTTAGTTATCAACAAATGAATAGCCAGCAGAAAACGGTACAAGATGCAATGAATCTTGTAGATGATTATTCAAATAGCTATGGAATGACAAAGGAACATGCTGCTAGAGAAATGGCAGAGCTTGGCGTTTCATTTTTTGGAACTGGTATCAAAGGATCCGTATCAGATGGACACTCACAAGTGGATTCAGAAACATATGCAGAAAGAGTTTCTAAATCTGAAAACTTTATGAAACAGCTTTCCGAGATGTCTAGCTTTAGTCAATCTGAATTGGGCAGTGTTCTTAATTCTGAAGATATGCGACAACATTCAGATTTTGTTCAATCTTGGAATGATACGCAATCTTCTGCAGATCAGCTACGCACTTCAACTTCGCAACATAAATCGTTATCTAATCTAGAAAGTTACGCAAAGAGTGATAATCTCTCAGTTAATGAAAATTTAAATCAACGATTTGTGGATTTTCTCTCTAACAAATTTGAAGGTGATACTGGACTGATTAGAAAAACACTTGAATCTCCTATTGAAAATGGAAAAAAACAAGCTTTCATTGATGAGTTTGTTCAAGATTGGAAATTCTCTGATTCACGAGGTGAAGATTGGAGTTTAGATAGTTCTAGCCTTTCCTCTACTAATACAATGACTCGATCTGAAGTCAATAATGCTTTTAATTCTCAAAAGCCTATTTCTTTTGAAAAAGGTTCCGTGTCGAAAGCTATAGGGGAACTTTCAGGATTTCAGGGATCTAATTCAGAAGACGGTAAACTAAAATATTCAGAAGAACTTAGCTCGATAGTTTCTGACAGATCATTTTCTCGAGCTGAATCGCTGGTTGAGGATAGACCTAATAGCTTACTTAAACTAGCAGTCCCTAAAAAAGCTTTGGAAATGGGTTCATATGTGTGGGACAAAGGGAAGTCTATGTTAGGAAGCGAGCAAGATGTTTATGAAGATGAGCAAAATCAAGGGGCGAATTTAAGTAGCTTTGGTCAAGGGAAAGGCTTATTTCTCACTGGCGAAATTATCAAAAAGGAGAAATAAATGGCTGGGTTACTGAAATCACTTGCCCAAGGTGGACAAATTCTTGCTCACAGAGTAAGAATGGTTCGCCAAGTGTTAAAAATGGCTTTAATAATAAGTTTGTCGATTTCAATCATTTTTTTTGCACTAGAGCTGCTTAAAATCCCTGTGAAGCAATATCAAGGGACTTGGTATTATTACAAAGTTCTATATTTTGATAAAGAAAGTCAATCTACTATCAAAGAATCTTATTGGAATCCAATGGTTCGAACAAAGAAAAGTCGAATAGTCTTGGTTCCAAGAAATTCACTACTAAAAAAAGCATTAAGAGATAAGTATGCGCTTTTTACCTCTGTTGGAAAGGTTGTTAACAAAGCAGACAGTTTGATTAAACTCATATTTTTAACACTGAGTCTCTTTTTTACACTTCAGGGAATATTAGCAATGCGGAGGAAACAAGTCTCTGGGATTTATTTTAAATCGCTTAGATGGCTAAAACTTCGATTATTGCTATCAAGGCAATTATCAAATATTTCCATTGGAAAAATGCCTCTTATTAAAGGAAGCGAAACAAAACATATGCTAATAACAGGTACTACTGGAACAGGAAAAAGCACCTGTTTAAATCAGTTACTTCAATCAATCCGAAAACAGGGAGATAGAGCAATAATTGTTGATGTAACTGGAGAATTTGTTTCTAATTTTTATAGAGAGGGGCAAGATTTCATTCTGAATCCCTTTGATAACAGAAGTGTTGAGTGGCATCCATGGTGCGAAGGAGGGGAAGACTATCATTTTGAACAAATAGCAAAAAACTTGATTCCTAATAATACCCAATATGATCAATTCTTCCCCGAAGCCAGTAGAGCAGTGCTCTCTGCTGCACTAAAAAAAGCATATGTTACAAAGCAGTTTAATATTGAAGATTTTACAGATTTCCTTTTACGAGCTGATGTAGAAGAACTTTATGAAGAACTAAGAGATACAGATGCAGCCCTTTATTTAGATCCAAAAGGAGAAAGAACTACTCTATCCATTAGAGCAACTGTTTCAAATATTATACGTTATTTTCGGGCTCTTAAACCTACAGAAACTCCATTTTCTATAAAAGAATGGATTCTTTCTGAAGCAGAAAAAAGTGAATGGCTTTTTATATCATCTTCAACGGAACAAAGAGCATCGCTAAATCCTCTTATCGCCATGTGGTTTTCAATTGCTATGAATGCTTTAAAGTCTCGAGAACCATCTAGATTTCAGCAAAAATTATGGTTTATCATAGATGAATTACCTACTTTAGAAAAGTTAGAACCCCTTGAGAGTGCTCTTGCTGAATTTCGTAAATATGAAGGGTGCATTGTCATTGCAGTTCAAGACTTGTCTCAGCTAGATAAGCGCTATGGTACACATGTAACAAAAACTATAATTGATCTTTGCGGAACAAAAATCTGTCTAAGACAAGGAGATGCCGAAGTGGCTAAGAGAGTATCAAGCTATTTTGGTCAAAAAGAAATGCTTGAAACACAAGAGAGTTTATCCTATGGAGCTCATGAAATGAGAGATGGAGTAAGCTTATCCAAATCAGAGAAAGAAAAGGCCGTAGTATCTTCTTCACAAATTATGTCATTAAAAGATTTAGAGGCATATGTTAAATATCCATCCAACTTACCAATAACTAAGGTACATTTTAGTCATTAAATAGTCTTAAAAATACTTTGGACATAAATCAATTATCTTGGTTAAGGATCTCTCAGAGAAGGCTGATTTCACTCCAAATGAAAAGAAATAGATCAAACCCCTAGTTGAAAAACTTAAACGTTCTGTAGGCAAGCAATGAGTAAAATATTTGAAGATTTGAAAAAAAGTTTAGAAGAAGGTATTGAACATTCATTTGTATTCCTTCCCCTTCAAAAGAATATTCTGCAAACTCGAGTTTGTCTTCTTGATGATTAATGGTACAATCTAGTATGGATAAGTTTGTATTTAAATAAAACTGGACTATGAAAAAAAATATTATTATAATGGTTGTGTTGTTTTTTTCTTATCCTATTACTTTTATTGGAGCAGATATCTCTAATCAGGATTCAATAACTGAAGACTCTGATGAAATTATCACTGAATCTCTGGAAGACTACCTTGAAACTGCTGCTTCAAACAACCAAGAACTCGAAGCAGCATTTAATGAATGGAAAGCCGCTTTGGAGATAATTTTAGAAGTAGATGTCCTTCCTGATCCCCGTTTTACGTTTAGGTATTTTATCGTTCCTATACAAACTCTGACGGGTCCGCAGCAAGCTAGCTTTTCCTTGACTCAAACCTTTCCGTGGATGGGGAAGCTGAATTTGAAGGGTAAAAAAGCGAAAGAAAAAGCGTATGTTTATAAGGCTAAGTTTGATAAGTTATTATTGGATATCAACTTGAAAGTTAAAAAGGCTTATTATGAATTTGCTTACCTAGTTCAAGCCATCATTATTACTGAAGAAATTTTAGATATTTTACGCTACATAGATAATGTAGCTAGAAGCGCGTATTCAACAGGAGATGTTCCTTATTCAGATTTGATTAGAACTCAAGTAGAACTTGGAATAGTTGAAGATCAGATCAGGACGTTACAAGATCTTGTTGCACCTACCTCAGCAAAGCTCAATGCAGCAATGAATTTACCCATGGATACAGTTTTAGCAATGCCTAGCTCAATTCCTATACTTAAGCTAGAGGAATCAAATGAGATTCTAAAAGATTTTATTCAGGTCAATAATCCGGAATTAATGGCATATTCCTATATAGCAATGAGCGAAGAATATGCGATAAAATTAGCGAAAAAAGAATATTTTCCTGATTTTACTTTTGGTGTTGAAACTATTGCAACAGGTTCTGCTAGAAATCCTGGAGTTGCGGATAGTGGGAGGAATCCCATGATGGCATTTGTATCAGTAAATGTTCCACTTTGGCAAAAAAATCGTAGAGCAGCTGTCAGAAAAGCTTCAATAAGAAAGTTTGCCGCTATTGAAAAAAGAAGAGGATTGGAGGAAAACTTATTTGCTGATCTCGAGCTCTCTTTGTTTAAATATCGTGATGCAAATAGAAAAGTTGAATTATATGAAAATAATCTTATTCCAAAGGCTAGAGAATCTCTTGCCGTCACACTAGATGCTTTTGAAACAACTCGCTCGAATTTTATTGATCTTAAAGACACCGAAAGAACATTGCTTGAGTTACAGCTCTCTTATGTAAGAGCATTGGCAGATCAAGCCATATATTTTGCTGAAATTGAAGCTATAACGGGGAAAAATTTAAAGAATTAGACAATGAAAAATATCAAATTCGTATTAATTGCTTTTACTACATCTATTATTATAGCTTTTTTTGTGGGGTATATGATTGGTCCACATAGTGAAAAAAAAGTAGAGTTTGAAAAGGAAGATCCAGCCCAAGTCTCTTCAAAAATGATCCATCACGCTTCTTCTATCCCAATGGATGAATCAAAAGCCCCTGTTATCACTCTTTCAACAACAGCTCAAAAACTTGCACAAATTGAAGTGTCTGAGGTCATTCGAAAAGAAGTCATCGTTTCTACTCCACTATATGGTACTGTTGATTATGATGAAACAAAACTTGCCAAAGTTACTACATGGGTGGGAGGTCGAATTGATGAGCTTTTTGTTGACTACTTAGGCATTAAGGTTGAGAAGGGTGACCCAATTGCCATCATCTACAGTCCAGAACTAATCACAGCACAATCTGAGCTAATTCAATCAAGAAAGGTTTTAAATGAGCTGAATGAAAGCACTCTAAAATATATTAAGCGCAGTTCTGATTTAACTCAGTATGCCGCTTATAAAAAATTGCAACTTCTCGGAATTAACAATGACCAAATTGAAGATATTATCGATCTAGGTGAGCCCAAAGATCATTTGACTCTATATGCTCCAATATCTGGAACTGTTATTCACTTGGGAATTCAAGAGGGAATGTATGTTGAAACAGGAAATAATTTATTTGCCATCGCTGATTTATCTCAGCTTTGGATTATCTGCGATGCATATGAATCGGACTTGCAGTGGATTCAGTTAGGTAATGAGGTTGATTTTACACTTGAAGCATTTCCAGGTAAAAAGTTTTTCGCAACTGTTTCATACATTGATCCATTTGTTAACCAAAAGACAAGAACTATTAGAGTTCGTCTAAATGTTGCCAATCCAGAGCGTTTATTGAAGCCCGGGATGTTTATCCAAGCTAATCAACAAACTCTGATAGATAAATTCGATGGAGAGCGACCACTAGTAATTCCTATTTCTGCTCCTCTTCTAACTGGCACGCGAGCAGTAGTTTATGTAGAGTCTCCTGAAATGGCTGGGGAGTACGAAGGGAGAGTAATTGAGCTTGGTCCAAAAGCTGGAAAATATTTCATCGTAAAATCAGGATTGGAAGAAGGGGAGAAAGTAGTCACAAATGGTAATTTCAAAATTGATAGCGCCATGCAAATAGAGGCAAGGCCAAGTATGATGAGTCCCGCCGGAAAAAAGAACGTAATAGAAGAAAACTTGCCGATTTCATATGCCGAATAATAGTAATAAAGAACCAGATTCGTATCAGACTCATCTATCTTTAATAAATAGAGCGATTTACTACTGCCTTAAACAAAGACTGCTTGTTTTTTTAGGTGTTTTTTTTCTTATTATTTGGGGAATCGCAGTAGCTCCTTTTGACTGGAAAATAGGATCTACAATTAGAAATCCCGTTGGCGTTGACGCTATTCCAGATATCAGTGACAATCTTCAGGTAGTTTTTACAGAGTGGACTGGACGATCACCTCAAGATGTGGAAGATCAGATTACATACCCTCTAACTACAGCACTTTTAGGAGTGCCTGGAGTCAAAAATGTCCGAAGTTATTCTTTTTTTGGTTTTTCAACAATTAACATCATCTTTGAAGACAAAATTGATTTTTATTGGTCTAGATCGAGGATTTTAGAAAAGTTAAATAGTTTGCCTTCAGGTACTTTACCAGATGATGTTCAACCAGCGCTTGGACCAGATGCCACTGCTTTAGGTCAAATTTTTTGGTATACTCTTGAGGGCAAAGATGAAAAAGGGAATGTTACGGCTGGTTGGGATTTAGAAGAACTTAGAACCATTCAAGACTGGCATGTGCGCTATGCATTATTATCGGCTGGGGGGGTTAGCGATGTCGCCTCTATTGGGGGTTATGTAAAAGCTTATCAAATTGATGTAAATCCCGATTCTCTTCGGGCGTATAAAATCGGATTAAGTGATGTCTTCAAAGCTGTAAAAATGTCCAATTTAGACGTTGGGGCTAGGACTATTGAAGTTAACCAAGTTGAGTATTTTATACGAGGGATTGGTTTTATCAAATCTTTGAGTGATATTGAGAATTCAGTAATCACTGCACGTGATAATTTGCCTGTAACTATCAAAGATGTTGCAGATGTCAGTTATGGACCGTTCATTAGACGCGGGGCTCTAAATAAAGAGGGGTCAGAAGCGGTTGGTGGAATAGTCATTGCGAGGTTTGGTGTCAATACTCTCGAGGTGATCGATAACATAAAGGAAAGGATAGAAGAAGTTTCAATGGGACTCCCTTCTAAGATATTGCCGGATGGTACAATTAGCAAGGTGTCTATTACCCCTTATTATGATAGGACAGATCTAATCCATGAAACATTAGGCACTTTGAACAAAGCGCTTATTGAAGAAGTTCTTATTGCGGTCATTGTCATCCTTATTGTTCTTATGAACCTAAGAAGTTCCATTCTTATTGCGTCTTTGATTCCATTGTCAGTATTGATAACTTTTATAATAATGAAACTTTTTAATATTGATGCTAATATTGTTTCTCTTTCTGGAATTGCCATCGCAATTGGAACTATTGCTGCAATGGGGGTATTCATTTGTGAAAATATATTATCTTTCCTTACGACTCGCGATCAAAAAACTCATTCCTTGTCTAAGATCATTTATAAAGCTACCGCTGAGGTGGGTAGTGCTGTTTTAACTGCTGCAGCAACAACTATTGTTAGTTTTTTACCTGTATTTACAATGATAGGGCCAGAAGGGCGTCTTTTTAAGCCTTTGGCTTTTACAAAAACATTTGTTATTGTTGCATCAATCATATCGGCATTATTTATCCTGCCTGCATTTGCAAGAATTTTATTCATAAACAAAGATCGTTATCTTCAATGGCCAAAAATTGTTAGGATTGGTCTATCTGCATTATTACTACTGTTAGGAATTTATATAGCTATTACTATTAAGTGGTGGATAGGCCTTTCTTTCTTTTTACTAGGTATTTATGCCTGCATGTCAAAATCAATTCCAGATAAATATCGCGCTTTATTTGGGAAAGCAGCTAATATTTTTGTCATAATTCTGCTTGCATTTATTCTAACTAATCACTGGCTCCCTCTAGGACCTGAAAAAGGGGTTATTAAAAACCTTTTATTTGTTGGAGTTACTTTAGCTGGTTTTCTTATTTTCTTTCGACTTTTTCAACGCTTTTATTCGGTTTTATTACGTTTTTGCCTGTCTTACAAAACGATTCCTCTATTTTGTAGTTTAGTTATTGCAGTTGTGGGAGCGTTTGCCTGGATTGGAGTTCCCAAGCTCACCTCAGGATTTCCTACATGGGTGAAAAACTCTTCCCCGGTGACAATGTTATCCAATACTTTCCCAGGGCTTGGAAAAGAATTTATGCCCCCCCTTGACGAAGGCTCTTTTTTATATATGCCTATAACTATGTCCCATGCAGGTACTGGCGAAGTAGAAGAGATTTTGAAATTTCAAAGCACTGCATTAAATAGTATACCCGAAGTAAATAATGTAGTTGGTAAGTGGGGTAGAGCTGAAACTGCCTTAGATCCCGCTCCTATTACCATGTTTGAGACTGTTATAAACTATTATCCCAAATATCTAGAGAATAGTTCTTCAACGCAGTTGAGATTCAAGTATAATGGTGGGAAAATCGATTATTTTCGGAATATTAAAGGAGATCCTGTTTTAGCTCCAGATGGTAAGCCTTATTTTGTTCGGGGGTTATTTGAAAGAGACAACAAAGGTCAGCTTATTCCAGATAAGAATGGGATCCCCTTTCGTATGTGGCGACCTAAATTGACTTCTGAGCTAAATCCAGGAAGATCATGGAAGGGGATTAACAGTATCAATGATATATGGATTGAAATTGAAGCTGCAGCTCAGATGACTGGAGTGACTAGTTCTCCAAAATTACAACCAATCGCAGCTCGCATTGTAATGTTACAATCGGGTATGAGAGCACCAATGGGAATAAAAATAAAAGGGCCCGATCTTGCTACAATTGAAAAATTTGGTTTGGAATTAGAAAAGTATTTAAAGGAAATTCCCTCCATTTATGAGCCAGCAGTTATAGCAGACAGAATTATAGGTAAGCCTTACCAAGAAATTGAATTTGATAGGGAAAAGCTAGCGCGTTTTGGACTGCGGATAAATGAAGTGCAAAATACGGTTCAAATTGCCCTTGGAGGCATGAAAACTACGACTACAGTTGAAGGAAGGGAGCGCTTTCCTGTTAGAGTTCGCTATTTGAGGGAATTGCGGGATAATGTAGCTGCGATGGAAAATCTTCTTTTTACGGCAGAAAGTGGGGAACAAATTCCTTTAAGTCAAATCGCTAATATAAAATATGTGAGAGGGCCTCAGGTTATAAAAAGTGAAGATACGTTTTTGGTAGGGTATGTCTTGTTTGATATGAAAGAAGGTTTTGCTGAAGTCAATGTAGTAGAAGAGGCGCAAAGCTATTTAAATCAAAAGATTGAAAATAATGAGCTTATTGTGCCCAATGGAGTGTCATTTGCATTTTCTGGTTCGTATGAAAATCAAATTCGAGCACAAAAAAAGTTGTCTATAATTCTTCCGATTGCACTGTTTATCATTATGCTCATACTCTATTTTCAATTTAAATCATTTGCAACAGCTTTTGTTGTATTTAGCGGGATTCTTATAGCATGGGCAGGAGGTTTTCTTTTACTGTGGCTTTATGGTGAGAGTTGGTTTTTAAATGGTGATTTTTTTGGTGTATCTCTAAAAGAACTTTTTCAAATTCACCCTATTAATTTAAGTGTGGCTGTGTGGGTTGGTTTTCTTGCTCTTTTTGGAATTGCCTCTGACAATGGTGTAATCATTGCTTCTAGCATTGCACAAACTATGGAATCAGAAAAAACAGATTCAATTCAGGGAGTTAGAAACGCTGTTCATAAAGGGGCTATTAAAAGAGTTAGGCCCGTTGTTATTACTTCTGCGATAACGATTTTGGCTCTTCTTCCCATCTTGAGTTCTAGTGGTCGAGGGTCTGATATTATGATTCCAGTGGCCATTCCCTCTTTTGGCGGGATGATTATTGCACTTTTGAGTATTATTTTGGTTCCTGTACTCTATTGTGCTATTCAAGAAATCAAATTAAAAATAAAAAAGTAGAAACTCACCAGGGAGTATCCCTTCTTTTTTACAAAAGAAAGGCAAGGAACGCACCACCATCCCCAAATACCGCAGCAGAAGGAAGTCCTCATACTATTATTGAAAAACCTGGTCCAGATGGAGAATACACCACTTATAATGGAGAGGGAACATACAAGCAATACCGAGGGACTGGAAAGCCCCATGGTCACATCTCTAGACCGAATATTAAGGAAAATAAATTCAATCCATCGCCAAAGGGACCCATGCCCGGGAGACCGAGTGTGAGGGGAGCCAAACCAAATGAAACTCCTAAAGGATAAAGATTAACATGGAAAAAAAACACCAAGAAAATACCCAATGGACTCAACTTTATAATTCTATAAGTAATTGCAAGTATGACTTATTAGCATTTGAAGCTTTGGCGGA
>JAUHQG010000062.1 GCA_030408475.1 Candidatus Amphrikana amoebophyrae
TTGTACTTTTTAGTAAATCGCAAATTAGATGATACTTGAGTATATCTTTTTGCGATTTACTAAAAAGTACACGAAAAGACGATGCTCATCTACTTAGACTTGTTTTTCGACAGGCCCTGTAAAGGATTTTTTAAAATCGCAATTGTCAAACGAAACAATAGGATGCTCTGTCGAAGAGCTTGATAAAAGATTAGAAGCGAGTGTATATAAACGAAACCCTGAGTGCAAGAAGGGAGTACAAGAACTGACAAGGGGTAAAAGACCAGAAGATATAAAGTTTATTAAACAAGTGCTAGTTCAAAAGTATTTTCGCAAATCAGATCTTAAATATCTTGTTTAAAAAAAAGTGAGTTTGAATAAAAAAAGATATGCACTAAAATAAAAAACCGGATCTTCCAAACACACCCTTTCAGTAAATGATAGATTTATATTTGTAGACTTAGTAAACTGCTTTCCTGCCTAAATAGGAGGGTTTATGTTTCCAGTTTGTAAAAAGTTAGCAACTCCAGTGGTGCCACTTTGCCCCATTACAGTTGATAGGCAGCAACGTATTGATCTGTATACTAAAAAAACAGACGTCTATACGACTCTTAATGAAAAGTTTAATAAAAAGTTTGACTTAGATGTCATGATCACTAAAATTGAGTTAAGCTTAACTTTTTGGAATACCAAAACAAAGGAAGAAAGTAGTCAGTTTTTTTTCTCTAGAAATGTCTCTATAACCAGTGGTCGAGTTACTTTAGCCGCTTTAGTGTGTAAGGAAATAGGGCAAATGACCCCTTATTCAGATAAACAAGTTGCCTCTTTGAAAGTTGCTATATTTTATTCTAATTCGTATTTAAGGCCCTATTGAATTCAAAATTGGGTTTTTGACTCAAATTAAATGAGCTTTAAGTGATTTATTACAAGTTGCTTAGAGTTCTAATCGACGGATGTAACTTATTAGCTTAGGCTTTTTCTATTGCCTTATTTTTTGCACGTGTGCTATTGTTTATCTCGTTAGTCATTGAGATGTGATGACGGTAATATTAGCGGCATTTTGCAGCTATTTGCTTTAGAGATGTGAACTTACCTATTCTTAGGTAATTAAATAATTTTCTACTCCATCATTCTCAATTTATATTTTTCGCTAGGCTGTGTGATTAACCTTCATTGGTTTCCCTCCCCCTACATTGCATGGTTTAGTGTCTATATTTTTTGAGATATTGGAAAGAGCTTTTAGCTGCGTTTGCCGTTAATATTACTTTTTAATTTACGGTAATATTAGCGACAATAGGGTAGCTAATAGCTTAAGAGTGCGCAAGTGTTTTTATTCGCCGTATGATATTTTGAGCCGGATAAGCGAAGACCTGTAAAAAGGTTTCCCTCCCCCTACATTTGCTTATCGAGGTCTTAGGGTATTGTGCAGCGGTAGCTGATACTTACATGAGTCGTTAATATTACTTTTTCTTCCGAACAAAACTTCTAGAAATATACTCAAGTGAATTTAAAAACCAACTTTTGAATTCAACAGGGTATAAGTTCATTTATTACAGTCTTGATCTATGCCGCACTTCTCGAGCATATAACTGGAATAGGTTATCTACTGTTGGTTTCATGTGGGTTAAGGTTCTAGTGTAATCATTTAAGTACTTAAAGGCATTTGATCTAATTATAGAATGTCGAACAAACAGTGCTGTTCTTACAATTGCATCAAGTCTACTTTCTTCTCTTTGAACTGCAATAATGTGAGTTTACTAGCCATTTGTTTTCTCCCAGATTAAACTTAACTATAGTAAAATTATACCATAAGACATGGGTTATATTAAAGAAAAAACTTGTCAATTAGTGGGTTTGTAAACAGCTAACTACTAGCGTGATAGGCCATGACTGAAAAGGCGCTAGAAACGTTTAAGCTTTCAACTGATCCGCTACCTGAAATAGTAACCAAATGATCGGCCAACTCAGCAATTTCTTCAGAAACACCATTTGACTCTCCGCCTAGGATAAGAACACTTTGTTTAGGAATTTCAATCTCTTTTAGGCTAATGCCATCTTTTGGAGCAGTAGCGATCAGAGTGAATCCACATTTTTTAAGTAGACCTAAGTCTTTTACGGGGTCTTCAACAGAGATGAGCTTAACATTTTCGGCCCCTTCTCTAGCAACGCGGTATCCTGAAGCGGCAAGAGGTTTAGCATCATGCATCAACAAGTGAGTGATACCAAAGTGGGCCGCTGTTCTTAGGATTGCTCCGATATTATGAGGGTTTTCGACGCCATCTAGATAAGCAATTTTATCTGCTGACTTAATTTCTAAAAGAGCTGAATTTAAAGAAATAGGCTCCACTTTTTTAGCAATAATACAAATGCCTTCATGGTGCGTTGAGTCGGTGATTTTAACTAATTCTTCACTTTCGACTACTTTATAACCTTTGCTCAATTTTGATAATTTAGAGAGTAGTAATTTGAATGTAGGGACAAGTTCTTCAGTTAAAAACACACGTTCAATGTCGTCTTCACGTTTTTTCACCAATTCTTTACAGCTATATACGCCATAATATTTCATTACTTCTTCATTAGAATCGTAAGAGTTTTGTCTTTCAGGAGGTCTGTGTCCAGATTGGCGAGGTCTGTCATCACGATCACCACGATTAAATGAAGGTCTGTCGCCACGATCTCTATTAAAAGATGGACGGTCACCGCGATCTCCACGATCACTACGATTGAACGAAGGTCTGTCACCACGGTCTCTATTGAACGAAGGTCTGTCACCACGGTCTCTATTGAACGAAGGTCTGTCACCACGGTCTTTATTGAACGAAGGTCTGTCACCACGGTCTCTATTAAAGGGTGGACGGTCTTTGCGATCTCTATTATATGAAGGTTTATTGAAACTGTCATACGATTGACTGTCATCTCTTATAGGTCGATCTTCGCGATTAAATGAGCGCCTGTCACTTCTTCTAGGTTTGTCATCGCGATCGCGATTAAAGGGTTTATCGCTAAACTTTTTAAATGGACGATTGCCCCCAATTTGTCTTGGTGGTCTTTGTTCGTCTTCTCTGTTGCTTGTTGGTCCGCTGTCCATTTAATGTCCTATATAGTACTATTTTGCGTTTCAGTATACCTAGGAAAGGCAATGATCACAACGATGAACCGTTCAGAATTTAAAATATTTCGCAACATGCAGAACATAAGCATGTTGCGTGGAATGACCCCTTTTGGAGAAATCATTGTGGCTAAATCTAGTTCACACATATTTGGGCTTTGGTTTGTCGTTGAAAAGCCTTCTATAGAGTTGATCACAGGCGATTATATCAATTGCGAGACAGAATATAGTGATATGAAGATTAATGAGCTCTTGGAAGCTAAAAACCACTCGCTCGTGGTTTGCGGCACACCTATTCAAATAAAAACTTGGCAAGCGCTCTATAGTATTGATCGATTAGTATCGTATCAAGAGCTTGCTAATCTTTGCGGTTATCCAAAAGCTACAAGAGCGGTAGCCACAGCAGTTTCTAACAATCCAATAGGAATTCTAATTCCTTGTCATAGAGTGATTTATAAAAATGGCAAAATTGGAAGATATTTATATGGATCAGACATAAAGCAAAAGATTTTAATAAGTGAGCAATTGATTTAAAGTTAGTTAAGTGCGTGTTTAACAAACTCTAGTATAATAAACTAAATTATGATAATATAATTATAATTAAGGGTTTTGAGATGGCAGCACCTATAGATCAAAAATATGATTTAGCACACGCATTACAGCTAGAGAGGAGTTGGACGAAAACGATGCAAGAGGTTTACGAGAATCCCGAAGATTCCTTAAAGGGAAAGGTAGTGGGCGCCGTAGCAAGTGTAGCCACATCAGTTATGCGGTGGTATGACCCAAGTTGGTACAAATCAGTAGAAACCTATCGAGAGCCTGCTAAGATAAGAAAAGCTCAAGCGCGCGAAGAATTTATTGAAGAGTGTAAGACTTTAAGGCGTGATTTAGCTATTGAACGAAGAAATGGCGCTAAGAAAATAGAAGAATTGATCGCTTCTTTTAAAAAGGAAGTACCCGAATTAGGTGAAAGATATGAAGCGCTATTTAGGCCACTTATAGAAGAAAGCGCAGCTCGAGATGAAGAAATATTAGCATCGTCTATTTACGATGACTTATGATCGTCAATCATGGTTTCTGGTGTAGAACTAGTACCTTCATCTTTCTCAACCCCAACACCATATTTATAAACGAGCTGAGTCCCTTTTTTTACGATTTGAAGGGTCAGTACACTTGTTACGATTAAAAGAACTAAGCTGACTAGTGAAACAATTTTATACACCTTTGTTGGCTTAATATAAGCTAATATCAGTTGTATAAAAGTAAAACCTGTAGCGACTAGAGCGATAATCATCACTGTTGATGCCAAATGTTGATGTTGCTCTAATAGCTTTGTAGCGGCTCCGGCTGGAACATGGTACGCTTCTAAGGCTGCTTGGCCTGTTACAATCGAACCATACATACCTAAAGTACCTATAGCGGTCACAATGAACAAGATGAGGTTAAATGTCCCTTTTTTTACAAATAGAGCTAGAATTGATAAAACAGCGGCAATTAAAAATACGACGAGTGGAATATTAGCTATCATGGCGTGCATAGGCGCTTCTTTGAACATGTTACTCTCCCTTTTCTGCACACTAAACTAATGGATATATATTTCCAAGTAATACCCTCTTGCGCTCAAGAGTTGTTAGTGAGTTTAGTTTGGTGTGGGCGCATTGCAAACATCAAACTTAATGCCCCAAAACAAATCATAACGAAGTAAATGGGGATGGATATGGCGCAAACTAAGGGTCCAATAATCGATCCAATGCTATAAGTAAGAAGAAGTGTAGAGCAAAGTGAAGTGTAGGATTTTTTATCAAAGTGAGTGGCTAATTTAGCAAGGATAAGGGGGTATAGGGAAAATAGAGCGCCTCCACATATAAAAACTAGTGGATAGAAAAGCGATTTCATGGATAGAGAAATCATAGTGATAAACATTGTTATGGCAATCAGTCGAATTAAGGTCGATTTGTCGATTTTATCGGACACACTCCCTACAGGAAACTGAAAAAACAAAGCTCCCAAAAGTGCAACACCCATTGCTTTGCCAACAGTTAGGGAGTTTTGCTTTAGCAATATGGGGCAATAGACAAAAAATATCCCTACAAGTGATCCAGTAAAGAGGCATAAAAGCATTTCAATAGGAAAGTGCTTAATAAAGGTTGATAAAGGCACTTTTATTAAATTAGTGTGTTCGTTTAACTCTTGTTTAACTAATAGCATAGGGAGGGTAGAGAGTAATGGAGAAACTATCGCAATATACTCAATTTGATTAAAAAAGTCGTATATAAATTGTCCTGTAGATTGAGATAAATAGAGACCCATCATAAATAAGCTTACAGCAAACCCTTGCCTTTTCCCTTTAGAAGATATTAAAAGAGAGCTTTCTAAAATAATATAAAGAATAGAGATCAAAATCCCAGAAAAAAAACGCATTGCAAACCAAGAATAGACGGATGGAATAGAAAATAGTGCCAACTGTAAAATAGAAAAAAGGAGGGTCGTTAAAATAAAGCCCTTTTTATGGCTTAATCTATCTATAATGTGGTGAGAGAAATGCGTACCACAAATATATCCACCAAAAAATGCCGCTTGAATGATACCGACCCAGTTTGAAGAGAGAGTTTGCTCATGGATAAAGAGGCTAAAGTACGTAGTAAAAGCCGAGCAGCCACACATAAGTAAAACTAAGCTTAAGAGAGTGGCAAGTATCTGGAGCGCTTTGCTTTTCATTAGCTGTGATCGACTCAGATGAAGCCGTAAACTTCTCCTTTCATTAATATCTTAGCAGTTCTTGCAACAGTTGCACTTGTAAGCTCTTCACCTTCTATAGCTAGTTTAACTTCAATTGATCCGCTAGGATGTTCTAATATAACTCGATTATCTGCTGGTTTAGCCACCTCATGAGCTACCGCCCCCGCAACTTTGCTAGCGTAAGTTGTTGGAATTGAGCATGATACAGCAAAGGAAGCGTGTTGTTTTCCTAATGAGAGCATAAACCCTCTAATGTGACCGCCGTTAATAGGGGGAAACACTACAGAAATTTTGGGTAAATAATTAACAACTTCATCACCTATCAGCTTTCCTGCAGTTTGACGCACTTTTTCAAGGTATTGCAATAAGTTAGAGTCATTTTTCAAAGAGTTAATATCGCAATTTGGGTCAATACCAACATCTTTTCCTTTTACGATTACAGTTGGTGCAATTCCCTTAACTAAAGTTACTTGTAAAATTTTACCATCAATATTTACGCTGTCTTGCTTATTCCCAGTGGGGAAGATTTCATTGCAGTTAGTGAATTCGAGATCAATTTTTGAACCAGAAGAGGGGACTCCATCGATATGGAATGTACCTTCGGGATTAAATAGACCATTTTCTTTAGTTGGGACGTAGGCAGTTACAGTTATTTGCATATTAACTGAGTAGATTCTAACTTTAGTAATGGGGTGGTTTGGGGTAACAAGCCCTTCATTAATGGCAAAAGGGGCTACTGCAGAGAGTATATTGCCACAAGTGGCGCTATATTCAATTTTAGGTTCATTGATGAGCACTGTCATAAAGTCGTAATCAATATCGCAATTGGGCTGATTTGATTTGGATATGATAGCTGCTTTAGACGAATGAACAGAGCCGCTGCCTACTCCATTAATTTGCTTTGAGTCAGGCGATCCAAGAGCAGAAAGTATGAATTTTTCGCGCAGCTTGAAATCAGAGGGTAAGTCTTGAGGGTGAAAAAAAAGAGCTTTAGAAGTGCCACCTCTTACAAGGGAGCACGGGGATTTGAATTCCATGAATTAGAACCTAACAAATTGTGAATAATAGTGTCACCTGTTTTTCAAAATAGTGATCTTAATTTACTTGTGCATATTTTTAAAAAACGTTTTGTGCCCACGATTTCTCAATTTCAGCAACATGTAAAGCCCTTCTTTCACAACCATAAAAACGCAAAATGAAGCAGCTAAGTAGATCCAGCTATATCCGACATATTTCCAACCAATGCCAACAAAGCTATCGTTGCCAATTCCATACACTGTAACTAAAGTACCCACAACTTGAGAAAACAGGGTGGCTAAAAAAAACTTCCACTCAGGTAAAGGGTGCGATAACAAGTATCGAACATTACGAGTTAAGTAGATAGTAAGGTTGCCACCACAAAGTATACCCATAAATGCAAGCGATCCACACTGGTTTTTGCTTAGCTCCCAAACCTGATCGCCAATCCAATATAGGCCAAAAGTTGATATAACGCCTACTACAGCCAATCCTACGGCCACGGTAAACACTTCTTTCATATTCCAGTCAACGGGGTCGTCTTGAACTTCCATGTGATCGTAGGCTATCATCATAATTGGAATGTCATTCAATAAGGCGACTAAAATAATCATAACCGCCGATAGTGGGTGCGTATTGAATACCAACATAGCGAGAAGTAAAAATAGTAACAATCTCACCGTTTCGGAAATTCTATACATAGCATAGCTTTTCATTCGACCAAAGATCCGTCTCGACTCGTCAATGGCATAAGAAATCACGTTAAGCCCTGGCTCTGTTAAAATGAGGTCAGCAGCAGCTCTTGCTGCATCCGTTGCATTTGACACAGCAATTCCGACATCTGCTTGTTTAAGGGCGGGAGCATCATTCACTCCATCTCCGGTCATCCCTGTGATGTGCTTACTTTCTTGTAAATGTTTTACAATTTCAAACTTGTGCTCAGGAAACACTTCAGCAAACCCATCGGCTTTTTCTATTAAGTCAGCTTGTTGCTTGGTGAATTTGCCATCTTCAGAAAGGATTTGTTCACTAGGGTATATATTAGTACCAAGATCGAGTTTGCCGGCCAATTCTTTAGCGATAGCTGTATGATCTCCTGTGATCATTTTCACTTTTACACCCATTTGTTGGATGTGATCTACAGTTTGTTTTGTGTCGTTTCGAGGAGGATCAAAGAGCGGAATAAGACCTAAAAATTCGTACTCCTCATTGTCGCCTGTAGATCTAGCAACCCCAAGTGTTCTGTAACCCTTTAATGCTAAGTCATTTACATCTTTTAAAACCTCTTCTTTCAGTCGGTCGTGAGGCTTGCAAAGGTCGAGTACAATTTGTGGAGCGCCTTTACAAGCTCTAAAAGTGTGGCCCGACGAATCTTTGGCTGTAGACGTTGCTCTTTTACTTTTGGGATCAAAAGGGACATACTTTAAAATTTCGAACGATTTAAGAGACTCTTTTTCTGTAAATCGATCATAAATAGCGTCATCTATGGCGTCTTTTTGTCCAGGTTTGGAGGCTAAAGTAGCAACTCTTAAAAGTTCTTCATCACTTTTTGCGCTTGTTAATATAATCTCACCGATAGTGAGTTGATTCATAGTTAATGTACCTGTTTTATCAGAGCATAGCACGTCCATACCAGCTAGCTCTTCAATGGCAATGAGTTTAGAAACAATTGCCTTAAGCTTAGCCATTCTGTTAGCGCCAATGGCCATAGTAACGGATAGTACGGCAGGCAAAGCGACAGGAATTCCTGCAATTACTAGAACCAAAACAAAGATAATAAGTTGGCCAATAGTATGAGTATCAGTGTGAAGAAGTTCAATTCTAAATAAAGAGACCACTAAGATAACGGCAGTAACGGCTAAAGTTGAATAAATAAGGAAGTTTCCAATTTTGACAACAGCTTCTTGAAAGTGAGATTTCGTCTGAGCAGAATCTACTAGTTTAGCTGTTCTACCAAAAAAGGTTTCCATGCCGGTTTGAACAACAATGGCTGTCATTTCTCCAATTTTAGCAATACTCCCAGAGTAAGCCAAGTCTCCTTTTTCCATATCGACCGGAAGAGATTCTCCTGTCAAAGCAGACTGATCAACACTTAAATATTCTCCAGAGAGCAACTTTATATCGGCGGGTATAATATTTCCGAGCTTAACTGTAATAATATCGCCGGGAACTAGAGTTATGGCATCCACTTCTTGCCATTTACCATCTCGAAGAGCGTGAGCCTTAAGCGCCAGTCTTTGTTTAAGGGCGTCTATCGCATTTTCAGCTTTAAACTCTTGAAAAAATCCGAGTGCGGCATTAATGAGGAGGAGCACTAAGATCATGATAAAGTCGGGCCATCTCTCTAATACACCAGATAAAATAAGAGCGATCTCAATCATCCAAGGGATAGGGCCCCAAAAAAAAGAAGCTAGTTTTTTCCACCGGCTTTCTCTTTTTTCCTCGATGGTGTTTTCACCATATTGCTCTAATCTTTTGGCAGCCTCTTCACTACTTAACCCCAAGTCTACTTTAACATTTTGCTTCTCAATCACTTCATCGAGAGTCATCTTTTTATAATTTTCATGCTGCGCGCTTGCCATGAGTCTCTCCTAGCTTTAAATAGTGACTGATATCATTCCAGCATTCAATCACTGGATAGTCGTGTTCATACCCTAAAATAGACAAACTAGCTGTCGAAAGGGCTAAATATTGTCCCATATTAATAGGAGCTCCTATCCAACGAGCAGCAAAGGCTCTTGTGAAGTGTCCACTTGAAAAGAGGGCTATATGACCATTAAGTTTTCTTATTTTTTTTATGAGTCGATCAGCCCTTTGAGTAACCTCTTTTGGAGATTCTCCGCCTTTAGCTCCATGGGTAAAGACATTCCAATGGGGCTCTAGTTTTTGTATTTGATCAGTAGTTAGTCCTTCGTATTCGCCATACTTCCATTCAAAAAGGTCGGGTTCAATCTCGCCCTTTAATTGAACAAGTTCTGCTGTTTGGCGCGCTCTTTGGAGTGGGCTAATCATAACGTGATCGAAACTCATATCTTTGATTCTGCGGTAAAGGCAGTTGGCTTGCTTCTCGCCATTTTTGGTTAATTCTAAATCGGTAAAACTGGTGTGGCGTCCCGATTTACTCCAATCTGTTTCGCCGTGTCGGCATAGGTAGATCTTTTGCATTTGCTATCCGTGTTAAATTTCCACATAGCAAAAGGGATATCTTGTGTCAATGAAGTGGATTGCAAAAAAATAGAGAATCAGCGAGATTGGGGACTAAATTTATTATTGAGGCCATCATGAAACTACGAAAATTTCTAATTTTACTACTTATTCCTGCAGCATCACTTTTTTCATCTACCCATTTAAATATTGAGGCAGCATTCGATAAAATGTGCGAACACCCTTTATTAAAGAAAGCAACTATAGGATTTTGCCTTCTAGACCCTTCAACTGATGAGTCGATATTTGAAGCTAATAGTGAAAAGAGTTTAATGCCAGCTTCTTTGACTAAGTTATTTACAACAGCCGCCGCTTTAGAGTTACTCGGTCCCAATATGCAATTTTCAACAAAGCTTTGCTACCAAGGTAAAATTGAAGATAGGATGCTAACAGGGGATATTATTATATTGGGAGATGGTGACCCTACTTTAGGTTCTGATAGATTTGATTTAAGGGCAGGGGATTTACTACTTAAGTGGAGACTGGCTATTGAAGAGGCGGGCATTACTAATATTCGAGGAAGAGTTGTTGGAGATGGGTCATGTTTTGATAATGCCCTTCAAGTGCCTACTTGTTTATGGGAAGATTTAGGGTGTTCCTATGGGGCAGGCTCATCAGGGCTGTCGTTTAATGAAAATCGGTATGAGTTAGAGTTTAAGCCAGGTGATAGGATCGGAGAGAAGGCTAAGTTAGTCACTTCTTCTCCATATATTCCGCAATTAACATTTATTAGTGAAGTGGTCACAGGAAGTGAAGGCTCAGGAGATAATACTAATATATTTGGCTGTGAGTATGGAGATGTTCAACATGTCAGAGGAGCGATTCCAAAAGGACAAAGTTCATTTAAGGTTAGAGGGGCTATTTCTAATCCACCTTTTTATTGCGCGCAGTCGCTTCATGATGCATTAGATAGAGAGCTTATCTTTATTTCGTGTAAGCCAAAATCGGCTAAAGATTATAATCTTATCTCTTCATATCGAAAAGTAGTGATAGATGAAACTTTTTCTCCTAAACTTAAGGCCGTAGTTAAAGAGATGAATAAGAATTCAATCAATTTATATGCCGATCATTTATTTAAAAAAATGGGTCAGATGAAAAGTGGTGTAGGGAGCTATGAAAGTGGGGGTAAAGCTGTCATGAGTTATTTGAAATCTCTAGATCTTGATACAACAGGGATTTCAATTAAAGATGGCTCGGGGCTTTCGGTTTATAATTTAATCAGCGCTAAACAAATGACCCAGTTTCTATCTAAAATGAGAGACCAAGAGAACTTTCTTTATTTTTACGAATCTTTGCCAAAAGCAGGGACAAATAACAGTGAGGGGGGGACTCTTATTAAGTTTGGTTTAGGGACATGTTTAGTAGGTAATTTAGTAGCTAAAACAGGGTCAAATTCAAGAGTTTTCTGTTTGGCAGGATATATTCAAAATGAGGAGTTTGGAGAAATGCCTTTTGCTCTATTAATCAATAATTGCTTAACGTCTAAATCAAAGCTACACCTTATGGTGAGTGAGTTTTTAGAGGAAATTGTCAGCTTAAGTGCAAAAAAAAGGGAAGCTTTCGCCTCCCAGACCGTTTAATTATTACCTTAGGGAAAGTAAGAATTAAAGCGGAAAATAACTTTTTGGGATGTTTTTCACTCCCTATAGGTCTATTATAGATATTTCCGATTATTTAGATAAATATATAAATATTTTTTCACCCCTAAGTGTTAAAGGTTTAGGAAATATTTTTAATAGAAGGCTTGCCTAATATTTGTACTCGCTGTGAAAGGGTTATTTGGACAAAAAAAAAGGAAGCTTTCGCTTCCCAGGCCGTTTAATTATTACCTTAGGGACAGTAAGAGTTAAACGGAAAATAACTTTTTGGGGGTGTTTTCCACTCCCTATAGCTCTATTATAGACATTTACCCTTTATTAGACAAATATATAAACATTTTTTCAACCCTAAGGCTTAGTGGGATAGGAATTGTTTTTCAGGAAAGGTTGCGGCAAATGAGAAAGTGGCAATAAAAAAGGGGGGCCAAAAGGCCCCCCACTCCGTTAAATCCTTACCTTAGGGATAGTAAGAATTTAAGATGGAAACATCTTCAGAGTTTATTAAATACCTAAAAAAAGGGATTTATATCCTCCTGATACTATCTAATATATACTTTTGGAGAGTTTTATGACAAGAAAAATGTAACTCGGCTCAAATTTAAGAGGTTTGCCTATAGTAGGGTTAGCAATCACTTGATATTGGGCGTGTTATGGAGTTTAAGCCGAATATTCTAGAATCTCAATGGCTGTACTTGAAAAAAAGGCATAAGTAAAATCTTCTTTAGATTTAATGTCAGACTTTGGTGAATAAATAAACTCTAGCACTTTAGTGGCGATGTCATTTTGAACCAAGCTAGGAAAGTCCTCTGAGGGGATACAATGGACCTGCTATGTCACTTTTATTCAAAGAAATGAGTAAAGAAAATGGTCCCTCCCTCTTAGCGTGGGAGAAGGACCGGCGGAGGGGAAACGGTTTTCCTCTAAATTCTAGGTGCAGGTGGTTTATTATGGTGGTTGCCTTGGTCTCTTGGATCATGCTGAGAAAATGGGAGGGGTTTTTGGCCCCTCGCCCCCCGCACAATCCTCTACCGCTAATGGGCTATGAGGACCTTTTGATTTGGCAAAAGGAAACGTACTGAAATGTACATTTCTAATAGCCCCCATGATTTAACCACCCGCACATCTTCCAGGTTTGACCCCGGTCGATAGGAAAATAACTGTGTGAATAGCAACAATTCGTCGCTTTCTATACTTATTATAGCATATTCAAATTATTTATATCACTTTTAGATAGATTTTAAACGACTGATGATTAGTGCTTTATGAAACTATTTTCCCCCTATGAAACATGGTTTAGTGGTTAACAATGAAGCGCATAGAAAAATCTTTTTTGAAATCTTCGACTTTGTTATGACTGAATAATGTCAAAAAAACAAAGGTTTTTCTATTATGCTCCGCAAAAGCGCTATTGCCATATGTATGGCACTATCAATTAACGGCTTAGTTATGGCTTCCTCAATGAGTGATTTGTCTGCTAAAACTGTTTACTATCAACATGCTAGCAACGCAGTTTTAATTAATAACACCAAGGGGCAATATGTACTAACAATGGTAGGAGTAGCTAATAGAACACTACTTTACGAAGGAAGTTTCAAGTCGGCAGACAAGATGTCTACAGAGAAATTTTTTGATAATTGGGTTACATATGGATTTAATAAAAAGTCTCCGATAGTAGCTATAGTTAAGACTAGAAAAAATAAGAGCTTAAGTTTTAAGCTTAAAGATCCTGAATACAATATGGTGAAAAAGACAGTTCACTATATAGCAGAGCCTCAAGAAGAAATTGAAGTGTCTGAAATAGGAACAAATTGGAATGAGATAGTTATCTTATTTGAGCGCAATTTTGGTGATGGTATAACCTGAAAGCAAGGTAGTTCTATGGAAAAGTGGATATTCTCTTTAGATGAGCCCAACATAGATAAAGACAAATTCATTCTCCGATTTGGTGGAAAAGCTTTTGGCTTGTTGCAGGCTAAAAAAAAGGGGTTAAATGTCCCTTTAACTCATCTTGTTTCTAGTGAGCTATTTGATCTGTTTGTTTCCTTATATAGACCTAAAATTGAAGAAGATTTTATCCAATACGCGCCAGAGTTTATTAGAAAACATGTAAAATGGAACCAGTTTGAAGAAGGTCAGTATGCAGTTCGATCTTCTGCTATTGAAGAAGATTCGGTAAGCGAAAGTTTTGCTGGAGTTTTTGAGTCTAAACTCAATGTATCAAAAACTGATATTGAAATGGCGATAGCAAAAGTGTGGGCCTCTTCTATTTCAAAAAGAGCAAAAAATTATGATCATCAAAATTGTCAGAAAATGGCGGTGGTAATTCAACCAATGATTGAAGGCGATATCGCAGGCGTTTACTTTTCAAAGAACCCTTCACCTGCGAACATTTTTGAATCAGATTTAGCAGTATTGGAATTTGCTCACGTCAGTGGTGATCAAATTGTTAGTGGAGCTATTACTCCAAAGAGGTTTTTGGGCAATGAGATGACTCATTTACCATGGAGCAGCTCTGTCTTAAATGCTCATAAATTATTAGCAAATAATATTGATATGGAATTTGCAATTGATTCTAAAGGAGAGTTTTGGCTTCTACAACAAAGACCTATTAGCGCGATTAAAGAGTCACATGTTATTGATCTTACTCAATATGATCGAAGATATAAAAGAGTGATGCAACCACTCGATATAGAGATGCTAATTGGAGGGTGCTGCTCTCATTTACCTCAATATTTAGAGTTTGATTTTACTATTGATCCCTGGATGGTGATGACAACGGCCAAAGATGGATGTCAAGAGCTTTGGGTGGATAAGAAGCTTGATTTGGCAATAGTAGACTCTATTAAATCAAATATCGTTTCTAATAGTCAATATTGTGATCGAATTTTAGATCGCTATATGAAAATTCATCAATCAATTTTAGAGCACCCTTTTCTAGACTATGCAAATAACACTAAATCATTAAAAAGTCGTTTCGATGAGTGGTTTGAAGTTATGAACGGCTATGCTGCTCATTATTATGTGCCAATGTTTATGCTAGACGCTCTTCATTCTTGTTTGTTAGATATAATGGGAGATGAGGCAAAAAATGATCTATTTGAGTTAGGTACTTATCAAATAGATTCTCTTTATGAGCGTTTTGAAAATGAATTAAGGTCAAACCCTAAGTTAAGTGATAATCAGCTTGAAGAGTTATCAAAAAGGTATGGATTTTTAAACTGTCATCAAGTGAGTGAGAAGGGGTATTCTCCAAGTAGAATACGCGAAATTCAGAAGAATTTAAAGCCAAAGGTAAGTGTAAATCAGAAAGATAAATATATAGAGCTATTGAAGAAAAAATATGACCATTTAGAGGGTTTTACTCCACTTTTAGAATTATTCAGAAAGTGGATGTCTATTCGAAATCAAGAGATGGAATACTACATGTACGCTTGTGAGCAATCGAGTGATTTTATAGAAGAAATAGCAAAAAGGTTTGCTATTTCACCTGAAGAGGTGTGGAATTTAAATAGACACGAAGTGGTAACAAGATTTAAATCTATGAAATCGGAAAATATCACTAAAACTGATATTGCTCAAAAAGTGATATATTTTATGGATAACCAGGCAGTGGCCTCTTCAAAGATAAAACTGAAGCGTTTGCAAAAAATAGATAAGGAGAGTCTAAGAGGAGATGTTGTGTATGGAGAGGGGGTTATTGAGGCGAGAGTCAAGGTTGCTTTTTCACCGGAAGACTTAGTAGGTTTTAAATGTGATGGCACTGCTGTAGTGGTTGTAACTGGCATGACTTCTCCTGACTTTATACCTTATATGGAAGGGGTTGCAGCTTTAATTACTGATGAGGGTGGGATTTTATGTCATGCGGCTATTTTATCAAGGGAAATGGGGTTACCTTGTATTGTAGGTACGTCAGATGGAACTGAGCAGCTAAAAACCGGTGATACTGTTAAAATAGATTTTGATAGTGGTTGCATAATGGGACTGTCGAAAAACAAGTCTAAATAGATGAGCATCCTCTTGGCGATCTTGCTTTCCTCAAGTGAAAAGCAATCTCATCCAAGATGAAAGTTCAGAAAAACTCTATTTTGCAA
>JAUHQG010000063.1 GCA_030408475.1 Candidatus Amphrikana amoebophyrae
GAGGGCAAAACGCGTCCCGCGTTTTGCCCATTCTTAAGCTTGAAATTAGATCCGAAGGATCGAATAAGAGATTAAGCAGCAAAAACTACTGCAGAGGAATCTTTTTCAACAACGCCATATATAGTTAATAATAAAAAACATAATACACTTAGAGTCAATATGATACGTTGACTCTTTTTCTTTTTGACATAGCTATATACTCATGCTATACAAAAGAAAAGGGAGTAAGTTATGGCAATTTCAGGTATGGGTCCAATATCAGGAGCTTAAAACAGCAAGTCTTTGCCTAGTTTAATTAGTCAAGCTATGCAATATCTCTATGGTTCAGTGGTGAAATTAACTCAGTTTACTGGGGCCGACCCAGTTGAGATTAAAGATGCTCAAGCTTTTATGAGTAATTTATGTTAGAGGGAGCTTCATTTTTGGAAAACTTATCTGCTTCTGATAATTCAACTCTAGAAAATGATTTAAATAATGTATTTACAAGTGGTGATCTAATCAAAGGTGTTAATAGCTTCCTTCAAACACTTGAGAAACTCGCTTATAATCAGAAATAATTTAGACTGATTCTTCTGGAAATTGCTTGTAATTAAGCTCTTCTTCTTGAAAATCCACTACTCTTTCTTCTAATGTAAAGCCAGCTTTACATTGAGTCGTAAATGTAGATGGAGTAATAAATTGCGCTTGTTTTTTCTGAATCAAAAAACGAGCATTCCCTTCTTCCCACGCCGGCATCCCAATTCTTCCTTGTTTCTTATAAGATGATATTGTCTCTGTATGCAAATAGATTTGTCCATGACCTACTGCCAATAGCTCCATCGCTGTTATGCCTCCAGATCGCGTAATAGTGATGTCGCTGCGCCAAAATAAGGGCGCTATCACTTCATCATCTTGAAATGGCATGGGTAAAATAGTTAAATTGGCAGGGAAATTATGCTCGAATTTTACTAACTCTTCCATTCGCTTTAACAATGAATTGGGTTTCTCATCATAGTTACGGCAAAAGACGAATACAATATCTCTCCTATTTTCTTCTATGTGGTCTTGTGATAATTCAATGAATTTTTGCACATACTCTAATGTCGCTTTTTCATGCGGCCGAGATCCGAGCATTATAGTTGTAACTCGATCTGTTGGCTCTATATCAAGGGATAAATAAGGGTCTTCATTCTTAAGCTTGACAAATCCTCGACTCGATGCACTCTGGATCAACTCAAGTTCTTTGGCTGAATGGGTGAATATTTTGAGCGTTTGTATCTCTTCACCCCTCTCCTTGTCTATCAATTTCAAAAAATTTAAACGCAGAGGAGGAGTATCTCTTTTCACATCTTGCGCAGATATTCCACACATGTGTTGCCAAAAACCCTCTTGTTTATCTTCTTCTATTAATTCTGAATAGGAACAGCAAACTTGTATCAATTTCTTCTCTATAGTGGACAATTGCTTGATTGGCCTTGTAAAATGTAATACTTGGTCTGACGGTAATTCTGTAATTACTTTTTCTAAAATGATTTTACGCCGCGTAAAAAACTCTACAACTCGTAGCGCTTTTATTATTGCTTTAGTTCCAACTACTTGTGTATCTATGATTCGGTCAAATCGATTCGTAGATAAAAGAAACACCATCTTACAGAATATAGGTATCCAAAATAAAACCTCTGATATGGGATGACCAAATCTACGTTGCCATTCTTGAGACTGAACATCACCTTTTTCTTGAGCAGAATTCCATAGCGAATTACACGCTTTGCCTATTTTTTGTCCAAATGTATCAATGAGTACATCAAAAAAGATAAAGCGAGTATGAGGAGCTATCTCTTTAATTTGCTTGTACTTCGCTTTTGTAGCATGGATGTGACCGCCACCTGCCGTTACGGTTATCATCAAGATCTTTTCTAGCTTCTTTTTAGAGCTATCCGAGGACATATATGGTGGTACACTCACTTTTATCTGTGGAGTACTGTCAATACTATTGACATATACCCCAATAAACTTGCTACTTGCAATCGACTAGCATGCTATTAAATTTACTAATTGCTTGATTTACTCTTTCATTGAAAGTAAAAATTCTGCATTGCTCGCTGTTTTCTTAAAACGAGCCCTTAATAAATTCATCGCGTCTAGGGGCGAGAGATCATTCAAAGCTTGACGAAGAATATAGACTTTTTCTAATTCACCAGGATGGTAAAGTAGCTCTTCTTTCCGCGTTCCACTCTTGACAATATCAATTGCTGGGAAAACCCTACGATCTGCAAGTCGCCTATCCAGAACGAGTTCCATATTACCCGTTCCCTTAAACTCTTCGTATATCACTTCGTCCATCTTAGATCCAGTCTCAATTAACGCTGTAGCAATAATTGTAAGTGATCCTCCTCCTTCAAGATTCCGTGCCGCTCCAAAGAATTTTTTCGGCTTGTGTAGAGAGTTGGCATCAATTCCACCCGTTAAGATCTTTCCAGAATGGGGCTGAATTGTGTTGTAAGCTCTTGCTAGTCTAGTGAGTGAGTCAAGCAAGATGACTACATCTTTTCCATATTCAACTAACCGTTTAGCCTTTTCAATCGCCATTTCAGAAACTTGAACATGTCTTTCTGGTGGCTCATCAAAAGTTGATGAAATAACTTCCCCTTTTACGGAGCGAGACATTTCAGTCCCTTCTTCTGGGCGCTCATTAATCAGTAGCACGATTAAGGTGATGTCAGGATGATTGGCTGTAATCGCATTGGCAATATTTTGCATCAATACAGTTTTACCCGATTTTGGAGGAGCTACTATTAATGCACGTTGCCCTTTTCCTATCGGTGCAATTAAATCTAAGACTCGAGTCGATAATGCTGTACTATTGGTCTCCATCATTATACGTTCATTAGGATGAATTGGCGTTAAGTTTTCAAAGAAGATACGCTCTCTTGCGTGCTCTGGTGTCTTCCCATTAATTTCATCCACTTTTAGAAGGGCAAAATATTTTTCCTTCTCTTTTGGTGATCTCAATGTTCCATAAACTTGATCACCTTTTTTAAGATCAAAACGGCGAATTTGTGCAGGGGATACATAAATATCTTCAGCAGATGAGACATAGTTATAGTTTGGTGATCTTAAAAATCCAAATCCGTCCGGAAGAATTTCTAATATACCTTCTCCAACTAAAATTTCATTTGGCTTAGATGATTTTAACTTCACAATGTCAAATACAATTTGTGACTTAGTTGAAGTTGATACATGCTTTAACCCAATATGTTTTCCATATTGTACCAACTGAGCAATGTTCATTCTTTGTAAATCAGCAATTTTCGTGATGGTAGGCTCTACAGGAGGTTTGATGGGTGGTGGAGTAATGTAATTTTGTGTCGGTTTCTCTTGACGAAATGGCTCTTGTTCAGATGTGATCTGCTCAGAATGAACCGGTTCAGATTGAAGCTGTTCAGAATGAACTTGTTCAGGCTGGCCTCTTTCTTTTTGAGCTTGATTCTTTTGCACTCGATTTTCACGCTTTGGCTTATGATATTGCTTCTCTTTTGAGTCGCTATTTTTTTCAGCAGTCGGCTTGTTTTTCGGTTTCTCTTTAGTAGTTTCAGATACTATTTTTGCAGGGGGGGGTAGAATTTTGTTCATTGGTTCATCATCTGTTGGTTTGTTTTCTTTGGTCATGAGTTTAATCCCTCATAGATTCTATGAAAAATGGTTGAATAATTTTCTGGTTTCATTTTCAAGCTCTTCAATGGTGCTTTTGTTAACAAGTATAAAGTGGGCTCGTTTAAGTTTTTGATCTTCATTAAGTTGTCTTTTACGGCGCCTTTTGAAATCGCTTTCTAAATGGCCAGATTTTATATATCTTTTTTTACTACTCTCTTCTTCACTATCAATCGCTATTACGATATCAAAAAAAGGTTCCCAGCCCGCTTCAAATAATAGGGGGGCTTCCACTACAAAAATGTTAAAGTTGCCTTCTGATTTTACTTTTTCAAACTTTACTTTAATTTCTTTGAGCGCTTGAGGATGGAGTAAATTTTCTAATTCTTTTAGCTTTAAAGGGTTACTAAATACTGAGTTGGCCACTTTTTCTCTGTCAATCTTGTTATCGATTAAAACTTGGTCTCCGCAAATTTGGCAAACACGCTCAATATTAGAAGGCAAGTTGAGAAGGCTATGAACAACATCATCAGAACTACAGACGTAAGCCCCTAAAGAGTGCAGTATAGAGCAGACGGTGCTCTTCCCAGAGGCAATGCCTCCTGTAACTGCTATCTTCTTCATTTTAACATTCGCCCCAATTTTTTCCTACAGATATGTCCACTTTTAAAGGGACTTTTAATTGATAGATGTTTTCCATTGTCTCTTTTACAAGCTTTGTTAGCTCTGTTCTTTCGCTATCTTCCATTTCAAAAAACAATTCATCGTGAATCTGTAAAATCATTTTACTTTTTAAATTCTTCTGCTTAAGTAAGTTAGCTATTTCTATCATTGCCATTTTAATTAAATCAGCTTGTGTTCCTTGTATAGGTGTATTCACAGCATACCGTTCGGCTTGTGCCCGTATAAAGGAGTTTTTTGATTTTAATTCAGGTAAAGGGCGCCGTCTTCCACAAGCTGTAAAGGTGTATCCATTTACTTTTGCTTCATTTTTTGCTCTTTGTAAAAAAGCATCAACTCCAGGATACCGCTCAAAGTAAGTGCGGATGAATTTTGCCGCTTCTTTTATATCTATACCGATTTCTTTGGATAAACCAAAAGCTTGTTGTCCATAGATAATGCCAAAATTTACAGCTTTGGCTCTATAGCGCATTTCTTTTGTTACTTGCTGCTCACTGACATCAAAAATTAAAGCTGCGGTAGCAGTATGAACATCAGCGGAATGTAAAAAAGCATCAATTAAGGCTTTATCTTCAGAAAGATGAGCAACAATTCTAAGCTCAATTTGAGAGTAGTCAGCAGATAAATAGCTCCAATCATTTTTGGCAGGAATAAAAGCTTCTCGAATGGTTCTGCCTATTGGAGTTCTAATGGGTATATTTTGTAAATTGGGGTCAGTTGAGGCGAGACGGCCTGTTGCGGTCGTCGTTTGGCTGAAATTACAGTGTATTCTTTGTGTTCTGTTATTGATTTGAAGTGGCAAGGCATCTACATAGGTAGAGCGGAGCTTTTCAAGAGAGCGGAATTCTATTACTTCTTTAATTATAGGATGTGCGTCGGTTAATTTTTCTAAAACATCGATCGATGTGGAATAGCCACTAGCTTTCTTTTTTTGAAAAGGGGTTATTGCTAACACTTCAAATAATATATGAGAAAGCTGTTTTGGGGATTTAATATTGAATTCTTCGGTAGCGAGCTCGTAGATTTTGATCTCAAGTTCTTTTAATTGAGTCGTTAAAGCGTCTGACATCGTTAAAAGCTTTTGCTTATCTACATAAATCCCTTCGCGCTCCATTTCAAATAAAACGGGGAGCAATGGCATTTCAATTTGATAAAAAGTTTGTTCAAGTTCAAGTTGAGCAATTTGAGGCTCAAAAAGCTCTTTTAATTTATAGGTAAAAAGAACATCTTCTGCGCAATATTGACAAACAGCTTCAATGTCTATCTCATCAATACCCACTTGTTTTTTTTCAACTTTAGTAAGCTCTTTAAAAGAGACCTTGGTATGACCAAATAAATCTTCGGTTAAGTAGTCGAGTCCATGCCGATTTCTTTCGGGATGAATGAGATAAGAAGCGACCATTGTATCAAAGCCGATGTTTTTCAGCCCAATACCGTGATTGGCCAAAACATGCATATCGTATTTAATATTATGACCAATAAATTTATGTGAGTCGCTTTCAAAAATTGGCTTTAATTTTGATAAAACTTGATCTTTATTAAGTTGGCCATTGAGAGGGATATAAAACGCTTCATCGGACGTGATACTTAATCCAATTCCGACAAGCTTTGCTTCCATTTTATCTAGCGAAGTTGACTCTGTATCAAAACAAATTTCTTCTGTAAATTCTAAATTTTTTAGGAGAGCTTCGAAACTTTTTTCATCATTGATTAGGGTGGACTTCCCAAGACTATATTCTTGTTTTTCCTCTTTAGGTTCACTCTCTTGATCTAAATTACGTAGAAATGCAGAAAAGTCCATCTCTTTATAAAATTCTCGGAGCTCTTCAGTGTTTTGAGACGAAAGTTGGTAGGCATTTAAATCACGCGGTATGTCTAACTGTCTATTGATGGTAGCTAATTGGTAAGAAATAAGAGCATTTTCTTTTTCGGTGAGAATTTTTTCTCTTTGTTTAGGATTGGCCAGTTCACTTAAGTTTTCAAACATACCATCTAATGAACCAAATTGAGTGAGTAACTTAGTCGCTGTCTTTGGTCCAAATCCTTTAATACCTGGGATATTGTCAGCCGAATCACCCATGATAGCTAATAGATCAATGATTTGACTCGGTTTTACACCATGCAACTCTTCCACTTTTTCTGAATCTATAATCATGTTTCCTTTAGGAACATTGATCATTTTACATTTGCCATTAACTAATTGGCATAAATCTTTATCCGTTGAGAGGATATATACATCAAGATGTTCATCATTTTTTGCCCACTCTGTGATACTACCTATCGTGTCATCAGCTTCAACTCCTGAAAGTTCAAACTTAGATAATCCATATAAATCGCAAAATTTATGGGCTAAGTCCATTTGCTGTGCAAGCTCATCAGGCATTTTTTCTCGATGGCTTTTATATTCAGAATAGATTTTTTTACGGGACTCTTTATTGTTGGGTCCATCAAATACGATTGCCATATGTGATGGACTGAAGTCCTTGATCACTTTTTCTATACTTCGGATAAATCCAAAGAGAGCATTTGTAGGGAGCCCTTTTTTATTTTGCATTCCTTTTATTGCATAAAAAGAGCGGAATAAAAAATTGGCGGCATCCAGTATATAAAGCGAGTTCTTCATTGTTCGTACAAGTATAAAAGTTGATCGGACATATTTAGTTTTGCTTGAATATCATCGCCCCCTTTCCCAAAAATTAACCTTAAGAGTGAGCTTGATTTTTGCTCTACAAAATCAGTAAATAATGAGGGAACAGATTTCACTTCTAAGACTTGGTAAGGTTGATCTTTTTTAATTTTAGCTTCTAGGGCTAAAGCTGAAAGTGTACTCATATAGTCAGAGTTAGAATGGTCAATATATCCATATTTTTCAGAGGTTTTCGCTGAAAAAACTTGCGCGCCATATTCATTAATTAGTAATTCTTTGGTTAACTTAGGTCGATTTTGAGATACTACTGATATAAATTGATCATATGTATCTTTGCCTATAGCTATAATATCTTCAGCTTCGCCCTGTTTCCAAGGTCTAAATGGGTTAAGAGTGTCTTTGTCTTTGCCTTGCGTTAAAGTTGTAGATTCAATCCCTATTTTTTGCATGGCTCCATAAAAGTTAAAGATAGGTCCAAATCGAACGCCTACTGATCCAATAATTGAGCTATCATTGGCGTAGATTTTATCAGCTGCACAAGCAATATACATTCCACCTGATGCACATAGTCCATTGACATAGGCATACATAGGGATTTTGTATTCTTCTTTGAAGTTCTTTAGCATTGTATATATTTCAGCTGAATCAGTCGCTAAACCTCCAGGAGAATTTATATATAAAAAAATGGCAGCAAGTCTTTTGCTCATTAAGTAGTCTGTTCGAAGATGAGATAAAGTTTTTTCCATCGTTTTAAAATCAAGTCTATTCCCACCAATTACACCTTCGATATTAATCCGAACAATAAGTGGGGAGTTATCTGAGGTTATTTGGGTAATCCCATTGCCATTTGGAACAACATGAACTGCGGTCTTAGGCATTATATACCTTGGCCCCATACTTCCTGTTATGAAAAATAAAATAAAGGCGCCTATAATTAATCCGATAAAGCCGCAAAGAACTTTAGTGAATGAACGAATGGCTGATATGAATATGGATTCTCTTTTAAATTGCATGGTGATCCTAAAAAAAAGTGTAACGTATAGTTTAAACTAATTTCTCAACTTTGTAAATCATTTTAAGGTGAGTTTTTTGAATTGAAAGTAAAAAAGTTCGATCAGCGCTAAGCTAGAAAGAAACAAAAAAGCGTAGTAAATCTGATGAGGCAATCTCAATTTCAAGCAAATGGCAATTAACACTGAAAATTGAAGTGCAGTACTTACTTTGCCCCAGATGATAGATCTAAATTCACTTGTTCTAAACTGTCTTGTTAACAGTAAGAATATAGCGTACAAAACCAATGACCAGTCTCGAGAAACCATAGCGAGTGCGCACCAAATTGGGAGTTGGTGTTCAACTAATAAAACAGATAAGACAAAGTAGACAAAAAACTTGTCCATGGCAGGATCCAATATAGCGCCAAATCTTGAAGTTGATCGATAACGCCTTGCAAGCCATCCATCGATCGAATCAGTTACCATTGCCAAAATGACCGCAATAAGACGAACCGTCCAATTTTCGAATAGAAAGAGCATCGCTAGCGGCGCTCTACTAAAAGTAAGGATGTTTAACGCTGTTTGCATACCAATCTGGGTTATAATAGAGGGAAATTATTTGATAAATTTTTTCTTTTTGTACTTATACCAGAAGATTGTAATTAGAGTCACACTGAAAGCTAAAAATAAACAAATATTAAGGAGCAGCAGGTTTTGTTTTAAGGTATCGAAATTCTTTCCGAGGTTATAAAATGCAAAAAACATTAAAGATGACCATGCTGCGCAAGCAAGAAAATCTACAATGGCAAACTTCCAAAAATTCATCTTACTTATTCCTGTAGTTAGGAATATACAGTTGCGGACACCAAATGGGATAAATCGGCCTATGATAAGAGTCATAATTCCATTTCGCTTATAGTAATTTTCCACTTTAGCTATTTTTTCTTCAGAGATAAATTTGGAAATAAATTTTGTAGCTAATATTTTTCGACCCCCTATTCTACCCAGCCAATAGGCCAGCCATCCAGAAACAGAGCAGCCAACGAGAATACTAAAGTAAAGGGTATAGGTAGATTCAGGGATGACAGAAGCAGCTAAAAAAGCGCAAAAAACTAAAATTATATCAATACTAATTGGGATGTTAACTCCAGCCAACAGTAGTGCTGCAAAAACTATCCAGGGTGCATGTGTTTGATGTGAAGAAATAAACTGAATTACTTGTTCAATCATATTACACCGCTTGCGTTTCCACTTTAGGCAGAGCCTGTTCAGAAGTAACATCTGTTTCTTGAGTCTTAATTCCAAATAAGACACCAAGGTTTTTAACTGCCATCATCCAACCGATTACCACAATCAACAAAATGCCACCTATAATTGGCGTTGATAAAGAGACTGATCCAAGGGTAAAAATAAGTAAAGAGTGTACAGCAGATCCACCAGATTTTCCTAGTCTTGATCCCACACCATCAATTGCGGCTTTTCCTTTTAATTTTGTTTCAGGATCTAAGGGGATGAATGACATCTCTTTTGTTGCGTCAAAAAAAGTGAATTTACATGTTCTAGAAAGGACATTTTGCATCGATCCAAAAAATATACCTAAGGCTAATGGAGTTGTTCCAAAAATAAGGGCCATTGATCCTAACGCTCCATCTTGAAAGAGGATGAAAGAAAAAAAGAGTATGCCTGTAGCAAAGAGTACAGCTGGTGTTACTAATGCGCTTACTGTCCAACCAAATTTTCTAATGACGTTTCCAGTAAAGCACAAAGCGGTAATCGTAGAAAATATTCCTATCCATACCATTACTTTTGAGTAATAAGCGTGGTAGTCACTTGGGTTTGGATAGAGATCTTTCAGTTGGTCTTTCCATACAATTTCTACCATGGTGAGCCCCACATTAAAGGCAATTACCAACACTGCAATGCAAAGCAAATACTTTGATTTGGCTAAAGTGGAAAAGCTTTTTCTGAGGGTCATCTTCTCTTTTTTCTTCTTTAAAATCGGTTCGCCATTCTCTTGAAATCCATGAGGGCAAGATTTGAATACATTTCGATTCATCCAGTAGTATATCCCCACAGAAGCTACTCCAGAAATTAGAACTACTATAATCGTTAGTTCTATTGAGCGTCTCCAGTGGTCGCCGCCTTGAAACATAGCCAATTTTGGCAAGGTTTGCGAGATAAATATAGCAAAATAGCCTGCTCCTACAGTAGCTAAATTAGCCCCAACTCCTAAAATAGAATAGAAGCGCTTGGCCACTTTTACAGAGGAAACTTCATTGGCAAAACCCCAAAATAATACAGTCATAATCATCGTGCCCCACAGCTCACTCATTACATAAAAAAGAGTGAAAGACCAGTTGCGAAAGACGGAAATAATCCATTTCGCCCCAGCTAACCAAGTGGGTAGGGTATTTTCTAGTGTATTAGCTAATTCATTTGGGTGAAGATATTCTCGAAACGGATATAGTACAAAGGCAAAAAGGGCAAAAAATCCTAAAAATATCCCTGTCATAACGTAAAAAACTTTTTCACGATTGAACTTGTTTGAAAGTCGAGTGAATAAGAAGGTAAATCCAATAGCCATGGGTAATATAGCCCAAAGCTTAATAAACGGGATGACTTCGGCGCCTGAGTTGTCAGCGGTGACAACTAAAGCGTCTTTTGCTGTTTTTAACATACTGTAATTAAAGACGATAAGCGCATACATCAAGAGCATAGGAATAAATTTACGTAGTTCTGTTCTATGAATAGGCCATAAAAGCTGACGTAATTTTCCAAACTGATCAGTATTGACTTCAGTGGTCATTAGAGTCCCTTTGTAAAGAGTAAGATGTGAATTTAAGATTTGATTGGGCTTCAAGAAGTGGGGTGCCTTTTCCGCTTAGAGCAGCTAGACAAAATGAGAAAGTAGAATGAATAGGCCTGAGCCTTATCCTAAACCGAAGAATCGGCTGCTTCAATTGATCCTCAACTTGCAATCATTAAAATAATTGCTATTAGTTTTGATTCTATCCCTTCAGATCATTGTGTATCTGAAAACACCTATTATATAGGATTTCAAATAAACTTCAAGTTCTCATTTTGATCCAATCTCATAGTTGTCTTATAGTGAGAGGGATGAGTTTGGGCTATTTAATTTTTAACGTTCTGAAAGGGCATCAATTCCAGGTAAATGGCCATTTTCGATGAATTCTAAGCTTGCTCCGCCGCCGGTGGAAATATGACTAAATTGACTAGCAATTCCATCTTGATTTACTGCTGCAACTGAATCTCCACCCCCTACAATAGTTAGGCAGGTGAGTTTTCCTAAAGATCTACCTAACTCAATAGTTCCGTTGGCAAAAGGGGCTATTTCAAAAATCCCCATAGGGCCATTCCAAAAGAGTGTAGAAGCTGATTGAAAACACTTAGACCAGTTTTCAATTGTTTTAGGACCGATATCAACTCCTATCCAACCCGGTTTGATCCCATTTGAGATATCGATTAATTCAGTGGTCGAGTTAACATCAATTGATTGAGCGATTAAAATGTCTTCCGGCAAATGGAGTTGCACACCTTTTGCGAGGCATTTTTGTATTAACTCTTTTGCAAGGTGAATATGCTCTTCATCTAAAATTGAGTTGCCAATTTCAATTCCCATAGCTTTAAAAAAGGTAAATGCCATTCCACCACCAATAAATAAAGCATCAATTTTTTCGATTAACGAGTTTAATACACCAATTTTTGTTGAAACTTTTGCTCCACCACAAATGGCATAGAATGGAACTTTTGCATGATTAACAATAGTAGAGAGAAAAGTCGATTCACGTTCAAGTAAAAATCCAGCGCAACTTTTTTCTGGGAAATATTTAGTAATTTGAACGATAGACGAGTGTGCTCTGTGTGCGCAACCAAAAGCGTCATCAACATAAATGTCTGCTAGTTCGGCTAATTTAGCAGCAAAGGATGGGTCTTGTTCAGGATGAACTTCTCCAGGATGGAAGCGCAAGTTTTCTAATACCACGATATCACCATTACTCATGGAGGAAATCATGGTTTTTACTTCATGTCCAATACAATCTGGAGCAAAGGCTACTGTTTGAGAAAGTAAAACAGAGAGCCTTTTAGCGACAGGCGCTAGTGAAAGGGATGGATCTTTAGTTGTTGGCCTTTTCATATGAGAGGCTAAAATAACTTTACCACCTTGAGATATGGCGTATTCGATCGTGGGTAGAGCAGCTTTAATGCGAGTATCATCTAAAATTTGCCCATCTTTGTCTAATGGGACATTCAGATCAGCGCGAATAAAAATGCGCATTCCTTCTAATGATAGATCTTGAATAGATAGTTTTTGCATATGGGCTCAATATTATTTGGGTTTAAAAACGATGGCATTTCCAACAGGTCTTTCACCGCCCTCTGGGTGATAATAGACATTGCTTTGCATAAACGAGTGTTCTTTATGTGTCAAAAACTGTTTTGTATTTCCCTTATAATAAAAAGTAGAAGAACCTCCTCCATCCAAACTGAGAGCAAATCGGCAACCTAGTTTTTTCATTAAATCTCCGAGTTCATCCATTGTCATGCCGATGTTACCTTGATGTTTGGCTTCAACAATAACGATGTGCCACCAGCCGTTATCGTCAAGTCCAATAGCCGTTCGCGCGTGTTTATTTTTCGTAATTGTATTACTGACCCCTTCTTTATGGTAGTCACGAATAGTGGAAAAATTAGAAAGAATGACGACGCCATTGATAATATTTTCAAATCCTTTCCATTGATTGATCCGCTCTGGATTGAGTATAGGTCTTAACGATGCTCTAATTTGTACAGGTCTATTCATTAAAAATAGAGGAACTTTTGGGTGAACGTTTTTTCCTTGTGCAAAAACGTATCCTCCATGTGGGATTGTATGGCCACCACTATTAAAAGAAGGTTTAATGACGTTGGTAATTTGAAAAGACTTACCACTATCTGTTGTGAGTGTTGTACTATTAAAATTGTGAGTATACAGTACATTAGTGTTGTCATATAGGTTTCTATTAATTGCATCAATTGGAAAAGTATGACCGCGGCAAAAAAGCTTAACGTCCATTTTGATTCTATCAATATGGGCAGATCTCTCACCTTTTATATATCCTAAAGCTCCAGTTTCACCACTTCGATATCCGCATAGTAAAGAGTTGATTTTCATAGGGCCATCAGGAGCGCCCAGTAAAGATCCTCCTTGGAAATACCCACCATTAATAGCTAAAATAGCCCCTTTTCTTTTTGCTATATCGGACACTCTTTCAATTCCAACGCAGTTGTCGGTTCCATTGACAATCTCTATATTGATTCGTCTAGGATTAACCTTAAAATGGTGCACTTTTCGCTTTGGGTTTGGCGAAGAGTAGGTTTGATATTGTATGTAGTCGTTTGCTTTTAAAAAAGGGTGTAAAAAGCTTAAGCTACAAATTAGAAAAAGGGTTGCTAGATTGTTCAAAACCACCTCGATTCTTTCTTTTCTTCAATTCTGACTTAATTGAATACAGTAGGTCTTGATCGAAATTTTGTCTAGAGGCCCAGCTTAAATAATCTGCTGGGATTTCGCGAAACTCACGCCCTTTATGTTTTCCAAGAGGCATTGTCCGTAGTTGAATAGGCTTTTTTAGCTTTTCTAAGATTTGCTGAGCCGATTTAAATTTTGTGGTTAATTTTTGAAATACTTGCATATTAACAATCACATCGCTCATTGCCCGGTGTGCCCCTTCATCTGGTATATTAAAGTGCTCTCTTAATACGGCTAAAGAGTTCGTTGGGCTTTCTCCGTACAGTCTTGCGAGTCTTAATGTGTCAATTGATGGATTGGTATGAAGTTTGCAAGGTATTTTATTTAAAGTAGCAGCGTGACAAACTAAATCAATATCAAATTGAATATTATGACCAATGATAATGTTGTCTTTAGCCATACTCAAAATATTAGGAAGTACTTGTGAAATATGAGGTTTTCCTTTCACCATATCATTAGTGATATTGTGGATTTGGATCGACTCTTGGGGGATCGAGCAACCAGGGTCAACAAGAGACTCAAAAGAGTCGAGCGTTTCTTCAAATGTGAACTTTGTAATGGCGATTTCAATAATCGAATCTTTCTTCGTGTCAAGTCCTGTAGACTCACAATCGATGCAGATAAAAGTAGTTTTGTTTAAAGGCTTCATATTAGTTCATCATTTGTAGGCAAGGAAACCTCGTTCTATAGGGTGAGGAGGAATTGCCACTCCTTTTAGTTGTAAAATAAAATAAGTTTTTGTAATGTATTCGCCATGAAGCGAACTATAGCACTAAAGCTTATATTGACTCAAGATCAATCAGAGGCTCTTTTAGAAACTCAAAGAGCTTTTGCTTTAGCTTGCAATGTTATCGTTCCCTTTGCCAAAGAAAATCGTTGCTGGAATCAAGTAGACTTACATCATTTAGCTTATTATAGTGTAAAGAGTGCAATACCCACTCTAGGCTCTCAGATGAGATGTAA
>JAUHQG010000064.1 GCA_030408475.1 Candidatus Amphrikana amoebophyrae
ATGGCAAGATCCTTTTTTGTGGTTAAAAAAGAAATATCTTGCCATTTTTTTTGCCTAAATTCAAATAAATTTATGTTATAACCCATGACTTCAGTATCTTTTATAGATCCTTCGGATCTGCTTTCAAGATACAGAGAGGGGGGGCAAAATGCCTTTAGCATTTTGCCCCCCCTAGCGTTGGTTGAAAGAATTTTCCTACAGGAAAATTCTAAAAGCTGCGTAACTCTATGTTTTAATTATGCAACACAGCCCAGCGGCTTTACATTGATAAACTTTTTGGATTCAAAAGGGGCATCCCCTTTTGCGGGGGTTGAAAGGGGGCAAAGCCCCCTTTCCTTCTTTAGCTCTTATTCTATCCGAAGGATCGAATAAGAGCTTAAGCGCAAAACCATTAGGTTTTGACTAGAAAGCAAACTCTTAAATGTAGTACTATACAGCTATGAAAGACATACCTGATTTTACAGATCTATCTGATCAACTTGATGAAATCGAGCTCACCACTCTTCACGGCCGCATTACTGAAATTGTAGGTATGCTTATTCGAGCTATTGTTCCCAATGTAAAAATTGGTGAAATCTGTATGGTAAAGCGTGAAGGCGAACCATTATTGACTGAAGTAGTCGGCTTTACTAAAGATGAAGTCTATCTCTCTCCTCTTGGAGAAATGACTGGCGTTGGCCCTTCTTCTGAAGTTATCCCCATGCATATTCCTCTTCATATCAAAGTGGGTGAAAATTTACTCGGACGCATTTTAGATGGGATGGGCAATCCTCTTGACCTAGATGAAAATGGCCCATTAGAGCTTACTGAAACTTATCCTGTACTCAATGATCCTCCCGATCCATTGCGAAGAAAGAAAATTGAAGAACCACTATCCACTGGTATTCGCTGCATCGATGGCGTTATCACCACTGGAATTGGTCAAAGGGTGGGTATTTTCGCTGCAGCCGGTGGAGGTAAATCAACTACTTTAGGTATGATCGCTAAATTTGCTAGCGCCGATGTCAATGTTATTGCTCTTATTGGTGAGAGGGGTCGTGAGGTTCGCGAATTTATTGAAAATGACCTCGGTCCTGAAGGATTAGCTAGATCGGTCATCGTCGTCTCCACTTCTAATCAAGCGGCTCAACTTAGGCTTAATGCCGCTTATGTAGGAACTGCTATCGCCGAATATTTCCGCGATCAAGGTAAAAGTGTCATCTTAATGATGGATTCAGTCACTCGTTATGCAAGAGCTTTAAGAGAAATTGGCCTTGCAGCTGGTGAACCTCCTGCTAGAGCCGGTTTTACCCCCTCTGTTTTTGCTACACTTCCTAAATTACTCGAAAGATCTGGTAACTCTGATAAGGGGAGTATCACCGCCTTTTACACCATTTTAGTGGCGGGTGACGATATGAATGAACCTGTTGCTGATGAAGTGCGCTCCATCTTAGATGGTCACATCATTTTATCAAGTGAACTCGCTAGGCAATATCACTACCCTGCCATCGATGTATTGTCTTCAGTATCGAGGATTGTAGGCCATATTGTGACTAAAGAACATCTAGAATTGATGGGTCAAGTAAGAGAAGTGCTTGCCAACTATAAGAAAAATGAACTCTTAATTCGAATCGGTGAATATAAACCTGGTTCTGATAAAAATGCCGACTTTGCTATTAAATACATCGATAGAGTAAACCGATACTTAAAGCAAAAAACTGATGAAAAATGCACTCTTGAGGAGAGCATCGCTCAGTTAAAATTATTATTTAGATAAATATTGACGATTTATTCTAGCGTCATTATACCTAAAATAAAAGGAGTTATATCATGGTTACACCCGTTGGAAATTCACCCATTATGCCAGATCCACATTCACCTTCTCAAGCAGGTTATTATCAACAACTTCCAAACGCCCCAATACAGGTTAAGGATTTTGTCGATATGATGAATGAAACTGTCAAAGCTTTTAATACAGGCGACCAAGGATCTGCTGCATACAATATTAGTGATATGATGTTAAAGAATGTTGACAACCTCAACCTACCTACTAATGAAGCAACTACTATAACGACACAATTGACAACTCTACTTTCACAACTCGACAATAGCAAACCGGCTACTGCTCAAGAAGTGGATAGTGCTTTTACAGCCATTTACAACATACTGAGTGCAAAATAATGCAATTGAGGGTAAGTTAGCACTAATGGCTGAATCTTACCCTCTTCAACAAATACTCCAAATTAAAGAAAAACGGCTCGAAGAAGCTGAAAAAACTCTTATCGAAAAACGAAATCAACTCAAAGAAGAAGAAGAGCAACTCCTTAAATTACAAAAAAAACGGGACGAAGTTAAAAAACATCGCGACGATAAAATTAATCAACTCAAAGAGGAACTCGACGAAGGGACCACCTCCGATAAAATCGAACAAGCTCAACGATACCTCCAAGTCGTCGACGAAAAACTCCTCTCCAGAGAAAAAAAAGTGGCCGAACAAAAAACTAAAGTGAAAGCCGCTGAAGAAGCTGTCGAAGAAGCTAAAAAAGAAGTGCTTAGAAAACAGGTCGATATCGAAAAAATTACCATCCATAAAAACTCTTGGACTAAAGAAATGAAAATGGAAGAGGCCAGAATCGCTAGAGTCGAAAGCGATGAACTCGGCTCCGGTATGTTCGTTCGTAGACGTAAAAAGAAATAAATACAAAAACTCTTGTTCATGTTACTTATAAAGAAAAGGGAGTACGCAATTTATAATTGTATAACCTCCTAATGATTAAAGGGTTATAATGAGCGGCTCTCATAACGTTGGTAATTTTCAAGGACCTAGGCTTCCATCTGAGGAAAACAACGAGTCCGAAATCGATCCTGAAAAGTTTCGCCGCATTTCTAAAGTTGAAGAAACCGATGATTCTCAACAGAAGAAAAAAAAGCAACCTATGGAAGAGACTGAAGATGAGGAAGGCGAAGTTCAAGAAGAGAAAGCGCCCACTTTAGACTTCTCTTCTTTTATGAGTGATCAAGAATCCGATAGCGATCTCAATGTTCAACAAGCTAAGGGTAATGTTCGAAGAGCTCCCACTAACTCTGATGCTTCTAGTGATACTCAAATGTATTCCAGCCCTAGAGCTTCTGCTAGTCAATTCCAAGGGAAAGATCAAGGTGAAGAACTCGGCGATGAGCTCTTTGGTAATTTAGAGCCGGCCCCACCCGAATATGGAGAAGCTCAAGAACCTTCTCAACCTGCACCTGCGCCAGCAGCTCCTGCTGAACAAGGATCTCCTCAATCCGCTAATGAGCAGCCAGCGCAACCAACTACTCAAGAACCTCAAGAAAACAATAATGTTTCACAACCCGATTATCAAGGAGATGTCTCGAATGTTTCAGAGCCGCAAACAAATCAGGACCAATCAAAAAACTCAGATCAAAAAACAGATTCCAAAGCCCCTAAAAAAACCGATGAGACCAAGAAGAAAAAGGGAGAAAAAGATCTTAAGCCCCTGCAACTAGAAACTGATGTAAAGCCAGATAACAAGCATAAAGTAGACAAAGAAGAAATATCCACTATGCCTGTAACTCAACCCAAGCAAGCTAAAGATGTAAAACCAAGCTCTAAAGTTCAAACAGCGCCCATTGAAGAGCCTAAAGAGATCACCACCACTCCAGGTCAATTCACTAGCGAAAAAGAAAAAGGTGAAGATGGTGATAGTGATCATCAACATCAAAAAGAGCCCAATGAAATTCATGACACTCATGGTAAAAAAGAGAAGCCAAAAGAAGAAGAAGAAGTCGCTAAGCCAGGCTTTAGTGATGCTGTTAAAAAAACTAAAAATAAACCTTCTTCTGGCGCTACAGATGAAGTTGTCGCCGCTGCTGCAGGTGAAATCCCTCAACCTATAAAATCTTCCGGCTCTTTAGAAGATAATGAAACTCTTTCAACTTCAAAATCTGGATCAAAAAAAGGGAAGAAAAATTCCATCTCTCAACCCTCTACCCCTGTCCTTTTCTCCAGCGATGGTGAAGTGCTTACCTCACTCTCTAAAGACCATGATAAACAAGAAGATCAACAAGATCAGCAAGTCTTCCTTCAAGTCGATGCTCCAGCTCCTATTACTGCCCCTCCCCCTATAGAAGCTCCCGCTTATTCGAAGTTAAACCCTGAAACTTTTGAGCTCTTTGAAAAATTAGTCGGTCTCATGACTATTGAGTCGTACAAAGGGAAATCTACTACTACTGTTGAGCTCAATATGCCCAATTCTGTCTTCGATAAAGCTAAAGTTGTTCTTGAACATTTTGATACAGCACCTAATTCCTTTAATCTTCAGTTGCAAGGATCTGACGAAGCAGTTAATATGTTTAATGCAAGTATGGGAGAATTAGCCGCTGCTTTCGAAGGAAGTAAACTTGCTTATGAAGTAAATATTAGAAGGCCCATACTTTCTGAAAAACACCGCACTGGTTTTTTCAGAAAATCGACAGATTATGAAGGCGACGGGCAAAACAAAGATAAGTAATGGACCACCTCACCCCTATTGAAAAAAAGCAAGACTCTCAACAAGAGTCCTCTCAATCTACTCTACCTAAAAAATCATTTAAAAAAGTATTTAAAGAAATTTCTGCAACTAAAGAAAATAAGAAACAGCAAGATTCAGAATTAAGTTCTAATCAAAATCAAGAATTAAAACCTTCTCCTTTTTCTATTGGCCTTTTCCAAAATCAGTCCATTGAGGAAACAACCCCTCTCTTTTCTATCAATAATGTGAGTGAAATACCCCCTTTATTTGATGAACTCTCTCACTCTTTAGAAGGTCACATGATCACTCTTATTCAAAATAAGGGCGATACCCATCTCTCAACCACTTTTATTAAAGAAGATAGCATATTCAATGGCCTTGAAATTAACTTAGATCATTTTGATACCGCTCCTCACTCTTTTAATGTTAACTTATATGGCACACCCGAAGCGGCACAGGTTTTAACAGAAAACTTACCTCTTTTGATGGCAAAGCTTGAAAAAAAATTGCCACAAATGCAATTTCAGTTCTTACCCCCATTTATTAAAGATGAGAGAAAAATGAAAGCACCTGTTAAATCTCAAAAAGCTAAAAATATCGTTACGCAAGTTAGGAGTTCATTTTGAAACAACAGTGGATTAAACATCTCACAACTTGTGTAGAAGAATCTCAGCAAAACCCCATATTTGGTCACCCCCCTACATTCGATCTCGATCAATTCAATCTCCACTTAAAGGAAACTCTTCACTTAGAAAATTTAACCATAAGCGTTTCCAAAGAAGGTTTTAGAGATAAAGCCGAGTTACTCTCTGCTCTTGGCGAAGAACCAAGCGTAATTCCCATTGCTCTTAGCCCTATTTCAAATCATTTGTTTTGGGCCATGTCTCAAAGTGATATAGAACAGTTTTCTTCTTGGACTCTTACTCATGAACAAAAACAGTTTAATTTTACCGACCCTGATATGCAAAAAGGGTATTACTACTTTTGCATCACTTCTGCTCTGTTAAGCTTACGAAATAGCCAAATCTATTCCGACTTAAGCCCCAAAATTGAAAAGGCTGTTTTAGTTAAAGAGAAATCATTCACCCTCGATATTTGTTTAACTCATGACAATAAAAGCGTTTGGGGTAGAATCATTATTCCAATACCTTTTCAATTAGCTTTTAAACAACATTATAGTCAAAAACTACCCTCTCTTAAAGAATTAAAATCTAAAAGTGATATCCTTATCACTACCCCTTTGATCGCTGGAAGCGTCTCTTTAATAACCTCTGAATTAAAAGCACTCAATGAAGGCGATTTCATTGTACTAGATCAATGCACTTTTCACCCAAATTCTAAAAAGGGATATTTACAGTTAAATTTATCTAACCACCCCCTATTTCAACTTAAACTAAAAGAAGATCACCTAAAAGTATTAGATTACGCTTACGAAATTGAAGGACCCATTATGGATTATGAAGAAGATATGCCTCAAGATTCTCAACCTATTGAAGATATACTTGAAGACTCACAATTTGGCGGCGGACTCCAAAGTGATGATTTGGATATGGATGAGCCCTCTATTGAAGATGAACTCGATCAAGAAGAATCACCCCTTCCCAATGACACTAAGGCTCGCGCAGACACTCCACTAGATACAAATAGCGATGCCCCTGTTGAAACAATGGTCGAAGAAAAAATGGTTCATCCAAATGATATCCCATTAACATTAACTGTTGAGGTAGCTAAATTAAAGCTTTCTTTAGAAAAGTTGCTTGAACTTCAACCCGGTTCAGTGCTTAATACTAGTATTCATCCAGAGCGTGGTGTTAATTTAACTGTCAATGGTCGCTTGATTGGGAAAGGTGAACTTTTACAAGTGGGTGATGCTCTTGGCGTTAAAATTATTGAGATTGCTAACTAATGAAAGATCATCTTTTTTACGATCAACCTACTCTGCCAACTGCTGCCGCTCAAACTCAAGATAGCATTCCCAAAAGAGTGGGGCCATATGCTATTGAGAGCTTACTTTCTCATGGAGGAATGAGCTCACTCTATCTTGGAAAAGAGGTTCAGACCAAAAAAGTTGTCGCTATCAAAGTATTATCCCCCAGTTTTGTGCAAAACCAAGAGATGATTGCTCAGTTTTTAGAAGAAGCTAAAATCATCAGTATTGCCGATCATACCAATATTATTAAACTCTATGGACAAGGGAAATGGCAACATGGCCTTTACATCGCCATGGAATTTGTTCAAGGGGTCTCTTTACGCCAATTTATTGATCAACATTCCCTCTCTTTAAAGCGCTCTCTTAATATCACGTTACAAGTTTGTCACGCCCTTTTGCATCTTCATACTCACGATATTATTCATCGCGATCTCAAGCCTGAAAATATCTTGATTACCGAATCGGGTCAAGTCAAAGTGGTCGATTTTGGTGTGGCTCAACTTCGCGATAGTGAAGCTGGCCATAAAATGGGTGGTGGAACCATTGGCACCCCTAGCTATATGGCACCTGAACAAGTGGCTAACCCTTTAAATGCTACTTACGCTTCCGACATATTTTCTTTAGGTATTATCTTATATGAAATGGTCATTGGCAAATTGAGTTATGGACATATTCAACTCTCTTTAGTACCTAAAAATTTACGCCCCATTATAGCTAAAGCAATTGCCCCTTCTTTAAAAGATCGTTATGAAGATGTTGTTGATTTGATTACGGCAATCTCTTTATATAGCAAAGAATCTCTTTCCATAGATGAAACTCAGCAAGGGGCAGCTCACTCTGAGATCTTAGACTCTTTACTCTCGGCCCAAAAACACTTCACAACTCTATCGCTTCCTGATTGGGACCAAATTGATATTGGCCTAGCCTCTTTTCAAAACGGTGAACCTTTAGGTGTCACTCATGATTTTATTAAATTACCCAACGGAAACCGCCTCATTTTGACTGCTGAAAGCTTAAGTGGACAAGTTGATGCTGCCTTATATATTGCCTATTTAAAAGGGATGCTAAAGCCCATGGTGGCTAAATATGAGCAAAACAGTAATATCACCTTCAATATCGATCGATTCGCTACTGAGCTCAATACCACCCTTTGCCAAGACAAAGACTCAGCGAAATTTAAGCTCAATATACTCTTTTTAAATCCTAGTGATGATCAATACACCTTTTTATCATGCGGCTACCACTCTCTTTGGCATTCAACACCCCAAACAGCCGTTCCTAAACTGATCACACATGATAATCCTATATTAGGCCTTGAAAAATCGCAAAACTTCTCTCATACCAATGATAATTGGTACGGAGATGACATCTTAATTTTTCACACTTTTAATGATTCGAGATTACCTGCTGAAAAGCAACTTCTCATTGAGAAGAAAGCAAAAGAAGTGATTGTGAAAAACCTCAATATGGCCTTACCTGCTCTATGTAAACTCACTTTTGATGAGCTCATTTCTCATATTGACCCCTCCTTGTCTAAAGAAAAGCGCTCTGTTATTGCTGTGCAGCGCCTTTAAAGAGTGTGTTTCCAAAATAGGCTTTTTTAGATGAACATTACCTAATCAGACTTGTTTTTTAACAGGCTCATAGTGATAAAAGCAGGCTTGCCAATTGCAGTATATACATGTGAAATTTTAATAGACATCTCTTAACCATTTTAATTTTGTAGAAAAAGCAGTATATTAATTTCATCCCGTTTTCCTCTCCAGAGCACCTGCAATTAGAAATTTGAAAAATAACCTCTTGTCTTATAACCCTATTTAATAGTAATACAAAACTTTATAACTATTTTTTTCTCGGCATTATTTTTATGGCGAATTGTGTGCGTGCAATAAAACACCTTTCTCTTTCAATCTTTATTCTCACGATGTTATATACATCGCCTGCGCACGCTCTTTTTGGCCGAAAATCTAAAGAAAAACAGATCAATAAAGAAGTTCAAGAGTTAGTTCATGATCAGAATAAAGAAGGCTACACAGTCAATTTCCCTAATGTATCTGTCAAAGAATTAATCGGCTTCATCTCTCAAATTGGCAAAGTGAATTTCATCTACGATGAGACCGATCTAGACTTCAATATCTCGTTTACTTCGCAAGAGCCCACTTCTCTATTTAATATCATGTCTGCGTTCACTCAAATATTGCGAATTCATGGGCTTTACATCATTGAAGACGGCAATAACTTAGTCATACACAAAAATGAAAGCGTTAAGCAAATTCCAACCATTGTTTCTGAGCAAACACCTCTAGCTCCTGATGAAGATCCCATTATCATCACTCGCGTTTTCAATATTCATAACGCTAATCCAGTCAATATAGAAGCGATTATTCATCCCATGCTCACCTCTTCTTCACTTATCACAGTTTCAGAAGATACACGCCAAATTATTATCACTGACACGCGCTCAAATGTTTATCAAGTAGCAGAACTCATCACAATATTAGATACACCAAAAACTAATCTTGATGTCGCTTTATATAAGTCTAAAAATGCCGATGCTCTTCAGCTAACGCCCCTTTTGAATCAAATCATAATGCCCATTTCTGAAGGTAATCCCATTATCATTGTCCCTCAAAAAGAGACAAATAGCATATTTTTAGTCTCTACCCCTTATTTGCTTGAAAAAGCTAAAGAGATCTTACGCGATTTAGATACTTATTCTTCCATTCAAGATCACACTCTTGGCCCTGATAATATCTTGCTCTATAAATTAAAGTATAAAACACCAGCCAGCGTTGAACATAGTCTAAAAGAGATATCTAAAAGTGCTAGCAATCAAGGTTTTTTGATTTCAGGCATGTTAGAAGCGATTCAAAATGTCAACTATATTAAACAGACTCACTCTCTTCTTTTTATTGGTGATACCAATTCATTAGCCAGAATAAACGTATTGCTAAATGCGATCGATGTTCCCAATAAAGCGAATCCCGATTCTGAAAACTCAAAGTTTTATATCTTTGAACCACAAAATAAATCGGCTGTCGAGATTATGTCTTACTTAAAAGATGTCGAATCTCATCTAGAGCAATCTCATTTAGCCGATCCTAACTTACTCAATACTCTCTCTAATATGAGCGTTATTCCCAATGCGAATACCATTATATTTACTGGAGATAGCAATTCCATTGCGGAAATTGAACGCCTTTTAAAAACTCTAGATTTGAATGAGATTAGCTCACGCGATGAGTATTTCATGTACACTCCAATACATCTGTCGCCTCAAACTTTAATCGACTCGATGCATCAAGTCGCAGATAGACTTGCCCATGCAGGAAATGTTGATCAACCTCTTATTCGCGCAATAAAAGAGGCTAAATATGCTACATACTCTCATTCCATTATATTTACGGGTAGCTCAAAAACTATCAAAAAAATCAAAGAGTTAATGACTGAGCTCGATCACACGAATAAAAAGAATTTGTCTGATCAAAATATGCTCATTTATCAACTCAAGTTTGCCTCAAAAAGTACCATAGAAAAAGCGCTCGATCATTTTGCCGATTCTCTTCCTCTAGAAAGCCCTGTTCATGAAGCCATTGAAACTTTATCTTGGATGCCTGAAGCTCACTCGATTGTCTTTAGAGGGACACAACCAGCTTTAGCCAAAATTAAAGAGGTTTTAGTTTTAGCCGATACCTCTGAATATGCTCAAGACACCGTTTTTAGCTATCGAATTAAGCATGCGCCTTATGACGTGATCAAAAAAGATCTCGATACCTTTGCCTCACAGCTTCCAGCTGATGATCCCACATATACAACTATTAAAGATGCCAAGTATATTCCAACAAGTAAGATCTTGGTATTTCGTGGACCTAAAACAAGCATTACCAAAATTCAAAATATGCTCACTGTGGCTGACGAAACAGCAAGCGCAACACCTCCATCGGAAATAAAAGGGTATTATATTTACAACTTGAAAGATGCCCCTGGTAATATTGTGATGCAAGAGCTCGCGACAGTAAAAGATAAGCTTAAAGATGACGATGGAAATCGCTCATTAGTCCACACCATCGACAAAATTGAATGGATCCCTTCTACTAATTCTCTTTTTATCACCGGCCCTCAAGGTGATATTGATCAAGTGAAGAAATTTGTAGCTAAGTTTGATGCTCCGCAAAAAACTCACACTTTTTTGATGATCAAACTTAAGCACGTAAAAGGGCATAAAATATTACAAGAGCTTCATGCAGCCACTGAAAGATTAAATAATGTTTCCTATGATAATGACGCTCTGCGCGCTACTATAAAAAACATAGAGTATGTTAAATCAAGCGATTCACTATTTATTTCTGGACCCGCTAAGGAAGTGGCTCAAGTAGGTAAAATGGTTGCAGGATTAGATGTAGCTTCAAGACAAACAGAAGATGCCTCTGAATTCTTTATCTATCATCCTAAGAATCTCACTCCTGATGAGCTGGAAGCCGCCATCAATAAACTCTCTCATGACTTAAAAGACACCCGGCTATCGGATCCCGTTTTACTGCGCTCATTAGATGAGTATAAGTATAATAAAAATGCTCAAACTTTTGTTTTCACTGGTAGTAAAGAAACTTTAACTCGGATTAAAGAGCTTCTTGCTACTATTGATATAAACAGAAAATCGGCTCAAAATACCCGTTATTTTATATATAAGCCTGTTCATCTAAGTGATAATCAGTTTGAACAAGCTATGGAAAATGTGCGTAAAGAGTTTGAAAAATCAAACTTTGGCGATATGGGATTAGTTAAATCAGTTGAATCGATGCGTTATGTGAAAGCTTCACAATCGTTTTTATTTACAGGCAGTGAGATTACAATTGAAAAAGTGGAAGCTCTTGTAAAAAATATCGATGTACCTGTTGCTCAATCAAACAACAATACCAATTTCCTCCTCTATCAACCCAAGAATGTTCCCATAAAAGATCTTGCCAGCTCTATTGAGCGTGTGACTAAAGATTTAAAGAGATCTGACTTTGCCGATCAAGGGCTTATCAAAGCTTTAGAAACTATGCGCACTATTGAGAATAGCAATACCCTTCTATTTACAGGTCTTCCTGATACTCTTCATAAAGTGGATGAAGTGGTCGCCAAAATGGATGTTAGTTCTCACTATGTATTAGGTAGTCCTAAAACTCATTTTTATATCTATCGACCTCCAAGCGCACCTACTAAACAAGTCCAAACTGCAATGGAAGGGATACGAGATGATTTAGAAAAGTCAGGTTTAGCTAATCCTGCTCTTCTCTCAACTCTACAATCAATGCGATTTGTTAGCTCTACAGATTCTCTTCTTTTTACAGGATCTCAAACTTCAATCGACAAAGTAAAAGTTTTATTAAAAGAAGTAGATGAAGAGGTCGCTAAAAGAGATGGAATTCAAAAAGTGGGCAAAACCACATTTTTAGTCTATCGATTAAAAGAATCATCTCCTAAACATGTTGAAAAATCGCTACGTGGACTTGTTAGTGACCTTCAAAGAGGCGGCAATCCTGATAAATTACTCATCAAATCTATTGAGGATATGCGTTATGTCAAAGATAACAACTCCATTATCTTTACTGGAACTGAGCCAACTCTTAAAAAAATTCAAGAGATATTAGGTCAATTTGATACCGGAGCTGGCGGCATGCAACGCATAGCAGCCGACGTATTTCAACTCTACAAACCTAGACATATTGGTGGAGCTGAACTGATTCATCTCACCAAAGATTTCGAAGGTAATCTCGTGAACTCTGGAGTGAATGATCCTAGATTATTTGACACGATCAACAATTTAAAGTGGATGCCAAAAACGGGTCAAGTTCTTGTGTCAGGTGATAAACAGACAACTGAAAAGGTGATCCAACTTTTAGAAAAATTTGATACTCCTATAGCTGCTGCTGGTGATCGCGGAGATAATTCTATAGAAACTTTGGATAATGTTTCCTTCTTGATCTATAAACTTCAGTTTCATCAAGGGGCTGAAATTCAAGCTGTATTAGGAGGAATCGCCAATGATCTGAAAAAAACAGGCGGAAATAAAGCTTCTCAAGAACTTGTAAACGCGATTAATTCACTTCAATGGCTCAAAGTGACTAATTCCTTTATAGCTACTGGTGAGCCTAAAGTTTTACTCCGCTTAAAAGAGTTACTTGAAAGTATTGATGTTCCTTTAAAGCAAGTCTTTATTGAAGTTTTAGTCATTGAAACTACCCTCACAGGCAGACTAGAATTTGGTCTCAGATGGGGCGCACAAGGAGATTACAAAAACCGTATGGCCTTCAGTGGGGGTAATGTCCCTGCCTCTGATTCTTCGGTTAACTTTTCAACGTTATTGCCTCATGTAGATGCTGCTAACCCTCCGCTTGGTACCAACATGCCAATTACCGGCGGTGGAAGTTTAGGAGTTATTGGTGATTTAATTTTCCACAAAGGAAAAACTTACGTAGCCCTTGGTGACTTCATTACTGCTATTCAACAAGATAGTGATGGTTGTGTTGTTTTAAACCAAAAAATAATTGCTCAAGATAATCAAAATGCAACCCTATTCGTTGGTGAAAACGTCCCTTATAATGGTTCAGTGGTCACTAATAAGGGCGATAATACGACTATTTCTGCTAACATCGAATATCGAGATATTGGCATTCGCTTAAGCATCACACCCAATATTGGTGAAGATGACATAGTCTCACTTGACATCGATCAAAGTATTACTGAAGATACATCTTCTGGTTCTTCTGGTGGATCGGTTAATTCTGTCTTTGGTATTACAACTCGTAAAACAACTATGAGAACAAAAGTTCACGTTCCAAATAAGCACTTTGTCGCTCTTAGTGGACAAATTCGAAACTCTACTTCTCGAGTTAAGACTGCAGTTCCTTGTCTCGGTGGCTTACCGATCATTGGAGCCGCTTTTACTGAGAGTAATGACACCAACACCAAAAGTAACATCATTATGTTCTTAAAACCTGTTATTGTTAATTCTTATGCTGACTATAAGAAGTTGACCAATCGTCAAGAGGACATATATCGTGATCAAGCTATTGCTGAAGATTTCGACACAGGGTTAGAGCTAATCCAAGGCGTCGACTAACAAAAGAAGGGTAATTTTTGGCACACTTTGCAAAAACTCGCAAAACGGTGTACTGGATGAGCCACTTGCAAAATTCAGAGAATGAGTTGTTCAAAACCTGACGGTTTTGCGCTTAATCTCTTATTTGATCCTTCGGATCAAATCTCGAGCTAAAGAAGGGGGGGGTGAAAAATGCCAATGGCATTTTTCACCCCCCTGACGTTGCTTGAAGGAATTTTTCATCAGAAAAATTTCAAAAGCTGCGTCCATTTGTTAAGAATTTTGCAAGTGGCTCTGGATGTACTACCTATTTTGCGAGTTTTCACAAATTGCACTCAAAAATCACCCCTCTTTCTTTGCCTTGGCTTTGACTGCCCCCTCGTTAGTTACCGTCATTTTGCTTATGCAAAATGACTAAACTTGCGCAAAACTTGAATGTAAAGCGGCTTTACATTGGGTTTTACAAAGGGACCTTAGGATCTAATCAAAGATTAAGGCCATCTATGATCGAATAACTAGTAGATTCGTAATCAACCCATATGATATTGTCTATCATTATGAAGACTTTTTTACTTAGAGCCGTTTCCTTTCTCCTTTTACCATCTCTATTAACAAGTTGTTTTAGTTATGGTAATAATACTATCTCGCCCACAATCACGTATAACATTCAAGATTATCGACTCCAATCTCTCCCCTCTGCTTTCACCTCTTTAAAAGAAGATGAAGTGAATCAAGAATGGGGTAAAGAATATAAAATTGGACTTGCGCTTGCCAAAGAACTCGATCTATATCGCGCAGTCACAGCTTTCAAACGAGCTGACATCTTAGCGCCCAAAGAGCAAGTAGAAAGAAAACTCGAGCTCCAATACTACATCGTTCTCAGCTATTACCTTGGCCACCTTTATGAAGAAGCGATCGATTCCTTTAATCACTCAGATCTGGTCAATATCAATTCCACCTTCCCTGTTTACCAAGATCTATTAGTTATTTTATATGAAAGCTACGTTGAACTTGGGGAAGTAAAGCAAGCGAATCACCTCATCACATTGCTTGAACAAGAAGATAATACTAAAGCTTCTAAATTAAAGCTTTCTAAAGCTATGCAAAAAGGAGAACTCTATCAAATCCAAAATGCTAGCTATACTACCCAACTTCAAGATGATAATGAGAAGCTCATGAAATCATTCAATGATTTCAAAAAATCTGAGAAAACGGCTCAAGCTCTCAATGCTTTTTTACCTGGTGCCGGTTACCTTTATGTTGGTCAAAAGCAAACTGCTCTCACCGCCTTTTTACTCAATGGCCTTTGTATCGCTTCAACTGCCTACTTTTTTAAGAAAGGAAATATGCCAATGGGCATATTAATGGCCGGTTTTGAAGCTGGCTGGTATGTGGGCGGCATCTATGGCGCTGGCGAAGCGGCTAGAACCTATAACGAACGCCTTTATGAAAACAATGCTAACCAAGTGATGAGAAAAAATGATCTCTTTCCGGTCCTCACTCTTAATTACGCTTTTTAGTCTAGCTGCCCACGTCCAGGCAGCTTCAGTTGGCTATCACACCCCTTGGGGAAAAGGGAGTCGCTTAGCTAAAAATGAAAAACAACAAACAAGTAAAAAACCACTCACTGTCCCTGAAAGAGTTGCTAAAACAGTCATCCTTTTTCACCAGAAAGTGCTCTCCCCTACAGATGGTCCAAGAAGCCACTACCGCCCCTCAAGCTCAGAATATATGAAGCAAGCAATCGAAAGACACGGCTTCATGATGGGCTATCTAATGGGATGTGATCGCCTCTTGCGAGAAAATAAAGATCGCTGGGTTTACAAATCCACCCTTTATTGCGATGCTGAATATAAATACGATCCCATCCCCAAGTAAAATAAGATTAGCCACTCCTATTTCTTTGCTTAATAGAGTAAATGCAGGATTCCTTTTCCTTACACTTAATGGTAGCACACCTTTAAGAGTCTGTTAAATAAAAGTAGGTTAAATATCTTTATTTTAATGAGTTGCGATTTTTTTTGCAGGCTATTTCAGAGTATGTTAGCGTGAAGAAAAATGAGGGCTTATTATGAAACATACTAGAATACGTTTACACACATGTAACTTGACTGAAAAAGTGGGTATTTTACCCGATCATTTCAAGATTTCTATCAAAAAAGATATGAATGAGCTCTTAAATAAATTAAAAAGTGAATACGATCTCAGTGGAAAAGAGGTTACTATTTTAAGTGGTAAAGAAGCTATCGGCATACTTAAAGAGCTTGTTTAGAAAATAGGCTTTTTTAGATGAACATCGTCTTTCCGTGATCTTTCACGAAAAAAATAGCAACTTACTGTACCAAACGTACAAGTTTCGTTGCTATTTTTGA
>JAUHQG010000065.1 GCA_030408475.1 Candidatus Amphrikana amoebophyrae
TTCTCAAAAATAGCAACGAAACTTGTACGTTTGGTACAGTAAGTTGCTATTTTTTTCGTGAAAGATCACGGAAAGACGATGTTCATCTAAAAAAGCCTATTTTCTAAACAAGCTCATAAGCGCTACCTATTGAAAATTATGGGAGGATGCAATTTTCATTATTTTTTCCAAAAAAAAAGCCCACTTTAAAAAAAGCAGGCTCAATCGATTTTATGAAATATTCAAGTTATGAACGATTCAATGTATTGATGTTTCTAATACTTGCTTGAACTTTTTCATTCAAGTAAGGTGTTATCGCATCACTATTTTTTACTTCAGCTAGTTTTGACAATGCCTTTGAATTGAGCTCTTCAGCAACCGCTAGACGGTTTTTCTTGTGCTCAATTTTTGCTTTTGATCGTAGCATTTCTGCTTCAACATAAGCCATGTAAGCATTATAAACAGCTTGTTTACCTTCTGATTTGGCTAGCTTAGAATGGTAATCACGAGTCATTGCATCATCTTCTGCTAGGTAGTCATCTTTGAGACGCCCTAAGAAAAATAGGTAACGATCATCTTTCTCATTAGAATCACATATGTTAGCTCTAATATGTGCATACTCTAAAGCAGCTTCTAAGTGAAGAGGCTCTGAAGAAGGTGATTTCTTGATTTGAAGATCTTTTAAATGATTGAGCATCCCAAGGATTTGCTCATTTTTCTCATTTCTAAAATCATTGTCCATTAAGTTAAACTTCAATCTAGATGCATGTAGAGTTGCAAAATCATTAATAAATGATGGTACTCCTCTTGAAGCATTTTGAATAAATACATATGTATCTAATGCACTTTCTTGGTCTTGCATTCCTTCATAAGATTGCGCTAACTCTAAGAGTGTTTGAAGTTGATAGTTCCAATTTAATGAGTTATTACGAGTTTGTTGCTCTGCTAGTTGCTTGAGCAATTGCATCTTCATCTCATTTTCAGATCTTAAATCTAAAAGCTCTGTGAATTTTAACACTTCTGCTTCTAAAAATAGTGATTCTTCATTCAATACCACTAATTTATTCCCAGTTTTAGTCAACATAGGACGGTAAAGCTCATAAGATCTTTTGACAAACTCCATATTTGGATTTGCCTTGTCTTCTTGCTTAAATTTAGTGTAGTAATGATTGGCAAGCCATAGCTTGTTCTCACCTTTGATCTTACTATTATTAAGTTGTACAGCTTTATACAGATGCTCAGCAGCTAGATCATAAAGAGCCTCTTTCGATACTGGATTGAGGTTGTCTTTCGCAGTTGTTTGAGCCATCAATTCTATTTTTGCTAAATAAGCATTATAAAGTTGAAGGTGCAAAGTTGACTGATCAGAAAGTCCTGGATTCATAGCTAAAGCTTTTTCAATATTGCTATAGAATAATTCTGGGTCTGAATCTAGATTTTGGTGGCATATACCTAAAATTAGGTGAGCTTCGCCAACATTTTGATCAGAAGGATAATCTTTAATATAGGCATTAAGTTGAGCAGCCGCTATAGAATAGCGCTTCAACTCATAAGCTGTTTTAGATGATAATAGTCTACAATCTCTTTCTTCCTCAGGACTGAGAATTTCTTTAGAAGTTGACTGCTCATTTAAAACTAAGGCTATATCATCATAGAATTGACCTTTGGAATATGCAGAATCTGTTTCAATAGATTTCAATCTATTTAATGAAGCTGATAAGAAATACTTCCATGCTACATTCTTATGCTCTCCCTCTTGGAAGATAGAAATGTAGGTTTTTAAAGTATTATAAGAATCTGACCATTTTTCGTTTTCGTGACAAACTAAGCCGTACTCTAAGTATAAAGCTTCTTTATCTTCGAATTGTGAATCTTTCATAATGGTAGCAAGTTCTTCTTCAGCACCTAAAAGATCGCCTCTTCCTTTAAGCATCATCGCATGAATGAATAAAGCTTGGTTAAGCTCTGCATCATCCATAAAGTGTTGCTTAAATCTGGCAATCGTTTTATCACAAAGATCGTCATGGCCATTTTGTTGCGTACAGTTAAGTTGCATCAAAAGAGCATTTTTAAGATGTGGTGACGGTGTCGCTTGTGAATCAATATATCGATTTAAGAAATCAGATGAATTCTTATAGTCATGAAGAGCAAAATAACTTCTACCTACGATGTAATCGATAGTAGGTTTTTTCTCATCACCCATTGAAACGATGATTTCTGGGTAAAATTTGATAACATTATCAAATTCTTCTTCTTGAAAATAGAGGATCAATCTATTGATAGCAGCTTCATTTGCCTTAGCACCTTTCATGTCTGCAAGTTGCGAAAACGTGTGAATAGCAAGCTGCGGATCGTACTCTGCTTGTGAAAGAGCTGCTTGTGAAAGAAGTTCTTCGCTTTGATCAGGATAAGCAGAGGCTATTTCTAAATAGTAACCTGCAGCCTTTTCGTAATCTTTTAATACGTTATAGATTTCAGCTAAAGCAAGCTTAGAGTGCTTGTTAAATGAAGTGTCTTTAATTTCTTCATAAAGAGGACGAGCTTGAGCAGCTAAATCTTCTTTCATAGTTTGATCATGAGTATCTAATGCTTGGCGGAAAAGAGCTTCAGCTACTAAAAAGTAGAGCTCATCTTTTCTATCACCAATTCTTTTAGAGCTGATATGAAGATATGGCTTACCATCTTTGGCTAAAGATGCAAAATCATTAAGCTCATAATAACATTGTAGACGATTTACAATCACTTTTTCTTCAATATAAGGGTCGCTAATTTTGCCATAAGCGGAAAGAGCTCCTTGATAATCTTTTTCTTGAAGATAGAGGTCACCTAAAATGCCTCTTAGTTGATCATTAATTGGAGAAGAAGGATACTTCTCTAAAAAATCGTGAATTTGTCTTTTGACTAAGATAAAATCTCTATCTTTCCAAAATTCAGCAATTCTTCTTACAAGAAATGCTTCTTCTTCGCTCTTTACTTCCATTGTTGAGGGTATGTTGTTTGCTTCTGCAAACATCATTGGAGTGTAGGCAGCAGAAATTGCCACACACATAATGATTGGAAGTTTTGAGAAACGAAACTTATAGTTTCCATTTACCCATTGCATGTTGATACCTTGGCTTTGATTGTAGCTATTTACACTTGGAATAGATATATGCAATTCCAAATGGCTTTAAAAATCCCTTTATGTCTTGTTTGGATAATAAATAAAAGAAAAATTTTTATTGTTGTGAAAAAGCGTACTTTATCGAGATGTCATAAGTTGCAATTAACTTATTAGCTAGGTAGTCATTTTTAGCTTTTAACTTATCATAAACTCGCATGCCCTTGGCATTATTACCTTGTTCAAAGTAGAGTTTGCCGAGTTTGAATAGGACGTCAGGATCCTCGGGGCATAAATTTCTTAAGAGCTCATATTCTTGAGTCTCTTTTTCTTTATCATTAAGTAAGTGATAGCAAGATGCCAGCCTAGCGTGAATCCAAGGGTCATTAGGAGCATAATTATCTAGAATTTGAAGTTCTTCAATTGCCATTTTAAGAGCCTTCTCATACTTTTGTTTCATTTCAGGCTCTGAAAATATTTTGCTAAACTCAATGAATAAATTGGATAGAGCAGTATGAGCTTTTAAATCTAGGGGGCTTTTTTTTATTTGAAGATGAATTTCATTGACAGAAGTGAGATAAAGAGTTTCAAGCATAAAGTGGCATTCATTATGAACTAAAAAATGGCAAATTTTTTGAGGCAATAAAACTTTATAATATAAATTTTCTTTTTTTAATTGAGCAATAAGCCTACGGATTGCCTTTGAAGTGCTCAAGTGATCATTTTCATCTCCCATTTCTTCTCTCAAAGAAAAGAGATAATTATTTCTAAGTTTGATCAGTTGCTCACTCATTTTGGTTTGCAAATAGTAGTTACAAATTAAATAAGAAAATAAAGTAATTAAAATAAAGGCAAGGTCAATTGCAATGGCATATGATTTAAAAGAGAAATTAAGCAAAATACTTAATATGAGAACTTCAGCTACAAGCGTTATCAACATCAGTGAGTGAAAGTTGAGAAAAGAGCGAATAGTTTGGCTATATTTAGAAGCGATCTCTTCTTCTGAAGAATAGTGGGTGCTTTCTTTTTCAAGAGCAGTAAAAAGTGCTGACAAAGTAGAACTCCGCGCTTAAGTATTCACTTAAAGATGGAGTATGCCACCACTTTCTGTCAAACACTTCCTTAAGTGGAAATCATGAAATTGATCACTTTTTCACTCACTCCAGCATTTTTTAACTTCACTATGTCTGAGGAAGTTAGATAAAATTTACTGTTTGTTTTCTTAAGCATATGAATGATCGTATCAGGCTCTACTCCTGCTTTCGATAATGCTATAACATCTTTTTGATTAAGGGCTTGATCGCGATCAACTTTTGTAAGTGTATGAGGATCATCTCTTTCTAGTCGCTCTCTTTGATTGGCATCCATTGCATTGCCAACAAGACCACCAGCGGCAGCTCCAATAGCTCCACCTATTAAAGCTCCTGAGCCACCACTGATTAATGCGCCAGCTCCAGCTCCAACTCCAGCTCCTACTAATGCTCCAGTCCCTGTATTAGTAGCGCAACTAGAGAATATCACTGTAGAAGCTATAGCGCAAATTAATAACGTTTTATTCATAAATCACCTAATTAATTGTAATTAACTACATGATTTTTGAATTATCACATTAAGATTATAATGTCACTTCGTCTTTAAATCTATATCCAACTCCGCGAACTGTGTCTATCCAATTGAAGTCGGGTCCCAATTTTTTTCTAAGAGCTGCTATATGAACATCGATATTTCTATCAACGACAAAAGCATCATCATTATGAATATCATCGAGTAATTGATTGCGAGTAAGGACTTTACCTCTATTTGCGAGCAGTCGCTTTAAGATCCCAAATTCAGATAGTGTGATAGTGATCACTTTATCGTCTTTTCTAAGTAAATAGCGATCAACTTCTAGGGTAAAATCACCAAAAGTGATATTTTTTACCGATCGATCACTCTCTTTAGTTCCTCGTCTTAAGACTGCTTTGATTCTGGAGAAGAGAACTTTAGGAGAAAATGGTTTAGCGATATAGTCATCAGCGCCAAGTTCTAATCCTAAAACAACGTCAAGTTCTTCAGATTTAGCAGTTAATATCAAAACAGGTATGTTGCGTAATTCAGAATGACTCTTTATTTTACGGCAAACATCAAAACCATTTTGTCCCGGAAGCATGATATCGAGAATAACAAGGTCAGGTTTTTCTCTTTCGACAGCTCGAAATCCGTTAATGCCATCTACTTCAACATGGAGTGTAAATCCTGCTAATTCAGCATGTAGTTTAATAAGAGAAGCAATATCTTCTTCGTCTTCAATGAGTAAAATTCTCTTTTTTTGGCTCATAATTCATCCTCGTTTCTGGTTAGCAAAATCTTAACACAAGTTTTAGTTTTATTGGAGAAAAATTTTTATTGTACAGCGGGCACACTTAATTCTTGACCTACAATAATTAAATCATCACGTAGTTCATTCAACCGTTTAAGTTGGTCAATTGAAGTGTTATAATTGCGAGCTATCCTTTGTAGTGAATCTCCAGACTTTACAATATAGGTTTGAAATTTACGGTTTTCATTGGAAAGGGCTGCGGCATGGTTGATGTGCTTTTTCAACTTACTTATTTCGCTAATGACTTCATTATGAAAGCTTAAGGTTTGTTCAAACTCTTTAATTTTATCCTTATATTGACTCATGGCCTTAGATGTTTGATTAGCATGAGCTTCAAGTTTTGATAGATCAGCTAAAATTTCTTTTTGGCCTGTTTCATATTTTTCTAACTTCTTTTCTATAGAAGCTAGGTGATATTCAAGTTCATCAAGAGTAGACTTTTGTTTTTCAGTCGATTCAACTTTAATGGTGTCAATAATATCGTCTACCCGAACTAACTTTCCTTCATAAATACCAAGTTGCATTTGCTGAGTATTTAAATCATGCTTAAGTTCTTCAATATCAGTTCTAAGCCTATGCATACTCATTTCAACTTGTTGCTTGTCACCTTTGCCAGCTGAATTAATAGCAGCACAAGAGGGGAGAAGAGAAAGGGTTATGGCTAATGTGGCAAAATGAATGTATTTCATATTAATACCTTGCTTGTGAGTCAAATATTTTGAATTCAACTCTTCTGTTTTTGGCGCGAGCTACTCGTGTTGTTCCTTTGGCGATCAATCTTTCTTTCCCATAGGAAATAGTGTAGATTTGGTCGGGATTCACGCCCGATCTAATTAATTGGTTGCGAACAGTATTAGCTCTTCTGGAGCCAAGGGCCAAATTATAGCTTTCAGAAGCCCTATCATCACAGTGACCTTCTACAAAGACAAATAATTCAGAATGGCTTTTTAAATAACTAGCTATTCTATCAACAGTCATAGAATACTCTTTTACTCTAATTTTGTCATCATCAGTATTAAAGTGAACAATCTTAAAGATGGCGGCTAGTTCTTGGGTAGGGTTTTTAAATTTTTCAATATGAAGTTCATTTTTGCTAGTTGGTTGAGGAGCAATGACTTCTGCATATTGTGGTTTTAAGTCTTCATCTAAAAGAGGGATAAAATCGTCATCGGCTGATGTGATGATTTCATCTTGACTATAGATTGCTTTAGATTCAGCAGGGGATTTTCCCATAAGAGCTTGACCTTTAGCAGAGAGATATTGGCCGAAAGTTTTAGTGCTTTGCCAAGCAGTATTAGCCGCGTTATTAGCAGAAGTACATCCTGCAGTGAGTATGGCTAAAATAAGTATTGAGCAGATCTGCTTAATTTTCATATTGATATCTCTTGTTTAGTGTGACTTTTGTTCCCAGTAGGGGTAGTGTTTGACTCCTGAACCGTGAGTAAGTTGGACAGGATTAATTTGATTTAGGTTAACGACAAACAAATCAAATGTTGGAGTTGTTGTGTTATAAATGATGTGCAAGCTATTAGCCGCCCACCTTGGGTTTTCTTTATGGCCGAGCCCTTTTGTAACCTGTAATTCTTGATGTGATTCCAAATCATAAATCCAAATTTGTCTTACCCCATTTGTTTTAGCACTAAAGGCTATTTTTTTACCATCTGGTGACCAACTTGGTGAAGTATTTTCTCTATTTAAATTTGAAATGCACTTAATTTTAGGAATTTTACGAGTCTTAATAGTTTCAGACAAATCGATTAAATAGACCCTTGGAGTGCCACTTTGATCAGATACAAAAGCAATTTTACAGCAGTCAGGGCTAAATGAGGAAGAGGCTTGAGTTGCTGTTTTATGAGAGTAAACTTGTTGAGGTTTTCCTAAAAGTTTATGTGTATGAGATAATTGTTGAACGAACAAGTCAGGTCTGCCACTAGCATCAGAAATAAAAGCAATAAAATTTCCAACAGGCGATATAGAAGGGAGAAGTTGGTTGCCTCTAAATTGGATCAGAGGGGATCCAGTTGTTTTATCTAGATCAGAAATAAAAAGTTTTGGCTGACCAAATTTATAACAAGTGTAAATAAATTGATTAGAGTTTGGAATTAAAATAGGATTAATAGAGGTAGAATTTTCATATGTTATCTGTTCACCTTCTAAGCAATCAAAATGTTTGAGCCAAATTTCTGATAAGTGAGGATTACTTCCTTTTTGAACAGAGTAGAGGATTTTTTTGGAAGCAATGCCTGGAGTATTATAGATTTCAAAATGAATGGCATCGCTTAATTTATGAAGGAGTAAAGCATCAGAATGGAGGTGGCCTGTAAGGTGTATATCTTCTTGTTTAATCCCAAGAGAAATTGCTGCAGAAAAAAGAGTTGTTTTCCAAATTTTACCATGGATTTCGAATGCAAGAGTGTGCCTTGCTGGCAAATTCTTAAATATCTCATGAGGTTTATTTGCTAAGATTTTATCAACGGAAGGGTCGTGCTTTTTTAGGTCTGACAAACCGTTAAATTCAAAATCTTGTCTAATGAGTTGATTTAGTTTTTCAATGTAACTATCTGAAAATTTAGATTGGATAAGTTTTGGAGTAGACATGTAAAGACTACTGAGCCCTTTTTTAGCGCGGACATGTAAGATGAGTTCTTCTTCTTCTGCATAAAGAATTGAAAATAAAAGAGAACAAACGACGAGTATTTTTTTTAGCATATTTTAGTCCGCAAAAAGAGTTAAGGTAATTTGCTCCTTGTTATTAAGTGGCAAGGCTGCTTTTGGTAATTTATATCCATTTAGTCTGTGGGTGACATATAAGCTATTTTCTTCTTCACTACTTGATAGAATGCAAATCTTACTTAAGCGACCCATTTCGTCTATAACAAAGGATAGTTTGATTGACCCTTTTTTGGGAAGTTCAATTAGTGATTTTAGAGTTTCACTCAATTCTTCTTTATAGTTCACTGCTATATTTGAACAGCTAAGGGTAACAGTGGTGGGGGTTTCTTGAGAAGAATAAGACGATTGTTTTGGTTGTTTTTTTTGTAATTTATTTAAATTGGCAAAGATTTGATCAACTTCTTTGTTTTTAATGCTTTTTTGTTGTTGTGGCTTCTTTGTTTTAGTAGGAAGAGGCTTGGCTTTACTTTTTGTTACAGTTGCTTTTTTTGGTATGATTTTTTTTGGCTTAAGTTTCACATGAGTGACTACCATGGGCAGAGAGGGTGATTTAGTTTTTACAGATTTAACCATAGGTATGCTAGCGACAACTACAAAAATATGGGCGAATATAACGGAGCTAAAAACACGATGATTCTTGACCCAGCTAGCTAGACTTGAGAATAACTTCCATTTCACGAAAACCTGCTTCTTCTAAACTGTTTTTAATAATTTGGTATGTCCCAAATGAGGCTCCCTTGTCACAAAAAAGGGTGGGGGTAATATTAGGAAATTGTTGATGAAGGGCGATGAAAGTGGCTTGAAGTAATTTCACAGGGATTTTCTTATTTTGAATTTCAATCACATTGTCATGTGTCACTTGAATTTTCAAAGTATTGACGCCATGATCAGAAAACTCTTCTTTTTCTATGCTCCCTTTAGATAAAGAAATTTTATCTATTTGAAGGAGAGGGGCCGCTAGCATAAAGAGAATAAGTACCACAAACAAGACATCTAAGAGGGGCGTTAAATTGATTAACTCACCTTCATTATCCACAGGATATCGGTTAAAACGGGACATTATTCACCTTGATATTGCATTTGTAAAGTGGATAAAAGAAAATGGGAATAATCTTGCATATTAGAGTAAAATTCTTTGTGTCTATTCTTTAAAAAATTGTGCGCTATGAGAGCTGGAATAGCAATAGTAAGCCCTAACACTGTCGTACCTAAAGCTGTAGAAAGTCCCCCAATTATTGTCGTATTTGAAAGTAGAGCCGATCCAGTTTGCATCTCATTTAATGAAATCAATATACCCCAAACTGTCCCTAAAATCCCTACAAACGGGGCTAAAGAGACGATTGTATGTAGTACGTATAAATTGGCATCGAGCTTTTTCATTTCCATATGTGTTGTAATGTCTATATGGGTTTCAAGCATTTCTATGTCGTTAGACTTAAGAAAGACTTTGCTAGGATCTTTGGCAAAGTAACTGTTTTTTTCTAATAAATCAAAGAGCTTTTTGCGAAGAGAAGAAAAAATTGTCCCATAAGGAGTTGAAGAATTGATTTTTAAATTAAGTAATTCATTTTGATTGCCTTCCACTTGTTTTAAAATAGAATCTGAAGATTGTTTTACCCTCTTAAAAATAATCATCTTCTGGATCAATATTGTCCATGTAATAATTGAAAGTGCGAAAAGGAGGAAAAAAATCATCTTTCCAATCGAATCAGATTGAGAAAAAGCTTGAAATAGAATGTTAAATGATGCCATATAAATCCATGATTTTTACCTAAGTTTGAAATCATGCTAAACTATTTTTAACTCCTGAGTCAATATGTTTATAGACAGCCATGCACATCTTACTTGTGATGAGCTCTACTTTAATTTAGAAGCTATATTGCAAAGAGCTAGCGAAGCGGGCATTCAAAAAGTGATCAATATTTGTACAGATAAAGTTACTTTAGAAAGAGGAATCATTGCTAAAAAACGGTTTCCCATGCTGTATAACGTTGGATCCACTACTCCCCATGATGTAGAAAAGTTAGGCGAATCGGATTTTCCTTTATTTGAGGAATCGGCTAGAAATGGGGATCTTGTTGCTATTGGTGAAACTGGCCTTGATTATTACTACGATCACTCTCCAAAAGAAAAACAGCACCAATATTTAATTCGTTATTTTCACCTAGCCAAAGAGTTAAACTTACCAGTAGTTATTCATTGTCGGGATGCTTTTGACGATTTATTCAAAATTGCCGATAAAGAATATGGTTCTACACAACTCCTTTTACATTGCTTTACTGGTAACGTAAATGAAGCGAAAGAAGTCTTAGATCGTGGTTGGACCATCTCTTTTTCTGGGATCGTTACTTTTAAGCGAAGTGATGAATTAAGAGAAGCTGCTAAAATCACTCCAATTGAAAGAATGGTGGTTGAAACTGACTCACCTTATTTAGCTCCTCAGTCAAAAAGAGGAAAGCAATGTGAACCTGCTTTTGCTCGGGAAACTCTTCAACTCTTAGCCGATTTAAAGGGCGAAACTTTTGAATCCATGGCAAAATGTACCAGAAATAACACGATAGAATTTTTCAACTTATAATTCTGGCTTTACAAATGTAAAGCTGCTTTACATCTCTATGGGAAAGTAGCTTTTTGCTGTTTAATATGTATCCTTCATTTCTCTTTAAAATAAGGGATCAAGTTTAATAAAATAGTGTTGGTATAGAGCTTTTAGAATTCAATTGAAGACATTATTTCAAATTTTCGTTAATGTTGCCAATTAACTGTTTTAAACACGAGTTGCGCATGTCTACTAAAGTTGAGAATATATCTTCCAGCTTCGTTTGGGCTCGAATTCACTCCCTTATGGGACTTGGAATCGTCCTCTATCTTATTGAACATTTGACTACAAACTCAATGGCTGCTCTTTGGGTTGGAGAAGATGGCGTTGGCTTTATTAGAATGGTAAATTTCTTGCATGGCTTGCCATATCTCCACGTATTAGAAGTGGGATTAATCGGTGTGCCTCTTGCTTTTCATGCCGTTTTAGGGATTAAGTATGCCATCAAAAGTAAACTAAATACGATCGGATCTGATGGTAAATCACCTTCTATGAAACATGGAAGAAATCACGCGTTTTCTTGGCAACGGATCACTTCGTTTATCCTTCTAATCGGTATTATTTTACACGTTATTGAATTCCGTTTTCTTCACTATCCCATTGCAGCTAAAGATAATAAACAAACATATTATCTTACTCGAGTTGACATGGACAAGGGATTATACACTTTAAGTGATAGACTCAATGTTCGCTTATTCAATAGCGATGCAATTGCTAATGAAAAAAACAGTTTGGCAGCTCTTTCTTCTAAAATGTCTTTAGTAGATCAAAAATTGAAAGAAATGCAATCAAAAGAACATTTTAAGACAGCTGTTGAATTCAATCCAGAATCGGCTAGTATTTATAACAGTGTTCAAAGATTTAAAGAAAAAACTCAATGGGTCAATGCATTAGAACAAAGAGATATAAGTAATTTTCAAGTCATTGCGGTTTGCGAAAATTTCGGAACTGCAACACTACTAAATGTGCGCAATATATTTCGAAGTCCTATCATGGGTGGTTTCTATTCGCTTTTTGTTTTGGCGGCAGTCTTTCACGCATTTAACGGTTTGTGGACCCTACTTCTCACTTGGGGAGTTATTTTAAAAATGGGCTCACAGAAAACTTTTGCAAAAATATGTGTCGCTTTGATGGTTATTTTTGGATTTTTAGGACTTGCTGCCATTTGGGGTAGCTATTGGATCAATTTAAGGAGTTAAGGCAATCATGCGAAATGTGAAAAAAGAAGTGATAGTCGTTGGCGGTGGACTTGCTGGTTTAACAACAGCAATGAAATTAGCTGAACAAGGATGCCATGTTAAAATTGTCTCTGTTACTCACGTAAAACGGTCTCATTCTGTTTGCGCTCAAGGGGGAATTAATGCCGCTATCAATCGTAGAGGGGAACACGATTCTCCAATGATCCACGCTTATGAAACAATTAAAGGGGCCGATTTTCTCGCTGATCAACCCCCTGTAGTTGAAATGTGTTTAACTGCCCCTAAAATTTTTCAAATGATGGATCGATTCGGATGCACGTTTAATAGATCTCCAGAAGGTGGACTCGACTTTAGAAGATTCGGTGGCACTTTCTATAATCGAACCGCTTTTGCAGGGTCGTCTACTGGACAACAATTATTATATTCTCTCGATGAGCAAGTGCGTAGATTTGAAGCTAAAGGGCAAGTTGAAAAATTTGAGCACCACGAATTTATGCGACTTATCCTCGATGATGAAGGAAGAGCTAGAGGCATCGTTATGATGAATCTCTTTAATTTAGAGCTTATGGTTCTAAAAGCTGATTGTGTCGTAATGGCTACTGGTGGGCTTGGCTTTATCTTCAAGGCTACAACTAATTCAACTTTTTGTACTGGCGCAGCTAATGGTCGTTTATTTATGCAAGGGATGAAATATGCTAACGGTGAATTTATTCAAATTCATCCAACGGCTATTCCAGGGCAAGATAAATTAAGACTCATGACTGAAACTCTAAGAGGGGGCGGTGGTAGAATTTGGGTCTATGGCGATGAATCTAAAACTGTTAAAAATGCTGAAGGTGTTGAAGTCTCTTGTGGGAAAACAGGTGAGCCTTGGTATTTCTTAGAAGAATTCTATCCTGATATCGGAAACTTAGTCCCTCGTGATATCGCATCCAGAGAAATTGTAAAAATTGTGACGGCAGGCCTTGGTATCGATGGGCAAAAACAGGTTTATCTTGATGTAAGACATTTTGATAGCGTTCTTATGGAAAAATATGAATCCGTTCTAGATATTTATCAAAAGTTTACCGGTGAAGACCCTAAAAAAGTGCCAATGAGAATTTTCCCTGGTGTTCATTACACTATGGGCGGCGCTTGGGTCGATTGGCCTGCTTCTGGCGATGAGGATCGATGGGATCGCTATCGTCATATGACTAACCTCACAGGTTGTTTTTGCGTGGGTGAAGCTGATTTTCTCTACCACGGCGCAAATCGCCTTGGTGGCAACTCTTTAATGTCATGCATATATGGCGGACTCGTCACCGGCTTAGAAGCTAACCGATATATAGAAGAGTCACTTCAAACTCATTATACTGATGTAACTAAAGATTGCTTTGAAGGGGCTTTGGCGAAAGAACAAGCTCTTAAGCACGAAATTCTTTCCAGAAAAGGGCAAGAGAATATTCATCAGCTCCATGATGAACTCGCTGATTTAATGGTTAAAGAGGCAACTGTCGTTAGAAGTAATAAAGGGCTTGCTGAAGCAATTGCTAAAATTAAAGACATTCGAAAAAGGTATAAGAATATTAATCTTGATGACAAGACGACCACTTTAAACCAAACTTATATTTTGGCTAATCAAATGAGAGCCATGATTGAACTTTCTCTCGTTATTACTAAAGGCGCTTTACTTCGAGACGAATTTAGAGGTTCTCACTTCAAGTTTGAATTTCCTAAGCGTGATGATGAAAATTGGCTCAAGACTACAATTGCTGAATATGATGAAGATGAACCGAAAATTTCATACGTACCAGTTGACTTAAGACATGTAAAGCCCGTAGAAAGAAAATATGTGAAAACTCATAAAGAAATTCCTGAGTTTGACAATATGCCAAAAAATATCCACTTGCCAATCTAGGGTCTAAATTAAGGGAAATGAAATGGAAGGAAAATTTACTCTAAAAATTTATCGCGGTGAAGAAGGTAAACAATACTTCGAAGAATTCGAGCTCGAACGTAAACCCCTTTATAACCTCATTTCTGCCCTCATGGATATCCAAAAGAACCCATACAATAAAAAGGGTGAAAAAGTGGAACCTGTAGTATGGGAAATGGGGTGCCTTGAAGAAGTGTGTGGTTCTTGCTCCATGCTAATCAATGGCAAGCCAAGGCAAGCTTGTAGCGCCATTATCGAAAATATTCTCTCTCAATCAAAGTCGAATACTATCACTGTCGCTCCATTGTCTAAGTTTCCTCTTGTCCGTGATCTCTATGTCAATCGTCAAAATATGTTCGATAATCTTACTAAAGTGAAAGCTTGGATAGATACTGAAGGTTCTTCTACAAATGACTTTGGACCTAAGATTAGTCAAGCTAAACAACATAAAATGTATACACTCTCTACTTGCATGACTTGTGGTTGTTGTTCTGAAGCTTGTCCTCAAGTTAGTAAAGCTTCTAAGTTTATGGGACCAGCTCCTATTTCTCAGGTGCGGCTGTTTAATGCTCATCCTACTGGTAAAACCCAAAAAAGCGATAGACTTCATGCTTTAATGCAAGAAGGGGGTATTACTGGGTGTGGTAATAGCCAAAACTGCGTTCAGGTTTGTCCAAAAAAAATCCCACTCACTGAGTCAATTGCTGTTGCAGGAAGAGAAACAACAGTTCAAGCTTTTCGCGATATCTTTTCAATTGAAGATAGGTCTAAAGATTAACTAGTACTTTAGTTAGTTTGGAAATCAGCTTTGAATTGCCTTTTAATCTGTTTTGTTTTATTTTGTTCAAAAGTAATTCAATAAAATAGGTCAATTTTGAAACAAATTAAATTCCTTGTTATAGCAGTAGTCTCCTTTCTTCCTATTCTTGCTTCATGTGTGGAGCCTTTATTAGTGGATCAAAATAAAAGAGAAGAAAGCTTTTTAAACAATAAAGGCATTGATTTAGACTTAGAGCTTGGTTTTAGCTCTTTTATAAACGATAGAGGTAGAGTTAATGGTGGATTTACGGAAAAATTTATAGTTGGATATAACACTCCACTCACTCCAGTTATTAGTGGTGGTTTTGAAGTATATTTACAACATAACGACACTCAGTGTATTTATGGTGCTAGTGAATATACAGTTGCCGTTTTTCATCTTGATTGGAACATGGGTATTGACCTAAAAGTTGGATTTGTTGTGGATCCTTCAACTCTTGTTTTTGTTAGGGCTGGAGTAGATCAAGGTCGATTCCGTTTTAATTATTATGGACCTTCTACAGTTGCTATGAATAATGGACACATGATTAGATATAAAATGCTAGGTGGTGCTTTCGGCGCTGGAGTTGAGCATAATTTTAGTGATCAGTGGTTTTTAAAAGGTGCTCTTGATATGAAAGTTTATGATCCGTCAAGTTCTTACTCTCCTTTAGGTTTACTATCTGGTGTAGTCTCTATTGGCTATCAGTTCCCTATTCATAACTAATTTTCTCATCTTGCAAATGTGCAATTGTAGTTTATGATTTTTCGGATTAATATTGAGTGTGATTAAAAAAACAGGGTTTTAAACATGCTCAATATGTGAGTGTGGTTATGAAAATAGATCCACAAAGGGAAATTTTATAACTCTATTAGTTTAGTCGATTTACGATGCTCAATGTAAAGCCGCTTTACATTGGGGGCTTGATAGTTGATCTTGAAAGATTTCGATAGAATTTCAATTACTTTTGTCGGTAGAGTTTCTATTGAAGGTAAATGAGGTTTCAATTTAGTGATAAATTGATCATGTGATCTCTCTTTTCGATATTGGGGCCTTTTTTCAGGTAGTAGCAATAAGTTCATTAAATCAGGATTGTAATCCCATAAAAATGTAGTGTGATGGACCCATCTCCCTTTCTTGATATATTGCGCGTTTCCCCCAATTTTATGATCGCCAATGACATAATCATTCTCTCTTAATTTCAAGCCTGGCAATGCCTGGCTATACAACTGCTCGCTCCAATGAAGAATGGGATTTGGAAAAGGCTCAAATGGGTGCACTTCTGAATTGAATATGAAGCTCATAAATAGTGTGTTGTTATCTACAACGACTGTTCCGCCACCAGAGTATCTTTTGATTAGGGGGATATTTACTTTAGGGACGTCAATCAATTTTTCTGGTTTGCCCGATATCCCCATTACTATCGAAGGGGGAGAGCCTAAATTAATTAGTAAGTAGTTTTTGTCACATGTGCGAAGTAGCCTCTCTTCAAGCTGCAGCTGCTCGAAAATAGGGGTGTTTTGAAGGCGAATAATCGTTATTTCATGATCGATTTGATTTGCTCTATTGGTACTATTTTATATTTTATCCCTTTAGTCGTGTTGAGCATAAAGCTTAACATCGTTCCACCAGGTAATACTTGGATCTCCATTATACCTGATATGGTGCTTTTATCTGTAAGGGTAAAAATTATTTTACTCCCTTGTACTTCTTGTTGTAAAATATCAAAAGCGGCTTTAAAATCTTTTGCTCGATTATCGGGATTGATAATCATGATATCACTGGCTCCGCTTTTCTTTTGAACCACAGCTGAAGACATTTTATTTTCAAATTTACTTGTTTCTGCTGCCGATAGGCCGTCAAAAGCATGAGCTGAAATTGACCCCATTATTAAGATTGATGCTAATTTATATTTCATGATTCCTCTGCTATAATTTGTCCGCCAGAATGTTTTGATTCAATAACATAGCCTGTCGCTAGAGCTACTAACCGATTGAGTTGAACCATAGGGGCTCCGGATGCTTGCATCTCTTCAATTTTTCGTGATGCTATTCCCATCGAGACTGTTAAATGGAAATATTCACCATCTAAGGAAAATGCTTCTAATTCAATTGTTGACTGCACTGTTTCGGCTAAGATTCTGGCTGCTGTTTTTGACGTTTTAGGCAGTATAATCATAAATTTACCACCACCGAGCGGTATTAATATGTCTTGTGGTCTTAGCTCCATTGTTAACTTTTCTTCAATTGTATCAAGTAATTCTTCTGTGATTGAATCTTCATATCCATTCGTTGTTACATGAAATTGATCTATTTCCATCATAAGTAATGATAGTGATTGCTTTTTTTCTAAGGTTGATTTGATCTTTTTTGAAGCTTTGTCATTGAGTAAAAATCGGTGCTTAAATTCTATTTCAGGATTGTGAGATTGTTTTGGAATCCTTGTTGCTATCATCGAAATTTTTGCTTCCATTTGATGACGCCTATCGCATTTTTTTAATGTAATAAAGACTTCTGTTTCATCTAGCGGTTCTCTCAACATACCTGATAATCCAACTTCATTTAGATCTCTAAAGTATTGTTTCTTAAGATTGCGAGATATCATAATAATAGGTAAGCGATCATAGCCTGTCGAAGAGGTTACTTCTGTTAAAAAAAGCTCAACTTCTCCTTTTACCAGCTTTTCATCAAATATTAAAAAATCTACTGATAGGTTATTTAACATTTCCAGGCATGCTTGGGGTGTTGAAGACTCTACTATATCATGATTACTCCCTAAACAATTTCGTAAAAATTGTACATGTAATGATGCTCTAGCAAAAACTAAAACCAAGGGTGGTGATATGTCTTCAAATACTTTCATATTCTCTTTCATATGAAATGTCCTCTTTTATTGCACTTTCCAAAAAATTTTTTTTATTTACGACGCCCAAATCAATGCGTCAAAAAAGAATTTTAACTATACGTATTTTGTATAAAATAAAATGGGCTTTAATATTTATTAAAAATAATTATAATTTTGAAAACGTGAAGCGGATGAAATTATTTCTTGATTCTCTTTGAATTTTATTTTATAAACCTCGGTTCGGTTTTAACAAAGGAATGATCGATATGAAAAAATCTTTACTAGCCTTAGCGGCTTTATTTTGTTCAGCATCATTGGTTGCTGATGATATGGTGAATGAGTATGTAAATTCACTTAAAAATTTAGAGTGCGAAAATCCAAAAGTAGTTCTTATTATGACAGCGGCACCAGGAATGGGGCGAACACAGCTTGCTAAGCAATTAGAAGCTGATTTTGGAGCTATAAGAATTTCACATAGTGATATAGGGGAATTGTATGAGAAGAATGGTAAAAATGCCTTTCGTCCATACATGGGGATAGCTAAAGAAGTACACCGATTTGACGGTGAAGTATTGAAAGCGCTTTCGAAAAGAGAAGATTTTAAAAATGGCTTTATCGCTATTGATGGAGCTTTTGGTGGAATGATTTTAAATTTCTTTAAGATGCAAACACGTCGTGAAGGGATTAAAGTTGTTACTGTTAAAATGAGCGCTCCAGAAGAAGAAGTGATGGCTCGTTTTGAAAGAGAATGTGCTGGATCTGCTAAAAAAGAAGCGATGATGAAAAGCGCTCTAAGAGAATATAAAAGAGATGCTAAAGGTCGTCATGATTTTGATTTCGATAGTTCAGAATCGGCCTTTGATGATTCTTATGAGTCATTAAAAACATATCTTAGCGAAAAGTTTAATATGACTGCAGTAGATCATGAGTGTGCATGTGATAATTGTGATACGACTGAAGAGACCACTGTAGAAGAAGTTACTGTAGAAGTAGCAGCGGTTGAAGTTGCTGTAGAAGCAGCAGCTGAAGAAGTTGTAGCAGAAGTAGCAGCAGTTGAAGTTGCTATAGAAGCAGCAGCTGAAGAAGTTGTAGCAGAAGTAGCAGCGGTTGAAGTTACTGTAGAAGCAGCGGCTGAAGAAGTTGTAGCAGAAGTAGCAGCAGTTGAAGTTGCTGTAGAAGCAGCGGCTGAAGAAGTTGTAGCAGAAGCAGCAGCGGTTGAAGTTGCTGTAGAAGCAGCGGCTGAAGAAGTTGTAGCAGAAGTGGCAGTTATTGAAGTTGCTGTAGAATCAGTAGCTGAAGAAGTGGCTGAGGAAGTAGCGGCTGAAGAAGTTGCTTAAGTGAGTGTTAGTTTACGTAGGTGTACACTCAAAACTGAGACATCTGCTATTGAAACTCCACTTAATCTCGACGCCTGGCCTAAGTTGTCAGGCGTATATTTATTAAGCTTTTCTTGCGCTTCGTTTCGTAGCCCAATTACTGAAAAGAAATCTATCCCTTCTGGAATTTTCACTTTGTCTAATTTCTCTAACTTTTCGATGTCTTTTCTTTGACGGATAATATATCCCTCGTATTTTAACTCGAGCTCAATTTGTAGGTTGATCTCTTCTCCATAATCTTTTACTTCATCAGGAAATTTTTGTAACAAATGTTCATACGTTACTTCAGGCCTTTTTAAATATTGCGCAAATGTGACATTGCGTTTATCCATTTCTTTCATCGTTTTGTGGAATTGAACTCTACAGGTCTCTATCGCTTCTTGCTTGTCTAGCATGCGCTGATGTTGCTCTTTTGAAATAAGACCTAATTCATATGCAAATCCCCTAAGACGTAAATCTGCATTGTCTTGTCTAAGTAGTAAACGATGTTCTGCTCTCGATGTAAACATGCGGTACGGTTCTTCTAGCTCTTTAGATACAATTTCTTCAATCATTACTCCAATATAAGCTTCAGATCTCTTTAGGATGAATGGCTTTTTGCCTCGTAATTTTTGCACAGCATTTATAGCTGCAATTAATCCTTGCGCTGCCGCTTCTTCATATCCTGTAGTTCCATTGATTTGACCAGCAAAATAAAGATTCGATATCGATTTGGTTTCTAAAGTGTGTTTGATTTGTCCACTTTTGATCATGTCATATTCAATTGCATAGGCTGGACGCATAATTTCGGCATTTTCAAGTCCTATAATCGTATGCATCATCTCTACTTGTACATCAAATGGTAACGAAGTGGAAATTCCATTTACATACACTTCATTCGTTGAGACACCCTCTGGTTCTAAAAAGATTTGATGTCGCTCTTTGTCTGCAAAGCGAACAATCTTATCTTCTATAGATGGGCAATATCGAGGTCCCACCGATTGGATTTTACCTGAATACATTGCCGATCTTTTAACATTGGCTCGTATAATTTCATGCGTTTTTTCTGTAGTATAGGTAATGTGACAGGAAACTTGGGGGAGTTTTCTCGCTTTCTCATCATATGAAAACCAAACATCTTCTTCTCCCGGTTGCTCATCTAATCCTGTGTAATTAATCGAGCGAGAATTAATCCGGGGGGGGGTGCCCGTTTTTAATCTTCCTAATTTAAATCCAAGATCTTCTAAATGTTTAGAAAGTCCAATTGAAGGTTTGTCTCCAGAGCGTCCACCACTATAATTGATGTCTCCAATATGTATCATACCTCTCATGAAAGTTCCTGATGATAGTATGACCGCTTTCGCTCTATATATAATGCCTTCTTGTGTTCGAACTCCTCTAACTTGTTGATCCTCAATGACTAACGATTCAATAGTGCCTTGTTTAAGATAGAGATTGTCGAGGTTTTCAAGGGTGTGCTTCATTTCTATGTGGTAAAGAGCTCGATCAGATTGAGATCGAGGGGACCAAACGGCAGGACCCTTTGATCGGTTCAACATTCTTTGTTGAATACCACATCGGTCGGCCATTTTTCCCATGATTCCACCAAGGGCGTCAATTTCACGTACAATATGCCCTTTTGCTGTTCCGCCTACGGCAGGATTGCAGCTCATTTTGGCAATTGTATCGAGAGTCATTGTTAAAAGGAGAGTTTTTGCCCCCATTTTTGCAGCGGCATGGGCCGATTCACAGCCAGCATGACCCGCTCCAACGACTAAAATATCGTATTCTTCAGGATAGGTCCACATATATATATAGATAAGTTGATTTGTTGTAAGAATCGTGAGCAAAAGGGCGTAAGCCCTTTGCTCTCAAGAGTTTACTTATTCTTGTGTCGATCGCGTCTTCTACGCTTTTTGCGCTTATGCTTGTTAATTTTCAAGCGGCGCTTTTTCTTTACCGATGACATAACGGCTCCAGTTAGTAAGATTGATGCTACATCATACTCTTTCTACGAGAAATTGTAAAGGGGTGAGAGAATAAAGTTAATTAATTGCCAGGGGAGAAGGCTGCAAAGGCGTCAGCTTTGGGTTCACCGCTCTCTGATTCAGCTTCCATTGGAGTATAATTTTGAAATTGAGCGAGGGATTTTCTGTAAGTTAAATTAACGCTTCCCACTTTGCCATGTCTGTTTTTAGCGACAATAATTTCGGCTAAACCAGGTTTATGTTGCGGGTTGTAGTATTCAGGTCTAAATAAGAGCATCACAATATCGGCATCTTGCTCAATCGAGCCCGATTCTCTAAGATCAGATAGCATTGGGCGGTGGCCGGCCCGCTCTTCCACTTTTCTCGATAACTGTGAACCTACTATAATAGGAATTTCAAGTTCTCTTGCGAGTGTTTTTAGCATACGTGAAATTTCAGAGATTTCATTTTGTCTGTTTTCGGAATTGTAATGTGACTTTGATCCTGAAAGTAACTGCATATAATCGATAACAATTAATTTGATGTCATAAATTTCTTTTAGTCGTCTAGCTCGAGCGCGTAAATCTGAAATTTTGAGTCCAGGTTGATCATCAATGATAATTTTTTGCTTTTTCATCTCATTGACAGCGCCAACAATTCGTTGGTATTCGTTGCCGTCTAAGGAGCCAGTACGAATGCGATCAGATTCCACTTCAGCTTGAGAGCAGATCATTCTATGTAAAAGTTCATCAGCGGTCATCTCTAAAGAAAATATAGCGACGGCTGCATTTGATTTAAAGGCAACATTTTCAACCATGTTGACAGCTAAAGCGGTTTTTCCCATTGAAGGTCGACCTGCAATGATAATTAAGTTAGCTGGATTTAGACCATTGATCATGGTGTCGAGATCAGTATAATAAGTAGGCAGTCCTGTAACTGGGGCTTGCCCGGGTTCACGATTGTGAAACTCTTCTTGTCTCTCTTGCAACTCTTTTAGGTAGGGGAGTTTTTCTCGAGTCTGTTTCCCTTCAAGTAAATCCTTTAATACTATTCCCTCTTTTTGGTTAGCATCTTGGCTAATGGCAAAAAGAGAAGCTTGAGCTTCATCGAGTAGTGAATTAACATCTTTGGGCTCTGAGAGGGCGTCTTTTTCTATAGCTTGAGCAGATGTAATCATCTTTCTAAGAAGAGATTTGTTTCTAATTAAGTTGATATACTCTTCAATGTAGGCTGAAGTTCCTGCATATTGAGCAAGCGTTGTAATGTAGAGGGCGCCGCCCACATCTTCGAGCTTTTCCTGCCTTTTTAGTTCTTCACAAATAAGGTGTACATCCGCAGGTCTATCAGATTTATAAGCGCTTTGAAGAGAAGAGAAGATCGTTTGGTGTTCGTGATAATAAAAGTCTCGCGCAGCTAAACTGTCCGCTCCAATGTTAAGGCTATTAACGCTAGTTAACATGCATCCAAGAACCATCATCTCTGATTCTTTAGAGTTTGGGGCTACTTTCAATTTAGGTTTTTTTGTATTTACTTCGCTCATGACTTTAACTCTAACAAAAAAGTGGGATAAAAAAAAACTAGAATATCTGGTTTGTAGGCGGAAGTTCGGGGAGTTGTCCTAGAAGATTGTTTTGAGACAAAATAAAACCCAGGGCTATGCCTGGGTTTAACTTCGGAAAGAGTGGGATTTGAACCCACGGTACCCTTGCGAGTACTCATCCTTAGCAGGGATGCGCCTTCGGCCACTCAGCCATCTTCCCAAGTAAAACAATAGTACCAATCAGTTGGATATCTCGCAATATTTTTTTCAACGCCTCTATTATTGCTCACTTGCTTTTAAACCAATTAATAAGATATACTTACTGCGAAAATAACAGATTAGGGTGGGAATTTTGCACGTAGGTAATAGTTATAATAATGATAGAGGGATTTCCCCATTTAATTGTAGTTGGATTGGAAATGTAGCTGGTTGTGTCGCAAATGGATGTCAGTTTTGGGGGCCTGCTTTGGCTATTGGTGGAGGAGTGATCGCCTTAGCTATAAAAAAAACATGCCCAGATGAAAGTTTGGCTGATGGGGCTGATATTACATTAGTTACGGGCGTTTTTCTAATGCTAATAGTGAATCCTCTAAGAAGTATGGAAACTCATTTTACAGCTTCAAATTGTCAGGATTAAATATGTATTTTATACTCAATTTTTGCTTAAAGGGAGTTTAGTTAGATTGTTAAAAACTGTTCAAGAGCATGCTATAGTAGTAGGAGCAGTCCTTATGTCTACTTCAACAATTTTAAAGCTTTACCAAAACTTTAGTGGAATTGATGGGAATTTACCTTTTTGGTGCCCTTCTTGCGCGCATTCTGAACTAGATCAATATAACTTCGATTCAGGGCCTGTCGAAAAACAAGTCTAAGTAGATGAGCATCGTCTTTTCGTGTACTTTTTAGTAAATCGCAAAAAGATATACTCAAGTATCATCTAATTTGCGATTTACTAAAAAGTACAA
>JAUHQG010000066.1 GCA_030408475.1 Candidatus Amphrikana amoebophyrae
AGAGCAAGATCACCCCCATAATAATTTAGCCTCTATCGCACAATCAGTTCAAGTGATAGACTTAGAAGCAACTATTTGTTCAGTGGAGAGGGGTCAACCTTTACCTGTTCTTCCCGAAAATTTATTTTGCCTTTTTACCCCCGTAAGACTAATATGTTAACATAAATTATAAAATAAAATAGAGAATAACACATGTCTTTGCTCGCAATAAGAGAAACCAAGTCAGAGCCATTAACAGAAATATACTGCGCGCCCCCTATTTATCAAAAAATGATTATGATTATTAGAGCTGGAATGGAGCCAAAACGTTACTACAGCTTGATAAACAGAGCTCGGGTGCTGGGCTCTACTTATGACATGCGATCCCCTAAAGCTATAGTTGAGGCGCTATTTTCAAGACAAAAAGCTGATAGTATTACGCTTGGTCACCCTCTAATAGCTACAGAAGTAAGCGAAAAAGGGGCCTTTGATTACTTAAAAAATCAGCAAACGATACAAGACTTAAACTTAACAAGATGTCTCGCAAGTTTAGATCATGACGTCAAAGATTTTTTCAACATAAAGTCAAGTCATCACATTGTAAATTTAACCATTAGCGCAGAATATGTACGTAGATGCCTTGGAAGTCCAGTATTCACTACGGCTCTCGCTAAACTCAAATTTATTGATTTAGAAGGGAGAAAAATCATTGAAATTCCTCACCAACTAGCTCAACATTTATCACAAGTAACAAAAGTTGATCTTAGAGGCTCAAGGCTTTTTCAACTTCCAGATGCTATGAACAAAATAGAAGTAGTCATAGGCTTTAAATCTCAACAAACGGTTTTAAATCCTTTGCATTCAAAAGCTAAATTTCAAGAAGTTGAGTCTTTAGTTTACCAACCAGCTCTTTCAGAAAGAAATCAAGAGTTAAACATTAATATTGAAATAGACTCTAATAGCGATAAAGAATCTGATAGCAGCGGAGACAGCTCAACATGACCCTTTTTTTTTCTGAAGCAATTCTTCAATTTACATCCAGACTTCTTCATCATGCCAAAGCTATTTTACGTGATGACATGAACCTAAATGTCAGTCAGAAAAGATTCATCTTTAAAGGATATTCTTACCCCATCACCATTGTATGCTTTGAGCACTCTTCCGCTCTAGGATTTTTCGATCCCTCATTATTAGAAATTTCCATTCATAAAGATCTCATACTCAATGAATCCTTAGCACTTGAGGTCCTTAAGCATGAGTTAGCTCACTATATTGCCTATTTAGAGTTTGGCTGCTTAGACCATGGTAAAGATTTCCACACTATTTGCAAGCGCTATAATTTCCCCAAAGAAGTTGCAAAAGCAGTGAGTTATATACCAAAACTAACCTCATTAAAATCAGTAGAAGCAAAAGTGCGTAAATTGCTCTCTTTATCAAAAAACAGCAATATCCATGAATCTCATGCTGCACTACTAAAAGCTGAAGAATTGATCCAAAAGCATGGTTTGTCTTCTCAGAGCAATGAAGAGTCTGGTTTTACATTAATGAGAATATTGAAACAAAATAAAACCACTCAAAAACAAAAAGCAATCGGACAGATGCTTAGACACTTTAATGTTGAAGTAGTACACCACCTTGGTAAAGGGGCTACATACGTAGAAATCTTGGGGTTACAACAGCATGTTGAAATCGCTAGTTATGTTGCAGATTTTCTAGATCACGAGCTTGATCACCTATGGACTATGGCACAAAAAACGCACAAACTAAAAGGACTAAGCGCTAAAAACTCTTTTTTTAGAGGGCTAGCCAAAGGATACGATGAACAAAAAAGAACACACACTAAAGAGCGTGCCCTTATTTTAGCCAACTTACAGCGAGCTGTTTCGATGGTATACCCTAAACTATCAAGAGTCACTTCTAGAGTCAAGCACGATGCAGCCTCACATGGCCTTGGGAAAAAAGCGGGCAAATCAATGAATGTGAAACCGGGACTAACTAAAGCCCCAGCAATCAAATCGATAACTAATCAATAAGGTAAAGTGCTTAAATCGAGATTCTAACTATTTCAACACACCCAAAGTTATGAGAGTTTTTCTGCAATAGTTTTTGCTGATTAATCTCTTATTCGATCCACCGGATCTAATTTCAAGCTTAAGTATTGGCAAAACTTACCTAATTTTTGAAAATGGCTGTGTCGCACTACTTGAGCATTAATTAAATAATCTGTTATGAGTGAAATATGGACCATCCAATAGACCCGTCACAAAATTTTCTCAAGCGCAATACCAACCCTTTGGATGGCTTTTTCAAGCCCAAATCCATCGCCATTGTGGGAGCTACTGAAAAACCTAATTCAGTCGGTAAAACATTAGTAACCAATCTAATAGATTACAACTTTGAAGGTGATATTCTCCCCGTAAACCCTAAATATGAGACCCTTCTCGATAAAAAATGTTATCCCAATATTTCCTCAATACCCCAAAAGATCGACTTAGCCGTAATCATTACCCCTGCCAAAACTGTACCCCCTCTAGTCAAAGAATGTGTCGAGAAAGGGGTAAAATGCATTATTATAATTTCAGCCGGTTTTAAAGAAATGGGCCCTGAGGGGCAAAAGCTTGAAGATGAGATCATGGCACTCATAGCTAAGACTAAAACGCGAATTATCGGCCCAAACTGCTTAGGATTAATGAATCCTCACTCCCATCTCAACGCCTCTTTTGCTGCCGATATGCCTCTTCCTGGCAAGTTAGCCTTTATCAGCCAATCTGGCGCTATGTGTACATCAATTTTAGATTGGAGTTTAAAAGAGAAGATTGGATTTAGCTCATTTATATCAATAGGCTCAATGGCAGATGTTGGTTTTGGCGACTTAATTGATTATTTTGGTCATGATCCAAATACTGATATGATTTTGCTCTATATTGAGAGTATTGGCAATGCCAGAAGATTTCTCTCAGCAGCCAAAAAAGTAGCCCTGACTAAGCCTATTATCTTGATTAAAGCCGGACGAACAGATGAAGCGGCCGAAGCGGCAGCTTCTCACACAGGTTCACTATCAGGAAGCGATGACGCCTTTAATACCGTAATTTCAAGAGTGGGCGCTCTAAGAGTTAACTCCATCTCTGATCTTTTCTCTATTGCCGGTGTTTTAGCCAAGCAACCCATGCCCAAAGGGCCAAACTTAACCATTATCACTAACGCTGGTGGTCCTGGAGTACTGGCTACAGATGAAACCATCCTCTCTGGTGGTGAACTCACTGTACTGGAGCCCCAAACAATAGAGAAACTCAATCAAGTTTTGCCAGCAGCGTGGTCTCATTCTAACCCAGTTGACGTTTTAGGAGATGCCAACGCTGATACCTATGCTAAGGCTGTTGAAATAGTTGCACAAGATCCCAATTCTGATGGCATATTAGTCATATTAACTCCCCAATCAATGACTGACCCTACTCAAACAGCGCGAATATTAGCTAAATACGCTGAGATGGATAAACCTATATACGCTAGTTGGATGGGCGGGGCAGCTCTAGAAAAAGGGATCAATATTCTCAATGCAGCTGGAATTGCTCATTTTGAATATCCTGATAATGCCTGCGATATTTTCAGCAAATTATGGCGTCACCAAAAGCAGTTAAAATCTCTATATGAAACTCCCCACTTACGAGAAGGAAATCTCCACCCTGTTGATGTTCATAAACGCTATGTCGAAGTGGATCGAATCCTTGTAGAGGCGAAAAGAGAAGGGCGCTCTATTTTAACTGAGTTTGAATCTAAAAAAATCTTAGAATCATATGGTATACCGGTTGTTAAAACCTTGCTAGCCACTTCAAAAGAAGACGCTATTAAGTGCGCAAATGAAATTGGCTATCCCGTTGTAGTGAAATTGCACTCCAATACGATTACTCACAAAACCGATGTCGGCGGAGTGAAATTGAATTTACTTAATGATACAGATGTAGAGAATGCTTTTACTCAAATGAGTGAAAATATTACAGAGGGATTTGATGGAGTCACCGTACAAGCGATGGCATCACTTGATGGATATGAAATTTTAATCGGAAGTAACGATGATCCTCAATTTGGCCCTATCATTATGTTTGGAATGGGTGGATCACTTGTTGAAGTATTTCGTGATCGAGCCCTTGGCATACCCCCTCTTAATTCAGTATTAGCACACCACTTGATGAGTGAAACTAAAATTTATGAAGCACTTAAAGGGGTTCGAGGAAAAAAAGGGGTCAATTTTCTAGAACTCGAGAGAATTTTAATTGTCTTTTCTCAATTAGTTATTGAACACTCTTGGATAAAAGAGTGTGATATTAACCCCCTTATTGTGTCAAATAAAGAGATCATTGCTCTAGATGCGAGATTTATTCTTCACGAAAAAGAGGAAGATTTTGTTAAATCAGCGCTAAGAGCATACCCCCATTTTTTTATAGAGAGAGTGACACTAAAAGATGGCTCAAAACTAACCTTGAGACCTATTCGACCTGAAGATGAAGAGAGGATGAGAGAGTTTCATACCCATTTATCTGAAAATACAGTGCGCTCTCGATTTATCAAGTCGATGTCACATGATAAGAGGACCGCTCATGAGCGGCTTTTACAAGTTTGCTGCATAGATTACGACAAAGAGATGCGATTTATAGCGCAAGAAAATGATGGTACCATTCAAGCCGTTGGAAGTTATACTCGATTACCCAATAGCTTAGATGCCGAGTTTAAAATCATCATTGCTGATGATGCTCAAGGTAAAGGTCTTGGAAAAAAACTACTGGTGAAATTGATAGAAACAGCGAAAAAACGAAAACTTGATTCGATATTTGGAGTGATCTTAAATGAGAACACTGTGCTTATTAAGATAGTCGAATCTCTTGGCTTTACAGTAACGCCAGTTGATGACAACCCCAATTTATTCAAAGCTGTACTGCAATTATAGACTTTTGTATAATACGACCCATGGACATTCCTATATTATATAGCAGCCCGCGCTGCCCTTTTGCTTGTAGAGCCAAAATGGCTCTTTGTTTTGCCAACATACAGTTTGAACTTCGTGAATTCTCAGTGAAAGAGAAACCAGCGGAGTTTCTTGAAATTTCTCCTGATGGCACCGTCCCTCTTCTCGTCTTACCCAATGGAGATATTATCTCTGAAAGCATTGACATTGTTAAATGGGCGCTACCTAACGAAAATTTTTCTCTTCAAACAAAGCTAAGTGAGCAAATGCTCCCCACTTTACGCTCTCTACTATACGACAAAAAACCTTGCCACGACCAACTTAAGCCTCTTCTTTTGGAGCTTATGAAAGTGAGTTCATCCGTAGCCACAAAAGTGATTTTCTTCCGTCATGTAAAAAAACTGATACATGAATATAGAGATTGGATGATTGACCATTTCCCCTCAATTACATCTTGGCTAAAAGAAATCGAACAAGATACCAGGTTTGAATTTGCTCTCAATCGATACAAAGTGGGCTGCCAACTTTTGATCAACCCATATACCCCAAAAATACGTCAGCGAATTATTGAAAAGCTTCAAATTCTAGAGCCTGAGTCTTT
>JAUHQG010000067.1 GCA_030408475.1 Candidatus Amphrikana amoebophyrae
TCAAAAATAGCAACGAAACTTGTACGTTTGGTACAGTAAGTTGCTATTTTTTTCGTGAAAGATCACGGAAAGACGATGTTCATCTAAAAAAGCCTATTTTCTAAACAAGCTCATAATGGAAGTAGCCAGTCTAAGTGATAATTAACTAAAAATATCTTAAATGCAGCAATTAATCCTGTTACAAGTGAGATTTGCGATTTTGGTATAACTAAAGCAATTGAAAGTGCACCAAACATGAAGAGAACAAAGGTAATTAATCCTCCAAGTAAAATAGCTTTAGGATAGTTTTTTTGTGGATTTTTAACTTCTCCGGCATAACCTGCTGATACTTCTAAACCAGCAAAGGCAAGAAATAATCCACCTAAAAAGACCAGATTCCCACTGTCTGTTAAATTAGGAAAAAATGCGCTCGGAGTTATTTGAATTTGATTGGGAGTGGGGGAAAAAAACCAACTAAATCCAAGAAAAATAATAAAAAGCCCTGGAATAAGTGTGCCTATAATAACCCCAACTGTAGACAAAATAGAAGAGATTTTTATACCAAAGAAATTGAAAAAAGTCATTCCCCAGTAAAGTACTAAAACAACGGTTAAAATAAATCCAGGATGTTCGGTTAAAGGAGGATAAAATACATAGGCAATGGTAGCGGCTACAAATGAAAGTATCGCCGGGAACCAAGTGACATTATGTATCCATTGCATCCAAATTGCAAAAAAACCTGTTGAATCTCCAAAAGCTTCTCTTACCCATACATAAATTCCCCCTGATTTAGGCCATCCAGTGGCTAGTTCGGCAGAAACAAGAGCGCATGGAATTAAGAAACAAATAGCAACTAAAAAGAAGTAGAATATAGCACCATAACCAAACTCTGCTACAAGGGGTAAATTGCGCAATGAAGCCATTATCGAAACGTTTAGCATGGCTAAAACAAATACGCTTATAACTCTTTTTGATTGAGGCTTTCCTTCGGCTAATTCCACTAATATACTCCAAAAATATGTGATTCTCTATGCATAAGCGATTTATTACTTAAAACTCAAGCTGTGAGATTTTCATTCGATAAATAATCAACAAAGCAAGTTGAAAGTTTGTCGGTTTTATATTTATTTGCGTAAATTAAATAGTAATTTTAGCTAAATAATTCTTAAATCGGCCCCTTTATTTTACTTTGAATATATTTTAAACCTTTTTCATACAGTATTGTTAGGCTTATTTATCTAAATTGCTTATTTTTATTTCATTAAATGTAAAAAAAAACTTTTTAATATAATAAAAAACTAGTAAGATCACAATTATAGAAGAAATAGACTTATTCCTTGTATGCATGGAATTGAAGTCGATAAAATTACTCTATTTAACTTAAAAAAGAGGTGGTTATGGCACTTGTAAGAAGAAAGGCTGTTAAAAAAACAGCTAAGAAAAAGCCGGCGGCTAAGCGTAAGCCAGCGGTTAAGAGAAAAACAGCTGTAAAGCGTAAGCCAGCAGCTAAAAGAAAAACAGTAGCTAAGAAAAAGCCAGTTGCTAAAAAGAAAGCAGTAGCTAAGAAAAAGCCAGTTGCTAAAAAGAAAGCAGTAGCTAAGAAAAAGCCTGCTGCTAAAAAGAAAGCAGTAGCTAAGAAAAAGCCTGCAGCTAAGAAAACTGTTCGCAGAAAAACTACTGCTAAAAAAACAGTTGCTAAAAAGCCAGCTGTTAGACGTAGAAAAAAAGTTGTAGAAGCTGAATGCGCTTGCTAAGCTCTTTTCTTTGAGTTTGTTATATCTCAAAAGAGCAAGTCTTATGACTTGCTCTTTTTTATGGATCGATTGAAAATTTCAGCCCTTTAATCTTCGTCCAAATCCATCCTTTTACCATCTCTATTATGCTCGCATTACTTATCCAGTATGCAATCCAAGCTCCAAATACTAAGTCGCTTAAGAAATGTTTAAATAAAAATAGCCGCGTAAGAGCAATAATGCTCCCTATTGTGATAAGAAACACCTTTTTCTTTGGAAAAAGACGTATAAGGCCGCCTGTTGCGATAAAAGCGCTTATAGCATGCGATGATGGCATTGAGTGAAAATAGTTCTTTATATGGAAGGGATGAAAGAGTAAACTTCCTCCAGAAAGAGCAAGTTCTGGTCTAGCTCTTCCAATAGCGACTTTTAAGATAAAAGAAATCACAATCCCAATCCCTAAGTTACCCAGGATGGAATAGGAATGAGTGATATAGCGATCGCTTTTACGCCGAATGGCGATGAAAAAGATGGCGAGCCAAGCAATTGATTGAAAGAGAGTTAGTGAGAGTTTAGAAAGGAGGGAAATCCATTTTTGAGGATGTGTATTATCGATCAAAATGGCCGATAGGGGATGATCGATAAAGGTAAAAGATAGAAAGAGGGTAATGGCAAAAAGAGTATGTTTTATCATGATATCTAGAGTAAAGAAAAGGGTGAAAATAAGCAATGTAAAGCCGGCTTTACATTGCAAAATTTCGATCTTTTAAGCTCAATTCGTGCCTTTGTCCACAAGAATGACAATTTTTTTGTGCTTGGATAGAACTTATCAGCTTGTAAAAAACTTTTCCAGTCAGCATCTGATATTAAACGTGCTAATTTTTTAGATCCAACGCTCAAGCAACTTATGAGCAACTCTTTACTGTTTTGCAAGGAGTGGATATTCTCAATAGCTTATCTGGGCATTGATTTGTCTTCATAAGACTTAGGTTGAAATTAGCAAGGTTGTTAAGCAGCGCTTGCTGCTGTAGCAAAAGATTTGCTTCTGGTTCTTTCCATTCTTTGATAACTCGAGTTAACTCCTGTTGTTACTCGGCCAGGTAAGTCAAGATCGTGTACAGATTTATCGCACCACCGTTTTCTTAAGCAATTGGGGAGAAAATAACGCAAATCTATACGATCTTCATTTGATCGCACCCAGCAACTTTCTAACGTGCCACCAATAAGTGTCACTGTCCAGCCTGACCAAAATACAATATTAAAGACAATTGGAGCGGCCCCAATTCCCCCAGTTAGGATAATAAAGGCAGCGGCAACGGCCATAAGGCCTATCATGCCAATAGCGTATGCTATTTTTATATGACGCGATTTCGTCTCTATTCTATGAAATAAGTGTGCAGCTTTTTTAACATTTCCCTTGTGAATTAGTTTATCACTGTGATCGCCTCGTAGATCTGCGGCGTTAAGTGTAAAGTTATTAACTTCAGCAGCTAAGGCAGGACAAGGCATCCTTCGATAGGCGCGAATAAGTTTATAGTTCGCAATAGCATCGCGTCCATTTTCTCTAGCTTCAGGGGTGTCGCCAAAGCTATCTACATATGCTCTATCATCACGGGAGCTAATATCGAAGAATTCTTTGTGCAAGATGGTGAAGTTACGGTTATAAAAAGCAATCTTAAATTCTTTTTGTACCCTTTTGACTTCTTTTCTTAAGGAAGAAGTTGAGACGATTTCTCCCCGTTGTCTGAATGGGAATTTAATCTTGGCTAATAGTCCAAGAATTCTAGGGGCTTCATCATTGCCAAAAAGTTTAATGATAGCATTTTTATTATTTTCAATTTTGTATGCCCAATTAGCAATAGCCTTTTCCATAGCTTCTAAATCTTCAATATCGTCAAAGTTAGTTTTTGTTAGGAGTATGTCTTTGTATTCAAATTTCGCGTCAAATCTATATTGGCGTATAATTTGCCACCCTTTAACAAACGCTTCAATTCCAGCAATAACGGCGCCACCCACAAGCATAGCATGTTTTAATGCAGCACCACCATTATATATTAACTGGGCTATTTTAGTGATGTAAGGTGCTAGCATGTTACCTAAGGTAACAACCGCATGCGCTAGTGTTGCAAGTGCGGCTATTAGTTTTAATGTTCCGTCTCGAGCGAGTTCTCCAGCGCAGAAAACCCCTTTACCAATCATAAATAGAGCGACAGTAATATTAATTATGGAAAAAACTAGATTTGTAATTCCAGGAACAGAGGCTTCACCATAGTACATATATGCTTGGAAGTCTCGTACAGTATGAATTGTAGCTCGGTCTAAACGATTCGGTTTTCCTCTATCGTCTGTCATCAGTGGCTTTATTGCTGATTGTGCAATTAACTGATGAGCGTTTCTAAGTGGGGGCTTTGGGCTGTTTGATGCGCGCACAAAATCATAATCCACAGGGCTTGTGCCTAAGGCATCAGATGTAGGATGATGATTAGAACTAGTTACAAACACTTAATTCCCCATTTAGTTATTACTTTACGCTATTATTATAACAAAACTGTAATTAAATAGGGGAATTAAATTATTAACTATTAATTAATTATGTATAATTAAAATTTTAATTAACCGTTTTCGACAATCTTTTCCTTATGCTAATGCAAGATACAATGATAAATATAGAGGCTATTATCGTAATAATTCCTGCTGGGAAAAATGACTTTGCTTTAAGCAGGCGATAGGCAAAGAATATATCGGTTAGAAGGGTCATCACAAGTGCACAATTTTCGCAGTATACTACCCCTTTTAGTGTATAAATAGCTAATATGCAGATTGTTAAACCTAGAGTGGCTCCCATAACGAGTGATATTATACTGCCTGCTTTTATAAATCCGATTGCGCCGCCAGCAATCAGCAGGGCTCCAAATAGAAAAAAGAGTGTTCCGTTGAGTTTCATGATGATTTGCCCCTCATAGTTTTTTTTTGGTTATTGAGATGTTCTATAGCATCGTCAATTGTCTCAAATATTTGTTTTTCTGAGGCATCTGTATGTTTTATGATGTCTCTTAAAATTGTATAAAGTTCAGATTTTGAGTGTTCTTGAAATTTGAAGCTTTGTGCGGCTTCTAATAGTGAAGTTTGCATAACAAATGGTGCGCCCCATGGAGTGCAAAGAAGGTGGTGAATAAGTTCACAGGTCATTTTAAAACTCTTATCTTTTTGTCCCATTTGGCTCTCTATATCGAGATCTTTTATAGTGGAAGCAAGTGAAGAGAGGTTTTCAGGAGAGTCAATTGAAGTAGGGTTAGACTTTATACTATGAAACATTTCTCTTATAGAAGTGAGTTGGTTTTTCATTTCCCCGATTGGGGCGTGATAGTCAGGGGATTGCATAATGAACTCCAGTTGTAGGTGATTTGGGGCCAACTATTTTAATAGCCATGGGTACATTATGCAAAATTATTTACTCTTATCCAATCTTTTTTACAATTTGCTTAAAAATAAGTTGAGGAGTAGGTGAGCAATCAATTGTTTTTAAAATCTGAAGATCATCATAAAATTGGATGAGAGGCTCAGTTTGTTTAGCGTAAACTTGCAGTCTATGTTGAATCACCTCTTTGGCATCATCAGCTCTTTGGTAGAGTTCGCCGCCACATTTATCACATTTTCCTTCCTTTTTTGGGGGAGTGAATTTTATATGAAAAGGGTGACCGCAATCTTTGCAAATAAGTCGACCAGATAGTCTTTCAATTATGGTGGCATCAGGAAGTTCAAAGTTTAAAACAATCACATCATTGCCATCTATATTGAGTTTCTCTTGAAAATACTCTCCCTGTTTAATATTACGAGGAAAGCCATCTAAAATAAAACCTTCTTTACAATCATCTTGAGCAATGCGTTTTGTTATAATATTAAAAATTAAAGAGTCAGGACCTAGTTTACCTTCATTTACATAGCTCATAGCTTCTAAACCAAGTGGAGTTTTGGCTTTCATTTCAGCTCGAAGCAAATCTCCAGTAGATATGTGAGGATAGTGGAGTTTTTGTTCAATAAGTGCAGCTTGAGAACCTTTTCCAGAGCCAGGAGGGCCTAGTAAAATAATGATTTTTTTAGACAAAGCGAAACCTTTTTTGTATTCTATGAAACCAAAAAAGCTACTTTATTGCAATCTCAATAAGGGGTTATAAGTAATTTGAGGGCAAATATGTAGCGGAGAGCTCTTTAAAGTTGGCTATTTGCTGCTCGCTCCAATCTTGGCCATATCCCAACTCTTTTGCCATGAGCTTTGCAACTGTTGCACAAGATTCAACGCTGGCCGCTGCATCCAGTAAAATAGAGCGTGTCCTGCGACAAAGTACATCTTCTAATTTTCTAGCCATTTCGTATCGAACTGCATAGATCACTTCACTTTTTTGATAAGGAAGGTTTGGGTGGATCAGTTCATTATATGATGGGTCTTCGTTTGCGATTTTCCTTAAAAGCAAATAGTTAGAGCCGTAGGTGCTTAAGTCTTGGTCAGGGTCTAAACCTTGAGCGTAACCATGAAGTTTTAAAGTGTATGTGGCGCACTCTTTTTTAGTTAAATTTGCCACTTCAATCGCTTTATTTATTACATCTTCGCCCATTTTTCTATAAGTAGTCCATTTGCCACCAAAAATTGAAATGAGATTAGAGTTAGAAACTAGTATCACGTGATCACGTGATAGTTTTTTTGTCTCTTCTGAGTCATCTTTTTTGGCTAAAGGGCGAATGCCAGCAAAAACAGAGAGAACATCGCTTTTTTGAAGAGGTGCAGCTAAAAACTTTTGTGACTCTCTCATGATAAAATCAACTTCATCTTTTTTAGCGATAGGCTCGCTTGTTGCTTTTTCTACACTTGAGTCGGTTGTGCCAGCTAATACTCGATTGTGCCAAGGAACTAAAAATAAAACTCTGCCATCATCGGTGTGGGGAACAAGTATGGCATGATTGCTGGATAATAGCTCTCCTTTTAAGACTAAGTGAACGCCTTGACTTAGAACTAAGCGAGGCTTAACCTTTGGATTATCTTTTTGGCGCATTTCATCGGAAAAAATACCGCAAGCATTGATGACGCTTTTAGCTTTGATTTTATATGAATTGCCGCTTTCGCTATCTTTGGCTACAATTCCAATAATTTGCCCATTCTCTTTAATAAACGATTCAGCGCACATATAATTAAGGGCGATTCCTCCTAGATCAATACAGGTTTTAGCCAATGTAATAGCGAGCCGGGAATCATCAAATTGACCATCGTAATAAATAACGCCTCCGCGAAGATCGTCTTTTTTGAGATTGGGAATCGCTTTAAGAGTTTCTTCTTTGGAGAGGTGATAAGATTTCTCTATTCCCTGTTTCCCAGCTAGTGCGTCATACACTTTAAGACCAAATCCATAAAAAGGGCCTTCCCACCAGTGGTAATTGGGAACTAAAAAAGGTCGATGAGATATTAGGTGAGGAGCGTTTTTGCATAGGCGTCCTCGCTCTTTTAGAGCTTCCGTTACTAAAGATAAATTTCCTTGTTGTAAGTAGCGAAGTCCTCCATGAATAAGCTTTGTTGATCTAGAAGATGTGGCTTTTGCGAAATCATCGCGTTCAACAAGTAAGGTTTTTAGACCTCTTGCTGCGCTGTCTACGGCTGCTCCAAGTCCTGTTGCTCCACCACCAATGATGACGACATCAAACCTAGGAATCTCGTTCATTTTTTTGATCATTTTGGTTCGGTTCATTCCATCTCCCAATGTTTTGTACATTCAATTGCCCGTTTCCACTTTTTCAAGGGATATTCAATATGCTCGGGTGGTTTTTTTGGCTTATATTCATCGGTTAGTTTCCATAGGTTGGAAATTTCATCGAGGTCTTTCCAAATTCCAACAGCGAGTCCTGCTAAATAGCTAGCCCCAAGGGCGGTTGTCTCTTGTGATGCTGGTTTTCCAATATTCATTTGCAAGAGGTCGGCTTGAAATTGCATCAAAATTTTTGACAGAGTCACTCCACCATCAACGCGCATAATTGAACCAGACATTTTGGCATCTTGTAACATTGAGTGGATAACATCATGAACTTGAAAAGCGATCCCTTCTAAAGTAGCTAAACAAATATGCCCTTTTGTCGTTCCGCGAGATAGTCCTAGTAAAGTGCCACGAGCACGTGGGTCCCAGTGAGGAGCGCCTAAGCCTGTAAAAGCGGGGACTAAATAGACGCCGCCATTGTCTTTTACTTTAGCTGCTTCGACATCAGCTTCTTTAGCATCGTTAATAAGATTTAACCCATCGCGCAGCCATTGAATTGAGGCTCCGGCCATGAAAACGCTCCCTTCAAGAGCGTAAGTCACTTCATCTTTGATTTGCCAAGCTACTGTTGAGAGGAGTTTATTTTTGGAGTGGACAATTTCATTACCGGTATTCAAAAGAGAAAAAGCGCCAGTACCATAGGTAGTTTTGATCATCCCTTTTTCAAAACAGGCGTGACCAAACATGGACGATTGTTGATCGCCCGCCATAGCAGCAATAGGGATAGGGGAGTGGAAAAGCTCCATATGAGTTTGCCCATAAACTTCGCTATTACCTCTGATTTCGGGAAGCATAGATCTGGGCACGCCAAATATTTTCAAAAGTTCATCGTCCCAATCTAAAGTGTGGATATTAAATAATAGGGTTCTTGACGCATTAGAAACATCACTCATGTGGCATTTTCCGGCTGTGAGGTTCCAAAGTAGCCATGTTTCGATGGTTCCAAAGGCGAGTTCTCCTCTATTTGCTTTTTCTTTTGCTCCTTGAATGTTGTCAAGGATCCATCGAATTTTAGTTCCGGAAAAGTAGGGGTCAAGAACTAGACCCGTTTTTTCTATAATGGTCGATTCAACTCCCTCTTTTTTTAATTTAGAGCAGTAATCAGCGGTTCTTCTGTCTTGCCAAACTATGGCATTATGAATAGGCTTGCCTGTTTTTCTATCCCAAACAACAGTGGTTTCTCTTTGGTTGGTAATGCCAATAGCTTTGATCTCTTTAGCTTTTACTTTGGTTTTGGCGATCACTTCGGCCATGACGGCTGCTTCAGAAAACCAGATTTCGGCGGCATCGTGTTCAACCCATCCTGATTTGGGAAAGTGTTGTTTAAATTCTTTTTGAGCAACGCCAGTTATTTTGCCATGACGGTCGACTAAGAGGGCGCGCGAGCTGGTGGTCCCTTGGTCTAGCGAGAGAATATAATCCATGAGAAAATCCTAATATTCCTAAAGACTCTCTTCTAC
>JAUHQG010000068.1 GCA_030408475.1 Candidatus Amphrikana amoebophyrae
GCAAGATCACCCCCATAATAATTTAGCCTCTATCGCACAATCAGTTCAAGTGATAGACTTAGAAGCAACTATTTGTTCAGTGGAGAGGGGTCAACCTTTACCTGTTCTTCCCGAAATATGCAAAACAGCTCTACAACCCCTTCTCAGCCCGTAATTTTTCAAAAAACTGAATTCTTTTAGACAGATCTCTTTCAAATCCTCTCTCTTGTGGTGAGTAAAATTTAGCTTTTTTAACTTCTTTTGGAAAGTAGTTTTGACCTGAAAAAGCATACGGCTCATTGTGATCATATTGGTACCCCTTCCCATAACCCTCGCTCTTCATCCACTTATTGGCTCCATTTAGGATGTGCATTGGGGGTGAATATTGGGAGGTGTTTTCAGCTAACTCGGAAGCTTTATCATAGGCTAAATAACCGCTGTTACTTTTTGGAGATAGACTTAAGTAGATTACGCAATTGGCTATGGCTAGTTCTCCTTCAGGGGAACCGAGCATTTGAAATGCTGTTTGGGCGTCAATAACTTGCCTTAATGCATGAGGATCAGCTAACCCTATGTCTTCTAGTGCCATTCGCATCAATCTGCGAATTAAGTAGTTGGGGTCTTCGCCCCCTTTTAACATGCGGCAAAGCCAGTATAGTGCACTATCTGGGTCTGAACCTCGAACTGATTTATGAAGAGCAGAAATGAGATTAAAGTGTTGGTCATCATGTTTATCGTAATTAGCTGGGCGTAGCTTTAAAATAGACTCAATTTCGTTTAATTCTATTTGTTGGCCATTTGATTTTAGCTTGACTAGTTCTAATAGGGAAAATAATGAGCGGGCATCACCACTTGAGGCATGGATCACTTTATGTCTAGCTTCATTAGAAAGAAATAGGGAAGGTTCTGATTCTAGATATCTAGAAAAAATGGAGTCAAGATTAACATCATCAAGCGAGTTAAGTTTAAATGTTTTTAAACGTGATAAAAGAGCTGAGTTTAAGGCAAAAGAAGGGTTTTCTGTGGTTGCCCCAATTAAAATGAAGCCACCTTTTTCAATCATGGGTAAAAAGGTATCTTGTTGTGCCTTATTAAATCGGTGAATTTCATCAACAAAGATAACTTGTTTTCTGTGAAATAAAGGAGATTTTTCACGTTCAGCAATTTCTTTTTTTAGTTCTGACATGCGTGAAGTGGTTGCGCTAAAAGAGATGAAATTAGCATCAAATGCTTTCGCATAAAGTGAAGCTATAGTTGTTTTTCCGCTTCCAGGCGGTCCAATTAAAAGTATGGATGTGAGATGATTTTTTTCAATCATCATTGAGATAAGCCCGTCTTTTCCAACGAGGTGATCTTGTCCAACAACATGATTAAGTTCTTTAGGACGAAATCTTTCTGCAAGGGGTAGTGTACTCATAGGTACAGTATCAAATATCTTTCGATTTTATACGAGTGTTTTTCCATTCTGGTTTTTTTAAATAGTGAAAGGAAATAGGAATAGCAGCCATTAGTAAAAATCCTCCAATAAGGTAAAATTCATAAAAGGCAACATTAGAGATATGAAACTCTTTAGGTGGAAAGTAGAAAATTATAAAAGCAAATATAGAAGCTAAAATCCCTAGCGAAGCCACAAACCACATCCCTTTTTTTGGATCTGGTATGCGATATGCTCTAGGAACCGATGGATGAGTATATCTAAGTCGAATAGCGCTAATAAACATGAGCAAATACATGGAAAGATACATTTGAGTAGAAAGGGCGCTTAGTAGCCAATATGCGCTAGATAAATTAGGCATAAATAAAAAACAAAAAGAAGAGATAGAGACAATTATTGCTTGAAATATGAGCAGGTTGGTTGGAACATTGTATTTATTTCGTTTTTGAAAAATGGGGGGCAAATTGCCATGAGCACTTGTTGCATAAAGTCCCTTAATGGGGCCAATAATCCAGGAATTAATCTCTGCCAGAGCTCCTATAATTAAGAAAAAAGCTAATAATGGGCCTGTCGAAAAACAAGTCTAAGTAGATGAGCATCGTCTTTTCGTGTACTTTTTAGTAAATCGCAAAAAGATATACTCAAGTATCATCTAATTTGCGATTTACTAAAAAGTA
>JAUHQG010000069.1 GCA_030408475.1 Candidatus Amphrikana amoebophyrae
GGCATCAAAATAATTATAATAAAATAAAAATTTTGGCTTTATACTAAGTGATCTGTAAAGACACTTAATATGCCTCACAGACTCTTCACTTTCGTCACTTCATTATAGCTGTCAAAAAACCGGTGCGAAACTCTGAAGGTCTCGCTTTGCCTGTCGTTCACTTTCGTGCCTTAAGACATGACATAACATACTAAATCACCTCTTTTTAACGCAATAGTTTTCTGAAAAAAAATAAAATAAATCACTTCCACATAGAGCAATGAGAGGGTATTAAAATTAATAGTTGTTCCTTTTCAAAAAGGTGTGCTTTATTTATATGGAGGTTAACCTGTATAATAGCGCTTCTAACCAAAGAGAGACCAATGTCCGATATTAAAAGAGCAGACGTTAAGCAACTGTGGAAAGTGACCTTTCCCCTCATGATTTCTTTCATGTCAACTTTTGCCATGCTCTTTGTTGATCGGTTATTTCTTTCTTTATATAGTAAAGATGCTCTTAATGCTGCAGCCATTTCGGGGACATTGTCTTGGAGTTTTATAGTAGCCTGGATGACTCTAGCCGCTTTAGCAGAAGTGTTTGTGGCTCAATATAATGGTGCCAATAGAAAAATGGAACTTGCGAGACCTGTTTGGCAAATGATTTGGTTAGCAGGAGCCTCAGTCATATTCTTTTCCTTAGCAAGTCAGTTTCTAACTGGCTTTATCTACTCAGGTGCAGGAGAACAACTTCATAGAGATTACTTTAGCTGGCTAATGTTATGTGGCCCTTTTGCCGTTATTATATCTGGTATTTCCGCATTTTATATAGGTCGAGGCCACGGAAAAGTAATTAAATGGCTTTCAATTTTAGCCAACTTAGTCAATATCGTACTAGATCCTATACTTATTTTTGGAGTCAATGGGGTTATCCCATCAATGGGGATTAAAGGGGCTGCTATAGCCACTTTTTCGGGCTATCTCGTACAGGCAATCGTTATAACCTGCCTATTTCTCTCAAAAAGAAATCGAGAAAAATATGGTACAAATAACTATAGATTTGATTTCGACCTCTGTAAGCGTTGTTTTAAAATTGGATTTCCTCCAGCCCTTTTTGCTGGCCTTGAGATTTTAGCATGGGCTATATTTTATACTATGATGCAATGGGTAAGTCCTGAACATATTTTTGTATGTAGCGTGTGCCAAAGCATTGAAATGCTTTTTTTATTCTACTGCTTTGGCTTAGAAAAAGGGGTCGCTGCAGTTGCAGGCAACCTGATTGGAGCTAAAATGCACGATCAGATTAAAGTGCTCGTAAAATCTGCTTTCAAATTAATTGTCTACTTCGCAATTACAATGACACTCATCACCATTATTTATCCCGATCCACTGATAAACCTCTTTTTACAACAAGAAACAGCTCAATCAACAAACTTAGTTCTGACAAGCGCGGAAACCCTTCGTTACAAGGGCCTTATACGGATTAGTCTTGTTTTTGTTACTTTATATCTGATTTTTGAGAGCATTCGTTGGCTTTACAGCGGATTACTCACAGCTGCAGGTGATACTCTCTATATCATGATTTCTGGAGTAATTAGTGTTTGGCTCTTTTTGCTTGTCCCATGCTACTTTTTCATCGTCGTTAAAGGGCAGAGTATTATTTTTGCCTTTGTAATATGGACTGTATATAGTATAATCGCGACACTACTTAATTTCCTTAGATTCAAAAATGGAGCTTGGAAAAATAAAGTAGTGATAGAAGATGAAACGGCCCAAGAGCAAAGTAATGACAACCCCCTATCAACAGAGTAAATGCCCCAAACTTTACTTAGCTCCTATGGAAGGAGTGGCATCGGCCCATTTTAGAGCCGCTTTATCTAAAATTGGAGGCTTTGATGAAGCTTGCACTGAATTTTTACGTGTCCCCAAAAACCCCCATATTCCAAGTTTAGCCAGCAAATTTAACCCTCTAGATACGTATCCTATTCCTCAAGCTGCCCAAATAATGGGAAGTGATTCTCATGATATGCAGGAAATGACTCGTGAATTGATAAGACTTGGGGCCCATAGAGTCGATCTCAATTGCGGCTGCCCCTCTGGAACTGTCACAGGTCGTGGTGCTGGATCTTCCCTTTTAAAAACACCTGAACTCCTTTACGAGATTGGCAAAGCCATGGTCGATTGCGCTGGAAATATACCCATATCGATAAAGCTTCGCTCTGGTTTTGAAGACACTTCTCTTTTTGATGAAAATATGCTTGCGGCCCAAGAAAGTGGAGCCTCATTTATTACCCTTCACCCCCGAACAAAAATTGAAGGGTATAAACCCCCTGCTAATTGGGCTCTTATCAAAAGGGCAAAAAACTTGCTCAATATACCCGTAGTAGGAAATGGGGATATCACATCAGTTGAAGATGCCGTTAAAATGTTAAAGGAAACTAACTGTGACGCCCTTATGATCGGAAGAGGAGCTTTGAACAACCCATGGATATTTCACGAAATTAAAGCCCACTTTAACGAAAACCACCCACAAGTAAAACAATGGACTCAAACAGAGAGCTACATCCTCTCTTTCTTGAAATTCATGCCCCCAAAAACACCTGAAAAAAGCAAAGTTAATCAACTAAAGCAACTCTTTAGATACCTCTTTGACCACAATCCCCTATTACATGAACATAAAAAAGAGATGTTAACTACCAAATATGAAAACTCTAATCACTTCATAGATCTAAACCTCTGCAAACTAAATAGTTGTAATTTGTAATAAAATAGTTAATTTATAGCATATTTAATTAAGTTTAGTTATAAAAAGGTTATAGGTAATTAAGTGTGTTTGACTATGAGAAATATTGTTATTTTAGGTGGCGGTTTTGGCGGTATATATACTGCCATGTATTTAGAGAAGTATCTCTCTAAGGCGCAGATGAAAGAATATAAGATTATTTTGATCAATCGCGAAAACTACTTTGTATACCAACCCATGTTAGCTGAAGTTGTAGGCGGCTCAGTTGGTATATTGGATACTGTGAGCTCTATTCGCAAACTGCTGCCTAAAACCGCGTTATACATACGTGAAATAGAAAAGATTGATACCGACAACAAGGTGATCAATCTCGCTCCAAGGTTTTCGCACACAACGGACGTTGTGCCATACGATAAGTTGGTCGTTGGCCTTGGAAATGTGACTGATTTTCATGGTATGGCAGGTTTACATGAACACGCTCTCCCCTTTAAGAATTTGGCTGATGCTCTCAATATACGAAACCGTATTATTGACACTATCGAACAAGCATCAATAGAAACTGATCCAATTGAGCGTAAACAACTTTTAACATTTGTGGTCGGCGGCGGGGGCTTTTCTGGCACAGAAGTTGTTGCGGAACTCAATGACTTTGTTAGAAAATTAGCTAAAAAATACAAAACAATCGATAAAAGAGAAATTCGAGTTGTTTTAGTACACAGCAAAGACAGACTTATGGAAAAAGAGCTCAGTGAGTCTCTTGGAATTTATGCTGAAAAACTGTTAAAAAAACGTGGAGTTGAAATTATATTCAACACTCACCTTCTTTCAGCATCACAACAAGAAGCTTTACTTGACAACGGAGATCATATACCGGCTAAAACAATAATCTCGACAGTACCTTCATCCCCAAACCCACTTATCAAAGATCTCAATTTAGAGCTCAGTCACGGAAGAGTCGTAACTGATATGGGAATGCAAGCTATTGATAAAACAGATGTTTGGGCCATTGGGGATTGTGCATTAATTCCGCAAGAAGAAGGTGGTTTTTGCCCTCCGACTGCACAGTTTGCGATTAGAGAAGCAAAAGTACTTGCTCAAAACGTAATTGCTAGAATAGAAAATAAAGCGAGCAAGAACTTTAAATTTAAAGCGCTTGGCATGTTAGGAGCTCTTGGGCACCACAGCGCCGTTGCTGAACTTTTTGGAAAGATCAAATTTTCAGGAATACTAGCCTGGATTTTCTGGAGAGCTATTTATTGGATTAAACTACCGGGAATTGACCGTAAAATAAAAGTGGCCTTTTCTTGGATGCTAGATATGCTCATCCCTCAAGAAGCTGTCCAGTTAAAGATTGAACCCTCTCAAGGAATCGCCTCGCTTCACTTTGAAAAAGATGAAGTGATCTTTCATCAAGGCGATGTTGGAGACTATCTATACATTATTACGGAAGGCTCTGTTGAAGTTTTAAGAGAGCAAGAGTGTGGCTGTAAGAGAGTAGCCACCTTATCAAAAGGCGAGTACTTTGGTGAGATGGCTCTAGTTCATCAAAAAACAAGATCAGCTACAATTAAATGTTTAGAATCAACAAATGTATTAGCTTTAAAAAAGAGTGATTTCGGATTACTAGTGGCCAATTTTTCAGAACTGCGTGAATCTTTTGAAAAGACTTCTGAAAATAGAAAAAATGTGGTGAATGAATAGCCATTTAGGTAGCTACTCATGAATGACTACATTCCCACTAGACTCTACTTCAAACTTACTGCCTTTAAGTTTTTCAGGCTCGTTTTCAGCAACCTTTGCTATGTTATCAAAATTAAGTGGAATGTGAGTATTCATATTATGTAGATGACAAGATTCTTTTTGAAACCGCAAAACTTTAGCTAAAAAGGGAAGACCAATTCGGATTGTTTGCTCTAACCTATCTTTTTGAATTTCTCCAAGACAAATATTGTTTGAGAGATTAACTAAAACAGCAGGCAAACAAGTGGGCATTTTAATATTTATATCTTTATGGATCGAATTGAATTCTTCAACGACTAAAGCTAGATCTTCTGCAGAAAGTTTAAGCAAAGACTCCTTTAAAACTTTACCTTCCTCAGGTCTATAGAGCATTAACATCGCTCCAATACGGGTTAAAACTCTATGCAGAGGAGAACCCGCATCTAACCCGAGCCATTTAGCCCGCTTATTTAAATAGTGATTATACGCAAATAGCTCAGATTGATCTTTAAGCAAGAAACAAGAATTTTTTACAGCAGATAGGCATTGATGTAAATCTTCAGTATAAAGAAGAGACGATTTTTGATTTAAGTGCCCTAAGGTTCCAGCCAAACTACTACTGTATACAAAAAAACCCATTTCAAACAGTAATGGGTTTTCTTTGATAATATTGGATTCCTTTAAATGTGAAAACATTTCAGGTCCACCTTCTAAACGAATAATTTGGTCAAAATTATCCATAAGGAACATCTTATTAAAATAACTTTGCGAATTAGGATCTAATCTTTTATATGATGGAAAAATCTCAGTTGCATGAGCCAATAACAAAGGGAGTAAATCTGTTTGTGAATCAACAACGACTCCCAATTCATTCAATTTTTGCTTCACTATTTTAGTTTTAGAAACTTCATTAAAAACGATAGCAAACTCAAACAACTTTTGCAATTCACTCTTTGATAATAATTCAAATTTTGAAATTACTGACTGAATATGATTTTGATTGGTTACAAAGCTTTGCCATTGAAGTTCAGTTCCCATTGATTGGTGAGAAACTAATTCAAGGTAGTCTTCATACTTTCCTTCTAAAAAAGTGCGCATGCAATATATCGACATAATCGCGCAATCAAACTCTGGAATAGATCTATTAAAAACTTGAGAAGAGTAGTGATGAATATCGCTTGAAGAGGCCGCCTCCTGATTCTCAACTGCAAACCACGAAAGCTCTGGATAAGCTTGCACCAAATCTTGAACCCAAGAGTAATCAAGGGCTAAAGGAGCTTGCTCAACACCCTCAATTTGGGGATGATCACTTTTAGCTTGAGCCAAAAAGGCGCCGCCTATGCAAAAAACAAGAGAGATAGTAATAATACAAAATCTTGACAAAGAGCAAACTTTTGCATGTGATAATAGTGTGCGCCACATGGCGATAGTCCTATCCATTTTTAATAATCAATGAACTTACCTAAGTTTACACCCATTGAGCAATCTTAGCAACCTTTGTCAAAATCTTCTATTTTTTCTTCCCTTCAGCTAACACTTTTAAAAGAGCTGCTTGCTCCAATCTCTCTGGTTTCACAAAACAACTAAAATCGATTCCTATATCATCTGAAGAAATAGCTGCTCCATCTTTTGCAGCACCCCCCATTTCACCACTCTTCGACTCTGACTCAGGTTTTGGGCGAATAGCCACTACTCGACGTGCCAAAGGGACCGCTAATTTTGTTTGTGTACCTGATAATTCAGGCGTTGCTAATAATAATTGCGCTCTTCCCTCTTCTCCACCCCTTGGGGTGTCGCAGAACATGGTAGGCTTTAAAGCACTACCCACTGGACTTGCCATATTTCCCTCTTATTTGTGATCTGCAGCATCAACACATGCTACCGATTTCGTTTGTGAACTAAGATCTTTAACATCAACAGTCATACTTCGTAAATGCCATTCAGCCTTTGTTGAAAGTCCATAAGCAGCCCCACTAACAGTTGATGTTACACGAGAAGTTGGTGATCCTGTTGGAACTAGTGGACTCACAGCTCTTGTAGCAGTTGGTGAAGTTGTCATACTTTCTTTCCTCAATGATTTTTTAGTAAAATATTGGGTGAGATTGTAATGATCTATTTATTTTTTTTCAACGTTTTTAAGCTCAGGATTGAAAATTGTACGAGTAGGAAAAGCAAAAGTAGCTCCATGTTTCATTACAATTTCTGCAGATTTTAACAAAATTTCTTGTTGAATATCGAGTGTATCAATAAACACCGTTGTTGCAGGATAACAACACACTCTAACTACTAAAGAGGACTCACCAAATTCCATTAAGCGGACATAGTTTACCATAGTGCTATCAATGTCAGGTCGACTTAAAATCCACTTTTCAAGATCTTTACAAATCTGAGATACCACACTTAGGTCGTCATAACTAAGTGTTAAGTCAAACAACACTCTTCGGCTATGCATTCTAGCCACATTTTCAATAATGATGGTAGCAAATAGAGAGTTTGGCACATATAATGGGCGCCTTTCATAGGTGCGAATTTTAACCTGTCTCCAGCCCATCTCTTCAACAGTTCCCGTAATTTGCCTATCTGGAGAAGTGATAGTATCGCCAATAACAAAAGGACGACCAATAAAAATCATCAGTCCGCCAAATAAATTAGCTAAAAAATCTTTTGCAGCAAAACCAACAGCTAAACCTCCCACACCTCCAAAAGCAATCACAGCTGAAAGTGGAATACCCAAAACTCTCAAAGAAGCTAGACCAGCAAGTATTGATATGAGTATATAGTAAATTTTAGAAAGCGCATTGATCGTCATGGAATCAACTTTACGCTTTCCCTTAACACATTGCTGAACAATACCCCTAGCGAACAAGACAAAAAAGAGAAAAATAATAAAGAGTACTACTAATCGATATGCCACTTTCACAAAATCAAAGTAGTCAAAGTCAAACCTTAAGTGAATAATCTCTAAAGACACATTAATAGCTATTACCCAAATTCCCAACTTAAGCGGAATATAAATAGCATTAGTTAACGCATCATCCCAAAGGCGGTGAGTCTTCTTTAAAGAGCGATGAATTTTAAGATGAATAAAATGCAAAATGAAATGCATTACAGCTGTACAAAAGAAAACCGCGGCAATTTTAAATCCATATTCGTAATTGAAATAAAATTCTTGGATGTTTTCCCAAATCAGTTCAAATTCCATAACTAGCCCTTGTAAATTGTTACTTAACAATATATACTAAGCTTATATTTTAATACGAGCAACTTAATGAAATGTCTTTGCTATAGTGAAAAATTGTACGAGCAATGTTGCGAGCCTTTTCACAATCACTTTAAAAATCCAGCTACCCCACTTCAATTAATGAGATCACGCTACAGCGCATACGCTCTTAACTTGTCACAATATATTATCGAGACCACGCACCCAAAAAGTGTACACTACCAAAGTGATATCGTCACCTGGAAGAGTGAGTTAGAATCATTTTCTCAAGAACATGAATTTGTAGGTTTACAAATTGAAAGTGAAGAAGCGGGGTTTCCCATAGCGTATGTTACTTTTATAGCTAAAATAAAGCGGCATAATGGGCCTGTCGAAAAACAAGTCTAAGTAGATGAGCATCGTCTTTTCGTGTACTTTTTAGTAAATCGCAAAAAGATATACTCAAGTATCATCTAATTTGCGATTTACTAAAAAGTA
>JAUHQG010000070.1 GCA_030408475.1 Candidatus Amphrikana amoebophyrae
TACTTTTTAGTAAATCGCAAATTAGATGATACTTGAGTATATCTTTTTGCGATTTACTAAAAAGTACACGAAAAGACGATGCTCATCTACTTAGACTTGTTTTTCGACAGGCCCATTATCTTAAACCATTTGGGTTGGCCGCTAGACCCTAAAGATATTAATGATTGGTGTGAAAAAATAGCTGTTATAGCAAAACAGCCCAATGTAAGCTTAAAACTATCTGGATTTGGGGGCGTATTAAAAGGAGATCGCAATCTCATTACAGAATATATTCGGATTGCATATGATTTTTTTGGCGAACATCGACTGATATTTGGCAGCAACACACCTCCCGATATTTTACACCTCGAATTTGATAACATTATCGCAGCTATAAAAGAAGCTGTTATGCCGATGAGAAGTTCAGTAAAAGAGCGCATATTTTACTTAAATGCTATGAATTTATATCGCCTTGAAGAATAGAGCGCTTAATAAGCTCTTCTTTTAATTGCGATGCAGATTCAAAAACGATACCATCCATACCTAATTTTCTGCCCACGACGACATTTTGCTTTTTATTATCGATAAAAAGGCAATCTTCCCCTTTTTGCTCAAGCTTATCAAATAAAATTTGAAACAGTCGAATGTCTGGCTTTCTTATGCCAAAATCGCAAGAGAGTATAACAGGCTCAAAAAACTCATAATGACCTAATTCATTCACAATTTTAAAGCGATAAGGATCAACATTAGACAACAATGCCACTTTATACCCCCCTTTTTTTAATTGCTCAATAATAGAAACCACTTCGCTATCGAGTTTTATTGAGGACATTTTAACTCGGCTAAATTCTCGCATCCAATTGTCGGGAAGATCAACACCTTGTTTATCACCATACTCTTGCCAAAATCCGAACTCTAATCCACCACACTGGCGAACTTTTCTAGACTCTGCAATAGCTTTTTCAACTTCTTCTTCATTCACTTTAAATGAGTCTTTCAAAAAATCGATTATTTTAGATCGATCAGCAGTTACTAAAACATCACCATAATCAAACACAATGGTTGAAGGTTTAGCAAAGGCAATACATGAAGAGATCATCATACAAATTACAAATATTAAATTACGCATATGATATACCTGGAGTTACTTTGACTAAGGACTCATTATATTATAAACCGAAGTTGTGTGCAACAAGCTGATTCCAAAAATTGGGTTATAACGGCTCTTTTCTAAGTAAGATTTTTTTCGACTGATCCAACCCTAAGGTTTTAGCAAAGTAATAAGCTTTTTCCCTTAAAAGATTATCATTATTAAAATCACCCATAGTACCACTTTCACGTTTTCTTCGTAAAACATCATATAAAGCAATGGAAGCAGCAACTGATAAATTCAAGCTTTCGACCATGCCATACATAGGAATAGTGAAGAGTTGATCACATCTTTTTTTCGCTTCATCAGTTAATCCGCTATGCTCATTTCCAAAGAAAAGACAAACTGGTTTATCCAAACAGAGCTCACCTAAAGGGTGCGCATCTGAAACAACAGCGCCACAAAGCGAAATATTGTCTTCTAATTTCCCACCAAAGATATCTAAGCTATCCGAATACGAAACATCCGTCCAATGAGAAGTGCCTCGAGTCGTCCTTTTACCTTTTCTTGGTTTCATTTGAGGAGAAATAATATGCATTCCGGTAACGCCCATTGCTTCTGCAGTGCGAACAATAGCTAAGGCATTATGAATATCAGCTGGTGATTCTACTGCGACCTCGACTGAGTCGATCCGATATTTGAGAACATGATCGATTCTATCGATTCTCTCTTTTGTTAAAAAGGGCGCCAAATTTTCAATGATTTTCTCAGGAGAAAATTGTTCACAAAGTTTCGTAAAAAAGGGTCTTTCAAATCGTTGCATTTTAGCCTAAATATTGTAATCTTCATAGAGATGTAAAGCGGCTTTACATGAGTCTAGCCCCATTTTCAACACCTCTTTCAGCCGTAGCAAGAGTAACACAATCGTCCTTGATAAATCCAGTAGTAAGTACCTGTGACATGAAAGGTCCAATTTGCCTAGGAGGAAAGTTAACAACGCATAGCACTTGCTTACCCACCAAATCCTCTTTCGAGTATAACTTAGTAATTTGCGCGCTTGATTTTTTAATGCCTATTTCTTCACCTAAGTCAATTTTCAGCTTATAAGCTGGTTTTTTAGCCTGAGGAAAATCTTCAACCTCAATAATAGTTCCAATACGTATATCTACTTTTAGAAAATCTTCAAAATTAATAGTTTCCATATTTCCTACTCTCTTATAGTATCTACATCATAATAATAACCCAGGAAATATATGAAACGATTTTTAATTTATACACTTTTAATAGCAGCTACTATAAGCGCGCAAGCATCCACATCAAAAGTGGCCCTAATATTTGGTGTAACAGGTCAAGATGGAGCCTATTTATCCCGTCTACTTCTAAAAAAAGGATATGAAGTTCATGGAGTCAAAAGACGCTCCTCTTCATACAACACAAAAAGACTTGATGCTATTTATCAAGATCCTCATATTCCCGACACTCACTTTTTTCTTCACTATGGAGATCTGAGTGACTCAAGTAATATATTCCGTATTTTACAACTTGTAAAACCTGACGAAATTTATAATCTTGGAGCTCAAAGTCATGTTAGAGTCTCTTTTGATCTACCAGAATATACTGCCAATATTGATGGCCTTGGAACTTTGCGAATACTCGATGCAATTCGTTCACTTGGTATGATAGATAAAGTGAAGTTTTATCAAGCATCGACTAGTGAACTCTATGGTTTAGTTCAAGAGACTCCTCAAAGTGAAACCACCCCTTTTTACCCCCGATCTCCCTATGCTGTAGCTAAGCTATATGGCTATTCTATTGTAAAAAATTATCGCGAGGCATATGGCATGTTCGCTTGCAATGGTATACTTTTTAATCACGAATCTCCTATGAGAGGCGAAACTTTTGTGACTCGAAAAGTAACGATGGCAGCGGCTAAAATTAAGCTTGGGCTTCAAAAGAAATTATATATTGGCAATGTCAACTCAAAACGCGATTGGGGTCATGCGCAAGATTACGTTGAAGCGATGTGGTTGATGCTTCAGCAAGATCATCCCGATGACTTTGTTATTGGCACTGGAAAAACTTATACAGTCAAAACGATGATTGAACACGCTTTTAAAGCCGTTGACATTCCTATTGAATGGAGAGGAGAGGGAGTGAATGAAGTTGGACTCAACGCTAATACAGGTGAGGAAATCATCAATATTGATCCTAAATACTTTAGACCAACAGAAGTTGAGCTTCTTTTATCGGATCCAAGTAAGGCGAAAAGAGAGCTAAATTGGGAGCCGAAAACTACATTTGAAGAATTAATCACAGAGATGACTTTGTCTGATTTGAAACAGGCAAAAAAAATGATCCTCTAGTAAAGTCTAAAAAAGAAATAACAAAGAGGACCAATTAAAATAGTTCCTAATAACATTAGGAACTATTTTTTTATCCTTTCCAAAGGTAAGCTCTAATAAAACGATCACCTTTTTTTAAAATATAGCCCTGTTCACTTTCATCGTGCGGAGTTATTAAAATAGCTTCAGAGGAATCTTTCAATCTTTGTAACATATCAGCTTTTACCCAGAAATAAGGGACATTTCTACCTGCTGATTTTATCACTTGAGCAACTTCTTCTACTGTCTCAGTTAGTTTTTTCGTGTATGAATTATCAACTGGCGCAGCTGATACTTTGGCTGGCGATTTCACTCCAGGTGCAAATCTAACTCTCTTAATCTCTTTAGTTCCCTTGCCTTTACCCTTGTCTTTTGGTTTAGGCAAAACACCATTTGGAGCAGAACTAGATGCAGAAGCAGCCGCTGATGCCACTTGAGTAGCAGTTGCAGGTTGAGCATCAGTAATATCGTGAAACTTTCTTTTACTTGCAGCTCTTAAGGTATTTGGATAACCGCCTCCAGATGTTTGTGGAGCTGCAGAACTTGCTGATGCCGATGCTCTAAGTGCCAATTTTGGTTTCTCTGGAGATTTATAACTTCCATCAACAAGACTTGCTAATGCATTCCTTGCCACTTTTTCTGGAGTTGAAAGTTCTGTTAACCCCACCCCCTTGCTTGGTGATAAATATGATGGTGCAACTACAGCTGAACCAGCGGCTCTTAAATCTTGTGCGGATATCATTTTTTCTCCTGAAATATGTTAATTTAGAAGATATTATGGGACTGTTGAGAAACTCAAAGACCTGCTTTTTTCAACAGCCCCTATCTGCTTTTCGAAATAGTCCAAAGAGCATCACAAATAAAGCACTCTATTTTAACGAGTAGTAAACCGCCATGCTCGAAAAAGAGATATGCTAAGCTGTTGATTCACAGTAAGTTATAGATGCACGGGTTTTTTAGTCCAAAGAGCCATAACATGCTGAACATTAACAACATAAGGATAAAAAAAAGATGGAGTTTTTAAGATTGATGTAGTATTTAGGAGTTATAAGCTAACAAGATTTGTTGTTAGTATTTTTGAAGTTAACACAGGATATAATTATGTCAGTTCAACCTCCGAACAATAGTGCTCAAGCAACCAATATTTCCCCTTCCGGGCAACTACCTGATTTTGAGCAAAATGCCAATTGGTCTAAAGGCGCGCAACAAGTGGTTAATCAGTTGAATACAGTTGTTGCAGATTTGAATAATAATGATTATTCAAGCGCAAGTTTTAATATTAAGAATATGTTATATGACCTATATATGCCTAAAGGAACATCATCCGAGATGCAGAAGGCATTTGGAAGTCTTCTCACAGATGTAGAGTATATAAATGAGGGAGTTCATATGCCAAATATTATTGAGCAGGGACTTAATCAGTTATACGGAGTATTACCAGAATACAATCCTTAGCTTGATGCGTATGGGGCTTTGCCTTTTAGAGGGGATTTTAAGGGGCAGCCGCCCCTTATAGACTATGAAAGTTGGACGCGGCCTAATGGCTGAATTTTAATTTCGGGGACAATCTCTTGATAACTCACCACTGGCATGTCAGGAAATTCCGATTCGATCAATTTGCGCACAAATCGGCGTACATCTATAGGGCCTGTCGAAAAACAAGTCTAAGTAGATGAGCATCGTCTTTTCGTGTACTTTTTAGTAAATCGCAAAAAGATATACTCAAGTATCATCTAATTTGCGATTTACTAAAAAGTACAAC
>JAUHQG010000071.1 GCA_030408475.1 Candidatus Amphrikana amoebophyrae
TAGTCGCTAAAGCTCCAATGATTCGCAGCTTTTGCTGCTCACCCCTTCGGGGCGGATTTCGCTTCACTTCATCCGTCTTAGTCACTAAAGCTCCAATGATTCGCAGCTTTTGCTGCTCACCCCTTCGGGGCGGATTTCGCTTCACTTCATCCGTCTTAGTCGCTAAAGCTCCAAACAAACACTTAAGCAACTTATAATAAACGCACTATAAAATTAATCACATATCAACTAGCAAGTAAGTGACGGTTTTATTTTGAGGCTTCATCTCAATGGCTTGGTCATTTGAAGATAACTTATAACTCACTTGAAGCATATTTCCTTGAACACGATTGATATTAACTACGACATCTTTAGGAAATGGCTCTAAGACTGTAAAGCCAGTATTATAGGCTCCAGCAGGAGGGTCTAATTTAACAAACAAATCAATACCACTAGGAAGAATATCATCTATATAAGCGACTATTTTCTTAGCATCTTCATTTGTCATTATAGAATAGAAGGTGGAAAAATCATCTTTTTCATACCTTTTTTGCAGGCCATCTCGTTCTAAATAGAGGCAAATCTCTCCAATTGAGAAACTTAACTCATTTATTGGTCCCACTCCTATAGTGATAGATTGTCTAATATGATTAGAGCAAAACCCTAAGCTAAAAAAACCAAAAAAAACTAATGTAACTATCCACTTCCTCATAATTCACATTTTATTAAACACTGAAATTAATTAAAACAAATAATACTGGGTATGTTAATTAGTAATTATGAAGATATTGTTATTATTAATGTTTTTTGCTCTACGGTTATATAGTGGAGAAGCAGTGCAAACAATACAGTTTTTAATTATTCCTGCTGAAGATATAGAAGTAGAAACGCAAGATATTGATTTTAATGTAAGTCCAACGAGAGGGAAAAACGGATTGTCTAGCAAGATTATAGCTCCGTTACGTATAGCTATAAATGAAGTAAATAAGCCTAAAAAACTGACCGTATGCTTAAGTAAAAAACTCCCTAAAGCGACAAAATTAATGATCCAACCTCTTAAAGGTCCTGGCACTCTATCGGGAATTGTTGACATATCATCAGAACTTCAAACCATTTTCAGCAATATAAACATGTGTTGTAAAGGCGATATTCTCCTAGAGTATACTTACGAAGTTTCACTAAAAGCTGGTGTCATACCTAAAACAGAAAATATCGTTATATTTAATCTTGTTGATCATTAGTTACATGCTAATTAAAGTGAAGTGAATTTCGCGACTTTGCTCAGGACCCACTTCAGCACCAAGCTCTGCTTCAAATTTAAAAGCAACAGGCAGGTTTAGCTTAATACCTCTATTGATGTTTTCCTTTAATATAGTAGGATTCATAGATAAACGATGATATTTTCCATCTATTCCAACTTTACAATATATAAAACAATGATCTGGCAACCCATTATTTAATTGAGCCGTTATTTTCTGACCATCTACATTAGTTGTGATATTCATAGTAGTCGAGCTATCTACTTTAGACCGGATAGGATTCAAACTAGATGGCTCCACTACGGTAAAAGGAGTAGGCCTACCTGATAGAGAGAGCTTACTGATTTTTTCAACGCTTAAGGATACATTTTGGTTAGCTACATTGCCAGAAAAAGCATAACTCACTAATAACAAGCCTATTATAAGGAAAAACAACTTCTTCATGATCCCCTCCCCTCTATATATATGGATAGCATAAATATTAAGACATTGCAAAGAAAAATGAACTTGAACTCGAATATAATTCAGTATAATCTGACCCAAATGAATTCATACAAAAAACTAATATTTATCACTTGCTTAACATTCTGTTCATTAGGATGTTGTGGAACTGACTTACATAATTTCACAATTCTAGTTCAGTGTATAGATGAGTTATCCCTAAATTCTTCTGGGAGTATAAACTTAACTGTCAATCAAGCTATGGCAGGGAGCGAGCCTCAATCTGCTGAAGACTCCACCAGTTATAATATTACTACTAATCAAGATAATATGAAAATAACGGGAAGACTTTCAGATAGCATCCCTGCAGGATCATTTTTAGAAACCTCATTAGAGGCTCCATCGGGCGCATCTTCTACTGGTTATCAATCGCTTAGTACAACTGATGTTAATCTTGTGACAGCGATTTCAGAAGTTGCTGAAACAAATCTACCCCTAAATTTAAGATATACTTCTAAAGTCAGCGCCGGAACATCTAGAATAACTAGAGATATTATTTTTACACTTCAAGCAGAATAATATTGACACAAGTTTAATTGTGTTTTATTAGAAATGTTAAACAAAAGTGATATTGATATGAGATATTTTATATTAACTACATCATTACTTGTGAATACATTGTTATTAGCTTCTAATGCAGCTGATCAACAAGTAACCCTCAATGTAGGATCATTTGACAGCATATCAGTGCCATCGGGAGCTTTATCGCTTACTGTCTCTACTGCTACAGCGGGATCTGAACCAGAGAGCGCAACCACTAGTTCATCAATCACCTATTTATCAACGACAGCGAATGCTAAAAAAATCGTAGGAACGGTAGCCAGCTTACCCGCTAGTACAACTCTGGCTTTACAAGTAAATCCAGTAGAGGGTTCGCATGGAACCTCAGCAGGCAGCGTTTCACTCTCGAGTAGTGCACAAGATTTACTAACTGCCATTCCTCAATTTACTTTAGGCGATTCTACAACAAGCTTTTCATTTACAGCTCCTGTTGCTGCTGGATCTTTTTCTGGTGCGAATGCAACTGTCACATTAACAATTCAAGCGAACTAAGGATGAAAATGAAAAAAGTAGCCATAATTTTTCTGCTCTGCTTAGCTACAACTGCTGGCTATTCAGCCACTAGTGCCAATCAAACAGTAGGTCTTACTGCGAGTGCAATTAATGAATTAGCTGCATCTGGAAATGTAACGATTACATTAGGCGAAGATGACATAGCTTCTGGAAAGCTAAGTAAATCTGATTCAAGCACATCTCTTAGTGTGACTACCAACGATTCTAGCAAAAAGATAACAGCCGCTCTTGATACTAATTTAACTTTAGGATCTTTACTCCTCTCTCTCTCAAACTTAAGTTCAGGTTCAGGAAGTTCTAATGTAAGCTTAACTTCTGTAGCTCAAGATGTATATTCATCTTTATCAAAAGCAGTAGGCGCCAGCACACTAACTTATGATTTTGATCTCTTATTTAATAATTATGCGTCCATTTCATCACAAGTAAAGCAAGTGACTTTTACATTAACTGCTGAATAATCTTTGCAAAAAATTAGTCATCTTACAATATATGGTTCCAAAAACTGGAGCTATCATGTTAATTCGTCCCCGTCGTAACCGCAAAAACCCAATGATACGAGCTCTTATTCAAGAGAATCATCTCAATATCCACGATATAATCGCCCCATTTTTTTTAATTGAAGGTGATGATAAGATAGAGCCTATTAAGTCTCTTCCAGGCATTTCTCGCTATACACTTGATAAACTCATAGTTGAAGTTGCAAGTATTCACTCAAGAGGGATTCAATCAATAGCCATATTCCCCGCTCTTGAGCGTAATAAAAGATCTAAAGAAGCCAGCGAAGCATTTAATGAAAATGGTCTCATTCCAAGTGCAATTAAACTACTTAAAAAACACTTTCCTAATCTCACAGTCATTACAGATATTGCTTTAGATCCATATACAGATCATGGACATGATGGTCTTACTAGCGATGAGGGAGAAATTCTAAATGATGAAACCATAAAAGTGTTGGTTAAACAAGCGCTTGTTGCAGCCAAAGCAGGAGTTGATGCTGTTGCCCCTAGTGATATGATGGACGGCAGAATCAAAGCGATAAGATCTGCACTCGATTCTCATGGCTATGAAAATACCACTATAATTGCCTATACAGCTAAATATGCCTCTGCTCTTTATGGACCCTTTCGCGATGCCATCAAAACTAAACTAGCTTTTGGTGATAAACTCACATATCAACTCAATCCTGCTAATATTAAAGAGGCTCTATTAGAAACCAAGTTAGATCAAGAAGAAGGCGCTGATATGCTGCTTGTAAAGCCAGCTACTTTTTATCTAGACGTTATAGCCAAAATGGCTCAAATTTCCCATATTCCTATTGGAGCATATCATGTTTCAGGAGAATATGCTATGGTTCAAGCTGCCGCCAGTCAAGGAATGCTGGACCTTCATAAAACTTATCATGAAGCTCTTTTAAGTATTAAACGAGCTGGTGGAAGCTTTATCTTTACATACGCCTACAAAGAAATGCTTGAATTCTTGGGCCATTAATAACTGATGAATGTAAAGCCGCTTTACATTCAAACGCCTAACTCATTTATTATTAACGCATATCGAATTTTGATAATTGCTCTTCTAGGGTAGAGACCACCTCAGAAATTTTGGGGCGATCTTGAGGATTTTGAGCCATCATAGAATCGATAAGTTCATTTATTTTGATAGGACCAAAAATATCAGCAATCATCTTTTTAGACACTTCAGCCCACATATTTCTATCGGGAACTGAAGCTTGAATAACCATAATAATAAAGCGATTTCGAACAAGCATCATAATAGAGCCAAAGGCATAAATATCACTACAGCGCGTTAATGTGTCCTCCACTTCTGGAGCCATGAGTAAAGGACCATTTCCTTGCATGGCTCTTGCCACGACATCACCCACTAAGTATGATTCAAAATCGGCGACCACACCCGTATAGTATCCAGATTTTAATTTATAATAATAAATGTTACCAGGAGTAATGTCACCATGAACACCATATTGATGTAAAGCCAGAAGCCCTTTAGCAAATCCATGAAAAACTGAAAGGAAATTCTTAAGGAAGTTTATTGGAGCTTCCTTTGCAAGGTAATCCAAAACATGATAAAATAACCGAATGATGGAGCCTTCATACGCAACCATTAAGTTAACTATTGCAAGCTCTATATTTTCATTATATTTTAAAAAAAGAGTATGGCTTTGTGCCACATTGGGATTGTCCCGAAATACTCTCATAGTATAATATTCTCTAATGAGAAAACCTTGCGCAGAATCTTCATCAAACTCAAACTGCTCTAAATGTTTCTTATCAATAATAGGCGCTAGCTCAATAACATGCTCAACACGATTATCTTCATAAATTAATATCGCTTCAGAAACATTCTTACTACTTCCAATTATTTCATTTTCGTCTACGACTTTCGATCTTTTCCCTAAAGTGATAATGAACCAATCATTTTCTAAACAAATAAATGGCGCTATTTTCTGTGAATCAATTCGGGGGTGAGATTGTATCGCCATATCCCTTGAACTATCTTTGAGTAATAATTGCCGAATCTGAAATAAAGGGGCCAATTTTTCAATAGATATAGGGTTGTGAAGAGTTAATTGATTGCATTTTGACCAAAGAGAAGGGCTAACTTCAACTTTTTGGTTTAACATCGAATTTATTTGATCTTCATCTAATAGCTGAACACGGCTCATCATTTTCTTTAGTTATATATTCTTGCGCTATTAATGGTTGGATAAAGCGGCTTACCCGTTGCAGCAGTTGCTCCACTATCTCTTAACCAAAACGACATACCATATCCTATCTTAGCTCTTGAACTTTTATGCAAGAAAAAATCAAATGGCATGCTAAAAGCTATTCCTTTGTCGTGATAAACTTTATGATTTATTTTGTCATTGGCATTTGTCAATGCATACCAAAAAGAGAATGTAAAGCCACTATCAAAATAACGAGTCAAAACAGCTTTTGCCCCACGATCGCGCGCTAAAAATTGTCCGATACTCAATTTAATATCTAAATTTATTGGCTTTATATCATAATAAAGATCCAAAAAGTATTGAAGTCCTACAAATGGAACATAAGTGGGTGTAGTACCATCTAACTTACGCACTTTGTATTGAAAACCTAGCCCTTCATATTCTCTTTTCATTACTGATGCTGCAGATAATCCGATAGCCCAATTTGATTCTATAGGATAGTAAAGAGCTTCGGTAGATAAACCAGCATACGCAGCCTCAAAATAGCCACCAGCTAATCGATAATACCACCCTTTACCAAAATTCCACCCCTTTTGCAAATATGCCTGTTCTAAAGTAACACTATTAGATTTATAATAATTCACAGAGTCTGAGCGCACATTAATAAGTTGAGAAGGATTATACACATCAATATCGCCTACATCAGCATTACTAGCCAAAATATTATACGCTAATTGAGTCTTATAATATAGAGTATCTAATATATAACCTTGGGGGCCCCCTATCAATCCCAAAGCATATTTATACTTACCATTGGTACTACCAAAAAATGACAACATTCTCGGACGAACTAACATAGACCAAAGGGTTTTATCTCTTTTAAACAAAAGAGCTGAATCGTATTCATTTGGTTCAACGTCAAATTCTTCAGGAGGAGCCAAAATTTTCATTTCACTTTCACTTACTTCGCCCTTACTATATTTAAGTAAATCACGTGTTAAACAGGTATAGGTTTGTACGATTAAAGAACCTTCTTCTAATGCGACTGTTGTTTTATAAATATTATCAGGAACTAAAGCCGCTAAAACTGAAAATATCCTCTCTCTAGCATCGCGTGACATAAAATAACGCAAATTGATCAACCGTATCCAAAGAATTTTACGATCTTGCTCATCATATTCTAAATAAATACGCGCAACATTCAAACCTTGTTCACCAAGTGCTAGAGCTAATTCATACGCAATTTCTTCTTCGTTTCGAAGTGGGCCTAAAGGTTCGTGATTCAAGGGAGCGCTATATAACGGGGGGTTTTTAACTTTAGGAACCAACCCCTTTGATTGACCAAGATTATAGTAAATCCCTCCACTTGCCGACCAATTATTTCCCCTTAAACTTGAAACTTTTAACTGAACAGCATTAACTAGATCTAAGCTAAATCCAATATTCACTCTAGATTTTACTTCTCTTCCATCAGGATGCTCATCATCATTATTTTTATAATCATTAGCATCATACTCAGCAAAAAAGGTAAGATCTTTTAATAAAAATGTATCGGAAAATCTCCAGGGCGTAAAAGCAACACCCCCAAAAAATCCATCTATTCTTCCATTTCCCCAGCCAAGCGTTGTCTCAAAATTCCAATCAGCTATCGGCAAAGTAGCCACAGTATAAAGAGAATAAAAACGACGTGACCCATAAAAGTCATTAAAACCAACCGCCACATCTGGCAAAAGAAAGCTAAAGTAATTACCCGGGGAAAAAGAAAACTTTACATTCGCGGTTCTGTCCGCATCATCTCCAAATCCTTGAGCTCCAAAATTTTCTTCCGGTAAGTTAGAAAAGATTCGGTAGTTAACAGAGAGTTCTATCGGCTTATAAACTTGAAGGTTTGCTCCAAAAGCGTGATAAGGGGGCACATAATTACCTCCTAAAAAAGATGTCCCCGATGGGTTAACACGTGCAGAAGGCATATTCAAATAGCCTATTATCATATCAGCATTATAGATAGTAGGAAGTTGATCTTTTTGTCTGTCATCAATTTCTTGCGCTTTTTTCAAACTTGAAAAAAGCTGATCTAAAGAATTTTCATCCCCCTTCAATGCAATTGAAGCAAATAAAAATAGGGAAAGAAAAGTGAACTTTTTCATAAATAGTGACTAGCATACTCTTTTAAACCACGATCTACAATACCAATATGATCTATTTTTGAGGGACAAATAAAAGATGCAAGTGCAAAGTCTTCTGCAGAAACCTCTAACAAGCCCAGCTCTACAGCTTTTTCATAATCCTTTTCTAGTAAAGCCTTTAAAAATGGCATAGTTGGAACAGTTAATGGCATCACTTTATCATATACAGCCCCATCTATGAATGGACGCTCTTCTCCATGAATTAATGAGTTCATAGAAAACTTTTGACTCATCTTCTGAAAAAATCCACTTAAGTAAGTATGTGTAGTTGTAAACTTTTTCTTTCCCAATCTAAAAAAGTGTAACATTTCTCTCTTCTGGCTATTAGGAATAATAGATAAAGCAAGATCAAAAAAACCTATAAAACCATCCATCTTTACCTCTTTACCACAAAGTGGATCACCCGAAATAATAGTGCAATCCTCTTTAATTTGTTTGTTGGCCAATAATACTTGAAGAGAACTCCCTTCCTTTATTCTATAATAACGCCGATCCTTTTCATCTATTCCTTCTCCACCAATGCCAATCACTTTCTCATGAATAAATTTTCCATTTATTAAAGCACCTATTTTTACAACATCTCTAACATGAAGCGTCCATATTACATCTGTTGGATTAGTTATTGGATCAATATGCTCAATATGAATAGACGGGTTAGCTATAGGATGTGGACCCACGGCACTATGAGAATGAATATTCACATCATCCGCATAATAAGCTAATTTACTTTCAGGCCTAGTCACTAGATGAACGTTGCCCGCTACAATCTTTTCTAAAGCTTGTAAACCAGTTTGAAATTCTTCTTCAAACCCATTGATGTGCATAATAGGATCCGGACGAAAGGGGGCAGACTCAAGTCCTTGCAAAAAAATAGTTCGAGGTAATTTAGTAGGATTAGCTAGAGTATCACAGGGCCTTTTTCTAATAAATGTGAACGCTCCACCAACAAGTAGCCTTTCAATGACTTTTTCTTTGGTTGCTTTTTTTAATTTGAAAGGATCAAGCTTTAGCGCTTCATCTTTACCATCAGGTTGAACTACAACATATAAAACCCTTCTTTTTTCACCACGAATGATTTCAATAATAGTTCCACTCGTATGGCTAATAAAAACTCTCTTATTTAAGAGTTTATCCATAGCAATAGGATCACCAATCTTAACTAACTCACCTACTTTTACAAGTAACTTCAGCTTTATATCATCAAAACATGATAAATCGATAGCCACTCTTGAATCAGAAGTAATTGTTCTAGGCTCTCCTTTTGGTGAACCTTTTATAGGGATATCAAATCCCGCTTTAATTTTTATAAATGCCATCTTTCGTGCCCCAATTGGTGAAAAAAGGAGTATACCTATTTTAGGTTTTAAACCCAATAGAGTGATTGCTGTTGTCTGAAAATCGTAAAGAGAGCTATACTGCATGCTATATAGAATTGAAATTTTCAATGCTCAAAGGGTTCTAATGGAATATTTAAAACAGTTTAAAATTCATCTCACTAATAACGACCTACCGCATTTGGTCACTTTATGGGAGGAATACTGCCTCTGTGATGAAGTTGATCCAGAAGAAGTCCAACAAATATTAGAATCGATTAAAATCTCTCCTCTCGCCGACTCTTTCGGAATATATGTTGACCAAATCTTACCACTTTGGGAAAATATTCCTAATACTCCTGTCAAAAATACGATTTTTAAACTCGTTATCGACATCCAAACATCAAACTCACCTAAACTTGCTGAAAAAACAACTTTATACCTACAAACTCTCTATGGCAATGATCCAGAGTTTGCTAATAAACTGCGTCTTGTTGGTTTAAGAGAAAGAGAAGAATTTCGTGGTGCAGTTAGCAATATGGAATTGCTAAATCACCTTAAACCTCACAACTTTGTCTTCCACACAGGTGGATGGGGTGTGGGAGAAATTATGGACGTCTCTTTCATTCGAGAAGAAATTAGTTTAGAGTTTGACTACGTTGCAGGACTAAAAGATTTATCTTTTAAAAATGGCTTTAACACTTTAATCCCACTATCAAAAGAACACTTCTTGGCTCGACGGTTTGGCGATGCAGATGGCCTCGAAAAGCAAGCTAAAACCGATTCGGTTTCAGTTGTAAAACTCCTATTAAAAGATTTAGGACCCAAAACTGCAAGCGAAGTAAAAGATGAATTATGTGAACTTGTCATCCCTGAGGATGAGTGGACAAAATGGTGGCAAGCCGCAAGGGCAAAAGTAAAAAAAGACACGCTTATTGAATCGCCAAAAAGCATCAAATCACCTTTCAAATTAAGAAAATCTGAAGTGTCTCATGAAGAGCGACTTCAAAAGATTTTAGAAAAAAAACCAGATGTAAACGCATTGATCGAAATTATCTATTCATTTGTTCGTGACTTTCCAACTGCATTGAAAAATTCTGAATTCAAATCGACACTGATTTTACAACTAAAAGATATTGGAACACACAAAGAAATTTCTCCAGCTCAAGAACTGCAAATTTTATTCTTTCTTTCAGATCTAAGTGGATCAAAAGATGAAGATGAAATTGGTCAATTTATACAAAATGTAACTAATTTTGAAGAACTAATCGATGAGATAACCATTATTGCATTCAAAAAGCAGATGCTTTCATTTGCCAAAAAATTTAGAGATGATTGGACCCAAATTTTCTTAGACCTGTTTTTAACTCCTCTCCAAACACCAACAAGAGACTACATTTTACAACAGCTATTAAAAGCAGGAAAGACTTCTGAGGTTGAGGCCAAAATTGAGCAATTACTCGCTCACCCACAAAACTCATCTCACGCCTTTTTATGGTATTTCAATAAAGTAATGGACAAGCCAACCTACCCTTTTGCAAACCAAAATGGTAAAAACCGCTTTTTGGAAACTTTTTTTGTTCTAATGTACCTACTTGAGAGAGAGCAAAACCAAAGAGACTTGTTAAAGAAAATGCATAACTTCTTAACAAATGAGCGCTATGCTATAGTTCGTAAAATTTTTGATGGTGCACCTATTGAGAATGTCCGTGAGATCCTATTATTATCTACCAAAAGCCAAACCCTTGATGAACACGATATTAAAATCCTTCAATCTTTGGCTCAAGTTGTCCATCCTGAACTTGTAAACGCATCTGAAACGCCTAAAGAAGTAGAAGATGTTTTATGGACCACTGAAGAAGGTTACCTAAAGATCAAAGCAAGAATGAGCCAGATTGCAACTGTTGAGACAGTAGAAAATGCAAAAGAGATTGAAGTAGCAAGAGCTCATGGTGATCTTAGAGAAAACTCCGAATTTAAATATGCTCTTGAAAAAAGGCAACAGCTACAAAGTGAATTGAAAGTTCTTGGCGATCAAATGAATCAAATGAGAGTAATTTCAACAGATGACATCGATATTGATGAAATAGGAGTAGGCACAAAGGTCTCCTTAGAAAATGACCAAGGCACAATTGCAACATATGTCTTTTTAGGCCCTTGGGATACTGATTTAGACAAAAATATTCTTTCTTACCACTCAAAATTTGCTCAATCACTAGTTGGTGCAAAGATTGGCGAGAAGAGAAAAGTACAAAATGAGCAATGGACTGTAAAGGAAATTAAAAGTTATTTAGATTAATATCCTGAATTATTGTAGATTGGTGACTTAAGAAAACAAATTTTCTAAAACTTTTGCAGGAGATAACATGAAATTGATAATTGCTACCGGGAATTTGCATAAAATTCGCGAATATAAAGCGATATTAAAACAATTATTTCCTACTCTAGACATTTACACTCTGCGTGATTTTCCTACATACGAAGCGCCACCTGAAGATGGCATATCATTTGAAGACAATGCTAAAATTAAAGCCTTATCTGCAGCTAAAGAGCTAAAATGTTTAGTCTTAGCTGATGACTCCGGACTAGTTATACCTGCTTTAAAAGGTGAACCTGGAGTTAGATCGGCTAGATATGCAGGTGAACAGGCTACGGATCAAGACAATCGCAATAAAATTTTATCCAACTTAAAAGATCTTCCAGAAAAGGAAAGAGTTGGCTACTATGAATGCGCAATATGTATTGCTGATGAGACTGGTATTCTAAAATCTGTTCGCGGATTTTGTGAAGGCTTTTTACTTTGCGAAGAAAAAGGTGGAAATGGATTTGGTTATGATCCCCTTTTTATAAAATATGACTATAACAAGACTTTTTCTCAGTTAGATGAGTCGATAAAAAATCGAATCTCTCATAGAAGAAAAGCACTAGACAAGCTTTTACCCTTATTTGAATCAAAATTAGCACTCCACGAGGCTTAATTTGGATTACTGGATTGATGGTTACAACCTACTCTTTAAAATAAAATCTCACATGCATTCTCTTCATCAAAGTAGAGAAGAATTATTAAATGAATTAAAACTTCATCTAATCAAATCTCAAATGAAAGCGACTATTATATTTGATTCGGCAGAAGAAAACTCGGGAGACTTTCCATCAAAGAAGAGTTTACATCCTATTGAGGTTATTTTTTCACCAGCCGGAATGACAGCTGACGATTACATATTAGAGATGCTTCGGACCACAATATCGGCAAAAAACACAGTCATTGTAACGAATGATTCTCATTTGGCTTTTTCTTGTCGCAATTCTTTAGCTAGATCATATTCGATTGATGATTTTTTAAAACTAGTTTTTAAAGAAGAAAGAAAAAGACATATGTCTAACTATGATTTTCTTGAAGACCCTGATCATCAATTTAAAGAATCTGAAGAAAACATTCAAATGTTTGTCAAGATTTTTGAAGATAGGTTGAATCGTAATCAAACAGGTGAGTAAATCTTCTATATTCATAGTTTCTATTTTTACTATACGATAACCTCACAGACAAATCTTCAATAAAAACCCCTCTATTTTCTTTTGATTGGATCACTTTTTTATTATCAATAACGATCATGACATGATTGGGTTCTAAAATTAAATCAAGTGGTTTTAAATTTCCTTCATCTATTTCTATTCCATAAGTTCTTAACTTGGAACTATTTCTTGGTGTAAAGCCAGAAGTAGCAAAGTGTAAAAGCCCTGAACAATCTATTCCATTCAAAATCCATTGCTGTTTTTTATAATTGTTTAACTCAAATCTTGGAGGATAGAGCTTGAGCATCTGATTAATTGGAGAATTTACCGTTCCTCCCCAAAGGTATCGCCTTCCAACTTGTTTTTTTAATAAGTCTAAAACTTGAGTTATAGAAGTTAAAGGGGGGGGATTAATCCTCTTTTTTGAAGAAAATCTAATGTCAGTAAACAGTTGTATGTCATAGTCATAATGATCACTTTTGACTTCAATGATATTGTGATCCATATATTTGACAATCTGAAATGGTTGATGAGGGAGCAAAATAGTTTCTAAGGCACGAAAATGACCATGTTTATCACACCCAACCCCTTTCTCAAGCATTAAACTATAAAATTGAGAAGTATTAAAAAGGGGAACTCCTTTTTCTGAATAATAACTTTCCATAGGAACTTTATACTTTTTTTGACTTTATTTGGATATACAAGAAAAGAATATTAAGAAAGAAATTGAAGTTAAAATGATTAAGCTCTAAATTCAAGAAAGAATTGACAAGTAAAAATTTCTATAGAACGTTAGTTTCTTTAAGAGCTACTCAAAAAGAAGCACAAAACACCCATAGGGGCACTATGAAAAAGAAAAATCTTATACTTACCCTTTGCTTAGGTACGATGTTAGCCTGTTTTTCAGGCTGCAACACCAATGCAAAAAAAGGTGATAAAAAACAACACTGCAAACCTAAAGCTCAACAAACAATGAAAATTAACATTGTATCTGAGCCTTTCACACTAGATCCAAGAAAAGCTAGAAGGTTAAATGACATCAATTTAGCTAAAATGTTTATGGAAGGTTTAACCCGAGAAAAAAAAGATATTGGCCCAGTATTAGCCGCCGCAAAAGATGTATCAGTTTCAGATGATGGATTAGTATACACATTCACATTGAGAGATAGTAATTGGACAAATGGTGATCCTGTAACATCTTATGACTTTGCATATTCATGGAAGAAAGTACTTTCTCCAGATTTTGTTCAAGGTAATTCAGAAGAGTTATTTATTATAAAGAATGGAAAAGACATTCAGAATGGAGACCTTCCAACAAGTTTATTAGGGGTAAAAACTCCTGATGAGAAAACTTTGGTTGTTTCACTAGAATATCCTGCTCCTTACTTCCTAACACTGGTTTCTTCACCAGCTTTTTTCCCAGTAAATCGCAATGTAGACAAAAAACATACTAATTGGGCTTGCTCAGTAGAAACCTATATAGGAAATGGACCTTTCAAATTAGGTCTATGGAATCACCGCGATAGAATCGTTGCTATTAAGAATGAAGGTTATTGGGATGAGCAAAATGTTCAAATGGAAAAAATTGAAATGCTCATGGTATCTCAAGATACTGGATTAAAAATGTTTGAAAACAACGAAATCCAATGGGATGGCTCACCTTTTTCAGCATTGCCAAGAGATGCAATGGAATCGCTTAAGAATGAAAAAAAATTACAGTCTGTACCTGCCGTAGGAACTTATCTTGTACAAACAAATACATTAAAAGGGCCTTTACAATCAGAAAATATCAGACGTGCTCTTGCTTTAGCCATTAATAGAGCAGATATTGTAAACTATGTTACAGTAGGTGATTTACCATCTACTGGCATTGTTCCAACAACATTTGGATTACAAGACACTCCTTATTTTAAAGATGGGGACCACCAAAGTTCTATCACTGCTTTTGAACTGGGTCTTAAGGAACTTAATATCTCTAAAGAACAACTTAATGATTTATCACTTACATATATAGCGAGTGAATTAGATCATAAAGTAGCCCAAACTATACAACAACAGTGGTTTGAAACCTTAGGAGTATTAGTTAAACTAGATCCTCAAGAATCAACAAATTATTGCGTTAAAAGAGCTAATAGAGATTTTGATCTTTTATACGGCAACTGGATAGCTGATTTTTCAGATGCTATAGTCTTTCTAAAGATTTTTGATTCAAAGAATAATCTCTTAAATTCTACAAATTGGGAAAACCCAGAAGTTACGAAAACCATAGCTTCAACTTTTATATGTAGAGATAAAAGTGAAAGACAACAACTTTTGAAAAATGCAGAAAAGATGATAATGGATGCAATGCCAGCAATACCCATATACAACTATACAATGCATTTTGTAAAAGATTCAAATGTCAAGAATGTTGAACTCAATGATCTAGGTCACATTGATTTCAAATGGGCATTTATCGACAACTCATAATTCTTAGGGTCATGCATGAACAAATTCAAAGCTATAGCTATATTTGCGATGATATCATGTATGACTTATTCATTTGCACAGTCATTGCAACTTCAAAATGACTCCCCTTTTCTTCTTGATGCGATTATTATCAATGCAAATGGCAAAGTTATAGGACGCACTACCGTTTCTCCAAATACACATATAACCTGGACATACCAAAACTTTACTGAAATCGAATATGCGAACAAAACCAGCGTTCCATATACAGTTATTTGGTACTGTCATAATGGAGGAAATGAATATGGTATTTGGACACAAGCCTCTCCAGGTTCCAGGATTAATGCACAAGGATCAACCGGATCCAAATTATGCAAAATGGAGAATGAAAAGAAGCTTTTCAAGAAAAGGAATTACAATCAACAAATCAATGATTACTCGCAAGAAGACTACTCCCCGGATGACGAGCTAAATACTGAACAAGTCGATAATTAAAAAAATGGTAGCTAAAAATCTAAAACTATATCAACGGCAATATCATGATCAAGTGTTGGTAGTTTTTTAGCTTTTTGTTCTGAATAACAAACACCAATTTTCAGTTTATCTTTAAAATGAGATAAAAATTTATCATAAAATCCAAGACCATACCCAATACGATTATTATCTAAATCGAATGATAGCCCTGGAACGATAATAGCATCAACCGTTTCAAAATTCACCTTTTGACATTTGATTGGATTAGGCTCCATAATGCCTAATTCTGAGCGCACTAAATCAGTTTCAATGTTTTTCACATGATAAAAAGTGATATGAGAGTCTTCCACGCGTGGCAATGTAAGCTTACCAATACCGCATAAAGTTATATTCAAATCCCATACATTAATTTCCTTTCCATTGCTGGCAAAACTAGCGACAAACTCAGAATTCATAACTTTTTGTTTTAACATAGCGCAACACTTTAAAGAAGCTTCTAGCCTTCTTTCCATAGTCATTTTTTCGCGCATGGCAAGAAAATATTGCCTGATTTTTTTCTTTTCTTCATTAACAGATTGATCTTGATTCATTTTGTAATAATCTCGCTATTTTTGTACTTTACTCTACGTAAAAAGACACCATTTTCATCAAAAATAGTGGCTGTACCGTGTCCTTTCTCTATACTTGATATAGCTTCTGCTTTGCCAAGTTTATAATATTTTCCGCAAACTAATTGATCATTCTCGTACTCTTCAACTAACATTAATTCACCATTTCTGTACCAAGCAGTAGAAACTCCCTGCCTTAAATTGTGAGCTAACTCTCTTTGACTTTGCAAAGAGCCGTCCTCATACCAAGTTTTCATAATTCCATGAATTTCATCGTGATACCAATTTAAATAGAGAATGGGATGATCTTTTCCATTTTTTGAATAGATCCACTCCGCACCATGCTTTTGCCCATCTATAACGTGATATTGACTTTTCATGCGACCATTAGAGGAATAATTATTTATAACACCTTGTTGAATGCCATTTTGAAACTCTAACTCCTGAGTCAAAATACCCTCAGCATAAATCGGCTGAAAACCATTTCCATCAATAATTTGATAGATAAGTTTATTCTCTCGGTCATAATATTTACCCTCCATCAAAGATCCATGAACATATTGCTCTTCAAATTTTGGATGATCTATATTACCAAAATGATAAGCATTTCCATGTTTATTTCCCTTATAATATAAAACAGAACCAATGAGTTGAAATTGATCATTATAAATCTTGGATTGTCCGTGTATTTGGTTCTTTAGATAAGGAATTTCCATGCGAATGGAACCATTAGGATGAAAATAAAGAGCATTATTCTCTAAAGATCCTTTATCATATTCGAATTGGGCTTCAATATTTCCCTTGTCATCATATACTTTTGAAAGGCCGTCAAAGACCCAAGTCATTTTAGCGCTTTCACTTAATTCAGCAATACCTTCAACTAATCTACCTTCAACTTTCAATGTTCCATTTGGATACCATTGCTGATACAAACCATGAGCTCTAGCAGATTCAGCCTCTAACAACTGATGAAGCTGTCCATTGTCATGATAATCAGTAATAATGCTTTTTTGCCTTCCGAATTCATCTTGTTTGTATAAACGAACTACGCTTTTAAAGGGCTGAGGAGACTCGAAATTCACTTTCTGGAATCGGGACAATCTTTGCTTTTCACTTACTGTTTCACTCATGCCATGACGATCGATTGTACGAATTAAAGCCAAACTTGACTCATCCAATGCACTGTTTTTATGAGAGCAGCTACAGAGAAATAAAATGGGTAAAACAACAAATGTCAAATAAAACTTTTTCATAGTGGGCCCATTATATATGAAGGTAAATTAGAAGACAAGATTGCTATTTTTCATTGAATTTATCCCTTTTTACTAGTTCAAAATTAAGAGAGTAAGCTTCACGATCTTCATTATCTTTAACTCTATGTAGAGCGAGTTTTTTGAAAAAAAGTTGAGGTCGAATATAGCTTAACTGCTTCCCTTCAACAGTAGAAATCAGAAGTTTTAGATCACTTTCATTTATAATAGGAGAAGCAGAAAAATAGAAGGACTCTAAGAACCCACCTATTTTATGTTCAGACACTTTAGTTAAAGAAAACTGCCCTTCACCTTGATGAAGGTAGTTGATCCTATTTTGAATAGGAGAAAACCCTTTAAAGGCGCTGAATTTAGTAACATCTTCTAAAACACTAAGTTCCGAATCAAAAGGAATAATAGAAGAAATTTTCAAATCTAAAAAATTGGGATCTGAATGAGTGAGTCTCTTTTTAAATAAATTACGCATATTATGATCATCACGAATAATTGCAACCTGATCACCCAAACTATCTAGCAACTTGGCAGAGGAAAGAATTTGTTTGTCGATTTGAACAATTGAGTAGACAATAAATGAAAAACAAATCGCAAATAGAGCAACAAAACTTAGAATAAATTGTTTAGAGAAAAGCAATTTATTCCAATTAAAAAGCGAAAAGTTAAGAGATATAAAACTGAACAACTGATTCTTCTTCTTGATCATAAATTTTTACCTCCTTTACTTCACTTTTTTCATCTTTAATAAATTGAGCAAATAGGCTGGCATCTTCCTGAGATGTAAAGCCAACTTTTATTAATGCTTTATATTTGAGTTTTGGTTTCTTTGGTGTGGGCATTTGAACTAATTCAAAATAAACTTGAACTATCGATTCAGATGACAATGATTGTTGGAATGAAGAGATCAACTTCAGCAGCTGAGAAACATGAAACGGTTCAGAAGTAATGTCATAAAAAAGTTTTCTTTTAGATAGTTGATAATCTAAATCATCCAAATATTCACTAAAGAGTTGTAAGGAAGTAAATTTAGTTGGGGAAAAACTTTTCAAGCTAGCTTGAGAAAGTTGATATTTCAAATTCGTCTTTAAATGAGATAATGAGCGAGATTTTTTTAAATAGACTCCAGTACCACAAACTAAAAATGCACACATCATTAAAGCCCCAAGCTGAAAAACCTTCCGTTTTAAAATATTTGAATGTTTTTTAGGAGTTAAATGGTCATTTAAAAATTGGATAGTTCTATTATCTTTTGCTAATACATCTAAAGCGCAGCCAATTTCTTTAGCAAAAAGCAACTCTTGATCATCTAAATTTACCTCGAATTTTTTAACCCCCATCAAATTGTCAAACAAATAAAAAGTAGAGGCATACCCAACTGACAATATAGATAATTCTTTTAAAGGATTTGTATATTTTTCCTTAATAAACTGAACAAGTCTTTCTATTTGCAAGTTTAAAATTTCAACTTGGTCTCGATTGATTTTATCCATCGAAGAGCCACTAACCATACTGGCAATTTGAGTTGCTCCAAAAGGGAGGAAAAAAGAATGTATCACTTCTTTATCTTCTATATAAAAAAGAAAAGACTCTTCCACACCTAAATGAAAAAGTAAATCGACCCCTTCTAATTTATTCTTTTGAATAAACCTGGTGAAATTTTGAGAATCAGACCCAATCCAACTTGGAAATAACGAATGATTTTTAAAGTCGTCTAATACTTTTTCTACATCCTCAAAGGCTGCTGCTGATAACAGACACTCCGTTTTATCTTTGCTCTCCGATTGAAAAAATATATGTATAGAGTGCGTTTCTACAGAAATAGGTAAACTTTCAATTTGAAATGATAAGGCTGCAGCTATTTTTGATTTTGAGCGAAAAGGGAAGCTCAATTTTTTATGATATACTTTTTGACAAGATAAAGAGGAGGCAATATTTAAGTTATCATCCAAAGAAGCTTGATAATCATTAAAAGAAACAGCCTTAGAAGATAAAATTTGATGAGTTTTACCTGAGCTATTTACCTCTACAAGCCTTAAAAAATTTCCATCTTTAGCAATGGCTAATACTTTCATAAAACAAACTTTGTCTATTGGTATGGATAAAAAACCATATGATTGTTACAATGAGAGCCATTGTATTATAAACCTGTGTTTAAGCGAATATGTTTCTTTATCGTCTTGTTCAAATCGTATTTAGTACCTATATGCTATTGTTGCTAATTCGCATCATTGCATCATGGTTTCCCAATATCAATCGTTATAGAGCAATGCATTTTTTACAATTTTATACAGATCCATATCTAAATTTCTTTAGAAGATTTATCCCGCCTATTGGGGGAACTATTGATTTAAGTCCTATAGTTGCCTTTATAGCTCTCTCATTTTTAGAGAAATTTGTGTTATATCTAGTGAGCTTTATATTGTAAGATGGAAAAAGAGTATATTAAGCCAATCAAGTTGGGAAATTTAGAGCTGCCCAACAACGTCTTTTATTCCCCGCTCGCAGGATGTTCAGATCTCCCCTTTAGATCAATTTGTAAATTATTTTCTCCTGGACTGATCTTTTGTGAAATGGTGAAAATGGATGCTTTAGTAAGGCATGATGTAAACACCTACCAAATTCTTGAATACAGTCATAGCATGCATCCAATTGGCGGTCAGTTAGTCGGAAGCAAGCTTGAATATGCAGCACAATCGGCAAAAATAATTGAAGATTTAGGATTTGATGTTGTCGACTTAAATTGTGGCTGTCCAGTTGATAAAGTAACCAAGGACAAATCGGGATCAGGGCTATTATTGCATCCAGAATTAATTGGTGATATCTTGAATGAAATGGTGAATGCCGTTTCTATTCCTGTTACTGTTAAAATAAGAGCTGGCTGGGATGAATCCCAAATAGTGGCTCCACAAATCACAACAATTGCAGAAGAAGCTGGCGCTAAGATGATTTCTATTCATGGAAGAACCAGAAAACAAGGTTATAAAGGATTTGCAGATTGGGACGTCATTGCTCAATGTAAAGCTAAAGCTAAATCTATTATAGTAACAGCTAATGGCGATATATTTTCACCAGAAGCAGCAAAACGCTGCTTTGATCAAACTGGATGTGATGCAGTATTGGCATCAAGAGCAACGATGGGCAAACCTTGGATTGCAGAAGATATAATCCGCTATTTAAAAGGTCAACCCGCTATGCTTCGAGATGGAGGTTTCATCAAAGAGATCTTAACTCACCATTTTGCATTAATTATTGCTACTCAAACTCCACGTAAAGCCATTACAGATATTCGCCGCGTAGGATGTTGGTATTTAAAAGACGCTAACAATGCTAAAAACCTGCGACATCAATTAAACAAGATGCAATCATTAGAAGAATTAGATGATATTCTCATGGCTTTCCCTTGGCATGAACTAGGCGAACCACAAAAAGTCTTGATATGATTAGAATCATTTTTTCTGGAATGGTTCAAGGCGTTTTCTTTAGGGCTACTACAAAAAAATATGCCCAAAGCCTTCATATTAATGGCTATGCTAAAAATTTATCCAATGGCAATGTGGAAGTCTTACTCGACTGTACCCTTGATAAAGCTAATCAATTAATAGAATTAATTTCCAACTCTGGCTTTACAATTACAAACATTGAGATTGATCAAGTTAAAGAAAGCCCTGTTTCTGGCTTTACAATTCTTTGATGCAATGTAAAGCTGCTGTACATTCAAACGCCTAACTGATTCATAATCAATGAGAAAAAAATCTACAAATTGACTATTTTGCTTATTTGGAAATCAATTCATCAGTTTTAAAAGCAATATCCACAACACCATTTTGAAGAAAAGCACCCAGAAATTCTTGATAGAGAGCAGATCTATTTTTGCCATTAGATTTGAAGAGTAACTCTCGAGAGTATTCAGTAATATCTTCTAGAATTCTATTGAAACGATAATAGGCAATCAGAGGCCAATTAATTTCGGTGTCTCCATATTCTTGATAAAACAACTTCTTTTGACTTTCAATGTTCCACACATTTCCGACACCTGCCCCAATAAACATTAAGTCTCTCTCTTTTGGGGCTAATATAGGAGCATCCCAATCTACAATATAGAAAAGGCCCTTGTGATCGATTAAAATATTTCCCGCATGAAGGTCGGCATGACAAAAAACCAATTTAAGTTCTTGGTGCTTTATATTTGCAATTATCTCTGCAGTGCGACTTGTCATTTTAAGAATACGAGCTTGATTTTTCTTAAGAAATTTCGACATATCTGTAGAAATTTCATCAACAATGTTAATTTCATCAAGTCGCTGAAATAGGGATTGTACCTCTAATTCCCATTGGGATGAAAATTCTTCAATAGGCAAATATGATGTTAATCGATCAGGTAATTGAGTCTCATGCATCTTTCGCATTGTTTGCCCTAAAGTTATCCACTGTGAATCAGTCAAAGGACGAGTAAAGCCATTTTCTCCTAATACAAAAGGATATATAATAAAAGTAACCCCTTCTCTTTGTGAAATAAATTCATCCGCTATACTTTTGATAGGCAAAATAAGTGAATCTATCCCTGAATCTTTTAGATATTCCAATATTTCAAAGTTGTTTTCTTTCTCTTCTCCTAATTTCAATTTTACAAAATAGCTCTTTTGATCCACAGACTTGATTTTATAGATAAAGGCATTTAAGTCCGCTCCAACTGGCAGTAAAATAAGCTCTGTTACTTCTATCAAGTAACAAGACTTCAAGTGAGAAATAATAAGATGATTGAATTTAGTCACAATAGATGTCTTTTTGTAGTGTCTATCGGCTTTACAATAAATGATAATCATTAATTATAATAGAAAATTTATAGGGACAAGTCATTAGAAAGTGAGCTTGGCACTCATTATGAAGCCAACATAACTAATGTCTTCTGCTATATTGATATATCGTTGCGCATTTGCTTGTAAAACGTTAATAATTTGATTCATCCGAAACCAGTATTGCATCTGATAACCAGCGCTAAATGAGAAATAATTGTGATTATTATTGAAGTAACTCCCCCACTTAACCCCTAGATTCATCTCAAAATTGGGTGCAAACTGATGTCGAGACTCTTCTAATTTTATTCGATTGCTAGTAAGATTGCTTTGCGCTTCATCATATTCGATCCGAAATAATCCATATTGAAAAGCTAATTGGAAATCCCCTATAAAACTAAAGCCCTTTCCTAAGTAAAAGTCAGCTCCACTTCCTATCGATGGCCCAATTCCCCAAAAATGATTCTTATCATTGATGTGCATAACATTATTACTTAACGACTCTCCACCAAAATATTGAGTCCATTGCTTTAAATTTATCCAACTATTCTTAAGTCCTCCATAAGGCGTTAGTGAAACTGTGGGACTCACAAAATAACTCTTTTTAATTACACCTAATATCGTGTCTTGATTTACAGAAACACTTGAACTTGCCCATTGAACTCCAGAACCAAGGTGTATTACCCCTTTTAATGGCATTACAGAACCTAAAATGTTACTTGATGCTTTTGTATACCCTTGTGTCTCAATCCACGTATACGAGGCCTCTATTGTCCAATCCTTTTTTGGAAAATGATAAGCCACTCCAGTTCGCAATCCCCAGTCCCAATGGAACTTCACATCTCGTGAGTCTGCTCTAATGGGAGACGTATTAGCAGGACCTGTCGCTGTATAGGCATAAGTAGTCCCATCTACTTTCGCATGCATAACCATGGGCTCAATAAATAAGTAAAAGTTTTTAGGGTCGCTAATGTTAGGATAGCCAGAGCCAGTCACAGCCCCCTCTGTCTTTAGAGCATTTGACTCAGTAACTCTATCTACTTTTGCTTGCAAAAGTGCCACTTGCTCTTTTAATTCAGAAAATGCCGAATAATCTGCATATCCTATCTCAAAAAATAAGAGCAACAACAATATATATAGTGACTTTTTATTACTCTTTAACACTGAACCTATACACCTAATTATACTAAGGCAATCTAATATTACCTAAATATCTACCTAATATAAGAATAACAGCAATAATACAAACTAAAATAAAAAAACCCGTTAATTAAAATTATTAACGGGTTTAAACAAATAAACAAAGACATCCATCTTTATTCAAAACTAGTCATTAGAAGTCAAATCTTAGCTCACCGACTAATCCATGAACATCCATATTTCCATTAACATATGCAGGACCCATGAAAGCTAAATCATCTCTATTAACAATCATTTGATTTACAGACCAATAGTACCCAAAGTCATACCCTAAACTTACTGAAACATGATGATCATGATTCATGAAATAAGAGTCATATCTTAGGCCTAAAACCGAGTTCAACTCTAAAATGCCAGAATGTTTATCTCCAGTATCATTTTGAGTAAAGTTATCTCTTGTATTTGTTTGGTTTTTAGATACATTAAATCTACCATATAAGTACCCAAAGTTTAGATTAGAATAAAGCCCAAAACCTTTTCCAAAATTCCATTTAGAATTAAAGCCAGCCACTGGTCCAATTCCCCAATAGTTAGACTTATCATCAATTCTCCAGGAGTTAACTCCTAAAAAAGTTCCACCACTATAATTGATTCTTTGATTTAAGTTGATCCAATGTGAACGAAGACCAGCTAAAAACTCTAGAACAAAGACTCTATTAGTAAAAAAAGCAGTTGTCATCGTAAGGTCTAGCATATCAAAATCAATACTATAATCAGAAGTAGCAGAAGTGCATTCAGTAAATGAACTCACATCAGCAAGATTTGCAAAAGCCCTAACTTGTCCTAAAACACCATTTGGACCAGTCGCTACTTTATTAGAAGAGCGATTTAGAAATCTGTTATAGTTAATCTCAATATCATAGTTATACTCAGGAACTTTATATCCAGCACCCACCATGAAACCCCAGTTCCATTCAAAATCAGCATTAATAATTTCATGAGTTAATTTAGAATTCGAACTAGATAGACTTGACAAAGCAATGTTGTTTTTTGTGCAATAATCACTACCTTGAACAGAAGGTAATAAATAACTAAATCCAGCTTGAAAATGCCAATTGGTTACTTCATTTTCAGGAAGCGCATTACCATTTTTAGCGCCACTTCCATCCATCTCATTTTTGGTATAAACCGAACTCATTTTCTTTTCTAGTTGAGAAACTCTCTCATCTACACTCAAGCAAAAGCCCATAATTGGACAAACAATTGAGGCAAATAACATATTCCATTTCATATAAATCTCCATAATTTTTTTTCTAACTATAAATAACAAATAAAATTTTCTATATCAAACAAAAAAAACCAAGTGAGGGTTCACTTGGATAAAAAAAGGGATGACTATTAAGCCATCCCGAGGAAATTCATGAACAAATGAAGTCTAAATTAGAAATCCCATCTGAGATCGCACATTAGTCCTTGCATTGACATGTCTTCTGAAGCATTTGGTGTTCTTCTTTGCATATTCAATGTATTACCAACAGTAGTATAGCTGTCGTTATTCAATAACATTTGGTTAACATTCCAATAGTAGTGGAAGTCCCAACCTAAACGGATAGCTATATAATGTTTTTTCTCCATAAAGAAAGAACCATACATTAGACCTAAATTAGCATCTAGCTCTGGGATAACACTTCCCATTGAACTTGAAGTTGAAAATCTTTGACCATTACTTCCGCTTAACTTTTGCTCTGATTGCACTTTGAATCTAGAGTAAAGTAATGAAAGTCCTGTGTTAGAAAAAATACTAAATCCTTTTCCAAGAGTCCAGTTATTATTGATAGCACCGGTTGGTCCAAAACCCCAATATTTTGATGAATCATTAACATGAGCTGTATTGTTGCCTAAAACAACTCCACCTGTATACTCTATGTTCTGTTTTAGTTTTAACCACTGAGATCTCAATCCACCTTTAAATCCAGTAGAAAAATACTTCTGTAAATAGTAAATATTAGTTGCTGTTACATCAAAAGAATTAAGAGTAATTGTGTAGTCTGATTTAGCTACTTCAACAGAAGATAACAAACTTGCATCTGAAACTATGTTGAATTTAGCTCTAGTTGGAACTAAAGTTGCTCCAGAGCCAACATTTGTCTTACTAGTTTGCGATCTGTCAAAGTACATGTAATTAACTTCCATGTCCCAATCACGCTGAATTTTATAACCAGCACCAACAGTTAAACCCCAAGCCCATTTAAAATCTTGATCTAAAACATCTTCTGTTGTCTGAGTAGAAGCTGATGGATTGTTTTGCTTAACGGCAAAATTAGAAGCTCCAATGTTTGGTTGCTCATAAATGAAACCAATCTGAGCATGCCATCCAGTATTTGTTGTTAATGGAAGAGCAGTTGCAGGCTTTGCACCCATTCCGCTCATTGGGTTACTTGTAGTTGACATTGCAACTGTTTTCTCAAGCGTGTCAATACGGCTGTCCATGCTTGCAGCTGAGGCTAGCATCGGAACTAATGTACTGAGTATCAACCCGCTAAGGAATTTGATTTTTGTACTCATAGTGATCCTCACATAAATTTTTGTGTAAATTAAAAGTTAACTTAGATGTATAAATAAAACCACCTTTTTTTGAAACAAAAATTTTACAAAACGAAAATAAGCAAAAAAAAAGCAGATTTCCCGAAGGAAACCTGCTTATTGCTTTTGCAAACTTAGTTTAAATAACTAACTTAGAAGCTCCAAACTACATCTAAAGTGATGCCGTGGATTCCAAGGCTCTCATTTGTTCTTTCGAACTGAGGGTTGTTACCTAATTCATAATCAACTTTTAGCATTTGGTTTTGGAAGAAATAGTACTCAACATTGTAGCCAAGTCTGATTCCAAAATGATGAGAGTCATCATCTAACATTATGTCATATCCAAGACCCATAACTAACTGTGCAGTAGGAACTACACGGTGAACATTACCGTTTACAATTAACTCTTGGTTAACATCATCAGTATATTTTTCTTTATGACGAACGCCAAAACGACCGTATAGTAAAGAAGCATTTGCATCACTAAAGAAGCTAAATCCTTGACCGATAAACCACTTAGAACCAAGACCTAATTCAGGACCCATGCCCCAAAAGTTAGATTTGTCATTTACTTCAACAGTGTTACTGCCTAGTTGAGAACCACCAGTATACTGAGTTTTTTGACTCTGATCAATCCAATCAGAAACTAGTCCAAAGTAAGGACGGAAGCTTAGCATTTTACTAACAAAATAGTCTCTTCCTAATTGAAGATCTAATAAGTTCATATCTAAGCTATAATCAGAAGTAGCTTTATCACAAGCAGTAAAGCTACCAGCAGTACCTGTTCTGATTGAGCTAGATGATCTTAATGGTACAACAGTTCCGTTAAGTCCTGAAGATGTGCTGTTATTTGAGCTTTGGTCAAAATAATGATAACCAAGTCTTAAATCCATACCATCATGTGGCATGTTATAACCAGCCATTATATTTAAACCCCAATCCCATTTGTAGTTGATATCTGACATATCACCTTTAATTGGGTATGTGTTAGCTGAATCATCAGTATATGCATACTCTGTTCCACCAGCTTTAGCTTGTTGGTACACAAATCCTGCGCCAATATAAAAGCCTGTTAAGTCCTTATCTGGTCTTGCTACTGCAGTGTTAGCTCCAGCTGATCCCATCTCATTTGTTGTACGGGCTTGTTTCATTTGTGTCTCAAGTTGAGATACACGTGAATCCATGTCCATTCCAGCATAGAGAGAAGCGCTAGCAGTTAATGCTACGATTGCAAGAGGGACTTTTTTTAAAATATTTTTGTCCATGTCTTTCCTCATATGGTTTTTTTCTATAAATTAAAGTTGTTTGTTTCTAATTTCCGTATATATAAAACTAAATATTTAATAAAACAATTTTTAATAATATTTCTTTACAATTAATTACTCGAGCCTTTTGTTCTTTAAAAAATGGTTTCAGAGTTATGTATGAAGTCATTTGTCTTTTTTGAGATAAATGAAAAATATTTTTATAAACATTAAGAAATATCAACTTATTGGCATTAATTAGTTTGCGTTCTTTGATTTTTATTAAATTATGAAGCATTATGACAGTAATAAGCCGCTCCTTTTAATGCAGTCTCATCATCAAGTACTACTTTAATAGGAACTGTTCTAAGTAAATCTTCAAATCGTCCTTTTTTTATAAACGCATCAAAAAAATTGCGTTTTTTAAGAGCTTCTAGAATTTTGGGAGCAATACCGCCTCCTAAATATAAGCCACCTGTCGCTAAGAACTTAAGAACTAAATTACCCGCTTCAGAGCCATAGATATCTATAAAAATCCGCATGACTTCGACACACGTTGAATCAGTTTCTCTTAGAGCTTCATTAGATATTATTATAGATGGATCATCTCCTTTCTTTCGAGCTTCAACAACATGGCATTTTGGGAAATCCATTATATCGACTAAGAACTGATAAATTTCGTAAAAACCTGAACCACAGAGGATTCGTTCATATGAAACATGGCCATATTTTTTCATTAGATATTTCAGAAGCTCTATCTCTAACATATTTTGTGGTGCAAAATCGGTATGTCCTCCTTCACAAGCAAAAGGTCTTGCGCTCTTTCCATCATAATAGAAACCAGCTTCTCCAAGTCCTGTTCCAGCAGAAATAAGAGCTTGATTACCACGAGCAGAAGAATCTCCGCGATTTATAACATAAAAACTAGAAGGGTCTAATGTTTTAATTCCATAAGCATTGGCTTCTAAATCATTAATAAGAAAAATCTCATCAATCCCAAGAGTAAGTTCCATAGTCTTGGCATCTATAATCCAGGGTAGGTTTGTCGCTTTACATATATTATTTTGAACTGGCCCTGCAATGCCAAAACAAGCTTTTGTTATTTTACCCAGATTGAGATTCCAAAACTCCTTAACGATTGTTTCTAAATCTTCATAATTTGCACTTGGGAATTTTTTAGAAGCTATACGCTTTACACTCTCATCTTGACTCACGTAAAGAGCCAAATGGGTCTTAGTCCCACCAATGTCACCAGCTAAATAATACATAATTAACCTCTTTTACTGTATCAATGAGATGATATAGGTTTTTTGTCTATTTTTTTCTATTGAAGCTAAAAGAGAGATGGAACACAATCAAAACCACTTTTAAATCTGTAACCCAGGAAATTATATGGCTGCCGGAGGAGAAAATCCAAAAAAGAAAGCTCTTATCGCTGCAATGGCTCACATAGAAAAACAATTTGGTCAAGGGGCGATTATGTCGCTTGGACAACAAGCAATTAGAAGAGTTATTAGTACTATTTCTACAGGCTCAGTCACTCTAGATTTAGCTTTAGGTATAGGGGGAGTCCCTAGAGGTAGAATTGTTGAAGTTTATGGTCCTGAATCTTCAGGTAAATCTACTTTAGCCCTTCATATCGTAAGCAATTGTCAAAAAAATGGTGGTATTGCAGCTTATATTGATGCTGAACATGCTCTTGATCCTAGTTACGCTAAAAAAATTGGTGTAAACCTAGATGAATTAATGATTTCTCAACCTGATTGTGGAGAAGATGCTCTTAATATTGCTGAACTATTAGCACGCTCTAATGCTGTTGAAGTCATTGTAATCGACTCTGTTGCTGCTCTTGTTCCAAAAAATGAACTCGAAGGTGAAATTGGCGATACTCATGTTGGTCTTCAAGCTAGAATGATGTCACAAGCTTTAAGAAAATTAACTGCAACTTTAGCTAACTCAAACACTTGCGCCATCTTTATCAACCAAATTCGTGAAAAAGTGGGAGTTATGTTTGGTAGTCCTGAAACAACTTCTGGCGGTAGAGCTCTTAAGTTTTATTCTTCTATTAGAATGGACATTAGACGTATTGGAAGTATTAAAGGTGCTGATAACTTAGATAAAGGAAACCGAGTTAAAGTTAAGGTTGTTAAAAATAAAATGGCCCCACCTTTTAGAATAGCCGAATTTGACATACTCTTTAATGAAGGAATATCTAGAGCAGGATCTATCATTGATCTAGGTGTCGAACACAATATAATAGAGAAGAAGGGAACTTGGCTTAACTATAAAGACAAGAGATTCCAAGGTAAAGAACAAGCGAGATTAGAGCTAAATAATAACCCTGCTCTTATGGCAGAACTAGAAAAACTGATCACTAAAGAAGTTCAGGAAAAACTAAATCCTCCAGCGCAAACACCTAAGGAAGAAAATGTTAGTCCAAAAACTGAAGTCTCAGTTTAAACAATCTTAAGTTGTTAATCATCAGTATGTTACCCTCTTGAATGTACAGCTGGCTTTACATTGTAAAGCCAGCTATTTATTGTATTTAAAATAATCTTTTTGTGTTATAATTACGATATAATAAATAAAAATGAGGTTAAAAATGAGCGAAATTGATCAAGAGCTCAATGGAGCAATAGCAAGGGCTGAAAAAGCTTTTGGCGACATAACAAACTTAGGACCAGAGATTTATGCTAAAAGGTTGGGGGCGCTGCCGAATTCAACATTAGCGAACGATATATTAGAAGATTACAAAAAAGATTTTAAAGGGAATCTACAAGACCAACTTAATTTAGCAGGAATTAAAGAAGGTGATAGTGCGCTTTTACAAATCTACAAACTCCATGAGTATGAAAGAAGAGATAAGTTGAAATCAAGCAAGAAGAGCACTGGAAAGTAATTTTTCAGCGATGTAGATAAGTTCATCACATTTCAAATCAAGTTCATCCAATAAGCTTAAATAGGAATTAACATGAGTATTTAAGAGTTCTTCAGTTTTATCTAATCCAACAGAAGCTGAGATATTTACAGTTTTCTCATTAATTTTGTCTTCAGTAGCATCTAACAGATCATCAGTAATTTGAAAGGCCATGCCATAGTGAAAAGAGAGTTGTTTAACTTTAGGAAGAAGGGCTAAAGGACCACCACCGAAAATCCAACCCAACAGAAAAGCCACTTCAAAAAGAGTAATAGTTTTATGATAAATAACTTTCAAAGAGAACTCTAAATTTTGTTGCTCGGGAAACAAGTCCCAATACTGGCCTGTGGTAGCTCCATTAAAGCCAGCACAACGAGTAGCACACTCTAAAGCAAGAGCAAGCCTTTCATTTGACAGTGCAGAGAGGGTGCTGTTTTCATGAATTTTAGCAAATGCAGCGGAAATAAGGCCATAACTAGTGAGTAGGGCAGTAGATTCACCATAAACATTGTGAAGAGTGCTCTTGTCGCGTCTAAATGCTTCATTATCCATACAAGGAAGATCATCAGCAATTAAAGAAGAAGTGTGAAAATATTCAACAGAGAGAGCTGAAGGGATTGCTTGAGAAATATCTCCAAGCTTTTCAGAAATAGCTAAAGCAATAATTGGGCGAATTCTTTTACCACCATTAAGAAGGCAATATTGAGCAGACTCAACAAGTTTATTTTCTGGGCAAAGAGATGGTATATCTTTTTTAAGCTCTTCAATGAAAAAATTTCGAAGTCTAGAAAGGGGAGATTGGTTCATTTTTTACTTCTTGGTGAATGAGTTTTGATTTTAGCATTTGATAGAACAAATGAGTTTTTCTGAATAAATGAACCTGGATTAATTACCAAATTACAACTTAGGCTGCTGTCATCACCAATGATAGCACCCAATTTATGTCGACCACTTGAACACTTTTCTTCTTCGTTTTTTAAAATGATCTCTTTCATGTCTAATCGAACATTAGCGCAAATTAAACCGGCGCCTAAATTCACACGTGCACCAATAATACTGTCGCCAACATAATTAAAATGAGGTAATTTTGCTCCTTCAAGGAGTATACTCTCTTTTACTTCACTACAATGACCTAATAAAGCATCTTGACTGATTATTGAGTACGGACGCACTAAAGAACCATGAGCTATTGTAGCTCCATCTTCAATAATGCAAGGCCCTTTTATTAAAGTGAAGGGTTCAATTGTGACATTTTTGCCTATATATATTTGTTCTTCATTTTCTAAAATGGACCAACTAGGAACTTCGCTATAAATACCATAGTTTGAAAAACCATCTAAATAATCTCGTAAACGATCTAAAACTTCCCAAGCAAAACAGTTTTTCTTAAATAGCTGTGGGTGTTTAAAGTTTCGTAAATCAAAATATTGCTCAAAGAAGAACTCTGAATGTGACATTTGGCCTCTTTTCTGTTTAGTCTAATCATATCTTACTTATGTTAATAGGAAAAAAAGCGTTTTAACTGGCTTTACAACAACTTTTCCACATGGGAAACTTGATCATAACTCATTTTTAGAGCATTTTTAGACAATATTCAAGTTTTCCACAACGTCTTATTATATATAACATATATATATTATAATATTCTTCTTCTTAAGAGCGTGTGGGTTTTGTTCATAAACAAGGGATTTTCATTGAGGAAAAGTTTGTTCATAAGGTGTTTACAAAATGTCTAAAAGTGGATGTTTTTGAACAAGAGAGAGTTGTGAACAGAACTTCAACCAAGAGATGAACAAGTTATTGACGTAGTTATAAACGAAAGAAAAATCTGAGTGAGAGGATTCGAACCTCCGACCTCAAGCACCCCAAGCTTGCGCGCTAACCAAGCTGCGCCACACCCAGATAAAGGAGAAATTAGTCGATGCAAGGATATCATGCAGTTTGCTTTTCTGTCAAATATGGAGGTAGACTATAATATATAATGACAATGAACTAAAGTAGAGGATACGAAGAATGAGTATAGTGATCTCTAAAAATTGGGAAGAAATTCTTAAAGATGAATTTAATCAAAGCTATTTTCAAAGTTTAACTCATTTTATACAAAAAGAAATCGAGAATGGTAAGACTATATATCCTCCAATCGAAGATATATATAAGGCTTTTCTCTATACAAGTTATGACGAAGTAAGAGTGGTTATTCTTGGTCAAGACCCATATCATGGTCCAAATCAAGCTCATGGTCTTTGTTTTAGTGTAAAAAAAGGAGTTAAAATACCTCCTTCATTAAAAAACATCTATAAAGAGCTACAAAACGATTTAAATCTTCAAATTCCAGAACATGGCTGCTTGACTCAGTGGGCAAATCAAGGGGTTTTATTGCTAAACTCAACCCTTACTGTTAACAAAGGGGCTCCAAAATCTCATTTTGGTCAAGGTTGGGAAAAATTTACTGACGCTGTGGTCAATAAACTTATAGAAAGGAGAGAACCGGTTGTTTTTTTGCTTTGGGGCAATAGTGCCCATCAAAAAGGGGAGTTGATTAAAAAAAACTCTTCACACCATGCTGTTTTAAAATGTGCACACCCTTCTCCATTCTCAGCTCGTAAGTTTTTTGGTTGTCGCCATTTTTCCAAAACTAATCAGGTTTTGATAAGCTGGAAAGTAGAGCCCATAGATTGGCAAATAACATAACCCACAAATAATTAAGTGGTTAGTTATGTCTATTAAATCCTGCCCTCTCTTTCCCTTGCAAGATATTCAATTTTTTTTTATTTAATGTATTTAAAACACTTTTTTGCTATAATTCCCCTTAAACTTAATGGAATACATTAAAATATGTTATTTAAAGCTTTTTTACAACTATCTTGTCAACTTGTGGATACTCCTTTTGGAAAGGTGTCTATTGATGAAAGAGAAATTGAGTTCCATACTTCAGAAAAAGTGTGGTTGTTATCATCTAAAATATATTCTAATCAATCGATTCCAGCGTCAATGACTGGGTTACTCACTCAAACATCTTTGAATAAATGGGGAGTAAAAGGGGCACAATTTAGGTATAACAAGAAAGATAATAGTATATCATTAGTTCAAAAATCGCCGCCGTTATCTAATTTTGTCAATTTTAAGAGTTCAATTGATTTATTCATTAAATTAGTTGAAGAGTGGGAAAGAGCTGTATTAGCTTTAGACCCAACCTTTGCATAAATAGTCTTATTATATAGACTAGAATAAATCCAATAGAGGTTTATTTTATGTTCCCACCCTATTCAAGTATTGTTCCTATTATTACACCATTTCAGACTGATTTATCTATTGATTATGTATCTCTATCAAAAATGATAGAATGGCAAATTGATCAAGGGAGTGATGGAATAGTTTGTTTTGGAACGACTGGAGAATCTCCAACTCTAACTTTTGATGAGAAACTAGATCTTTTAAAATTTATACTCGAAATAACTAGAGGTAAAATTCCTGTTATTGCAAATTGTGGCACAAATTCTACACAAGAGTCACTTAATCTAACTATAGCATGTAAAGAACTTGGAGCTGATTGTGGTTTAACTGTAGTTCCTTATTATAATAGGCCTTCTGAAAGAGGATGTATAGAACACTTCACTAAGCTTTCTCAAGTTGGTCTCCCATTAATTTTATATCATATTCCATCTAGAACTCAAGTTACTCTTTCATTTAATGTTATTGAAAAAATCTTAAATTTACCTAATTTTATTGGTATCAAAGAGTGCTCAGGTGATCTCCATTTATTTGCTAAACTAGCAAAACATTTTCCTTCAAAAAACTTATTCTCGGGATCTGATTTAACCCTACTCGATGAGATAAAATCAGGCGCTAATGGAAGCATTGGTGCTATCGCAAATATTATCCCTAAAACCTGGTCAAATATTTGTAAATTAGCTCATGTAAAGCCAGAAGAAGCGGATGAAATTTTCTCTCCACTTTTACCTGCACTAAATGCTATTTATAGCGAGACGAATCCAAGTGGTGTAAAATACGCTTTGAGCCTTTTAGGTTATTGTAAAAATCAATTAAGGTTGCCAATGGTTACCCTTTCAAGTGAAGGAGAAAAAAAGGTGGCTTTACATTCTCATCTGCTTAAGTTCTAAATCACTTAAGTATTGTAAAAATGGCAAATCTTCCACTTCTTTATCGATGATTTTTTGATATAATCGAGAAGCTTGTGTCTGTTGTATAACTGCTTTTTCTTTGATATAATCATCTATAACAAGTCCAGAAATTTTACAATATTGTGGTGGCAATGAAAGGATATTTTCTGGCTTTACATCTCCAAATATTACATCTCTTAGGCAAGATTGATCATTTTGAATTTTCCACTTACTTTTTGATATTTCACACCAATTTTCCACGTATGTAAAGCCCGATTTTGTTGGCTTTACATATAAAGTTGAAGAGATCACTTTACTATGATGATCATTCGGTAATGGCTCTAATATTCTTACAGCTAAATCATGTGTAATATTGTCAAAGAATGAGAGGGGGCTTACAACAATAGCATCAGCATCAAGCCATAGAATAGGGCGATTATGTTCTTTTAATTTTCGTAATATGAAGTAAGGTTTTAAATGACAATTCTCATTCCAATTACCTTTTGAATCTAACCCTTCAATGTCATATTCTAAATAAAATTCATTTAGGGAGCGGATTAAGCTTTGGATTTCTTTTTCATAATAGGTTTCTTTAGTGAAAAAACTAATGACTAGAGGGGGACTCATCTATTGAAAACCTAATTTTTTGCATATCTTGTGGGCTTAAGTCCTCTAAGAATGCAAATTCACTCACTTCTTTATTGATGATTTTCTTAAGCAATCTCGAAGCTTGAAATTGTTGAATCACCATATTATCGCACTTTGGATCAAGTCCTTCTATTTTGCAATAATTGATTGGAATCGGTTTTGCTATTTGAGTTAGATCGTGTCTTTGAAGGGCGTTTTTTAGACATTCTTGATCACAATACTTATCTTTATATAAAGTACTCTCTTCACACCATTTTCTCATAATATTAAAACCTTCTGGAGTTGGCTTTACATAAAGAGTTGAGCTAATCACTTTGTCAAAATGGTCAAAATCGACATCTTCACGCATTCTCACCATAAAATGGTCCTGTGTTTGCTCAAATAGAATAGGTTTTTGATGAATTACTGAATCTGCATCAAGCCATAAAATAGGACATTGATGTTTTTTTAAACGATCCAAAATAAAAGGGGGCTTCATGTGACAATTAGAGTTCCAGTCACCAAGGTTAGGTAGATCTATTATATCATACTTAAGATCTAAATTCTTACAAGAGGCAATCAAGTTTTGAATCTCTTTTTCATATAAAGTATCTCGGGTGTAAAAACTGACAACTATAAAAGGGGTGGTCATATTTTTACTGACTCTATTTCGATCTCTTTGACTCTGTCTTGCTTTAGTGTTTCTTCTAAATCACTTGAAAATTGCATGACTTGTAGCGGCGCATTTCCTATTAACTGATTTATAGTTATTGAAGCTTCAATTTTAGAAAGATCTAAGCCATTAATAGAGTTGGGATCGACAAACGAGACTAGATTTATTTTTTCACCTCTTCTAGTTGAGGTATAACCCTTTTTCGCTGCATTTAAGAGTTCAGTATGAACTTTTTCTCGATCACAACCTTGTTTACAACATTCCATTAAGATGGGTTCTAATTTCAAAAAAGGGAGATTCATATCTAATTCGAATCCAACTTGCTCTTCATCCACTTCAATTGACTCGGATAAATGATGAGCTAAATGTAGTAGAGAATCACACAGTAAGAAAGCTTGTGGCATGGTTAAGCGTCTTGAAGCTGAATCATCTAATGATCGTTCTAACCACTGATTGGCTGCTGTATCAAGCGCTGTACGTTCTAAATTAATCAATTGCCTTGATAATGAGCATAACCTCTCAGATCGTATCGGATTACATTTATGAGGCATTGCAGATGAGCCCACCTGATGTTTTGATAAGGGCTCTTGTACTTCTTTAGAATGAGACAATAGGCGAAGGTCTGTCCCCATCTTATTTAATGCAACGGCAATACGCGATAAAATGGCTAATATTCTTCCATCTTGAATTCTAGGATAGGTTTGTGATACTAAAGGAAATAGAGAGGTAAAGCCAAAAGCTTTAGCAACTTCTTTTTCAACTAAATCAACTTTTGATTGATCACCATCAAACAGCTTTAAAAAAGAACTTTGGGTACCTGTTGCCCCTTTTACACCTATAAAAGGAAAATCAGAGAGTAAATCATTTAAATCTCTATAACTGAAAAGTAAGTCTTGAGCCCAAGAGGCAAAACGTTTTCCCATTGTAGTAGGTTGAGCTGGTTGAAAATGAGTATAACCTAGACATGGTAAATTAGAGTAATCTTTGGCTCTTTTAGAAAGTGAAAGTAAGGTGGTTTTTAACTTACCTTGAATAATTCTAAGGGCATCTCTATATAATATAAGATCGCTCCCATCCATAACAAATGATGATGTGGCTCCCAAATGGATAATACCTTTCGCATGAGGGCAAATATCAGAATAGGCATGAATATGAGCGATCACTTCGTGCTTGAATTTCCTCTCATATTCGGACACTTTTTCAAAATCGATCGAATCAGTGTTGGATTCCATTTCTTTAATAGCTTCAGGTAAAATGGGATGGCCAGCTAATTTTTCAGCTTTAGCTAACTCTAACCAAAGCTTTCTCCAATTAGAATATTTGCTCTCTTTTGAAAAGAGAGCGACCATTTCTTGAGATGCATATCGTGATTCTAATACCATATTATGAATGCTTGGCTTTTAGTTCACCTAGAAGAGCATTGATAATTTTTTTCTCGTTATCAGATGCGCTATATCCTTTGGCTTTACATAGTTTAATTGTGCTATCTAAAGACTTAATTACATCTAAGGCGGGGTTATGTTGCCTTTTGTCTTTAGTAGGAAGTGGGAAAATAGTACGAATTTTATCTAGTACTTCTTTTTTTGACTCACCTTGATAAGAGTCAACTAATTGTTGTTTCTTATCAATATCACCTTCTCTAGAGGCTAAAGTGTATATGGCTTGTTTAGGCATATCTACGATTTTGTTTTGTTGAACAGGGGTCAAAGATTTATAAAAAACAAAATATTGCAGAAAATTATAAGGAGATTGTCGGTTGCCGTATGTATTAACAAGCCATGCTGTAAAAGCGCCATCCCGATATTGTTTCAAAATATCTTGCGCTTTTTTTATTCTCTCACCATGGAGAATAGTGGCTTGATTATTAATTGCTTTCACTTCTTGAGTTAAGGCTGTTAATTGCTTGAGATCAACAGAAATATCTTTTTTATCTTCTTTATATGCATTCAAAAGTTCCGATAACTCTTTAGCATCTCGTTCATTTACTTCTCCCATATTAAAGACGCCAGAAAAACTTGATAGTTCTCCCGAACTTGATCTTTCAGCTAAGGAATCTACTTTGTCTGTTTTGTTTTTATTTTTTTTAAATCTATCAGATAATAGAGAATTCAGTTTTACCATTTTTTTTCCTTAGTTAGGTCATTAGAGAGATCAATTCACTCGTTAAATTTTGATAGTCATCAGAAGCTCTTGAAGAAGGCATAACCTCAAAGATAGGTTTGCCATGAATTGACGCTTCTGAAATGCCAATATCTCTTCTAATTTTTGCTGAAAGAACTTTACCAGGAAATGTCTCTTCAATTACATCTAAAAATGCTGAATTGCTTTTACCTCTTTTGTTCCAAAATGAAAGAGAAACCCCCAAAATAGTAAAGAAATGGCGATCTTTTACTTGGCTCATAAACTGTGCAAGCCTTTGAAGCCCTTTTACACTATAAAATTCTGGTGTAGCGCAAATAATAGCATGATCTGCTGCAATAATGGCCGACTCAGTCAACCAACATATTGATGGGGGAGTATCAATAATGATAACATCATAGTTAAGATGAGATACAATTTCTTTTAGCTTTTCATGAGCATATCGATCATGGGCAAGAGGCTCAGTTAATTCAACTCTTTCAAGCCAAATATCACCTGGTATAATACTAAGATTAGGCGTTTGAGTTTGTAAAATTACTTTTCCAACAGCAGTTTTCCCTTGTAAAACAGAGGCCATAGAATCAAATTCATCAGGATCAATCCCAAGTCCAGTGGTTAAATTGGCTTGAGAATCAAAATCGATTAAAAGAACTTTCTTATTGTGAAATTTAGCAAGGGCTGCTCCCACATGAAGTGTCGTTGAGGTTTTAGCTGTACCTCCTTTGAAACTACTGACTGCAATTACTTTCATAAATTTACTTTTTCCTGTTCAGAATGAAAAATTGGTGTTAAGGCTTTTGCGTTAACTTCTTCTAACACATTAGACAAAAACTCCTCTAGCTTCATTTCTCCTGCGCGGTGATTTTCACGCGTTCTTACATTAATTGTCTTTTGCTCAAGCTCTTGGTCTCCAATAGTGAGCATATAATTATATTGCAAAACTTGGGCTGATCTAATTTTTTTAGAAACAGACTCATTTGAGCTGTCCACTTCGCATGTAAAGCCTTTTGCTCGCAAAGTTTTTTTAATTTGATTCGCAAAATCTACATGGCGATCAGCTACTGGTACAATTAATATTTGCCTTGGACTAATCCAAAGAGGGAATCGTCCAGTGTAGTGCTCAATTAAAATAGCAAAAAACCGCTCTATTGACCCATAAAGTGCTCTATGAATCATGATAGGTCTTTTTAATTGTCCATCGCTGTCTGTATATTCTAAATCAAATCTTTCAGGTAAAGACATATCAAGTTGAATTGTACCACATTGCCATGAGCGACCAAGAGCATCTTGGACATGGATATCAATTTTAGGACCATAAAAAGCGCCATCACCTTCATTAATTTGGTAGGACTCGCCCCATTCATCAAGAGCATCACGCAAACCATTAGTAGCTGTTTCCCATTCTTCGTCAGTACCAATCGTTTTCGATTTTTCAGGTCTAGTTGAGAGCTCAAACCGATAGTTCAACCCGAAAGTTTCATAAATGGTTTTAGAGATTTTCAAGACATTGATAATTTCACTTTTTATTTGTGCAGGCGTCATAAAAATATGAGCATCATCTTGATGGAAAGTACGGACTCGTAAAAGTCCATTGATTGAGCCAGACATTTCATGGCGATGAACATTGCCAATCTCACCAACTCTAAGAGGAAATTCGCGATAACTATGTCGATGACTCTTGTAATAGAGCATGCCGCCTGGGCAGTTCATTGGTTTTATAGCATAAACTTTGTCATCAATTTCTGATGTATACATGTTTTCATGATAGTGAGCCCAGTGGCCCGATTTTTCCCAAAGATTTTGCGAGAGCATGATAGGGGTTTTAATTTCGAGGTAATTTTCAGCCTCATGAAGCTGGCGCCAAAAGTCTAAAAGTCGATTCCAAATAATCATCCCTGCTGGATGGATAAAAGGCATTCCAGGGCCATCTTCCTTGAAAGAAAAGAGATCTAGTTTTGTGCCGAGAATTCTATGATCTCTTTTTTGAGCTTCTTCTAAAACATGTAAATATTGCTTTAGGTCTTCTTTATCTGGAAAAGAGACAGCATAAATTCTTGTTAGCATTTCATTATCTGAATTTCCTCTCCAATATGCGCCCGAAGTCTTCATTAATTTAAACGCTTTAATTTTACCGAGATTAGGAAGGTGGGGTCCTCGACAAAGATCAAAAAACTCTCCTTGCTCATAAGCTGTAAGTTCAGAGTTATCATCAAAGCTTTCTATAAGTTCTAGTTTGTACTTATTTCTTTTAAATCTCTTTAGGGCTTCAGCTTTATTTTTGAAAGTATATTTAGTGGTGCGATACTTTTCTTTAAGAATGTTTTTGATCTCTTTTTCAATCTTAGGAAAGTCATCTACTGAAATATTGAGGTTAGCAAAGTCGTAATAAAAACCATTTTCTATTGGTGGGCCAATAGTAGGCACAGCTTCAGGATAAAGTCGTAAAACAGCTTGGGCTAAAACATGGGCTGAGGTGTGCCAAAAAACTTCTTTCCCTTCTTTTTGGGTAAAGTCAAAGATATTTATTTCATCGCCATTTGAAAGTGGGGTTAATAAATCAGTCGTTTTTCCATTAACTTGAAAAGCATTTGCTTCGTGTGGGGATCGCATATTTAGTTTTTCAATGAGATCAAAACCAGTAGAGCCATCTTCTAGCTCAATATCATTTTCTTGAAATTTGACGTGCATAACCATTTAACATTTACCTCTAATTTGGTAGAGTTGATATTATCTTAGAATTGGTTAAAACGCAAAAAATTGAATGAAAAATTACCTCCTAGAGCAATATTATAAGTTATTTAAAGCTCAAACGCCCCCAAATAACGAAATATTTAACTTCACTGAAGAAGCTAAAATCTGTGCTAGCTTAAAAAATTGTGACTCTAGTGACATTTTACTTTATCAATTAAATCAAAGAGGTAAGGCCTTTTCCAAGTGGCTTTTTGCTCATGGTGATATGTTAGATAAGAAAAGACTTATTGAGGCAATTGACCGTGTAAAGCCAGCTCAATTCTTTTCCTATCCCTATGATCAATTTCAACAAAACCAATTTCAACAAATTATTTATGTGTGCCAAAAATTACTCGATGATGAAAAATTGTTACTCAAGTTCAATCGATTCTCTCCTCCTCTTGCCTCTCAATATATAAGTGAAGTAGTTCGTGACACTCTTCAACTAGAGATGGGAAGCATAGTAGGGCGTAAAGAAGTCAAAATGGCCGCTTTTTCTGCGCTTATTACCCCTCTTCGTCAAACTGTAGGCTCTTGCTTTGCTACTGCTCCTGCCATATTAATTCAATCTGAGCAAATTGATCAAATGATGGACGATCTTTTTGACTTGCTCACTTTAGGACGATTAAAAAGAGTTATGAATGGTGAAGAAATTAAATCTCCTATCTCCTTAAACTATGGCGAAGATATTCTAAATCAACCCGCTAAAAATGTAAAGCCAGTGCTTGAATTATGCGGATTGAATGTAAAGCGGCTTTACATTCAAACACCTAATACACTTACAATCAAAGAGTTACTCAGGGCAATTTTATTAAAAAACTGTGGTTTAACAGAAGAAGAAGTGAAGGTGATACAAAAGCGTTCTAAGTTATCATCATCACACCTTAGGGTGAAAGCAAAGAGTGCGGCACAAGTTGAATCAAAGGTAAATACTCTCTTAGAGAGGGAGAAGAGTATTCAGCTAAAGTTGATTAGTTATTTTTCAAATCCATTGTTAAAATCTTGGGAATATACGATAGCATCTTTTACTGACTTTGAAGTGAATGCCTTCAAGTGGAATATGGTAGCAGCATTAGGCTTTGAACATCAAGAAGAAGGGGGGGTTGGCCAGATTGTTTATTTATATTTGGAGCAGCGACTTAAAGATTGTAATCAAGAATTAATGGAGATGCAACAAGAGGTTGAAAGGGCAAATAATCATTTAAATGCGACACATTCAAGGATGAAAAGGGAGACTAATCCTGATCGAGTTAGATCATTAAAAGCAGAAGCTCATGCTCTAATGGGACATTTGCGGGCAACTGAAGAAATGATGGAAAAATTAAATGATGATGCGAAACACACATCTCAATTTTTTATCTACTTATTAGAGCAATTTGAATCTTTTTTCAAACTCTACTTCCAAGAGATATATGAGCCTTCTTTAAAAGAGGTGAATCCTTCGCTTTTTGCAGATAGCCCGGCAGGTTTTAGGCTTGTATATAAACATGGAAGAAATGAACCACTAGTATGGACTGCCATTTATGAAGAAGAGGGATATATTGCGGCTTTACAAGACTTTTTTATCTCAATAGAACCTATTATGATTAATGGTTGTGAGTGGGAAAAAGGGAAAGACGAAATTGAGCTCGTAACTCGAAAGATTTGTGATCATTTACAAAGCAAAGATTTTATGCTCAGTGCATATAAAAGAATTAAACAAAAAGGTGTTTCTAATAATACTTCCCCATGGAGTTATATTTCTGGTGGAACTTTGGAAACTTTGGTTCGTTGCTATTATTCTCAAGTAAATAAACTTATAATCGATGATGTAAAGCCACAAACACCCCAAGAACTAGCAGTCCATTGGATTGATTTGTTAAAGGAACTTCCGAGCACTGAAAATAGACTGCTATTGGAAACTCCATCGCATGCTGCTTTATTAATGCCTCATATGCCTCTATTTGCTCAAGGGTGGAAAGAAAAAGGGTTTACTTACACTTGGCTACGAGATGAAGTCATTGAACCTGGCAAAGACTTTTACCAATCAGTAATATTAAATAGAGATGAACAAGAATTTCTATTTACTCAACTATTAGAGAAAAATAGTTTAGAAATTTCTCATGAGATTTCTAGAGAGTTTTCTATGGAAAAAGTAATTAACTTAAAGAAATGGTCAGATAAAGTGATTAAGTTTTTTATTCAGTTACACTTTCAAGCAACTAGAGAACAGTTGGATGAAATGATTCAAGGATTTCTTGCATCAGCACTCCCTATATTTAATGAGCAAGATATTATGAAAATTGTAGCCAAGTATCCATCACTTTTTGGTGAGGTTGAGGTGTCTGGCTTTACAACCTACTCTTCTCTATGCAACCTATTGAAGTTTCAAATGGTTAAACATGGTCATTTTGATCTCTGCATGGAAGAAAGAATAGTCACCATTTTAAGAGATGAAGGGTTTAGCCTGCCTCCAACTCTATTTGTTGCAGATACGAATTGGACTCCTTTTTATTTTACTTTTCAAACCAATCCTGTCTCTTTAGAGTTTGAACTCTGGCGCTCTTCTTTATGTCGCTTAAATTGTTCTCCAATGCTCTCTTGGAGAAAACATTTCTCTCAAAAAGAAAGAGGTTGGAAAATTTATACATCTTCTGTTCAGTATGGCGTTGTTGAAAAAGATTCCTCTGCAGTAGTTTTTGCTGCTTAATCTCTTATTCGATCCTTCGGATCTAATTTCAAGCTTAAGAATGGGCAAAACGCGGGACGCGTTTTGCCCTC